>DATKMW010000081.1:0-34525 GCA_035541675.1 Anaeromyxobacter sp. | reverse complement strand
CCGGGCCTTCTTCTCCTTCATCTCGGTCTCGGTGGCCGCGCCGACGTTGATCACCGCCACGCCGCCGACCAGCTTGGCCAGCCGCTCCTGCAGCTTCTCGCGGTCGTAGTCGCTGGTGGTCTCCTCGATCTGGGCCCGGATGGTCTTCACGCGGGCCTCGATGTCGGCCTTGGAGCCGTTGCCGTCGACGATGGTGGTGTTGTCCTTGTCGATGGTGATCCGCTTGGCCCGGCCCAGGTCCTTGAGGGTGACCTGCTCGAGCTTCAGGCCCAGCTCCTCGGCGATCATCCGGCCGCCGGTGAGGATGGCGATGTCCTCCAGCATGGCCTTGCGGCGGTCGCCGAAGCCCGGGGCCTTGACGGCGCAGACGTGCAGCGTGCCGCGCAGCTTGTTCACCACCAGGGTGGCCAGCGCCTCGCCCTCGACCTCCTCGGCCACGATGAGCAGGGGCTTGCCCGAGCGGGCGATCTGCTCCAGCAGCGGGAGCAGGTCCTTCATGTTGGAGATCTTCTTCTCGTGGATGAGGATGTGCGCGTCCTCGAGGGCCGCCTCCATCCGCTCCGCGTCGGTGACGAAGTAGGGGGAGAGGTAGCCGCGGTCGAACTGCATGCCCTCCACCACCTCGAGGGTGGTCTCGAGCCCCTTGGCCTCCTCGACGGTGATCACGCCCTCCTTGCCCACCTTCTGCATGGCCTCGGCGATGATGTTGCCGATGGTCGTGTCGCCGTTGGCGGAGACGATGCCGACCTGGGCGATCTCCTTCTGATCGTGGGTGGGCTTGGAGAGCTTCTTCAGCTCGCCCACCACCGACTCGACCGCCTTGTCGATGCCCCGCTTGATGTCCATGGGGTTGTGCCCGGCCGCCACCAGCCGCGAGCCCTCGCGGTAGATGGCCTGGGCCAGCACGGTGGCGGTGGTGGTGCCGTCGCCGGCGACGTCGGAGGTCTTGGAGGCGACCTCCTTCACCATCTGCGCCCCCATGTTCTCGAACTTGTTCTCGAGCTCGATCTCCTTGGCGACGGTGACGCCGTCCTTGGTGATGGTGGGAGAGCCGAAGCTCTTCTCGATGACCACGTTCCGGCCCTTGGGCCCGAGGGTCACCTTGACCGCGTCGGCCAGGGCGTTGACGCCCCGGAGGATCGAATCGCGGGCCTTCTGGTCGAAGAGGATCTCTTTGGCAGCCATTTCGTATCGCTCCGTTCGGATGGGTTCGTGGGCGCGTCTAGCCCTCGATCACGCCGAGGATGTCGTCCTCGCGCATGATCAGGTGCTCCTCGCCCTCGATCTTGATTTCGGTCCCGGCGTACTTGGAGAAGAGCACGCGGTCGCCGGCCTTCACGTCGAGAGGCCGGACCTTCCCGTCCTCCTGCACCTTGCCGTTGCCGACGGCGAGCACCTTGCCCTCGATCGGCTTCTCCTTGGCGGTGTCGGGGATGATGATCCCACCCTTGGTCTTCTCCTCCTCCTGCACGCGCTTCACGATGATGCGGTCCTGTAGCGGACGGATCTTGGTCATGAGGAGCCTCCTGGCCGTTTGTTGGGGTCCCCGGCGCGAGCGCCGGCCCCTCGCCTTCAATGTCGGAAATGCCTGGCAATCGAACACCTCGACTGCCAGCGGCGCGCGTATCCTAACCACGGACCCCGGGGTGTCAAGCGAGGGCGCCGGGATCACATCCAGCCGGATCCATAGGCCTTTTCGACCCATCCTGGCACTCCACCCGTTCGAGTGCTCGTGGCCGGCTGGCGGACGGCCTGCGGCGCTGCCAACTAACATAAAAAACCTTTGGTCACCGGGGTTTGCGGCGCTACCTCCCAGGGCATTACGCTCCTAAGGGAGGCTCGGGCGGCCCTGCCGGCCGCCGGGAGGAGAAGTCGAGGGACGCGTCCGTGAGCGAAGGCGTCGTCATCGGGCAGAGCGCGCGGGAGTGGTTTCGCCATGCGGTGGGCGAGGTCCTGACGCACCGCAGCATGCGCATCCAGGAGGTCACCGAGTTCTACCTCGTGAACCTCCTCGCGAGCTTCCTGGACCGCGGGCGGCTGTTCGTGGAGGAGGGCGAAGGCGAGGCCCGGGTGCAGCCCCTGGCCCTCATCCTGCTCGAGGCCCTGGGCGCGGACCGGGCGCGCCGCGCGCGCGAGCTGCGCCGCCTGGGCGACACGGCCCTCTACCTCTCCGGGTTCTTCGGCGACTCGCTGGCTCGGTCGGCCGCGGGCGTCGACTACTACATCGCCATGGGGAAGCGGGCCTACGGGGCCCTGGCGGGCCAGGGGGAGCCCGCGGGCGAGGAGGGGCCCTTCGGTGAGCTCTCCGGCCGCTTCCCCGACTTCGTCGACGTCCTGGCCGAGATCGCCGAGCTGGCCGACCTGCGCTCGAACCGCGGCCTGGTCCGGCTCTACCGGCGCTTCCTCGCCACCGGGTCGGAGCGGGTGGCTGGGCTCCTGCGCGCGCGCGGCGTGGCGCTCTTCCCCGGCCCGGAGAGGGCGCGGAGGAGCCTGAAGCAGTGAGGCGGTGAGCCGGCGGACGCCTACCGCAGCGTGCGCGTCTGCCCGGCCGGAATGGTCCCCTTCTCCTTGTCGAACTTGCCGGAGAGCGCCTCGCGCACCGAGCGGTCGAAGCGGACCTTGCCGGTGGCGATCTCGCGCAGCGCCAGCACCGGCGGCTTGTTCTTCGTCTCCGGCTGCAGGGGACGGGCGCCGGCCATGAGCTGGCGGGTCCGCTTGGTGGCCAAGAGCACCAGGGCGAAGCGGTTCTCGACCAGGGGGAGGCAGTCCTCGACGGTGACGCGAGCCATGGCGCTTCCTTTCGCCCAGAGACGCCGGACGGAGGGCGGAAGATAGACGGGCGGGGGGCGGGGGTCAACTGATCCGGGACCCGGGGGGCGGGCGGGTTCCTTGCCCGGGCCGGGGTGCGGAAGGATGCTCCCCGGTCGGAGGCCAGCCATGCCGGTGGTGGTCCAGAAGTACGGGGGCTCGTCGGTCGCCGACGCCGGGAAGATCCGGAAGGTGGCGGAGAAGGTGGCCGCGCGCAGGCGCTCGGGGAGCGAGCTGTGCGTGGTGGTCTCGGCCATGGGCGACACCACCGACGAGCTGCTGGCGCTGGCCAAGCAGGTCTCGGCCACCCCGCCGCGGCGGGAGCTGGACATGCTCCTCAGCGCCGGCGAGCGCATCTCCATGGCGCTGCTCTCCATGGCGCTCCAGGAGCAAGGCGTCGCCGCCATCAGCTTCACCGGAAGCCAGTCCGGCATCATCACCACCGATGCCCACTCCGCCGCCCGCATCCTGGAGGTGCGCCCCCATCGCGTGCGGGCCGAGCTGGAGGCGGGAAAGGTGGTGATCGTGGCCGGGTACCAGGGGGTCTCGCGCGGCAAGGAGGTCACCACCCTGGGGCGGGGCGGCTCGGACACCACCGCGGTGGCACTGGCCGCGGCTCTGGGCGCGGACTGCGAGATCTACTCGGACGTGGCCGGCGTCTTCACCGCCGACCCGCGCCTCGTGCCGGAGGCGCGCCGCCTGGATGAGCTCTCCTACGAGGAGATGCAGGAGCTGGCCCAGGCCGGGGCCAAGGTGCTGAACGCCCAGGCGGTGGAGTTCGCCCGGGAGAAGGGGATCGCCATCCACGCCCGCTCGACCTTCGGCCCGGGCGAGGAGACGGTGGTCCGGGGCGGGAGCCACCCGGAGCGGATCGCGGGGGTGGCGGTGCAGCGGGAGCTGGCCCTCCTCGCCTTTCCGGCGGAGCGGCTCGGGGCGGTGCTCGGGGAGCTCGAGCGCCACGGGGTGGAGGCCGCGGAGCTGGCCCAGCCCGGCGCCGAGGCCGGGCTGGCGCTCCCGCTGGAGAACGTCCACGGCTGGCCGGTGCTGCGCGACCGGCTCCGGGCGGCCGTGCCGGATCTCAGGGTGGCGGACGAGGGGCTGGGGGCCATCTCGGTGGTGGGCACAGGGCTCGGGGCGGGCCACCGGGTGCTGCGGGAGGTGACCGCGGCCCTGGCCGCGCTGGGCGCGCCGCCGCGCGCGCTGTTCACGTCGGCGCTCCGGGTGACGGCCTGCTGCGACGCCCGGGCGCTGTCCGAGGCGGCGCGGGACCTGCACGCGCGGCTCCTCGGTTGACCTCCGGCCGGACGAGGACCGGGGCCCCGGGCCAGGCCCAAGGGCCCCGCGCGGTGAAGCCCGGTGCTGCCACCTCACGGGGCGGGCGTGCCCTCCGCGACCTGGATCACCCCGCAGCCCGACCAGGAGAAGCGGAGGGCCACGTCGGTGAGGGTGCCGGGGTCGAGGTCCGTCCCGGAGGGGACCGTCGTCCAGACCCGCTTCAAGGTCAGCGTCCCGCCGGTGACGCCGGTGGCGCAGACCCCCGCGTCGGTGGTGTAGGTGATGGCGTCGAAGTCCGCCCGGTAGGTGAGGGCGGCGGTGGCGCTCTGGGCCTGGGAGCTCTCCCGCAGGTAGATGTCCGACTGCTCGAAGCCGTCGAGCGTGCCCGCGCCGAAGGTCAGGTCTCCCCGGAGGCGGTCGGACACGGTCACCGAGCTCGGGACGCTGGTGTCGGAGGCCTGCAGGCCCACCGTGACGTCCCACCAGACGTGCCCGTCCACCCGGTGGAGCGCGCCGTCGACGCTGAGCAGCTCGTGCGCCGTCCCGTCGGTGCTGGTCTGGGTGCAGTGCTCGAAGGTGATGCTCTGCGCGTCGACCGTCCAGCAGAGATCGTTGTCCCAGCCGCCGCTGGCCGCGGCCACGTCGCCGGCCAGGTAGGCCGCCGCGCGCCTCCCCACCGACGCCCGGGCGACCTCGACCGAGCGCGCGAGCCCGCCGCTCCAGCCAAAGGCGGCCTCGGCCATGGCGTTGGGGAGGCCGGCCACCTCGCCGGCCGCCTGGTCGTCGCCGTCGCCCTGGACCTGGATGGCCGAGGAGCTGCCCACGCCCGACTCCCCGGCCGCCGCGGCGCTGGCCTCGGCCGAGCCCCCGGCCGGAACGTAGGGCGTCCCGTAGCTGAAGCGGACGGAGTTGGGGTCCTTGAAGGATGGGCCGCTGCCACCGCCTCCTCCGCATCCGAGCGGGCCCACCCCGAGAGCCAGCACGGCCGCTGCCAGCAACCTGTCCATGGCGCCTCCCAGGTTCCGCGCCCCCACGCTGCGTCAGGGGGACGGCGCCTACACGCTTAGCAGAGCGGGAAGGGCGGCGCGAGATGGGTGCAGCGGGGCCGCCAGGCTACCGTGTCATACACGCAAAGTGACCGAAGGGAGGGCGCCTACAGCCGCCGCTAGCCGTTCCAGAAGGTTCCGCTTCCCTGGCGGTCCTTGCGCGCGTCCATCCCCGGGTCGACGCGGACGAAGGTGCACATCTCGTTGAGGCGCGAGTAGACGCGGTCGCCCACCCGCTGGGCCAGGGTCATGTACTCGGCGTCGGCCTGAAAGGCCTGGGACCGCGTGTTCACTGCACGTCCCGGCCGCTCCGCCACCACCCTCGCCTCCACGAAGTAGTTGGTGGCGAAGAGCGTGGCCAGCCCGGAGTTGAAGCGCCGGCTGATGAGCTCGTCCAGCATCGAGCGCTCCCACTCGGTGCCGCGCTCCTTGCCCAGCTCGTCGATGGCCAGCACCGGGACCGCCAGGAGCGGCCGCAGGATCTCCATGGGGCTGCGGTTCGAGTCGAAGCCGGCCTTGATCTCGGAGAGGAGCAGCATGAACTCCACGTAGCGGCTGGCGACCCCCTTCTCCAACGCCAGCCAGCGCAGGGTGGCCACCAGCAGGTGCGTCTTCCCCGCCCCGGGGGAGCCGTAGAACAGGAAGCCCTTGGTGGGCGCGTCGCGGCGGAACCGGCGCGCGAACTCCTCGGCCGCGGTGCGGCCGCGGGTGTGGTCCGGCGACCAGATCTTGAAGGACTCGAACGAGGCCCGCGCCACCGCCGCCGGGATCCCGATCCGGTTGAAGATGGCGATCCGCTCATCCAGGCCCCGGCAGGCGCAGGCCTGGGCCACCGAGCTCGAGCCCGACGGCACCAGCAGGTAGCCAGCGCCGCCGCAGCGCGGGCAGGTGGCCTGGCAGCTGCAGCGCCGCGCCTGGGCCGGCGCGGCCAGCACCTGGTCGACCACGTAGCCGGTCCCGCCGCACTCGGCGCAGGTCGTCTCCGCGGGATGGGCCATGGAGCAGCCGAGTCTACACCGTTCCCCGGAGGCAGGAGAGCCCCGCCTGCCGGCCCAGGTCGCGGAGATGCGCGCGCAAGGTCTCCCGGTGGGCGCGGCGGCTCTCTCCCCTGCGGCGAGCCCCGGCCAGGAGCCGCACCCGGGCGCCGAGGGCGGCGCGCTCGGGGCGCGGGAGCGAGGCCACCCAGCCGGCCAGGATCCGGGCGTCGGCCGCGGCCAGGCCCGCCTCCACCCGCTCCAGCGGGGATCCGGGGAAGGCCTGGTGGGCGAGGAGCTCGTGCCGTGCGCCGCGGTAGACCTCGCCCAGGGCGCCCCCCTGGGCCTCGGCCCGGGTGAGCTCGGCGCTGGCGCTCCGGAGCCGCCGCGCCGCCGCCGCCTCCTCGCCCTCCGGCTCGGGCGCGTCGCCCACCCGCCCGCTCCGGTAGGCACGCCACTCCTCCTCCACCGCGAACCGGAGCGCGCGGAGGGAGCGCACCGGTCCCGGCCGCTCCCCGGCCAGCGCCGCCAGGCCGCGGCGGATCCCCCGGCAGACCACCGGCACCGGCAGCCCGCGCCGCTCCCATTCGGCGACCAGGTCCTGGTCGAGCGGCGAGAGGAGAAGCCCGGCCCCGCGAAGCGCCAGGAAGAACTCGGCCACCACCGCCTGGTAGCCGAGCGACTCTGCGGGGAGCTCGGACATCGGCGGGAGGGTACCGAGCCGCTCCGACAGGGCCCGAGCCCCGCGCTGGGGCGGTCGGGGGCGGCGACGCCCTCCTCCCCGGTCAGCCCCCGCAGCGTCCCGCTACGCCCCAGGCGAAGCCGGTGGGCAGCGCCTGCCCGCCCGCAGGGCCGGCGACCGGCGCGCTGGCGAGGCGGGGCCGATCGCATCGGCGAGGTCGGCGGGTGCGGATCGCGGCCTGCTTGCGGCGAGGCCGGCCTCCGTGCTAGTCCGCGGCCGGCGTCACCCAGGAGTGCCCAATGGAGAACTTCGAGTTCCGCAATCCGACCAAGATCGTCTTCGGCAGGGGCGCCGAGGCACGCGTGGGCCCCGAGACCGCCGCGCACGCCCGGAAGGTCCTCCTCCACTACGGCGGGGGCAGCATCAAGGCCTCCGGGCTCCACGCCCGGGTGGTCGCCTCCCTCCGCGAGGCCGGCGTGGAGTGGGTGGAGCTCCCCGGCGTGCAGCCCAACCCGCGCCTCTCCCTGGTGCACGAGGGCGTCCGGCTCTGCAAGCAGCAGGGGCTCGGCCTGGTGCTGGCGGTGGGCGGCGGCAGCGTCATCGACTCGGCCAAGGCCATCGCCATGGGCGCGGTGGTCGAGAACGACGTGTGGGACTTCTACCTGGGCAAGGGGGAGCCCCGCGCCGCGCTGCCGGTGGGGACGGTGCTGACCATCCCGGCGGCCGGGAGCGAGGCCAGCACCGGGACGGTGGTCACCAAGGAGGAGGGGCTCCTCAAGCGCGCGGTCAACTCCGAGCTCATCTACCCGCGCTTCTCCATCCTGAACCCGGAGCTCGCCTTCACCCTCCCGCCCTTCCAGGTGGCCTGCGGCGCCTCGGACATCATGGCCCACCTCATGGAGCGGTACTTCACGGTGGTGAAGGCCGTCGACTTCACCGACCGGCTCCTCGAGGCCACCATGAAGACGGTGGCGCTCAAGGCCCCGCGGGTCCTGGAGAGCCCGCGCGACTATGACACCTGGGCGGAGCTGATGTGGGCCGGCACCGTCGCCCACAACAACCTGCTCAACACCGGCCGCATCGGCGACTGGGCCTCGCACGACATCGAGCACGAGATCAGCGCCATCTACGACGTGGCCCACGGCGCCGGCCTGGCGGTGGTCTTCCCCGCCTGGATGCGGCACACGCTGGCCCGGGATCCGGGCCGCTTCGCGCAGTGGGCGGTGCGGGTGTGGAACGTGGACATGGACTTCTCCAGCCCGGAGGCCACCGCCCGAGAGGGCATCCGCCGCCTGGAGGCCTGGTACCACGCCATCGGCCTGGGCACGCGCCTGTCCGACCTGGGCGTGGGCAAGGACCGCCTCGACGAGATGGCCCGCAAGTGCACCGACGGCGGCCTGCGCACGGTGGGGAACTTCGTGAAGCTGGACACCGCCGGCGTGCGCCGGGTCTACGAGCTGGCCGCCTAGCCCGGGCGAGCGGGGGGCAAGGGCCCGGCCCGGGCGGTCACCCGTTGTGCCCGGGGCCGCCGCCCCACATGGTCCAGCCGTCGAGCGCGGGGTCGCCCGACTCGATGGCCAAGAGCGAGCCGCCCGCGGTGCCGACGAAGATGCGCCCGCCGGCCAGCGCCGGCTGGAAGCGGATCTCCTCGCCGGTGGCCACCCGGAAGAGCTCCGCACCGCCCTCGGCCGCGTAGCCCACCACCTCCCCGGCCGCGGTGCCGATCACCAGCTTCCCCCCGGCGAAGGCGGGCGGGGTGCCGAGGTGGCCGCCGGTCCCGGCCGCGTCCCCGGCCAGCTTCCGCTCCCACAGCACCTCCCCGCTCTTCCGGTCCAGGCCGCGCACCACGTCACCCTGGGTGAGGTAGCTCCGGCCCTTCACCACCGTGGGGCGCGAGCCCTGGAACTCCCAGATGCCCCGCACCGTCCCCTGGCCCAGGTTGGCCTTGGCGGCCTCGGCCTTGGCCACCGCCGGCGCACCGCCGCCGAAGCCGACGCTGGCGTCGTCGGCGCTGGCCTTGGCCGAGTAGCGGGAGCGGTCCTGCACCGCCGGCTCCAGGTAGGCCGCGTCCTTGGCCGCCAGGAGCTCGCCCCTGTAGGCGCCGTCGGCGCCCAGGCGGCGGACACCCTCCTGGCGCACGCCGCCCCTCGGCGCCGAGGGGTCGCTCTGGGCCACCAGGACCTCTCCCTCGGCCACGGAGGGCGCGCTGGTGGCGTTCATCCGCCGCTCGAAGAGGAGCCGGCCGTCGGAGAGGGCGTGCCGGTAGACGGTGCCATCGGTGGTGGTGAGGTAGACGGAGTCGCCCTCCACCACCGGGGCGGAGACCACGTCGCCGGCGATGCGCCGCTCGAACACCAACGCACCGTCCTGGAGCCGCAGGGCCACCAGCCGGTGCTGGCCGTCGCTCCCCGGGTAGGCCATGTACACGACCCCGGCCCGGACCGCCGGCTGGCTCATGAGCGGGTCGCCCAGCCAGCGCGACCAGACCAGCCGGCCGGTCCTCGCGTCCACCACGAAGAGGGTGCAGGACTCGGTGTTGAAGACCACGCGTCCGTCGGCCACCACCGCCGCGGTGGGCCCGTCGTCGGAGACGCGGATGGCCCAGCGCGGCCGGCCGGTGGCAGCGTCGAAGGCGTAGAACTCGTGGCTCCCGAACCCACCGCCGACGTAGACCGTCCCGTCCACCACCGCCGGCGTGGCCAGGGCGCGGCCGCCCGGGACCTTCACCCGCCAGCCTCGCTGGCCGGTGGGAGCGGTGAAGCGCTCCGCGGAGAGGCCGGCGAGCGGGAGGGGCTCCACCGACCCGCGGCGGGCCGGGCCGCCCGGTGCGCCCGGGGAGGGCGGGGGGGCCGCGGCCGCCGCCAGCAAGGGGAAGAGCAGGATGACGGCGTTGCGGGTCCGCGCGGCGAGTCGGTGTGCCATGGGGGCCTCCCGGTGGGCTCTCCAGGCACGAACGCGCGGGCGGCGATTCCGATCCCTGGGCGATGGGTTGGCCCGTTCCGGGGCGGCGCGGTGTGACGGCGATCACGGCTGGAGCGCCGCGGCGACCTCGGCGGCGCTCTGGCAGCGGCGGTGGGGGTCCTTCTCCAGGAGCCGCTCGGCCAGCGAGGCCAGTCGCGGGTCGACCCCGGGGTTCACGGCGCGCAGCGGGGCCGGGCGGACGTGGAGGATCTCGCGCCACAGCGCCACCGGCTCGCGGGCCACGAAGGGCGGGGCCCCGGCCAGGAGCTCGTAGAGGATGACGCCCAGGCTGTAGAGATCGCTGCGGCCGTCGACCACGTGGCCCTGAGCCTGCTCCGGCGACATGTAGCGGTAGGTGCCCACCACCCGACCGGTCGGGGCCGGGCCGTCCTCGGGCTCGGCCGCCAGCTTTACCAGGCCGAAGTCCATGAGGCGCGCCCGCCGCCGGTCGTCGACCATGATGTTGGACGGCTTCAGGTCCCGGTGCACCAGCCGGCGGGCGTGCACGTAGCCGAGCGCGTCGGTCACCTGGGAGAGGGCGCCGCGCAGCCGCGCCATCCGGGCCGGCCGGTTCAGGCCCTCCAGCGCCTCGGGCCCGAGCGGCTCCAGGGCCTCGGGGGCCGGCTGGGGGGTGGGATCCCCACGGGTGGGGGAGCCGGGGTGGCGGATCTCGCCGGTCTCGGGCTCATCCATGATGGCGGCCAGCGCCCGGATGGCCTCGGGGCCGGCCTCGTGGGCGCTGGGCGAGAAGCCATCCACCGGGTCGAGCGCCTCCCGCGGCGGCATGCGGAGCGGGCGGGCCTCGTCGAGGGCGGGGGAGAGGTAGGCCCGCAGGTCGAGGCCCTCCACCAGCTCCATGGCCAGGTAGGAGTAGCCGTCGGTGACCCCGGCCTCGAGGACGCGGACCACGTTGGGGTGGTCGAGGGCCCGCAGCACCTCGTACTCCCGGGCCAGCCGGCGGGCGGCGCTGGCGTCCACCGCCGGTGCGGGCCCGAGCACCTTGACCGCCGCCAGGGCCGAGGTCTCGACGTGGCGTCCCCGGTAGACCGTCCCCACCCCGCCCCGCCCGATGACGGAGAGGATCTCGAACGGTCCGACGCAGCGCGGGGGCACGGCCTTCGAGGATACTGCGCCTGCCGGAGGGGTCAAAGCGTGCCGTCCCCGGCTCCTCCCCCATCCGGCGCGCCGGCGCTGCGCGCCGTGCTATAAGCCCGCGCGATGGAGGAGCCGATCCCGGTGGAGGCCCTGGAGGCGGAGGTGCGGGGCCGCCCGCTGCCCCGCCACGTCGCCATCATCATGGACGGCAACGGCCGCTGGGCCGAGCAGCGGGGCCTGCCGCGGGAGGAGGGGCACCGGGAGGGCGCCGAGTCGGTGCGGGAGGTGACCCGCACCGCCCGCCGCCTGGGGCTGGAGGCCCTCACCCTCTACGCCTTCAGCGCCGAGAACTGGGGGCGGCCCGAGCCGGAGGTGGAGGCGCTCATGGGGCTCCTGGCCCAATTCCTGGAGGCGGAGCGGGAGGAGATGATGCAGAACGGCATCCGCCTCCGCGCCGTGGGCGAGCTGGAGCGGCTGCCCGAGCCGGTTCGGGCCAAGCTGGCCGCGGTGCGGGCCGAGACCGCGGGCAACGCCGGCATGACCCTGACCCTGGCCCTCTCCTACGGCGGCCGGCAGGAGCTGGTGGCAGCGGCCCAAAAGGCCGCCGCCGCCCGGGGGCCGGCGCTCACCGCCGAGGACCTGGAGGCGGCGCTGTGGACCGCCGGGCTGCCCGACCCCGACCTGATCGTGCGGACCAGCGGCGAGCGGCGGATCTCCAACTTCCTGCTGTGGCAGTGCGCTTACGCCGAGCTCTACTTCACCGAGACGCTCTGGCCCGACTTCCGCGGCCGGGAGCTGTGCCTGGCCATCGCCGACTACCAGGGTCGCCAGCGCCGGTTCGGGCTCACCGGGGCGCGGCGCCCCGAGCCCAGGTGAGCTCCCGTGGGCGTGCTCGAACCCGGCAACCGCAGGAACCTGGCGCTCCGGGTGGCGTCGGCGGTGGTGCTCCTCCCGCTGGCGTTGTGGATCACCTGGATGGGCGGGCTGCCCTTCGCGCTGCTGGCGGCCGCGGCCGCCGCCGTGGCGGCGGCCGAGCTGGTGATGATGTTCGGCACCGCCGGGGTGGGCGAGGTGGTGGCCGTCGCGGTGGCGGGCGCCCTGCCGCTGTCGGCCGCGCTCGGGCCCGGGCCCGGGCTGTTCCCGGCCTACACCGCGCCCGGGCTGGCGCTGGCGCTGGTCCTGCTCCTGGCCGCCTTCCTCTTCCGGCGCGCTCCGATCGAGTCCATTCCGCCGAGGGCCGCCACGGCCGCCCTCTCCTGGCTCTACTGCGGGCTCCTCGTCTCCACCGCGGTGGGGCTGCGCCGCATCGGGCTGGCCTGGATCCTCCTGGCCTTCGTGGTGACCTGGGGCAACGACACCCTGGCCTACTTCGCCGGCCACGCCCTCGGCCGCCACCGGATGATGGAGCGGATCTCGCCCAGGAAGACCTGGGAGGGGTTCGCCGGCGGGGCGGTGGGATCGGTGGCCGGAGCCCTGATGTGCCGCTATTTCCTCCCCGAGCTGCGGGCGGTGACGGCCGGCGGGATGGCGCTGCTCGGGGCCGGCGCGGCGGTCCTGGGACCGCTCGGGGATCTGTGCGAGTCCCTGCTCAAGCGGGCCGCCGGGGTCAAGGACTCGGGCCGCATCATCCCCGGCCACGGAGGCCTGCTCGACCGGATCGACGCCCTCCTCTTCGTGGCGCCCTGGGTCTACCTGTGGGCGGCGGCGGCCGCGCGGTGAACGGGGGCGGGCCCTGCGGGGACGGGCAAGGTGACGGCCACCGGGGAGCGGAGCGGCACGCGGTCCCTGCCCGTGCTACAGATCGGCCCCGTGAGGCGCCTGGCCATCCTCGGCTCGACCGGCTCCGTCGGCGTGCAGGCGCTCGACGTCGCCGGCCGCTTCCCGGAACGCTTCGAGGTGGTGGCGCTGGCGGCGCGCCGGAACGCGCACCTGGTCCTGGATCAGGTCCGCCGCCACCGGCCGCGATGGGTGGCCATGGCCGATCCGGCCGGCGCGCGCGCGGTCCGCGAGCAGGCCCCGCCGGGCGTGGAGGTGCTGGAGGGCGAGGCCGGGGTGAGCGCGCTGGCGGCCCACCCCGACGTGGACTTCGTGGTGGCGGCCATCTCCGGCGGCGCCGGCCTTCGCTCCACCGCCGCGGCCATCGAGGGCGGGAAGCCGGTCGGCCTGGCCAACAAGGAGTCGCTGGTCCTGGCCGGCGAGGTGCTCATGGCCCGCGCCGCCGCCCGCGGCGTGGTCATCCTCCCCGTGGACTCGGAGCACAGCGCCATCCACCAGGCGCTGGTCGGCCACAACCGCGCCGAGGTTCGCCGTCTCATCCTCACCGCCTCGGGCGGCCCGCTGCGGGAGGTCCCCGCCGCCGAGCTCCCCGCCGTCACGCCCCAGCGGGCCCTGCGCCATCCCAACTGGTCGATGGGGGACAAGATCACCATCGACTGCGCCACCCTCATGAACAAGGGGCTGGAGGTGATCGAGGCCCGCTGGCTCTTCGGGGTGGAGCCGAGCCGCATCGACATCGTCGTGCACCCGGAGTCGATCGTGCACTCGATGGTCGAGTACATCGACGGGTCGGTGGTGGCCCAGCTCGGCGTCTCCGACATGCGCGGCCCCATCAGCTACGCCATGGGGCACCCCGACCGGCTGCCGCTCGACCTCGCCCCCCTCGACCTGGTGCGGCGCGGGCGGCTGACCTTCGAGTCCCCCGACCCGGAGCGCTTCCCGGCCTTCACGCTCGCCTACCGGGCGCTGGAGCGCGGCGGCACCTCGCCGGCGGTGCTGTCGGGGGCCGACGAGGCGGCGGTGGCCGCCTTCCTGGCCGGCCGCTGCCGCTTCACCGAGATCGCCGAGATCTGCGCCGAGGTGCTGGAGGCGCACGCGCCGGAGCCGCTCCGCTCGGTGGATCAGGCCCTCTCCGCCAGCGAGCTCGGCCGGCGCGAGGCCGAGCGCCGGGTCGCCCGGGCGGCGGCCCGGCCCCGACCCGCTTAGGATCGCAACATGCCCGAGTTCCTGGTCAAGGCGCTGGCGGTGGTGGTCCTCCTGGGCGGGCTCATCTTCGTCCACGAGCTGGGCCACTTCCTGGTGGCCAAGCTCCTCGGGGTCAAGGTGGTCCGCTTCTCCATCGGCTTCGGCCCGCGGCTCCTCGGCTTCGACTACGGGGAGACCGAGTACCGGGTCTCGGTCCTGCCCCTGGGCGGGTACGTGAAGATGGCCGGAGAGGACCCCACCGCCGAGGTGGCCCCGGAGGACCGCGGCCGCGGCTTCCTGGAGCAGCGGCCCTGGCGGCGGCTGCTCATCGCCGCGGCCGGGCCGACCATGAACCTCCTGCTGCCGTTCGTGCTCTTCGGCGGGATGCTCCTGGCCATGAACGGCACCACCGTGGCCGGGGCCACGGTGGGCACGGTCACGCCCGGCTCGCCGGCCGAGCGGGCCGGGCTCCGCCCCGGCGATCGCATCCTCTCGGTCGAGGCGCCCGGCCAGGCGCCGCGCCACATGCGGCAGTTCCTGGACCTCATGGACGCCGTGGCGCCCCACCCGGGCGAGCCGCTGGTGCTGGCGGTGGAGCGGGACGGGAAGCCCATCCCGCCCATCACCGTGGAGGCCGGCGTCGACGAGCAGTCCAACGGCGTCGAGCGCATCCGGCGGGGCATCATCGGCATCACGCCCTTCTACACGCCGGCCCGGGTGGCCCCGACCGTGCCCGGGGCGGCCGGCCCGCTGGAGCCGTTCGACCTGGTGGTCTCGGCCGGCGGCGTCCCGGTGCGCAGTGCGGTGGATCTGGAGCGAGCGCTGGGCGCGGCCGCCTGCGGCCCCGTCGACCTCGAGGTGCTGCGCGAGCGCCCGCGCCCGCTCCCCGGCGCGGTGCTGGCGGGCTACTCCCGGGAGCGCCTGGCGGCCGTCCCCACCTGCCGGGGCGGCGCCCCGACGCTGCGGCTGGTCGACCCCTACGTGGCCGCGGCCATCGCCGCGGTGGACCCCGGCGGCCCCGCCGACCGCGCCGGGCTGCGGCGGGGCGACGTGGTCACCGCCGTGAACGGCCGGCCGGTCCACAACCTCTTCGACCTGGCCGGGGTGGTGGCGCGCGAGCTCTCGCCCTCGCGGCCGGGCACACTGACCCTGGCCGACGGGCGGACGGTGACCGTGACCCCCGGGGAAGAGCGCTTCCGCGACGAGACCACCGGGCGGGAGGTGGTCCACGCCACCGTCGGCCTCTCCGGCGACCGTCGGGCGCTGCTCGACGAGGAGGCGCTGCGGGCCCAGGAGGTGCGCCTGGAGCGGACCGTCCCGGAGATCGCCGCGCTCGCCTGGAAGGAGCTGGGCCGCCAGATCCGGACCATGGTGCTGGGCATCATGATGATGTTCACCGGCAAGATCAGCCTCGAGCAGGTGGGAGGGCCCATCCAGATCATCAAGATGACCGGCGAGGCGGTGGAGCAGGGCTGGGGCATGTTCCTCACCCTCATGGCCTTCATCAGCGTGAACCTCGGGCTCATGAACCTGCTCCCCATCCCCATCCTCGACGGCGGGCACATCGCCCAGGCGGCGGTGGAGTCCGTGACCCGGCGGCCGCTGTCGCTTCGGACCCGCGAGATCGCCAACGTGGTGGGGATCATCCTGCTCGTGTCGCTCATGGTCTTCGCCTTCAAGAACGACATCGTCCGCCAGCTCCAGGGACGATGAGGAGGCCCGCCGGCCCGTGCTCGTCGCCGCCCTCGACACCGCCACGCTGACCCTCTCCTGCGCCCTGGTCGACCTCGATCCCGGGCTGCCGCCGCGGCTCCGCTGCGAGCGGACCGAGCGGGCGCCGGCCAGGCCCGAGCGCGGCGGGCCGGTGGGGCACGGCGGCCGCCTCCCCGGCGCGCTCTCCGACCTGCTCGCCGCCGAGGGGCTGACGCTCCCGGCGGTCGAGGGCTACGCCGTGGGGCTCGGGCCCGGGTCCTTCACCGGCCTGAGGATCGGCCTGGCCACCTGGAAGGGGCTGGCCTACGCCAACCGCCGGCCGCTGGCCGGGGTCTCCAGCCTGGCGGCCATGGCGCTCGAGGCCGCCGCCGCCGCGCCGGCCGGGGCGGTGCTGGTGCCGCTCCTCGACGCCAAGAAGGGCGAGGTCTACGCCGGGTTCTACGCCGCCGAGGATGGGGGCGTGCGTGCGGTGGCGCCGGAGGCGGCGCTCTCGCCCGAGGCGCTCCTCGACCGCACCGCCGCGCTCCCCCGGGCGCTGGCCTTCGGGGAGGGATACCAGGCCTACCGCGCCGCGCTCCAGGGGCGGCTGGCCGGCCTGGCCACGGCCGTGGCGTCGCCCGGCGCACCTGCCGTGGCGGCCCTGGCCGCCCACCGGCTGGTCGGCACGGCCTACGACCCGCAGCCCCTCTTCGCGCTCGAGCCGCACTACGTCCGCAAGAGCGAGGCGGAGGTGAAGTTCCCGCAGGGGCTCGGGCCGGGCGCGGGGAAGCCGTGAGCCGGGCCGCGCCCACCGCCGCGGAGCCCGCCGTCTTCCGCGCCGCGCCGCCCCCCTTCGCGCTGGCGCTCCTGGCCGGAGCCGCCGGGGGCGCGCTGGTGGGATGGCTGGCCCAGGTGCCGCCCCTGGCCGCGGCGGCCATGGGCGCCGCGGCCGCGGCCATCGCCGTGGGCATCCGGCACGCCAGCGGGCACAGGCTCGTCGCCACCGAGCAGGGCGTGGCGGTGAAGGGCGGTGAGGGGGCCGGGCTCGAGGCGCGGTGGCAGGAGCTCCGGCTCGGGTTCGGCGAGGCGCGCTGGCCGGATCAGCCCGCCCGGCCGCCGCAGCGGTACGCCATCCTGGCCGACCCGCGCGGCCGCTCGTTCGCCTTCGCCGATCTCTCGGGCGCCGGGACCCCCGAGCCGGTCCCGGGGCTGGACGGCAGCCCGGTGCCGGTGCTCGACCTTCGCGACGCACCGCTCCTCCTGGCGCTGGTGGTGGAGCGCGCCGGGGCGTGGCACGTCCTGCCGACCGAGCTCCAGGCTCCCCCCGCGAGCGAGCCCGCGCCCGGGGCCGGGCCCGGGGAGGGGCACGCCCCCCGCCCGCGAGCGGGCTCCACCCCCCGCGTCGGCCTTCTCGGCGTCCTGGCCAAGCTGGGAGGCGCGCTGGCCAAGGCCCTCAAGACGGCCAACATCGGCTGGGCGGTGGCCTCGTTCGCCGCCTACGGCTTTCTCTTCACCTGGCGGTTCGCGACCGCGCTCCTCCTCCAGCTCTTCGTCCACGAGTACGGCCACGTCCACGCCATGCGCCGCACCGGCATGAAGGTCCGGGGCATGTACTTCATCCCCTTCCTGGGGGCTGTGGCGGTGACCGAGGACGCCTTCACCTCGCGCCGCCAGCAGGCCTACGTGGCGCTCAACGGGCCGATCTGGGGATCGGCCTTCGCCCTGGTCCCGGCCGCGCTCTATCTCCTCACCCGCGACCCGGAGTACGCCTCGGTCGCCTCCTGGTGGGCGCTCCTCAACCTCTTCAACCTGCTGCCCATCCTCCCGCTCGACGGCGGCCGGATCCTGCAGGCGCTGGCCTACTCCTTCTCCTCCACGCTGGGCGTGGCCCTGACCGTGCTGGGCCTGGCCGGCGCGGTGGCGCTGGCGGTTCGCTTCGGCTACGGGCTGGTGTGGCTGGTGGCGCTGCTGGGGCTGGCCGAGCTCCTCTCCGAGTCGCAAGCCCGCGCCGGCGGGCGCGCCCTGCGGCTCCTGCCCGAGCCGGCCCGCCTCGGCCCCGACCAGTACCGCTACCTGCGCGCCGTGGCCGGCCCCCCGCTGGGCTCGCCCTCCGAGGACCACTACCTGCGCTACCTGGCCCGGGTGGAGAAGACCTCGCGGGCGGCGCCGCTCTCGGCGCGGGAGATGGTCGGGTGGGGCGCGGCCTACGCCGGCCTGGCGCTCCTGCTCCTGGCGGCGGTCCACTTCCTCACCCTGGCGACCGGCGGCGCGGGCCCGGCCCAGCTGCTGCGCTAGGAAGGAGGTGCGCGGTGCACGTGTTCCTCACCGGCGCCACCGGGCTCGTCGGGACGGCCCTCTCCCACGCGCTCCTGCGCCGCGGCGACCTCGTCACCGCCCTCTCGCGCTCGCCCGAGGCGCCTCGGCTCCTCCCGCCCGGCGTCCGCCACGTCCCGGGCGACCCGTCGTCTCCGGGCCCCTGGGAGGCGGAGCTGGCCCGCGCCGACGCCTGCGTCCACCTGGCCGGCGAGCCCATCGCCACCGGGCGCTGGACCGCGGCGAGGAAGGAGCGCATCCGCAGGAGCCGCGTCGACTCCACCGCTCGGGTGGCCGAGGTGGTCCGGAGCGGCGGCCCCTCGGTGCTGGTGTCGGCGAGCGCCGTCGGGCTCTACGGCGACCGCGGCGACGAGCTGCTCGACGAGGCCTCGGCGCCGGGCCACGGCTTCCTGGCCGAGGTGGTGCGGGCGTGGGAGGCCGCGGCCGAGCCGGCCAGGGCCCGCGCCCGCCTGGTGAAGGTCCGGACCGGCATCGTCCTGGCCCGTGGGGGCGGGGCCCTGCCGCGGATGGTGCTCCCCTTCCGGCTCTTCGCCGGCGGCACGCTGGGCCGGGCCGGCGCCTGGCGGCCGTGGATCCACCTCGCCGACCAGGTCGGCCTGATCCTCTTCGCCCTCGACGACCCCCGCGTCGACGGCCCGCTGGTCGCCGCGGCCCCGAACCCGGTGACGAGCCGGGAGCTGGCCCGCACCCTGGGCAAGGTCCTCCACCGCCCCACCTTCTTCCCGGCGCCGGCCTTCGCCCTGAGGCTGGCGCTGGGCGAGCTCTCCGGCGAGCTCCTGGCCAGCCAGCGCGCCGCCCCCCGCAAGGCCCGGGCCCTCGGCTACCGCTTCCGCTTCCCCGAGCTGGAGCTGGCGCTGAGGGAGATCCTGCGCTAGCGCGACGGCGGCGGCATCGGGGCGTCGGCCAGGCGAGGCGCCCGCCCGACCCGTCTCCGCCCTTGTCCGCCCCCTCCGGCGCGGCTACCTTCGCCGGCCATGCCCTCCCGCCCCGTCACCCTGGCCGTCGTCGGTGCCACCGGCCTGGTCGGCCGCGCGGTGCTGGAGCTCCTCCCCGATTCCGATCTCGACCTCAGCGAGCTGCGCCTGCTGGCCTCCGAGCGCTCCCGGGAGGCGCGGATCGAGGTGGAGGGGGAGGGCGAGGAGCTGCCGGTGGCCGCCCTCTCGGCGGGGGCGTTCCGCGGGGTGGACCTGGCCCTGTTCCTTGGGCCGGCCGAGGTGGCGCGCCAGTGGGCGCCGCGGGCGGTGGCCGAGGGGTGCCGGGTGGTGGACGCATCGCGGGCCTTCCGCGGCGACCCGGCGGTCCCGCTCCTCGAGCCGACGGTGAGCCCGGCGGCCCTGGAAGGCCTGGGCGGGCCGGGGATCGTCGCGGTGGCGGGTGGCCCGGCGGCGGCGCTGGCTCCGGTGCTCCTCCCCCTCTCGCGCGCGGCAGGGCTGGAGAGGGTGGTGGCCACCGCCCTGTGCCCGGCGGCCGGGGCGGGGACGCGCGGGCCCGAGCAGCTCGAGCGCGAGGCCCAGGAGCTCATGAACGGCCGCGAGCCGGAGGAGGGCGGGGCCTTCCCGCACCGGCTCGCCTTCAACCTGGTGCCGCAGGTGGGCAGCTTCGTCGAGGGCGGGCGCACCGACGAGGAGGCGGCGGCTTCTGAGGACCTGCGGAGGCTCCTCTCGGCACCCTCGCTCGAGGTCGCGATCACCGCGGTCCGGGTCCCGGTGTTCTACGGGCTGGCGGTCGCGGTGCAGGTCGTGACCGCCCGGGTGCTCGACGTCGAGGCGGCCCGCGCGGCGCTCCGCGAGGCTCCGGGGCTGAAGCTGGTCGACGACCTGGCCGAGCGGGTCTACCCCATGCCCATGCTGACCGCCAACGACCAGGCGGTGCTCGCCGGGCGCCTGCGCTCCGACCCGGCGGCGCGCGCCCTGGACCTGTTCGTGACCGCCGACGAGCTGCACCGCGTGGCCGCGGCCGCGCTCTGGACCGCGGAGCGCTGGGCCGAGCGGATCTGAGCGCGCCCGCGTGCCAAAATGGCACGCCCTTCTGGCCCCGACGTGCCAAAACGGCGCTCGGCCCTCGCCGGGGGCGCTCGCTGGGGGCACAATCCCGCATCGTGCCGGGGCCACGGATCGCTTGTCAGCGCGGCCTCCTGCTTGCAACATGGCGCGCCATGAGACGCGCCCTGCTGGTCCTCCTCGCGCTCCCGGCCCCCGCGCTGGCGCAGACCATCAACCTCCCCACCGGCGTCAGCACCATCAACATCGCCCAGTGCACGGGGACCAACACCGGCCAGGTACCGCCGCTCAGCGACACCATGAGCATGGATCTCACCTGGACCGTGGCCGCCATCAACTCCAGCACCATCGCCACGGGCGACCAGTTCCTCCTCTACGCCACCACCACCCAGCCCGCGGCCGGGCAGACGATCAACGGCACGCTCCAGGGCTCCTGCACCCAGAACTCGAGCCTCGGCACCATCTCGGTGAGCCCCATCGACACCCTCAGCGCGACCTCGACCACCCTGACCAGCCCCGAGAACATCACCATGGCGGCGATCGCCGCCGGCGCCGGCATCAGCTGCACCTCCGGGACGTCCACCACCGTCTACCTCTGCGTCCAGTGGGTCAGCTCCGGCAACGCGGTGAAGGGGTACGCGACCACCTCCATGGCCGTCGACCTGACCCAGCCCACCGCCCCCACGCTCTCGGCGGCCTCGCCGGGGGACGGCGCGCTCCACCTGAGCTGCTCCGCGAGCGGCAGCGGCACGACCTTCAAGGGCCAGGCGATCTCGGAGACGGACTCGACCGAGGTCCACTACTCGGGCCAGGCCTCGAGCTGCAGCAACGTGGTCATCTCCGGCCTGACCAACGACCAGCCCTACTACGTGGTGGTCTTCGGCATCGACACGAACAACAACCCGAGCGCCGCCTCGGACCAGGTGACCGGCACGCCGGTCCAGACCAGCGACTTCTGGCAGCAGTACCAGAACGACGGCGGGCGCGAGCGGGGCGGGTGCTCGTCCGCCGCCGGGGCCGCCGGGATCCTGGGTGCGCTCTCCCTCCTCGCCCTGCGCCGGAGGAAGCCGTGAAGCCCTTCGCCTTCGCCCTGGGCGCGCTGCTGCTCGCCGGCCCGGCAGGCGCCCAGACCCCCTCGCCACGCTGGGGCTCGCTGGAGCTCGGCGGCGGCCCGTACCTGCCCCGCGTCGACCACGAGTTCAGCGGGAAGACGCCCTGGCGCGACGTCTTCGGCGGCGCCCCCGCCCCCATGTGGCGGCTGCACGTCGCCAAGGCGGTCTACGCCGGCGCCGGCGGCTCCGTCGAGGTCGGCGTCCGGACCGGCTTCTTCACCAAGCCCGGCCACGCGGTGGACAAGGGTGGGGCCCCCACCGCCGACCGCGCCACCTTCAACATCATCCCCACCTCGCTCACCCTCACCTACCGCGCCGACCAGCTCTACGAGGGGTGGCGCATCCCGCTCGTCCCCTACGCCCGGTTGGCGCTCGAGCGCTACAACTGGTGGACCGCCAAGGAGAGCAAGTGGACCCAGCGCGGTGCCACCAACGGCTTCTCGGGCTCCCTCGGCGCTGCCCTGGTGATCGATTCCCTCGACCCCACGGCGGCTCGCGACCTGGACAACGAGATGGGCGTGAACCACACCGCGCTCTACTTCGACGTGACCAAGAGCAGGGTGGACGACTTCGGGTCCGGGAGGAGCTGGGACCTGTCCGAGAACCGGCTCCTCTGGTCGGCGGGGCTCCTGCTGGTCTTCTAGGGCCCGATCACAGCCGCCGGTGCTTGAGCGCCGGCAGCTCGCGCCGCACCCGCTCCAGCCGCTCGCGCCGGAAGGGCGCGACGCACACGCCCTCGCCGTCGGCGCAGCGCGCCAGCACCGTGCCCCAGGGATCGACGACCATGGCGTGACCGAAGGTCTCGCGGCGCGGGCCGTGCTTGCCCACCTGGGCCGGCGCCAGCACGTAGCAGAGGTTCTCCACCGCCCGGGCCCGGACCAGGACCTCCCAGTGGTCCTTGCCGGTGTAGAGCGTGAAGGCGCTGGGGATGGTGAGGAGCTCCGCGCCCAGGGTCGAGAGCTGGCGGTAGAGCTCGGGGAAGCGCAGGTCGTAGCAGATGCTCATCCCGATACGGCCCAGCGTGGTCGGCGCCACCACGACCTGGCTGCCGGCCAGGACCCCCTCCGACTCGGCGTAGCGGGTGCCGTCGGGAATGCTCACGTCGAAGAGGTGGATCTTGCGGTAGATCGCCAGCACGGCGCCGTCGTCGGCGATGAGCGCGCTGGTGTTGGCGGTGCGCCGCGGGTCGCCGACCCGCTCGGCGATCGACCCCGCCAGCACGAAGACGCGCCGCTGCCGGGCCACCTCCCGCACCGCCGAGAGGGTCGGGCCCTCGATCGTCTCGGCGCCGGCCAGGCGGCCATCCTCCGGCCCCATGTAGGCGAAGTTCTCGGGCAGCCCCACCAGCCTCGCCCCCTGGTCGGCCGCCTCCCCCACCAGCCGCAGGGCGGCGTCCAGGTTGCGCGCCCGGTCCTCGGTGGAGGTCATCTGCACGGCTGCGAGTAGGAAGGCCGCCTGCGTCATGACCACATCTTGCCAGCTGCCGCCCGCACCGGCTCGTTTCCTGCACCGCCGGGCGCGGTCCAGGCGAGGCCCCGGCGGGTCACGCCCGGCCGGGCCCGGATGGAATACAAGGATCCCCGATGCGCCCGTTCTACACCACCTTCGAGGCGGCCCGGCTCATGGGGGTCTCGCTGCCCACGGTCGTGAACTGGATCAAGGCCCGGCGCATCAAGGCCCACCGCACGCCCGGTGGGCACCGGCGCATCGCCCGCGAGGACCTGGCCGCCTTCATGCTCCGGCACGGGATGCCGGTGCCCGACGAGCTCGCCGGGGCCGCGCCCTCCCGACAGAAGGTGCTGGTCATCGACGTCCCCGGGCCGGCGCGCGAGGGCTCGGTGCGTCAGGTGGCCCGGGCCGGGTTCGCCGTCGAGCAGGCGTCGCCCGGGTTCGCCGCCGGCGCCGCGGCCGCACGCTACGAGCCGGACGCCATCCTCCTCCTCGCCCGCGCCCCCGACGGCGGCGAGGATCTGCGCGGCCTCAAGGCCGACCGCGAGCTGGCCGGCGTGCCAGTCTTGGCGGTGGGCCCGGCCGACTGGTGCGCCGACCTGGCCGAGGCGGGATGCGCCGAGACGCTGCCCCGGGCGCCGTCCGACGCCCAGCTCGCCGAGGCTCTGCAGCGGGTGCTGACCCGGCCCGAGCCTCGGGCCGGGCGGGCGCGCGCGGGGCGGGCGGGTGTGGACTGATTGAAGAGACGGCCGCGGCCCCGCTATGCTCGGCCACCGCCCCGGGGGTCGGCGCCCGTGCCTCGCGCCACGTGCATCCTGCTCGCCGCCGTCGCCGCCGCCGGCCCCGCGCTGGCCCAGCCCGGCAGTCCGCCGGCGCACGTCGATCCCGACGCCGCGCGCGAGGCCGCCAGGCCGGAAGGGTCGGCCTCGGCCCGGGCCATCGGTCACTACCTAGAGGCGCAGCGCCTGGAGCGCGAAGGGGACTGGCGCGGTGCCGCGGCGGAGCTCGAGCAGGCGGTCGCCTTCGACGACCGGAGCCCCGACCTCCGGGCGGCGCTGGCCGAGGCCCTGGCCCTCTCCGGCGAGCTCCGCCGGGCCGAGGTCGAGGCGCGGCGGGCGGTGGAGCTGTCCCGCGGGGTGGGGCCGGCCGCTTCCCGCGGACACGTGCTCCTCGCCCAGTGCGCCGCCGCCTCGCGCGACCCGGCGCGGGAGGTGGAGGAGCTACGCCGGGCCGTCGAGGTCGAGGTGAGGCTGGCGGCGGCGGGCCAGGACCTCGACCCGGAGCCGTGGCGCCTGCTGGCCCTCGCCGACCTGGAGCTGGGCGACGAGGCGGCGGCGCAGCTCGTCCTGGAGGAGCTCGCCACCCGCGTGCCCGGCGACGGCACGGCCTACCGCGAGGCCGGGCGTCTCCTCCTCGAGCGCCGCGAGGCCGGGCGCGCCGAGCTCTACCTGCGCCGGGCGGTGGAGCTGTCGCGCCAGGACCTGGCCGCCTGGAGGCTCCTGGCCCGGGCGCACCGGGCGCTGGGTCGTTCGCCCGAGGCGACCGACGACCTCCGCGCCATCCTGGAGCTGGAGCCGGAGGACCCCGATGCCCTCCACGGCCTGGGGGTCGCCGCCCTGGAGGCGGACGACGCCGGCGCCGCGCGGGGCTGGCTCGACCGGTACCTGGGCGCCGTGGCGGGGGACGCGGCCGGGGCCGCGGCCAAGGTGGCGGGGGAGTGGCTGGAGGCCGGCCGCGCCGAGGAGGCGCTCGCCTGCGCTCGGCGCGCCCAGGCCGAGGTGGGCAAGGACCCGCGGCTGCGGATGGCGGAGGGAACGGCCCTGGCGCGGCTGGGTCGGCTGGGCGAGGCGGCCCGCGTGCTCGGCCGGGTGGCGGAGGAGGACGAGGAATGGGTGGCGGCGCGGGTGGAGCTGGCCGGGGTGCTCTCCCGCGGCGGGCGCCACGCAGAGGCGGCACGCGTGCTGGACGGCGCCCTGGCGCGGCAGCCGCAGGACGTCCGGCTGCTGGTGGCTCGGGCCCGGGCCCTGGAGTGGGCCGGGCGGCCCCGCCAGGGCGCGGCGCTGCTGGAGCGGGCGGGACGGGAGCGCGAGCGGGACGCCGAGGCCGAGGAGGAGCTGGCCGCCGCCCGGGGAGAGCTGCTCCGCCGCGCCGGCCACCCGGCGGAGGCGGTCGCCGCGCTCGAGCCGCCGGCGGAGGCCCGGCCCCGCTCGGCGCGCCTGCGGGTGGCGCTGGCCCGGGCCCTGGCCGAGGCGGGCGCGACCGACCGCGCCGCCGCCGAGCTGCGGGGCCTGCTGGTGATCCAGCCGGAGAGCGTGGAGGGACTGGCGCTCCTGTCCCGGCTCCTCGCCGGCGGCGGCGGGCCCCTCACCGAGGCGGAAGAGCTGGCCCGTAAGGCCGTCGATCTGCGGCCGGGCTGGCCGCCGGGCCTGGCCGCCCTGGGACGGACGCTGTCGGCGCGCGGCGACCTTGCCGGGGCCGCTGCCGTGCTCCTCCGCGCGGTCCACCTGTCGGGCGGGCAGGCGCCCTACCTCGAGGATCTGGGCGATGCCCGCCGCGCGGCCGGGCGCCGGGCGGAGGCGATCGAGGCCTGGAGCCGGGCGCTGGCTGCCGCCGCCGACCTGCCGCCCGGCGAGGCCGTGCGGACGCGCTCAGCGCTCCGCCAGAAGCTCCGTGCCGCGGGGGCGGGGGGGCGCGGCGCAGCGGCGCGGCTCGATCAGGCCCGTTGAGCCCGAGGGTTTCCTTGACCACCACAGGGCGCGCCGATAGCGTCCGCGCCGATGCCGGTCCCCGCCTTCCCCAGCCAGGCAGAGGCGCGCCACGAGGAGGGGTTCCTGAACTCCGCCGACCACCTGCGCCTCTACTGGCAGCGCTACACGCCGCCCGCGGCGCGTGCCACCGTGGCGGTGCTCCACGGTGCCGGAGATCACTCGGGGCGCTACCCCGGCATCACCGCCGCCCTGGTCCGCGCCGGCTTCCAGGTGGCGCTGGTCGACTTTCGCGGCCATGGGCAGTCGGACGGCCGCCGCTGGCACGTGGACGCCTTCTCCGACTACCTGGCCGACCTGGACGCCTTCGTGGCCAAGCTCTCGCTGGACGGAGTGGCCGGCGACCAGCTCTTCGCGCTCGGGCACAGCCAGGGGGCGCTCATCGCCACGCTGTGGGGGCTGTCGCGGGGCCGGCACGTCTCCGGCTTCGTCCTGACCTCGCCCTACTTCCGGCTGGCCACCCGGCCGCCGCTCCCCAAGCTGCTCCTGGCGGTGCTCGCGGGAAAGGTCCTGCCCTGGCTCCCGGTATCGGCCGGCCTGCGCGTCGAGGACCTCACCTCCGACCCCGACCACCAGCGCTGGACGGAGCGGGACCCGCTCTACGGCCGCGTCACCACGCCCGGCTGGTTCTTCGAGTCCGGCCGGGCACAGAGGGAGGTGATGCGCCGGGCAGGAGAATGGCAACAACCGCTCCTGGTCCTGGCGGCCGGCGCCGACCGGCTGGCCGATACCGCCTCCGCCCGCTCCTTCGTGGAGCAGGCGCGGGCCGAGGACAAGCGATTTCTGGTGTACGAGGGGTTCCGACACGAGATCCTCAACGAGTCGGCGCGGGAAGGCCCCATCGGCGAGGTCGTCGCCTGGTTGTCGCAGAGGTCCGGGCGGGCACAAGGTTGACGCCCCCCGGAGGGCCCTTCTATCCTGCCCGTGATATTCCACGTGGCGGCGGCCCGGCGGCAGTCCTGGTCGGGAGGAGACGACGAATGGCTGGCATCGAGAAGGTCCCGGCGCCCCGCGCCGGCGCACACACGGTCATCGGGAGCTCGATCGTCATCGACGGCGAGATCTCCGGCGACGAGGATCTGGTGATCCAGGGGACCGTCAAGGGCCGCATCGGCCTGCGCGAGAGCCTCTACGTCGAGTCCTCGGGCGTCATCGAGGCGGACATCGAGACCGCCAACGTGGAGGTCTCGGGCCAGGTGACGGGCAACATCGTCGCCTCCGACAAGGTGGAGCTCAAGGCCGATTGCAAGGTGGTGGGGGACATCCGCGCGCCGCGCATCCTCATCGCCGACGGAGCCCAGTTCAAGGGCAACGTCGACATGGACGTCAAGGAACTCAAGGGGAAGTGACCCGTGGCCACCTCCGACGGCAGCACCATCATCGGCGAATCGATCCTCATCAGCGGGTCCCTGAACGGCGACGAGGACCTCACCGTCCGCGGCCGCGTCGAGGGGACGTTGACCCTCACCAAGACGTTGCTGGTGGAGCCCACCGGCATCGTCAAGGCCGAGGTTCAGGTCCGCAACTGCGTGATCGCGGGCGCGGTGGTCGGCAACGTCACCGCCAGCGAGTCCGTGGAGATCACCAACCAGGGGCGGATGGTCGGCGACATCACCGCACCGCGCGTCATCATCGTCGACGGCGCCTCCTTCCGCGGCCGCATCGACATGGGCGAGGTGGACGTGGATGCCGCGCGCGAGTCTCGCGGGGCCGCCCGCGCTGCGCCCGCCCGGCCGGCGCTGCGCGCCGCGCCTCGACCGGCGGCTGCTCCTGCCGCGCGCGCCGAGGCGCGCAAGGCCGAGGAGCCGGCCGCGCCCGCCAAGCCGCCTGCGCCCCCCGCCCCGGTGGCCATGGGCGCCGTGAAGCGCAAGGTCATCGTCAAGCGGAAGTAGGGGCGCGCGCCCGGCCCGATCCGCGGGCGGCCGCGCGCGCGGCCGCCGGGTGCGGACCCGCCCGGGCGCGCGGCGGCCGGGGCGGAGGAGACCATGGATCTCGAGCCGCGCACCTCGGCCCCGGCCCACGCGACCGGTGTCGTGGAGTTCATCGATCTGGCCGCCGTGGCCGAGGACGCCACCTTCCGCCTGCGCGAGGAGGGCGACGTCTCCGCGCTGGCGGCGTCGATCGGCCGGCTGGGCCAGCTGGTGCCGTTGGAGCTGCGGGCCTTGGAGCCCTCCGGCGGCGGCCCCCGCCGCTACCAGGTGGTGGCCGGCTTTCGCCGGGTGGCGGCGCTGCGCTTGCTCCGCCGCGAGCGCGCCCTGGCCCGCGTCCACGCCGCGCTGCCCGACGAGGACGCCTGGGGCCTGGCCCTGGCACAGGCGCTGCTCACCGAGCCGCTCGACCGCGCCGACGTGACCGCGCTCCGGGGAGAGCTGTCGCGCAGCGGCGTGGCCCCCTGGACGGCGGACCTCCTCGACGAGGCGCTGGTCCGGGCGCCGGTGGAGCCCGGGCTGCGCCAGCGCTTCCTGGAGTTCCTCGGCGCGCCCCGGGGTGCGGAGGGAGCAGCTCCGTCCGACGAGGTCGGGTTCGCGGCCGAGCCGCCCACCGGCGACGAGGAGGACCCGGCTGCCCTGGACGGGGCCACCGGCGCCTCGGGGGATCAGGCCGGCGCGGCTGGCGAGGCGGTGGAGGTCACCCCGGAAGAGCTGGCGTTCGACCTGGCCCGGCGGCTGTATGAGGTGAACACGGACCTGGCGGTGGCCTGGGAGGCCTGGGCCGACCTGCCGCGGGAGGGGCGGCGCGCCATCGTCGATCAGACGCGGTGGATCGCCGGGCTCCTGCCCTTGCTGGAGCGCGACCGGGAGGGACGGGAGTGAGCGACGCGGACAGGGTAAGGCTCCTGGAACTGCTCCGGACGCTCTCCTTCGAGCGGCGGAGGGTGGTGCTGGCCTCGGGGCGCGAGAGCGACTTCTACGTGGATTGCAAGCGCACCACGCTCACCGCCGAGGGGCACGTGCTGGTGGGCCGGCTGTTGCTGGAGCGCATCCGGCGGCTCCCGCCCCCGGTCCATGGCGTGGGCGGGCTCACCCTCGGGGCCGACCCCATCGCCAGCGCGGTGGCCACGGCCAGCTTCCTGGAACTGGAGCGATGGCGCGGCGCCGGCGGGAAGGACGTGCCGCCGGCCCCCTGCGACGCCTTCGTGGTCCGCAAGGAGCCCAAGGGCCACGGCACCGGCCAGTGGATCGAGGGGCGCAGGACCCTGCCAGATGGAAGCCGGGTGGCGGTGATCGAGGACGTGGTCACCACCGGAGGCAGCGCGATCAAGGCCATCGAGCGGTGCCGCCTGGAGCAACTCCAGCCCATCGCCTGCCTGGCGCTGGTCGACCGCCAAGAGGGCGGCCGAGAGGCCATCGAGGCGCTGGGCGTCCCGCTCTACGCGCTCTTCACGCGGGGAGACTTCCTGACATGACCGGGCGGGGAATCCTGGCGGCGGCCGCGCTGCTCACGGCCGGGGCCGGATGCGGCTCCATCAACGCGCTCAAGACCAAGGCGCCCGACCCGGGCACGCGCGAGGGCGATTGGGCGGCCGTCCGCAACGCCGCCACGCGCCGCGCCGTCCTCTACGACCGGTTCGTGCACCGGGCCACGGTCACCGCCACCTACCTGGGCCCGGCGGAGCGGCGGGCCCGCGTGGCCCGGCTGGCCCATTGGCTGGACTGGACCGAGGAGGAACGCGCCACCCGCCAGAAGGCCGAGGACGCGGAGGCGGCGCGGTACGACGACTTCCTGGTGGCCCTCTACACCGCGGATCACCGCGACAACGACCTCGACAGCCAGCGCAGCATCTGGCGGGTGGCCCTCGACCTCCCCGGCGGGAAGGGGAAGGATCTCGTCACCCGCGACGCCAAGGTCCAGGACGTGGACGCCACCCTGCGCAACCTCTTCCCCTTCCTGGGCCCGTTCGAGATCGTCTACCGGGTCCGCTTCCCCCGCATGAGCGGGCCACCGCTGTCCGGCGGCGCCTTCACCCTCGAGCTGTCGAGCGCCCTGGGCAAGCTGGAGCTGCCCTTCGGCAACGGCGCCGTCGGTCCAGACCGGCCCGAAGGGGCGTGGACCGAGTGAGCGGGACAGCCCGACCGGGCGCCCCGCTCACTCCAGGTCGCCGCGGGTGAGGACCGTGTCCCGGACCCGCTCGTCGGTGGCGGGGAAGTCGAGCAGGTAGTGAAGGCCGCGCGACTCCTTGCGCTGGCGGGCGGACTCCACGATGAGCATGGCCACGTCGGCCACGTTCCTTAGCTCCACCAGGTCCGGAGTGATGTGGTAGCGCCAGTAGTAGTCGCGGATCTCGCTGCGCAGGATGCTGAGGCGGGTGCGAGCCCGCTCCAGCCGCTTCACCGTCCGGACGATGCCCACGTAGTTCCACATCAGGCGGCGGACCTCGTCCCAGTTGTGCGCCACCACCACCCCCTCCTCGGGGGCCAGCGCGTCGCCGGGGTTCCAGTCCGGGACCTCGGGCGGCTCGCCGATGGAGGCCAGCTCCTCGCAGGCCTGCAGCGCAGCGCGGCGGCCGAAGACCAGCCCCTCGAGCAGCGAGTTCGAGGCCAGCCGGTTGGCCCCGTGGAGCCCGGTGCAGGCCACCTCGCCGGCGGCGTAGAGGCGGGGCAAGGAGGTCCGGCCGGTCAGGTCGGTCACAACCCCGCCGCACAGGTAGTGCGCGGCCGGCACCACCGGGATGGGCTGGACTCCCATGTCGACGCCGAACTCGCGACAGGTGGCGAAGATGTGGGGGAAATGCTCGAGCAAGAAGCTCCGGGACAGGTGGGTCATGTCCAGGAAGGCACAGTCGTCGCCGCGCCGCTTCATCTCCGCGTCGATGGAGCGCGCCACGATGTCGCGAGGCGCCAGCTCCTTGCGCGCGTCGTAGCGGGCCATGAAGGGCTCGCCCGCGCCGTTGCGCAGGATGCCGCCCTCTCCGCGGCAGGCCTCGGACACCAGGAAGCTCTTCGCCTGCGGGTGGAACAGGCAGGTGGGGTGGAACTGGAAGAACTCGAGGTTGGCCACCGCAGCGCCCGCCCGGTAGGCCATGGCCACCCCGTCGCCGGTCGAGACGTCGGGGTTGGTGGTGTACAGGTAGACCTTGCCCGCGCCGCCGGTGGCCAGGACCACCACCTTGGCCGTGACCGTGGTCACGTCGCCCGTGGCGCGGTCGAGCACGTAGGCGCCCAGCACCTGGTTGGGCCCGCCCCGCCCCAGCTTGCCCGAGGTGACGAGGTCCACCGCCACCTGGTCCTCCACCACCTGCACCCCGCGCGCGTCGCAGGCGGCCAGGAGCCCGCGCTCCACCTCCCGGCCAGTCGTGTCCTTCACATGGGCCACGCGGCGCCGCGAGTGGCCGCCCTCACGGGTGAGGTGCAGCCGATCCCCGTCGCGGTCGAACTCCACGCCCAGCGACTCCAGCCAGCGGATGCGCGCCGGTCCTTCCCGGACGGTGACCTCCACCGCCTCCGGCTTGCACAGCCCTGCCCCGGCCACCAGCGTGTCCTGTACGTGCAGCTCGACCTGGTCGTCGGCGCCGAGCACGCCGGCGATGCCCCCCTGGGCGTAGTGGGTGGAGCCCTGGTAGCGCTGGCGCTTGGCCAGGACCAGCACCGAGCCGCGCCCGGCCGCCTCCAGCGCGAAGGTGAGGCCTGCCACGCCGCTGCCCAGGACCAGGAAGTCGACGCGAGACCGCGCCGGTAGGGCGCTCATGCGCTCCATGTAGCACACGCCCGGGAATAAAGTTGTCGGCCCGAGCGTGCCCCTGATAGCTTTTTCCGCTGTATGTGGCTCCCTCGCGCCCTGGTGGTCTGGGCCCTGCTCGGGTCGTCCCTCGCCCCGGCGGCGCGGGCTGGAGAGTTGTACTCGTACGTGGACGAGGACGGCGTAGTCCACTTCTCCAACGCCCCCACCGACGCCCGCTACCACCGGGTCCGCACCCGGGCCACCGGGGGTGGGGTGTACCGCAGCGATGGGGACCCGCGCGCCCGGCCATTTGCACAGGGCGCCGGCTCGGCGCTGGACCGGTGGCGGGAGCACATCCGGGCCGCCGCCGCCCGGTACCAGCTCCCCGAGGCGCTCCTCCTGGCGGTGATGGCGGTGGAGTCCAACTGCGACCCCCGGGCGCTGTCGGAGAAGGGGGCGGTCGGGCTCATGCAGCTCATGCCCGGCACGGCCAAGGACATGTACGTGGCGGACGCCTGGGCGCCAGAGCAGAACATCGAGGGCGGCGCGCGCTATCTGCGCATCCTCGCCAACCAGTACAACGGCGACCTCATCAAGACCCTGGCCGCGTACAACGCCGGCCCGGACGCCGTCCGCAAGGCCGGGGACGCGGTCCCCGACATCCCCGAGACCCGCGAGTACGTGCGCAAGGTCGTGGCCCTGTACCAGGCGCTCCGGGCGGGGCGGTGACCGTGGAGCGGCCCGGCCAGGTGGAGGAGGTCGAGGGGCAGGACGAGGAGTTCGTCTTCCGCCTCGGGCGCGGCTCGGAGCTGCTCGCTGGCGGCGACGCCGAGGGCGCTCGCATCGCGCTGGCTCGGGCGCTGGAGCTCAGGCCGCGCGACCCCGGGGTGCTGGGCCTCCTGGGCCAGGCCTGCTACCGCCTGGGCCGCTACGACGACGCCATCGACGCCTGGCAGACCCTGGTGGACGAGAGCCCCGCCGAGCCCGCCGCCCGCGTCAATCTCGGCCTGGCCTTCCTGCGCGCCGGCCGCCAGCAAGAGGCCATCCGCCAGCTGGGAGTCGCCCTCGACCTGAACCCCGACCACAAGAAGGCCATGGGCTACCTGGGGCTGGCGCTCCTGGAGGCCGGCGAGCCGGCCCGGGCCCGTTCCTGGTTCGTGAAGGCGGGCAGCGACCAGATGGTGGCGCGCTGCGACCAGGCCCTGGCCGACGCCGCCGCGGGCAGCGCCGACGGAGGGAGCGCTCCGGAGGCGGCGCCGGTGCGGGGCGACGGGGCGGCCGCTGGCGAGGCCCTGCCGCCGGGGATGGAGGTGGAGATCGACGACGCCGGCCCGTCGGTGGAGGAGCGCATCGCCGCCGCACCCACCCCCGGCCCGGCGCCCCCCACCGGCCTTCCCCGCACCCCCACCCTGCCCCTGGGGGTGGAAACCGTCTCCGATGCCACCGGGCCCGGGGCGGAGGCGCAGAGGCTCGGCCCCGCACCGCCCGACCTGGCCGCGTTCGCCTTCGCCCGGCGGGTGGCCATCCCCGACGGGCCCACCTTCGCGGTCGCCGAGGGCGTGCTCTCGGTGCGCGTGCGCACGGCCGTGAGGGTGCGGCTCAACGGTCTGCTGGCCGCCCGCGGGGTGCTCAGGGCCGAGCCCGAGGTGAAGCGCTTCCGCGGGCGGCCCACCGAGAAGCCCTTCGGCCACGGTCCCTCGCGCCTGCACCGGATCGCCGGCAAGGGCGTCCTCCTGTTCACGGTCGGTGAGACCACCTTCACCGCGCTGGCGCTGGGCGGGGAGGCCTTCGTGCGCGAGGCGGCGCTGTTCGGCCTGGAGGAGGAGGTCGCCTTCGAGAACGGACGGGTGCCCTCGCCGGGCGCGGGGGAGCTCGACCTGGTCCACCTGCGCGGGAAGGGGGCCGTGCTCCTGGCCACCGTCGGTCCGCCCCGCACCGTGGACGTGTCGCCCGGGTCGGCCATCCGGCTTCCGACCGGGGCGCTGGTGGGGTGGACGGGTACGCTCACGCCCCGGTTCGCCCCGCTCTTCGAGGGCGGGCCACCCGAGGCCCTGGCCGTGGAGCTGACCGGGGAGGGGACCGCGCTGGTCGACCCCGGCGACGGTGCCGGTGAGGTTCGGCCGTGAGGCGGTCGCTCCGCCACGAGCTCCTGAACCTGCCCAACGCCATCACCCTGGCGCGCATCGCCCTCATCCCCGTCTTCCTCTGGTTCACCTACTACGAATCGCGGGTGGACAGCTTCATCGCCGCGCTGGTCTACGCCTTCACCAGCGCCACCGACTTCTTGGACGGCTGGGTCGCCCGCCGCAAGAACCTGGTCACCGTCATCGGCAAGTTCCTCGACCCGCTGGCCGACAAGCTCATCGTCATGGCCGCGCTGGTGATGCTGGTGCACCTGGGTCGGGTGGCGGCCTGGGTGGTGATCGTGGTCATGGCTCGGGAGTTCATCGTCACCGGGCTACGGACCATCGCCATGAGCGAGGGGTTGGTCATCCCCGCCGGCCGCGAGGGCAAGTACAAGACCGCCCTCCAGCTCGCCGGCATCTCCTTCCTGCTGCTGCACTACACCTACCCCATCGACGCCTGGGCCTTTTCCTTCGACCTCGACGCCAACCGGGTCGGCACCTGGCTCCTCTACATCTCCATCGTGTTCTCGGTGGTCTCCGCCGTCTTCTACTTCCGGGACTTCGTCCGCGCGGTGTTCCAGGAAGGCGAACCCGAGGGGGCCCAGCAGGTTCCGAAGGCCCTTGACACTCCCCCGCAACGCCCTCTATAAAGCTCCGCCTTCGCAGGAGTTTCTGCGAAACGCAGGAGTGTCTGCGGGAATAGCTCAGTGGTAGAGCATCGCCTTGCCAAGGCGAGGGTCGAGGGTTCAAATCCCTTTTCCCGCTCATCCAAGCCCCGGTGATGCCGGGGCTTTTTTCTTACCTCTTTCCCGTCTCCTCAATGTCTCCCAAACCTGCTGGCCGATCCAGCAGCTGGACGGCCTCGCGCTTCACGTCCGGCGTGAGGTGGGAGTACCGCAACGTCATCTCGATCGACTCGTGGCCGAGGAGTTCCTGGACAGCCTTCAGCGAGGCGCCCCGCATGACGAGGTGGCTCGCGAAGGTGTGGCGCAGCCCATGGGTCGTGATGCGCTTCCCCAGCCCCGCGCGGCGGCAGTTGTCGGGGACAACGTCCTTCACGACCGAGTGGGTCAACCGGCCGCCCTTTTCGTCGCAGAACACGTACGGCCCCCGGAGGTGGCGGTGCGCCTTGAGGGTCGCGAGTGCCTCGTCGGAGAGCGGGACCTTGCGATTCAGCCCGCCCTTGGGCGGGCCTTCCTGATCGCGCCACAGCGTGCGGCGGACGATGAGGTGCCCGGCGACGAGGTCGATGTCCTGCCACTTGAGCGCTAGGAGCTCGCCGACCCGAAGGCCGGTCTTCAGGGCCGTGGTTAGGAACGTCTTCCACTCGGGCGCGGCGGCCCGGAGGAAGCGATCCGACTCCTCGAAGGTGAGGTACTCGTCTTCGGAAACGAACTGCGGCTTCACCTTGAAGCCGCAGACCTTCGGGACTCGGTCAACTACACCCCACTCCAGCGCGAGGTTGAGAAGCTTCCGCAGTGCAGTGAGGTGGTTGTTGATCGACTTCTTGTCGAGCCTGTCCGCCAGTTTCTTCGCCTTGTACCCCTCGATCTCCGCCGGTCCGATGGCATCGAGCTTCATCGCCCC
>DATKMW010000080.1:0-8694 GCA_035541675.1 Anaeromyxobacter sp. | reverse complement strand
ATCCTCGCTCTTCGTGTGCAGGTACTGGACGTTGAGCCCGAACCCGAGCCAGGGAGTTACCCCCCACGCGGCCGCGGCGGTAGCAACGAGGCTCATCGCGTTCCGGTCCTGGAACAGATCGGCCGCGGTGAACGATCCGGCCTTTTGTGCGTTGATAAGTCCCTGGAGAATGAGGAGGTTCAGGCGGGGCCCGTACGCGCCCTGGCCGGACAGGGAGAGGCGGAGGCTGTCCCCGAGGGCGACGCTTCCCTTCACCCCGAGGATCCCGCTGATGCCCACGTTGGACCCGACGACGAGGGCGGAGCCCTCGCTCGCGCCCTGCCGGACGCCGGCCAGGAGACCGGCGCGGAGCGAGAGGTTCTCGGTGATGCGCGCCGTGAGGTCCAGCTGCTGCACCAAGGTCGAATAGGAGTACCACTTCGACTCTTGTTGGATCGTCGGCGGGAACGTGGAGAGGTCCAGGCGGGGCCCGAGCGCCTGGCCCACGCCGAACGCGAAGTTGGCCCCGAAGGAGGTCACCGAAAACGGGTCCTCGATGAGGTGCGAGACCATGAACTGATGCCCGCCGAGCTCACGCCGGCCCGAGGCCGGCTGCTCCTCGGGGGAGGCGGCCGCCGGCAGCGACGCAGCAGCGAGCAGGGACACGGCAAGAAGGTATTGGCGCACGTGGTCTTCCCGAACGAACGGTGGAACCGGACTGGAAGTTTCTCTCCCCGCGGCAAAGGTCTCGCTACGCGCAACGCTCGGATGGATGCCCGCGTACCCGTACCAGTCCCGGGCGGCCGGCGCCATTGCACCTTCGCTTACCGTTGATCCGCCGCCAAAGGATGGGCCTCCACCCATCGTCATTGGGGGCATAGACCAAGGCTTACTCGCTTCACCGTGGCTTTGCTCCACGCTGTGGTGGCGGTGGGTTCGCGTCTGTTCGCTTGGTGGCACAGGGGAACGCCGGGCTAACCCGCCGGACGGGCCTCCGCGCGCAGGGCCCGGCGCGACCCGATCAGAGCCCGCCCGCTTGGTCGACCAGGTGGACGAGCTCGACCACCGATCCCACCCCGAGCTTCTTCATCATCCTCGCCCGGTGGACCTTCACGGTGCTCTCCGTGATCCCGATCTGGGCGGCGATCTGCTTGTTGAGGAGCCCGGCCATGAGGTGAGTGCAGACCTGCCGCTCGCGCACGGTGAGGCGGGCGAGCCTCTCGCGCGCCTGCTGCACAGCCTCGCTCTCATCGTCGATCCGCGTGGCCATGGTTAGGGCGCGGTCGATGGCGTCGAGGAGGCGCTGCTCATCGCAGGGCTTCTCCACGTAGTCCACCGCGCCGTTCTTCATCGCCTGCACGCCGGACGAGACCTGCCCGAATGCGGTCATGAAGATGAGCGGGATCCTCTGGCCCTGGTGTCGGAGCGTCTCCTGCAGCTCCAGTCCGCCCATCTCAGGCATGCACAGGTCGACGAGCGCGCAGGCCGGTCCCGCGACCGGCACGGCCCCGAGGAACGCCGCCCCCGAGGCGAACGTCTCGACCAGGTACCCGGCCGACCGGAGAAAGCGCTCGAGCGACGCCCGGAGCGCGGCGTCATCGTCCACGATGAGCACCTTCGCGCCGGGAGGGGCCGTCATGACGCCTCCTTGGCCACGAGCGCCGGCTCGACGTCGAGCGGGAGCTCCACCAGGAACGTCGCCCCGGTCTCGTCGTCCGGCGCGAGCGTGATCGCGCCGCCGTGGGCCTGGATGATTGACCGGCTGATGTTCAGCCCCAGGCCGAGGCCCCCGGGCTTCGTCGAGCTGAACGCCGAGAACAGTCGGTCGCGGAGCGCGGCGGGCACGCCATTTCCCCAGTCCCGGACGGTCAGTCGCGCCGTGCGCCTACCGGCATCGGCGGAGATGGACACGCGCCGACGCTCGGGCGGCTGCCCGGCGGTGGCGTCGAGGGCGTTCACGAGCAGGTTCATGATCACCTGCTGGAGCTGGACGGGATCCCCCTGGATCCGGAGCGGCACGGGCGGCGTATGGACGTCGAGCGTGACCTCCCGCTGCGCGGCCAGCCCGCGAACGAGCTGGGCGGCCTCGCGGGCCGCGTCTCCGAGGTCCATGGCGATCAACTGCGACGGCGCGGTGGTCAGCGCGCCGCGGATCCGCTGGATGACCTCGCGGGCCCGCTGCCCGTGCGCCTCGATCTCGAGGATGCTCGTGCGAGCGTCCTCGCTCCCCGAGGGGCCCGAGTCAAGGAACCGCCGGGCCGCGCGCGCGTCGTTGATGGCGGCGGCGAGCGGCGTGTTGACCTCGTGGGCTAGGGTGAAGGCCAGCTGTCCCATCAAGTTCACGCGGTCCATGTGGGCCAGCTTGGCGGCGTCCTGGAGCAACTGCTGCTCCGCCCGCCGGCGCCACCGCCGCTCGAGGAGGAGGCCGGCGATGAGCACCGTCTCGAGCAGGAACAGCGCCAGCGTGGCGATCGCGCCGTTCCGGTGGTCCTGCAGGAAGGAGGGCGCCCGGAAGTGCACCACGGCTTCGGGGGGGATCGCCTTCTCGTCGATACCCCACCGCTGGATCTGACGCCAGTCCACGTGGAGGGCGACGGGCGCGGTCCCCGGTAGGTGCAGCGAACCCGGCGTCGCACCGCCCAGCAGCGCGTTGACAGCCAGCCCGGCGTCGCGCCCCATGGCGACGAAGCTGGGCATGTACCCGCCCACGACCCCCGTGCCGAGGAAGGTGCTCAGCGGGCCATAGACCGGCGCCCCGGCCGCGGTCGCCATGTACTCGGCAGTGTCACGAGGGATGAACTCGCGCCCCGCGCCATCCTGGAAGTAGCCCGGGGTGAAGACGACGGACTCCGGGCCGAGCGCTCTCAGCCGCCCGACCAGGTCGGCCGTGGACAGGCCCGCCAGGAACTCGAGGGAGACCCGGTCCGTGAACCGGACCGTGTCCTGGCGCAGCCGGGCTTCCCAGACCCGATCCTGCGCCGAGGCGCCGGTCACCACCACCAGTCGCCGCGCCCGCGGATGCCAGCGCAGTGCCAGGTCGATGGTGGCCGTGTAGTCGTCGTCCAGGCAGGTCCCGACGACGTCGGCGGGCAGCGCCGGGCCCGACTGCAGGATCGAGCGAAGGACCCCGAGGTGGACGACCGGGGCTTCCGGGAACAGCTCCTGTCGGTGGTCTACCAGAATCTTCAGCGCGTTCCCCCCGAGCACCACCAGCGCGTCAGGCGGGCGATCGCGGTACTTCTCCTTCAGGTACGCGGTGACGGCCTGGGCGTGAGCGGGGCCGGTGAAGCGGGGCTCGTCGAGGAACTCCTCGAAGAACTGGACCGGACCGGCGGAGGCCACCGTCGCTTGCAGCGCCTGCTCGGCCTGGAGGGCCGCGGGGATGAATCGACCATTGGAGAAGAGGAAGAGGACTCTCTTGGGGGGCCTACTGGATGAGGGCGCCGCGGCGGCAGGGCGTCCGCCACAGACAACCAAAGCGCACGCGAGCACGAGGAGCGACGCGCTGCTGACGCGCATGCTAGTTCGTCTGCGAGCTTGCGTACGTCCTCCGGTGGACCGGGGACAGCTATCCCCGGCCCGCAGAGCCGCACGCATCGTATCAGGGAGCCGGCGGCAATGTTCGCTTGCGCAGCAGCGCCTCCGCCTCGGCCGACCGGCCCTGGCGGGCGTAGATCTCCGCGAGAAGCCCGCGCGCGTCGTCGTGCTCCGGGTGCGCACGTACGAGCGCCTCCAGGGTCTCCGCGGCGCCGCGATAGTCGCCTGACTGGGCCTGGAAGAGGCCTAGCGTCCAGACATAGCGAACGTCCTCCGGGCGTAGCTCCGCCGCCCTCCGCGCCAGCGGGACGGCCTCGGCAGGACGCTTCGCGCCCACCAGCACCCCCAGGTTGTAAGCCGCAGGGGCCATCCGCGGATCGTCCTCGAGTGCCGCGCGGAGCTGCTGTTCCGCCTGGTCCGGCCGTCCCAGCTCGGCGAGGAGGAGCCCGAGGTTGAAGGAGATGCTCGCCACGTGTGGCTGCTGCGCCTGGGCCTCGCGCAAGAGCTTCTCTGCCTCGTCGAGCCTCCCCTGGGTGGACACGAGCGTCGCCAGGTTGACCCGCGCCATGAAGAGCTGGTCGTCGATGGCGAGTGCCCGCCGGAACTCGCGCTCGGCCTCCGCCGGCTTTCCGAGCGCCGTGTAGAGGTTCCCGAGGTTGTAGGGTCCCGAAGGCAGGTCCGACATGTGGCGCTGCGCGGCTACGTATTCCTCGAGGGCGGACGCCTGGGTCTTTCGCTGCGGCTCGGTGAGCGCCTGGGATGGTGCCCCCGCCAGCCGGGCCGCGGCCTCGGCGCGCACGGCGCGCACCGGATCCTGCATCAGGGGGCCGAGCAGGCGGGCCAGCGTCGCCGCGTCCTCCACCACCAGCCGGCGCACCGCTGTGACGCGGAGGAGCGGCTCGGGATCGCCGAGCGCCTTCTGCACGACGGCCTCGGCCGCCGGGCCCGGATAGCTCGCCAGGAGATCGAGGGCCGTGGCCCGCGCCACCATGGGCCGGAGCTGATCCTGCGCGAGGCTCTCGAGTTCGCCCTGCGCCTCGGGGGCCAGCGCCCGGCCGGCCGCGAGGATGGTACCGTAGTGCGGCTTCCGCTTCTTGCCGTACCAACCGTCGTACTTCGCCTGCACCCACGCCAGCGGCCGGTCCGCGTGGCAGCCCGAGGCGCTGCAGGCGTTCGGGACGCCCAGCGCCACGGTGAGGTCCGGGCGGGGGATCCGCATGGAGTGGTCCCGCCGGAAGTGGACCCGCATGAAGTCCTGGCCCGGCATGTGGCAGGACACGCACAGCACGCCCGCGCTCGGCTTCCCCTCCCACTCCGCCTTGTGGAAGTGGTGAGCGGGGGTGTCGTAGGTATCGGCGCGGTGGCAGCGGGTGCAGAGGTCGTTCCCCTCCTTGTAGCGCTTGCCGGAGTGGACGTCGTGGCAGTCGCTGCAGCGCACCCCGTTCGCGTACATCTTGCTCTGCGTGAACGAGTGCCACTCGAAGTCCTCGTCCAAGATCTGGCCGTCCGGGTGGAAGGTGCCAGGGGAGAGGAGCGTGGGCAGGTAGCGGTCGAGGAGCTCGCCGCCCGGCACCCCCTGATCGGCGAACTGGGCCCGGCGGGAGTGGCAGGGCGCGCACAGGCCGACCAGCTCCGGCCCGGCCAGCTTCGCGGTGCGCGTGAGCAGGGCCGCGTTCTCGACCTGCGGCCGCCCCATCGCCGGCTGGTCCGCCCAGGCCACGTGCCGCGAAGCGGGGCCGTGGCAGGCCTCGCAGCCCACCATGATCTCCGACCAGGTGGTCTGGTACGCGTCCTGCTCCGGGTCGTAGCGCTTCCGCACCGCCGTGGAGTGGCAATCGGAGCACATCGCGTTCCAGCTCTGGCCAGGGCGGGTCCAGTGGAGCCAGTCGCCAGGCGGCGCGTCCGGGCCGGGGTTGACGTAGAACCAGCGCCTCGCCCGCGTGTCCCACGCCATGGAAAGCGCCTGGAGCCGCCCCCCCGGGAACACCACCAGGTACTGCTGGAGCGGCGCGACGCCGAAGGTGTAGGCCACCTCGTAGTCGCGCATCGCGCCATCGGGCCCCTCGGCGTGCACGAGGAAGCGCTCCCCCTGGCGGAAGAAGCGCCAGGTCTTGCCGCGGTGCTCCAGCGTGGCGCCGCCGAAGTCGCCGAGCACCGTGCCGTCCCGCGCCGCCTGCATGGCCCGGGCGTGGTTCGAGCCCTTCCACGCTTCGTACGCCTTCTCGTGGCAGGCCTTGCAGCGCTCGCTGCCGACGTAGAGCGCCTCGGTCGCGGGCGCGGCCCGCGGAGCCCGTAGCGAGCGGACCGCCAGATGGAGCGGGACCGAGAGGGCAATGATGGCGGTGGCGGCCACGCCCACGACGCGCCAGCGGCGAAGCGGGTCGCGCTCGCCAGGGGTCGAGGGGTCCGGTGTCTGGGATGGCGTCGGCATCGGCTCGCCTACAGGTACTTCACCTGGCCCGGCTCGAAGCGGCTGCGCTCGATCCGGCGGCTGGTGTCGACCTTGACGATCCCGGCCTCGATGACCACCGGGAAGAGATCAAGCGCGCGCGGCGCCGGCGGCGAGAGCAGGTCACCGCGCAGGTCGAACCTCGAGGCGTGGCAGGGACAAGGGAAGGTCCCGTCCTTGTCGTTCCAGGGTACGGTACACCCGAGGTGCGTGCAGCGGGAGGAGATGGCCAGGAAGCCGCCGTCGGCGAGGCGCACCAGATAGAACTTGCCGGCCGGGAAGGCGCGGACCGAGGCCGGGGTGAACTCCGCCACCGGACCGGCCACCACCAGCGCGCGACCGGCTCCGCTGCCTTCCCTGCGGGGCGCGAGGAACGCGGCCACCACCGTGGCCAGCTCGACGGCGGCCAGCACGCCGAGCCCCTTCCAGAGCCGGCCGAGGAAGTCGCGGCGTCGGGGGCTGGGCGGCGTGGTCGAGGAATTCGCGGCGGTGGTCACCGGAGCCTCAGGGGATCGACCACGGCCAGGCGAGCGCCATGCCCGCGCCGCGGAAGAAGACCCCGGTCGCGGTGAGCAGGACGAAGGCAGCCAGGACAAGGGTGAAGGTGGCCTGCATCAGCTCCAGGCGCGTTGCCCCGCGGCGGCGGGCCCAGAGCCCGAGGGCGGCCACCAGGACCGCCGCAGCCAGGGTGGGGAAGAGGCCGCCGCGGACGGCCGGGGGGAGCGCGGGGAACCAGGACGGCGTTCGCCGCACCATCTCGCTGAACGCGATGCCAAGAGCCGCCAGGAACACGCCCGCCACCGCCGCGCCGAGCGCGAGCCGGGCGCCGTGCGTCGACTCGAACCACCGACCGGAGGGCCGGGCCCCGCCGGCGAGCGCCGGTAGCGCCGCGAGCAGCCCGAGCGCGAGCGCCGGGACCAGCACCGCCCCGAAGAGTGGGTGGAGGTGGACCAGCAGCTCCTGGACGCCCATGAAGTACCAGGGCGCCTTGGCGGGGTTCGGGCTCAGGCCCGGGTTCGCCTCCGCCAGGAGCGGCGCGTCGGCCACGGCCGCGAGCAAGAGGACGGCGGCGAGCACGGCCAGCGCGGCCACTCCCTCTCGCCGTGTCAGCGCGGGCGAGGTGGGGACGAGCGGTCCGCGCGGGGACGCCTCGTCGCCGGTGCCGGCCGGCAGGATCACCCCGCCCGCCTTGCGCACCAGCCAGAAGTGGAAGGACAAAAGCCCGAGGAGCGTGATGGGCAACAAGGCGACATGGAGCACGAAGAAGCGCACCAGCGTGGCGGAGCCGATCTCCGAGCCGCCGCGCGCGGCCCGCAGGAGCAGGCCACCCACGATCGGTACGTACTCGAGTATCCCCGTGCTGATGGTCACGGCCCAGTAGGCCAGCTGGTCCCATGGCAAGAGGTAGCCGGTGAATGCGCTGGCGAGGACGAGGAGCAGGAGCACCACGCCCAAGAGCCAGTTGCCCTGGCGCGGCCGGAGGTGGCCGCCCCGGTAGAACACCCGCAGCAGGTGGAGGAAGGCGACGAGGACCAGGCCGTTGGCGGCCCAGTGATGGATGTTCCGGACGAAGGCGCCGAAGGGTACCTGCTCGACGAGCGCCACCACCGTCCCGTAGGCCCGCTCCGGGGAGGGCTCGTAGCCGATGAGGAGGAGCGCACCGGTGACCGCTAGCAGGACGAACAGGACCAGGGCTGCGCCGCCGAGGCCGAACGTCCGCGAGAGCCGCAGCGCACCCTCGGGCACGACCCGCGGGTGCAGGTGGAGGAGCAGGGCGGACGCGCCAGAAGGCCTGCGCTCCGTTGCTGGAGCGTGGCCCTGCCCGGTCGTCTGGTTCTCGAGGGCCATGTTCCTCCGCAGCGGTGCGCGTCACCAAGCCTCGGCCGCGGCGAGTTGGAGACGTTCAGCATACCCGAAGGCGTCGACGGCAGGACACCCGAGCCAGATGGATCTCGGGCGCACGGCCGCCTCCTCGCCCAACCGCCGACGCTCGCTACGGTGGCGAGGGCCGTCTCGCCTGGCCGAGTGAATATCCCGCGCGACGCGGATAGCGGTACCGAGGTGGCAGCTTGATCCGCTCGAGCGCCGCCTTGATGGCGCCATCCGTCGGCCCGGGCTCCGCTCCGAGGTGGCGCTCCGGGCCTGGGGCGCGAGGGGTTCATCGGCGGATGAAAGCCTCACGGCGGCCTCAGGCAGCTAGACCGTTCGAGAGCCTGCAATCACTCCGTCACCTGTGTCTTCTCGTCGGCGACTTGGCGCCATATCGGTTTCGGGCGGTCCCTTCCCCGCTTCTCGGTGGCCGCCGGGAGTTCGCCCGCGGCGCTCCCGACAGAGGGCGTGGAGACTGTGCTTGACATCTTCTGCGCCGGCTCGGTGGCCCGCGGCGGGATCATCGCCACGGGCAAGGCGGGCGCCGGCGCGGCCTTCATGACGCAGACATGGGCTTCGCTGGTCCCAACTGCCGGAACTCCCCATCCGGCTGGGAGGGAGTTCGGCGGGTTGAAGTGTAGCCGCAACGTAGCTACACTCGCCATCGTGTGGCGGAGGATCTCGGCGAACTTAAAGTCATCCCGCAGCATCCCTCCCCTGGGTGCGGGAAAGACGAGATCGGAGGACGACCTCGTGATCGCCTCGCGGAGAACGGGTTCGAGGTCGGGGTGGATGGGGATGGGCTTCTCGTGGCCGCCCTTGGTCGTGTCCCGCATGCCCGAGCGCCGGACCCAGATCGC
>DATKMW010000079.1:0-134592 GCA_035541675.1 Anaeromyxobacter sp. | reverse complement strand
CGCGCACGAGGATGGCCTAGGACGAGCGCCCGGGCTGGGGGGTCGGTGGTACGCTGCTTTCGCCGGGCGCGGGGGTGCGCGGCGCGGGTCCCTGGACCCCCCCTCCTAACCCGCGTCGCCGCTCCGTGCCCGGCGACGGGGCGGACCCTCCGCCTACGCCTTGGCGGCCCGCATGAACTTGTCGATCTCGATCTCGGAAACGCCTGCTTGGCGCAGGATCGAGACCGCCACATCATCGTCAAGGCGCTTCTTCTTCGGGACGGTCACACGATCCGTTCCACGTCCAAACAATCGGACACGGCCGGTTTCGCGCTTGAACGAGTAGCTTAGTTCGTAGAGCTTATTGCACAGGTACTCTGAGTTCACCATTCGCGGCCTTCAGTACCTGTACCGGGATGTCGAACTTCACTGGCTGACCACGAGCGGGAAGCTGCGAGAGGAGCATCCATCCCCGAGAACGGAGAAACTGCTCGAAGTCCCCATCCTCGAAGACGTCTAGAAGCACCAACTGGACGGCCTCGGTGCACGCATTCATCAAGTCGTCCCAGGAGTCTCCCTGGACCGTGAGCTTGAGCGCGTCACTGATCGCAACCCAGTTGCCGCTGTCCCGGCCGCGGAACGCGCGCCAGTTCACGTGCGCCTCAGCGCTGAACTGCACTGTGGTCGGAGCCTGTGCCATTGGGTCCTTGCCCTCTACGGTCCATCTAACTGACGTGGGAACGGGTACGCCATCTCAGACATCCCCAGCACCCCGAGTAGGATAGCACGCGCTCGGAGGGTCCCTCACCTTGAGAACAGTGCGCCGAGTCCCCTACTTCCCCGAGCGCTCTGTTTCCCTGCGCGTATATCTGAGGCCGGGAAGCTCGGGATGACCCCTCCGAGACGTCAGATCCTCGGGTATACTAGCAACAAAAAACCCCGCGAATCCAGGGACTCACGGGGTCACTCGCATAGGCCCGGTCAGGATTGAACTGACGACCCCTACCGTGTCAAGGTAGTGCTCTACCACTGAGCTACGGGCCTGTCGTGCAGGCGAGGCGCGGAGTTATAGCGCGCCCGTTCCGGGTGTCAATCATGCAGGGGCAGCGCCTCCGCGCGCTGGAAGCGGGGCTTCCGCCCTCCGCCGCCCCCGCTCGCTCAGGTCCTCTCCGGGCGCGCCGCCCGCAGGAAGAAGAGGAAGTACTGCACCCAGGAGACGGCCAGGCACTGGGCGGCGAGCAGCCCCAGGGCGGCCACGAAGGCGGCGCCCGGGGCCGGCTTGAGCGCCCCGAACTCCCCGGCCAGCGCCGTGACCACCGTGGCTGCCAGGGAGAAGGTGGCATACTTGCCGATGCGCGTCGGCACCACGGGGATGCGATGGTGCAGGGTGCGCAGCACCGCCGCCCCCAGGAGCTGGAAGAGATCCCGGACCACCACCAGCACCGGCAGCCACAAGGGCAGTCGGCCGCTCACCACCAGGGCGAAGAGCGCGCAGGCGGCCAGGAACTTGTCGGCGATGGGGTCGAGGAAGGCACCCAGTCGCGTGTGCTGCCGCAGGGCCCTGGCCACCAGCCCATCGAGGACGTCGGTGGAGGCGGCCGCGGCGAAGGCCGCCAGCGCCCGCACCCGCTCGCCGTGCACGTAGAGGACCAGGAAGACCGGGGCCAGGACGATCCGCAGCGCCGTGAGGGCGTTGGCCAGGTTCCAGGGCGACGGGGGCCGCCCCTCGGCTCCACCGCCCTGCAGCGCCTCCGCCGCCATCTCCCCTTCCCTATTCCTTGCCCTGGTCCCGCGCCCGGTTCCACGCCTCCCAGGCGTCGTCCGCGGCCAGGGCGAACGGGCGCGGCTCCTCCGGCTCGCCGGCCGCCGACACCCGTACCTCCATCATGGCGGTGACGATCTTCTCCCACTGCTCCCGCGTCACCTCCGAGGGCCCGGGGACCTGGTGGCGGGGCCCGGCCTGCTGGTGCTCGGGGCGGGGCAGGCCGCCGCCGGCCACGGCCACCGTCCCGCTGTAGACCCGCACCACCACCGAGCGGTCCCGGGAGGCGTCCACCCGGAAGGTGGTGCCCCGCACCCCGGCCACGGCGTTCTCGGTCTTGACCTCGAAGCGGGCCTCCCCGCCGACCGCCTTGGCCACGTTGGCCCAGACGTTGCCGACCAAGAGGCGCGCCGAGACCTTGCGATCGTCGGCGGTCTTGCCGAAGGCGGCCGTCTCCAGCGTGGCCCGGGAGAGCGGCCCCATCCGGACGAGGCTGCCGTCGGCCAGGGTCAGCTCGAGGCGGGTACGCCGCTGGGTCTCCACCTGGTCGCCCTCGGAGAGGGCGCTCCCCAGCGAGAGCGCCTCGGTCTTCCCGCCGGCGCTGCGGGTGGCCTGCCCGTCGAGGAAGGTGACGCTGGCCGCGGGCCCGCCCGAGCGGCCCGGTGCCGCCGCCAGGGCCAGGGTCAGCAGCAGGAGCACCGGGGTGGGACCTGTCACTTGAGCTCCACCTCGACCGCGTTGGCGGTCACCTTGCGGACCTTGACCGCCAGCCCCTGGAGCTTGCGGGTGGCCAGATCGGTGGCGAAGGCCTGCGCGGTGACCGACAGGCTCACCTCCAGCTCGGCGCGCCCGTCCTCCATCGACCGCTCCTGCACGTCCTTCACCCCCCGCACCGAGTTCACCAGCGCGTTCTTGAAGGTGGCCAGGCGGCCGTAGTCGTCCACGCCCTTGACCGTCAGCTCGACGCGTCGCAGCCCCGACTGCTCGCGGGTCCAGACCCGCCCCACGCGGCTGAACATCTCCCGGGCCAGCATCCGGCCGGCCTCGGAGAGGGCGTTGCGCCCGGCGGTGGCCTGCTCGAAGCCCTTGCCGGCCGGCGAGGTGAACTCGGCCGCGGCCACCACCTCGCCGGTGTCGGTGCGCACCGCCCGGGCCGAGACGTTGGCCACCGAGGAGTAGAAGGTGCCGTTGTCGATGGGCATCTCCCCGAGCGGCTTGGCGATGGCCCGCCCCACGATGACCAGCTCGGCGCCGGACTTGACGCCCACCTCGCGAGCCTGCTGCACGTTGGGGTCGGCGCCGATCGACTCCAGCTTCACCTTGCCCTGGAGCACCTCGGCATCCACGAAGGTGAAGCCGGACTTCTCCATCCGGTCCATGAAGGCGTTCTCCACCACCCGGAGGTCGGCGGAGTTCCCGCCGCCCTGCCACCAGCCGGCGGCCTGGGTGGCGTTGATGGCCTGCTCCGCCACCAGCACCAGCACCCGCGGCATCCCGGCCCGCCGGTAGGCGATGCCGAAGGCCAGCAGGTCCTCGTCGAGCTTGGCCTCCGAAACCTCGCAGCGCACCTTGGTGACCCAGGTGTTCCCGTCCTGCTTGTCGTCCAGGATCTGGAAGCGGCGCACGTAGCCCATGGAGTGGGCGTAGACCTTGTCCGAGAGGAGCTGGGCCTGGTCCGTCTCGGTGGCGGCGGTGACCACGGTGGTGGCCACCTGCTGGACGCAGTTGCGCAGCGCGTCGTCCTTGGCGTGATCGCGGGCGGCCAAGAGGTCGCCGGCGACGGCCGCCTGGCCGATGGCCTCGGTGGACTGGACCTCGTCGGCGCCGCGGGCGGCCGGGGTGAGGCCGAGGGCGGCGAGGAGCGGGGCGGCGAGCAGGGCGGGTCTCATGGTCGTTGGCTCCGGTCAGTCGGCGAGGATGACCACCTTGCCCTGCGCCAGGAAGGCCGGAGGCGGCGCGCCGATCTGGGCGGCGTCGGCGGCCGAGATCACCAGATCCGATCCCTCGACCCGCAGCGCCTTGACCACCAGCGGGTGCGCGCCCAGCCGGTCCCCCAGGTCCTTGCGGGCGGCCTCGAGGTCGGGCGCGTAGGCGGCCGCGCCGGCACGGCGTCCGGCCTCGTCCAGCCGCGCCGGGCCGTAGATCTCCTGCCCCGCCTCGTCCTTCACCCGGGGGGCGAGCGCCGGGACGACCTTCTGGCCGCGGGCGTCCACCACCAGCGAGGTCGGGCCGCCGGCCGCGGCGGGGGCGGGCGCGGCGCCGGCCGGCTCGGTCGGGTGGGGGAGCAGGGCGTCGGAGAGCGCCCCCTCGAGCGGGACCTCCACGTCGATCTCCACCCCGCCGTCGGAGAAGTAGCGCGGCTTCCCCACCGTGCGGAACCCGCGGAGGATCCCCTGGACGCGGCCGGAGAGGCCGGAGTCGGACTCCAGGGCGCTCCCCACCGACCGCCCGGACTCCAGCTGGACCCCGCGCAGCGTGGCCAGGCAGTTGCGCACCGCATCGAGGCGCGCCGCCTTCTCCGCGCCGATGCGGGCCACCGCCGGGTTGCCGTCCGCGTCCTTCAGGTTGGCGGCGCCGCTGCCGGTGCAGCGCACCACCTTGTGCTCCCAGTCGACCTTGCCGTCCTCGGCGCGGGCCGCGGCGGCGAGCAGGAGCGCCTGCGCGAGGGCGATGGCGAGTGGGATCCGCATGAGTCCTCCGCCTTCCGTCGGGGCCTCCGCGCCGTGGACTCCGCGCGGAGGCGAGCGATTCTAGCACCGACCTCCCGCATTCTACGAAAGCGCTGTCGCCGCGCGCTGTGACCCGAGTCACCGCCCCGTGGGGCCGGCGGGCGGCGTGACCGGGAGCACGCGATGTGGGAACCAGACGCACCGTGAACGAGGGACGCGGCCCCGTCGAGCGATCCCTAGGCCCTGTCCCGCATGGCCCGCAGCGCCACGAACCGCTCGATGTCGCTCCGGGCCCCGGGCGCCTCCCGGGCGATGGCCGCGGCCACCCCTGGCGCCCCCAGGCGCAGGAAGGGGTTGGTGGCGCGCTCGTCGTCGAGGGTGGCGACCTCCGGCTCCCGCCCCTCGGCGCGCGCGGCTTCCAGGGCCCGGGCCCGTTCCGCCACCGGCCCGGAGGGCTCGAGCGCCAGGGCGAAGGGGAGGTTCCGGGCGGCGTAGTCGTGGCCGGGTTGGACCAGGAGCGAGCCCGGGAGCGCCCCCAGCACCTGCGCGAAGGTCTCGGCCAGCCGGGCGGGATCGCCGCCGTGCCGGCAGCTTCCGCACCCCAGGGCGAAGAGGGTGTCGCCGGTCAGCAGTCGGCCCCGCCACTCCAGCAGGACCGAGCCCGGCGTGTGGCCCGGCGCCGGGTGGACCCTGAGGCGGATGGCGCCCAGGGCCAGCTCGCCCTCGCCGGCCAGGTCCTGATCCGGCCGGAAGAGCCCGGCGTCGGCACCGTGGCCGAGCACCACCGCTCCCAGGGCCCGGCGCAGCCGTTCGCTCCCCCCGGTGTGGTCAGGGTGGCCGTGGGTGTGGACGATGAAGCGTGGCCGGACGCCCAGGTCGGCCGCCAGCGCCAGCGCCACCTCGGCATCCCCGGGATCGACCAGGGCGGCGTCGTCGCCCTCGGAGAGGAGGTAGAGGTAGTTGTCCTGGAAGTAGCGGCGGCGGGCGAAGCGGTGGAGAGCGCTCACTTCTCGGGCTCCTCGGGCCAGTGGGAGAGCCCGATCCGGTTCCCCTCGGGGTCGCGCAGGTAGAGGGTAAAGCGCGTCCGGTGGACCACCGGGACGCCGGCGGCCGCGAGCCGCTCCTCCCATCCCTGCCGCTCCCCGGGAGCGATGCGGAGCGCGACCAGGTGCAGGCCGGCCTGGCCGTCGCGCCACGGGCCCTCCACCCGGGCCGCGGCGGGGTCGGCCCGCTCCAGCGCCAGGAAGCCGGTCCTGCCGCCCACCTCGAGCCAGACGCTCCTGTCCCCCCCGCCCTCGAGAGGCCAGCGTCGGAGCACCGCAAGGCCCAGCACCTCCCGGTAGAAGCGCTCGCAGCGCCCGAGGTCGAGGCACTGCACGGCCACGTGGTGGAAGGAGAGCACCGGCCGAGCCTATCCGCCCCGGCGGGGCCGCACCAGGGCCGCCCCGGGTCCTGGGAGGATTCTCGTGCTACGTTCCGGGCGCGTGACCTCCCCGCTCGCGGACAGGCGCCTGCTGGTGCTCTCCGAGGACGCCGCGCTCGCCGCGCTGCTCTCCAGCGGGCTGTCGACCCTGGGCGGTGCCGCCCTGACGGCGGCCAGCGGCCGCGAGGCGCTCCGGTCGCTCCGGGAGGCGCCGCCGCATGCCGCCGTGCTCGATCTGCCCGTGGCCGACGCCAGCGCGGCGGAGCTCCTCGCCGAGGTGGTGCGCGCCGGCATCCCGGCGGTGGTGGTGTCCGGGGTCTACCGGGGCCCCCGCGCCGCCGCCGAGCTCCGGCGCCATGGGGCGCGCGACCTCCTGGAGAAGCCCTTCCCGCTCGACGCCCTGCTCGCCTCGGTGGCCAACGTCCTGGGCGAGGCGCCGCCTCGCCCGAAGGACGCGCCCGACGAGGTCACTGGCTCCCTCCCGCTGCAGGGCGGGCCCGCCCCGGTCGACCCCTTCTTCGCCCTCGACGTCACCGGGCCCGAGGCCGGCTCCCGCGAGCCGGAGGGGCTGGCCCGGCCTCTGCCCGACCTGCCCCAGGCGCGCGCCACCGAGCCCCAGCCGCCGCCCAGCCCGGCCGGCGAGCTGGCACTGGCCAGCGTGCCGCGGCTCCTGGTGGCCCTGCACGTGGGCCAGGCCACCGGCGCCCTGACCCTCGCCCGCGGCCCGGTGAAGAAGATCGTGGCCGTGGAGCGCGGCGCCCCGGTCTACGCCGCCTCCAACGTGGCCGCCGAGCGCTTCGGCGCCATCTGCGTGCGCCGCGGCCTGCTCCCCGCCGAGCGGCTGGAGGAGCTGCGGCGCGCCTCGCCGGACCGGAGCACCACCGGCCTCCTGGTCGGAGCCGGCCTGCTCACCGCCGACCTCCGCGCCGAGCTGGTCACCGCCCAGATCCGGGCCATCGCCTGGTCCACCTTCGAGTGGCGGACCGGCTCCTACCGCTTCGAGGCCGGCCGACCGCCCGCCGCCCGGATGCCGCTGCGGCTCGACCCGGGCGATCTCATCCTCAACGGCATGCGCAAGGCCACCAGCCTGGAGCGGCTCCGCTCCGAGCTGCCCGCCGAGGCCCACCTCGCCCCCCGCCCGGACCCCGCCTTCGAGCTCTACTCCCTGCGTATCCTCCCCGCCGAGGCCCGCCTCCTCACCTCCGCCGACGGCACCAAGAGCGTGGCCGACCTGGTGCGCCTCTCCGACCTCCCCGAGCGCGAGACCTTGGGCTTCCTCCAGGCCTGCCGGGCCATGCGCATCCTCGACGAGGTGGGAAGGGTGCTGGCCTCCACCCGGCGCATCGGGTTCCTGTAGACCCCGGCGCCCGTTCCGCTTGCGGGCCCGCGGCCGAAGGGACTATATGTTCCGGCCTTTCTTGGGCGGAGCCCCATGATCCCCCGCGAGCAGATCCGCAATGTGGCCATCGTCGCCCACGTCGACCACGGGAAGACCACCCTGGTCGACTTCATGCTCCGGCAGGCGGGCGTCTTCCGTGCCAACGAGCAGTTGGTCGAGCGGGTCATGGACTCGAACGACCTGGAGCGCGAGAAGGGCATCACCATCCTGGCGAAGAACACCGCCGTCACCTACCGCGGCACCAAGATCAACATCGTGGACACGCCCGGCCACGCCGACTTCGGCGGAGAGGTGGAGCGGGCGCTGCGGCTGGTGGACGGCGTGCTGCTCCTCGTGGACGCGGCCGAGGGTCCCCTCCCCCAGACCCGCTTCGTGCTGGGCAAGGCCCTGTCGCTGGGCCTCCCCTCGGTGCTGGTGGTGAACAAGGTCGACCGGCAGGACGCGCGGGCCAAGGAGGTCCTCGACCTCGTCTACTCCCTCTACATCGACCTCGGGGCCAACGAGCACCAGATCGACTTCCCGGTGCTCTACGCCATCGCCCGCGAGGGCAAGGCCGCCCACACCGTCCAGGGCGCCTTCGAGGCCGACTCGCTCAAGCCCCTGTTCGAGGCCATCCTCTCCCACATCCCCGCCCCGCCCGCGGGCGACGGCCACGCCCTGCAGATGCTGGTCGACAACCTCGACTACGACGACTACGTCGGCCGCCTGGCCATCGGCCGGGTGGCCTCGGGGGTGGTGCACGAGGGGGACAACATCGCCGTGCTCCGCGACGAGGGACGGGTGGTGCCGGCCAAGGTGGTCCGGCTCTACGCCTTCGACGGCCTGAAGCGGGTGGAGGTGCCCGACGCCGGTCCGGGGGAGATCGTGTGCATCGCCGGCGCCGAGGAGATCGGCATCGGCGACACCATCGCCGACCCCGAGCGCCCCGAGGCCCTCCCCCGCATCAGCGTGGAGGAGCCCACCATGTCGATGATCTTCAAGGTCAACGACGGGCCCTTCGCCGGGCGGGAGGGGAAGTACATCACCAGCCGCAACATCCGGGAACGGCTCTACCGCGAGGCCTACCGCAACGTCTCCATCCGCGTGGAGGACACCGAGACCCCCGACGCTTTCAAGGTGGTCGGGCGCGGCGAGCTGCAGCTGGCGGTGATCGTGGAGAACATGCGCCGCGAGGGGTACGAGGTGACCGTCTCCAACCCCGAGCCCATCCTCAAGACCATCGAGGGGGAGGTCCACGAGCCCATGGAGCTGTTGGTCTGCGACCTCCCCGAGGATGGCGTGGGGGGCGTGACCCAGAGCATGGGCTCCCGCCGCGGGCGCATGGTGGACATGCAGCCGCTCGGCTCGCACCGCACCCGGCTTCAGTTCCGGGTGCCGGCCCGCGGCCTGATCGGCTTCCGCGGCGATTTCCTCACCCTGACCCGCGGCGAGGGGATCATGTCCTCGCAGTTCGACGGCTACGAGCCGTGGCAGGGTCGGATCGAGAAGCGCAAGACCGGAGCCATCGTCGCCGACCGGGTGGGCGAGGTGGTGGCCTACGCCTGCTTCTACGGCCAGGAGCGCGGGGCGCTGTTCGTTCGGCCCGGCGACAAGGTCTACTCGGGCATGATCGTGGGCGAGCACAGCCACGAGAACGACATCGAGTTCAACATCTGCAAGGAGAAGAAGCTCACCAACATCCGCGCCGCCGGCCGGGACGAGAACGTCATCCTCACCCCGCCCCGGGAGATGTCCCTGGAGATGGCGCTGGAGTGGATCGCCGAGGACGAGCTGGTGGAGGTGACCCCGCAGTCCCTCCGGCTCCGGAAGAAGTTCCTAGACCCCAACACCCGGTACAAGCTGGAGCGCGACAAGAAGCGCAGCGAGGCGGGGATCGAGCCGCCCTAGGAGCGGGCTCCCCCCCTCGCTACGGCAGCGTCACCCCCACCCCGCTCACCGTCGGGCTCACGTTCACCGAGCTGGCGTGGTCGGTCGCGCCCACCGTCACGCCCAGGGTGGCCGGGTCCCCGCTCGAGCCCGACCCGTTGTAGGGGCAGGTCCAGGTGAGGCTCTGGGACCCGCCGGCGCCGACGCTCACGGGCAACGCCTGATCGGGCGTAGCGGCGCAGGTGAAGTCGGCAGCCGCGGCGCCGCTCACCGACAGGGTGGCCGTGCCTATGTCGATGGCGTCGACGCCAGTGCTGGAGAGCTGAAGCGTCACCACCAGGTCGCCCCCCACCGCTCCGGTCGTGATCGAGCTCACGTCCGCCCCGAGCGTCCCGGTGAGCGGGTTCGTGACCGCCAGGCCGATGGCGCTCACGGTGGGGCTCACGTCGCCCGCGGTGTTCAAGTCGCTGGCCGTGACGCCGACCCCGAGGGAGGCGGATGGGCTTGCGGCGGCGGGCGTGCAGGTCCAGGTGACCTTGGTGATGCCCGCCGGCGCGGAGAAGGTGGGCGCCGGCGAGGGAGCGCCACAGGTCCCGTCGTCGAAGGTGGGGGTAAGCGCGGTCACGTTCGCCGTGGCGGCGCCGGAGTTCGTGAGGGTGAGAGTCACCAGGACTCCCTCTCCGACGTGCGCGCTGGCCACCGCGGAGAGCACGCCGGTGAGCGAGGCCGGACTCTGCACGGTCACCGAGGCAGGGGAGATGGTGGGGCTGGTCGCGTTGCTCGCGGTCAAGGTCGCGCCCAGCGACGCGGTGCCGCTCCCGTTCGAGGGTGGCGTGCAGGTCCAGGTGGCCTTCTGGATGCCTCCCCCAGCCGCAACGGTGAAGCTCGACTGGCTCGGGGAGCCGCAGCTGGCGGCGGTCATCCCCGCCCCGCTGGCGCTGGGCGAGACCGAGGTCACGTTCGCCGCCGTCCCGCCGCTGTTGTTGACGGTCAGGGTCACGATGATGCCCTGGCCCGAGTCCACCTGCGATCGGTCGGTGGCGACACTGGCCGTGAGCGACGGAGCCGAGAGCACCGTGACCGGGAGCACGGCGGGCGTGGCGGTGAGGGTGGTGCTGGGATCGTTCACGTCGTCGTAGGAGACGCTGGCGCCCAGGTTCGGGCTCCCCGCCGAGGCCCCGGTGCAGGTCCAGGTCAGGGGGGTCGAGCCGCCGGCGGCGATGGTCACCGGCAGGGTCTGGGTCGGGCCGGTGGGGCAGGTCGCCGCCCCGGTGCTCGAGGAGGGGGTGACCTTGGTCACCTGCGCGCTCGCCCCGCCGTTGTTGGTGAGCGTCAGGGTGACGCTGGTCGTCTGGCCCACCGAGAGGGTGGTGGGCGCGGCCGCGAGGCTGGCGGACAGCAAGGCCGCCGATTGCACCGTGACCGGGAGCGCGGTGGGCGTGGCGGTGAGGGTCGTGGCGGGATTGTTCTCGTCGTCGTAAGAGACGCTCGCGCCCAGGCTCGGGGTCCCCCCCGAGGCCCCGGTGCAGGTCCAGGTCAAGGTGGTCGAGGTGCCGCCGGCGATGGTCACCGGCAGGGTCTGGGTCGGGACGGTCGGGCAGGTCGCGGCCCCCGTGCTCGAGGAGGGGGTGACCTTGGTCACCTGCGCGCTCGCCTGCCCGGTGTTGTTCAGGGTGAGGGTGACGCTGGTCGTCTGACCCACCGAGATCGTGGTCGGCGTGGCCGAGAGGCTGGCCGACAGGGACGCCGCCGACTGCACCGTGACCGGGACGCCGGTGGGTGCGGCGCTGAGGGCGAGGGATGCGTTGTTGGCGTCGTTCCCGGACACGCTGGCGCCCAGGGTGGCGCTCCCCCCCGAGGCCCCGGTGCAGGTCCAGGTGAAGCTCAGGGACGTGCCGCCGGAGAGGGTCACCGGCAGGGTCTGGGTCGGGCCGGTGGGGCAGGTCGCCGCCCCCGAGCTCGACGAGGGGATGACCTTGGTCACCTGGGCGCTCGCCTGCCCGGTGTTGTTCACGGTCAGGGTGAGGCTCACCCCCTGGCCCACCGAGACCTGGGTCGGAGTCGCCGCCAGGCTGGCGGTGAGCGCCGCAGGGGACTGCACCGTCACGCTCGCCGACGTGGCCGGCGAGGCGCTCACCGGGTTGCCGGAGTTGTGGTCGGTGCCGGAGGCGTTCCCGCCCAGGGTGAGCGTCCCCGAGCTCCCCCCCGCGCAGGTCCAGGTGTAGATCTGCGAGCCGCCGCTGGGGATGTTGGTCGCCCCGGGGCTCGCGCTCCCGCAGCTCCCCCCTGCCCCGCTCACCGAGGGCGTGACGGTGACCCCGTCCGCCTGGGCCCCGCCGCCGTTCGTCACCGTGAACGACACGGTGGTGTTCTCGGCCACGTCCACCGTGGTCGGGGTCGCCGCGACCGTGGCCGTCAGCGCCGACGGTAGCTGCACGGTGATGGGCGATGCCAGGCTGGCGCTGGCCGACAGGGCCGAGCCGGTGTTCGTATCCGTTCCTGCCGTCGAGGCGCTCAGCGTCAGCGCGCCGGCGGTCGACGGGGTGCAGGTCCAGGAGAACGCCGCCGGCGCTCCCGACACCGCCGTCTGCGGGGGCGACGGGGTCGCCGCCGAGCAGATGGCCGCAGGCGAGGGGGTGACCGAGCTCACCGTGGCCGAGGCGCCGCCGGTGTCGGTCACCGTGAACCGCACGGTGAGCGCCTGGCCCACGCTGGCCGTGGTCGGGCTTCCGTCGACGGAGATGGCGGCGGAGAGCGCCGCGGCCGCCTGCACCGAGACGCTGGCCGCGCTGGCCGGGGTAGCCGTCACCTTCTGGCTGGAGACGGCGTCGGTGCCGTTCGCCGTCCCGCTCAGCGTCATGGTCCCGGCGCTGGCCCCGGTGCACGTCCAGGAGTACGTCTGCGAGAGCCCGGCGCCGACGTTGGCCGTGGTGGGCGTGGCCGACCCGCAGGTCCCCCCTGCTCCGCTCACCGACGGGGTCACCGACACGCCGTTCGCCGCCGCCCCGCCGCCGTTCGTCACCGTGAAGGTCACGGTCACCGACTGTCCGACGTCCACCGTGGCGGCGCTGGCCGTGGCCGTGGCCGTCAGCGCCGTGGGAAGGTCCACGGTGATCGGGGTGGCCAGGCTGGCGCTGGCGCTGAGCGCCGTCCCGCTGTTCACGTCCGAGCCCGTCACGGTGGCCCCCGGCGTGAGCGTTCCGGCGCTGGAGGGCGTGCAGGAGAAGGTGAACGTCACCGGCCCCCCGGGCGTGACCGTCTGCGGGGGAGCCGGGCTGGCAGAGGCGCAGACCCCGGAGGGCGTGGTGGCCACCGCGCTCACCGTGGCCGACGCACCCCCCGTGTCGCTCACCGTGAGGCGGGCGGTCACGGCCTGGCCCACGTCGACGGTGGTCGGGCTGCCGTCGACGGAGAGCACCGCGCCGAGCCCCGCCGGCGTCTCGACGTTGACGGTGGCCGAGGTGATGGTGGTGGCCGTGACCGGCGACCCCGAGTTGGCGTCGGTACCGGCCGCGGTGCCGCCCACCACCAGCGACCCGGCCCCGGTGGGCGCGCACACCAGGGTGTACTGCTGCGAGCCCCCGCTGGCGATGTTCGTGGCGCCGGGCGCCACCGTCCCGCAGCCGGGCGTGACGGTCCCGCTCACCGCGGGGGTCACCGTCACCCCGTTGGCCGTCGCCCCACCGCCGTTGCCGACGGTGTAGGTCAGGGTCACCGATTGGCCCGCGTCCACCGTGGAGTGGTTGGCTCCCACGGTGACCACCAGCCCGGGCGGCTGCTGGACGGCGATGGGCGGGCTGAGCGTGGCGCCGGCCGAGAGGACCGCGCCGGTGTTGTCGTCCGAGCCGCTCACGCCGGCGAAGAGGCCGAGCGACCCGGAGGTGGCGGGGGTGCAGGTGGTCGTGAAGAGGACGCTCGTCCCACCGGCCACCGTCTGCGGCGTGGCGGGGCTGAAACCTCCACAGGCCGCCGTGCTCCCCGTCGGGGTCAAGGTCGGAGGCGACACATCGGCCGAGGCCCCGCCGGTGTCGTTCACCGTCACCTGCACGGTGAGGGGCTGCCCGACGCTGGCCGAGGTGGGGTTCCCGACCACCAAGATGCTGGCGGTGATCGCCGCCGCGGTCTGGACCGCCACGGTGGCCGAGGTGGCCGGGGTAGCGGAGACCGCCTTCCCGGAGTTGGCGTCGGTCCCCACCGCGGTGCCGCTCAGGGTGAGGGTCCCGGCCGCCGAGGGCGTGCAGGTCCAGGAGAAGGAGCGGGAGGAGCCGCTGGGGATCACCGCCGGGGACGCGACCGAGACGGCGGGGGTCACCGTGACCGTGCCGCAACCGGCCACGCCGCTGGGGGTCACCCCGGTGACGTTGGCGGCCGCCTCCCCTCCGTTGGTCACCATGAAGTCCAGGGTGACCGTCTGGCCGACGTCGACCGTGGGGCGGCTCGGCGAGATGGTCGCCACCAGCCCCGCCGGGACCTGGACCAGGACCGAGCCGGTGACGGGCGGGCTGGCCACCTCCAGCCCGCTGAAGACGTCGCTGCCGGCGGCCGAGACGGCCAGGTCGAGGTGGCCGGCCGCGGTCAGCACCACCTGCCAGGTGAACGTGGCCGTGTCTCCCGGCGCCAGGGTGGCCACCGAGGCCGGGTCGGGACCGGTGACGCTTCCGGCGGCGCCGTCGGTGGAGCTGGCGGCGACCTGGTTGGGCACGATGGCCGCCACCGTCCCGCTGCCCGTGTTCTGGACCGTGGCGGTGAGCGAGACCGTCTGGCCCACGCTGGCGGTGGCGGGATTGGGCGTGACCGTGGCCGAGAGCGCGCCCTCCGCCAGGCTCTCCACCGTGAAGGCGTTGGCCAGGCTCCCCTGGCGGCCGTAGGCGTTCTCCACCACCAGGGTCTTCTTGCCGGCCGAGAGCCCGGCCGGGACCGTGGCCTTGAGCGTGTGCACGTCGAGGCGGGTGACGCTGCCCGGCTTGCCCTCGGTGTCGGTGAGCTCGGTGCCGTCGAGCCAGGCCCGGATCCGCGAGCTGGTGGGGCTGAAGAGGAAGTTGTCGCCGGTGATGGTCACCGCCGTCGCGTTCCCGGAGAACCCCTTGGACGGCGTGATCGAGGTCACCGCCGGCGCCGAGGGGCTCGATCCCCCGCCCCCGCCGCCGCAGCCGAGCGCGGCGAGGAGCGACGAGAGCAGCAAAGCCTGCCTGAGCGGCCGGTGCACGCTAGTGGACATGGATGCGGTACCCCACGAAGACGAACAGCGGAGCTTTGGAGCCCCCATCGGTCGTCACCAGGTGGGCGTCGCCCACCCACTGTGCCCGCAGCTCGGCGAAGGGCGTGCCGACGGGGGACTCGTAGCCGAGCATCGCCGCCCCCCACAGGGTCGGCACCCAGCCGCCGGCGCTCACGTTCGGCTGGCCGGGGACGTGGTCGGTGTTGGTGACCTGGGCCAAGCCGCCGCCGGCCGAGATCCCGGCCAGGATGCGCCGGGAGACGCGCCGCTCCGAGAGCCCCAGCACCCCGAGGGCGAGCTGGTTACGGTCGGAGCGGCTCCCCGCGGCCTCGCTCCGGCTCGCGCTCCACCAGGAACCCTCGAGCCCCGCCCCCAGCAGCCACCCCGAGGAGAGCAGCCGCTCGAAGAGCGCCTGGGCCCCCACCGCGGGCCGGGCGCGCGCGTCCTGGCGGGCCAGGCCCAGGCGCGGAGCGAGGTCGAGGCGCAACCGCTCGGCGAGGAGCTGGAGGCGGTGCTCGGCGCGGAGGGTGCCGAGTTCCACGGTGATGACGTCGTCCGCGTCCCGTTCGACCTGGGCCGGCCGGTAGCCGATCACCCACCTCCCCCCGCCGGCCGACGAGGGCGGGAGGACCTTGCCCCGCTCCGCCTTGCCGGCGGGCACCTCGTCGGCGCCGTTCCCGGCCTCGTCCTCGGCGGAGACATCCAGGCGACACACCTCGGCGCTCACCGGGCACTCCGAGGGGCCGTCGACGTGCAGCACCGCCGCCGGACCCGGGGCGAGCGCCAGCGCCGCCTCACGGCTGATGGCGCCGGAGCGGGCCAGCACCAGGATCGACCGCGACACCGGCAGGCGCCGCGGCACGGTGAGGAGGGCACCATAGACGCCCGGACCCTGCCGCTCCGGAATGGTGACCTTCCCGGCGTCGGCGTCGATCGCGAGCGGCACCGCCAGGTCGGCCGGCGCGCCGGTGACGTCGAAGGAGGTCACCTGCACCTGGACGCTGTCGCCGGGCCGCGCCACCGCCGGCTCGAAGTGGACGATCAGCCGGGCCGCTGGCGGATCAGCCGCTGCCGCCGCTCCCGCGACGCAGGCCCAAAGCCCCAGTGCCGTCGCACACGCGTACCCTCGCATGTCCGCTCCTCCGCCAGGTGGGCAGGCTTCGCACTGATATGACTACCCCTGGCGGGGCGACGCAACGGGCCTGGAGGGGGTTCCACATGAACAGGTGACCCGCGACCTCAGGGCAAGCCCCCGGGCCACCCGCCCGGCTCAGCTCTTGGCCTTGCCCTTCTTCTCGCCCTCGACCTTGGCGGGCGGCCTCGGCTGGCCCTTCACCGCCGTGTTCACGAAGAGCAGGCCGTCGGCGTGGCCCGGCACCGCCCCGGAGACGAGGAGCAGGTTCTTGTCGGCCTCGACGCCCACCACGGTGAGGTTCTGGACCGTCACCGTGTCCGCGCCGTACTGGCCGGGAAGGTGCTTGCCCTTCCACACCTTGCCCGGCGTCTTGCGCTGCCCGACCGCGCCCACGTGCCGGTGGTGCTCGTGCGAGGTGGAGCTGTCGCGGGCCGCGCCCTTCATCCCCCACTTCTTGAAGACGCCGGCGAAGCCGCGCCCCCTGGTGATGCCGCTGACGTCGACCCGCTGGTTGAGCCGGAACACCTTGTCGACGGTGAGGACGTCCCCGGGCTTGGCGTCGCCGAGCAGCTTGGCGTCGGCGACCCGGATCTCCCTGAGGTGCCGGAACAGGCCGGTGCCGGCCTTCTTGAAGACCCCGACCTCGGGCTTGGAGAGGCGGCGCGCGTGCTTCTCGTCGACGGCGCCGAAGCCGACCACCAGGGCGTCGTAGCCGTCCTTCTCGGCGGTCTTGCGGCGCACCACGGTGCAGGGGCCCGCCTCCAGCACGGTGACCGCGATGCAGTCGCCCTCGGGGGTGAAGATCTGCGTCATCCCCATCTTCTTCGCCAGCAGCCCGGTAGACATGTGAACCTCGCATTGGTCCGCCGCGCGACGGAGGGCCGCGGAGGACGTGCCATGGAAGGGGTCGGCTTCTACCTGTCCGGGGCCGGAGTGTCAAGCGAAGTGCGCGGTTTTCCACGAGGCCGCCCGCCTAGGGGTCCGGCCCCCCCGCGTCCCCGGGCGCGTCGCTCGCCGGCAGCGCCAGCACGCACCCGTCGGCCTGCAGCGAGAGGGTTCCGCCCAGGGCCGCCGCGACCCGGCGCGCCAGCGGCAGCGCCAGCGCCCGCCCCTTGGAATCGCCGGCCGAGCCCTTTCGCGGATCCTCCAGGGTGAGGCCGACCGCCGGTGCGCCGGAGACGCGGACGGACACCTGGCCGCCGCGCTCCAGGGCCTCGACCCGCACCGCGCTGCCGTCCCGGCCGGCCACGGCCACCAGGGCCTCGAGCGCCCGCTCGAGCAGGACCCGGTCGGCCTCGACCGCGACCGCCGCGTCGACCGCGAGCTCCGTCGCCGGCGGCTCGGCAGCCCGACGGCCTCGCAGCTCCTCGAGCAGGGGCCTCAGAAGCACGGGCTCCAGGCGCACAGGGAGCCCGCGAGCATCGAGCCGCTCGCAGAGGAAGTGGTCCTCCACGAGCTGCCGGACGCGCCCCAGGGAGCGCAGGCACATGGCGATGAGCTTCTCGCCCCTCGCGCCCGCCCGCTCCTCCCCCGACATGCGGGCGAGGAGCTCGGCCGACCACAGCGCCGTGGAGAGCGGGTTGCGGACCTCATGGGCCACGAAGCCCAGGTAGCCGCCGCGGACGCCGGCCCCGGCCTCGCCACCCGGGCCTGCCTCCTCTGCCGACGCTTGCTGCCCAGGCCGGTCCATGAGCCCTATCCGACCGTACTCTGGGGAGGGGCGCGACAGACCGCAAGTGGGGGGCTGCCATCCTCGTGCGCCCGGTAGGATTTACAGTCGTGAGCCCCAAGAGGAGATCCTTTTCTTCCTGCCCCTGCGATGCTTATGGGAGCCGCGGGTTCGTGGGCGAGCTGGCCTACCGCGCAAGCTACCGGAATCAGGCCCCGCCACCCTTCCGAGTCTCCCGGGCACGCGCGTTGCTAGACGGTCTCCAGCACCACTGGAGGCCCTCATGAAGAGTGCACGTTCCTCGGGTGGCACGACGTCCCTCGAGCTCTACCTCTCGGAGATCAACCGCTTCCCGCTCCTGTCGGTCGACGAGGAGCAAGGGCTGGCGAGGGCCTTCCGCGACCGGGGCGACACCCGCGCCGCGCACCGACTGGTGACCGCCAACCTCCGCTTCGTGGTCAAGGTCGCCTACGAGTACCGATCCTACGGGTTCCGCATGGCCGACCTGGTCCAGGAGGGCAACATCGGCCTCATGAAGGCCGTCCAGAAGTTCGACCCGGACAAGGGCATCCGGCTCATCTCCTACGCGGTCTGGTGGATCCGCGCCTACATCCAGAACTTCATCCTCAAGTCCTGGTCGCTCGTGAAGCTCGGCACCACCCAGGCGCAGCGGAAGCTCTTCTTCTCCCTGGCCCGCACCAAGCGGGAGCTGGAGAAGACCTCGGGCCCGGGCGGCGCCAGCCAGGATGCGCAGCAGGTGGCTCACCGCCTCCGGGTGAAGCCCTCCGAGGTCCAGGAGATGGAGCAGCGCATGGACGGGCGCGACCTGTCCCTGGACGCGCCCATGGGCGACGACGGCGGCTACAGCCACGTCGACTTCGTGGCCTCCGGAAGCCCGCAGCAGGACGAGGAACTCTCCGGCGCCGAGGAGCAGCAGGTGGTCTCCGGCCGCGTGGGGGAGGCGCTGGCCCGCCTCGACGCGCGCGAGCGCTACATCATCCAGCAGCGGGTCATGAACGACCGCCCGCTCACCCTCAAGGAGCTGGGCGAGCACTTCGGCTTCTCCCGCGAGCGCGCCCGCCAGCTGGAGATCCGCGCCAAGGAGAAGCTCCGCCAGGAGCTCCGCGCCCTGGCTGCGGAGATCGACTGGCCCACCGACGGCGCGCCGATCGACATCGACGACGCCCAGCTCTAGCCGCGGCGAGGCGAGGCGCCGTCCGCCGGCGGCCGCCCGGGCCGCAGCAGGAGGTGGCGGCCCAGCACGGCGAAGCCCGCCACCGGCATGAACATGAGGAAGGTCACGCCCAGCAGCGGCACCAGGGCCAGCGCCACCCATGCCGGCACGCGCCGCCACAGGCCCGGACCGGCGGGGAGGCCGTCGCCGTCCCGGGCGACGGGGTGTACCGACCACCGGGACGCGTTCAAGTAGTAGCCGGCGGGTGCCGGGCTGGCTCCCACCCTGCCGCCCGGGCGCACCGGCCCCGGGGCGGCGACGGGCGCTTCGGCGGCGGGCGGCGGGCGGCCCTCCAGCCGCGCCAGCTCCAGCGGGTGCTCGTGCTCGTAGCGCTCGCGGCTGATCTTGCCGGTGAAGATGGCCGGGTCGAAGGGGAAGGCGTCCGGGTTCAGGTGGACGTTGAAGATGTGCCAGATGGTGATCACCAGGAAGGCCATCAGGCCCTCGTTGGAGTGGGCCATCTTGGCGGCCGGGACCAGGACCCCGGGAAGGAAGGCCGTCACCTGGATCGGGAAGGAGAGCAAGAACCCGGTCATCACCATGATGACGTTGCCCATCACCAGGCCCCAGTACTCGAACTTCTCCTTGTAGCTGAAGCGGTCGTAGAGCGGCGCGCGGGGCAGCTCGCCCAGGTAGAAGCGCAGCTGCCGGAAGACGTCCTCGAAGTCCTTGCGGGTGGGCATCATCGAGAACGGCAGCTGCCGGGTGAGCATGCCTGCCAGCCCGGTGCCGAAGTGGATCACCGTCAGCGCCGCCAGGGTGTAGCCGGCCAGGTGGTGGATGCGGCGCGCCCAATCAATGCCGCCGAGGAGGTGGACGAGCGCCGCCGCCCAGGCATGGGTGAAGAACTTCTGCGGGAAGCCGGTCAGGCAGAGGAGCACGAAGCAGGCCATGACCAGCGCGTGCTCGATCCGCTGGCGACGGCTGAACCGGACGATCTGCGCAGCGCTCATCGCTTCCTCAGGACGCCGAGGATGTGCAGGCCGATCTGCAGCACCAGGCCGCCCACCATGAACGGGATCATGAGCCGGTAGAACTGCCTGACCACCCACACCGCCGGCGCCTTCCTGGGAGAGGGCTCCCAGTGGGATAGCCAGGCCTGGGGGAACATGGCCGGGGCGCCCTGGTGACATTGCTGGCAGGTCCGCTGGAGGTGGGCGGCGATCACCCGGGAGCGCGGGTCGTCGGTCTTCTGGATGTCGTGGATACCGTGGCAGTCGGTGCACCCGGCCGCGAGCTTCACCCCCGGCCCCCGCTCCGTTCCCCGCTGCAGGGTGGTCACCATCCCGTGGAAGTCGGCCAGGTAGGTGGCCACCACGTTGGTGGAGATGCCGTACTTCGCCATCCGCTTGGGGTCGGTGTGGCAACGGCCGCAGATCACCGGGGTGCGCAGCGACAGCGCCCCGGGGCTGGTGTCGGCGTCCTTGTGCACCCGGTGGCAATCGGTGCACACCGGCACGTCGTCGTTGCTGTCGATCGCGCTGCCGTGGACGCTCTTGGCGTAGGCCTGCGCCTCCTTGGCATGGCAGGCGCCGCAGCGCGCCGGCACGTGGGTGCGGAAGGACCCCGGCGCCAGGATGTCGTGCGCACCGTGGCACTCGGAGCAGGCCGGCGCGCCGGCGTCGCCCCGGGCGATGACCGCGTGGTGGATGCCCTCGGCCGGCGCTTCCTCGTGGCAGCCCCTGCACGCCTCGGACGCCTGCCGGGCCAGCTCGTGGCGGGTCTTCGCCGGCAACGAGCCGGTGGCGTGGTCTGGCTTCATCCCGGCGTGGCAATCGGTGCAGGCGACCGCCTGGCCGTGCACCGACTTGGCGAAGGCGTTGCCGTCGACGAAGAGCGGCAGGGTCAGGCCGCCGCCGAGGTCGAAGGTCATCGACTCGTCGGCGTGGCACTCGAGGCAGGCCGCGTTCTCGTCCGCGGCGCGCGCCCCCGGCGGGGAGACCGCGAGGAGCACGGACAGCGCGAGGAGGGTCTTGTGCATGAGGGTCCACCGGCCGTCGCGCGACCTCGCGGCCGTCCGCTCGGGCTCGCCGGTGGGGCCTTCCTTACCAGGCCAGGGAAGGCTTGTCCAACCCGCACAGGACCGGAACTACACACGAAAACCCTGCAGGCGGTGCGCCGACGGACCTGCGCGCAAGCGCAAAGCTAGCGCACCGGCCAGGCCGGCCGCGCGCCCCGCCGCCGCACCGGCAAGGAGCGCCCCATCACGAGGCGTGGCAGTTCTCGCAGCCGTCCTCGAAGTCGAAGGCCGCCTTGCCCTTGCCGTGGCAGGCGCCGCACGCTTCGCCCTTCAGCATCTTCTCGTGGGTGATGGTGCCCTTGGGCAGCGCCTTGTCCTTGAGGATGGGGAAGCGCTGGGGGTGGCAGCCGAGGCAGCTCGGCTTCGCCGCGTCGACGTGCGATTCGTGCTGGAAGGTCACCTGGCCCGGGCTGTCGTCGCCCTGGGGCAGGAGGATGGGCTTGGGCAGCCGCGGCAGGTCCGCGGCGCCGGCCGCGAAGGAGGCCAGGGCGAGGCCGAGGAGCGAGGCCAGGAGGGGGGTGCGCATGGGTTGCTTTCTCCGCTCGGCTAGGTCAGGAAGAAGCCGCGCGCCAGCGTATCCCAACCGTCGCCCGCCAGGGTGCGCGCGATGCCGCTGACCGGCGCGCCGCCGTCCTGCAGCACCACGCCCAGCTCCGGGTTCATCCGGCGGGCCAGCTCCTCGGAGGCGTCCTCCAGCAGGCGCAGCGCTGCCGAGCCGGAGAGGAGCTGGCGGAGGTTGGACCCCAGCCGCGGGGCCCGCACGCGGAAGAGCCAGCCGGCGCCGTAGGGATCGGCGTGCGCCGCGCCGGCGCCGTCGTTCACCTCCACCACCGTACCCTCGACCGGCGCGGCCAGCCGCACCGACCGCCGGCCGTCGCTGGCCTCCAGGGCCGCCTCCCCCTGCGCCACCGGGACGCCCACCGCCGGCACCTTCACCGCCAGCGGGCCGAGGAGCTTGGAGGCGAAGTCGTCGAGCCCCACCGTCACCAGCCCGTCCCCGTCCAGGCGGGCCCAGGTGTGGCCGGGGTGGACGTGCAGCCCGGCGGGGAGCCGGAACCAGCCCCGGTGCCCGGCCTGGCCCACCGCCGCCGCCGCGCGCCTGGGAGCCCGGGCCGGCGCCGGCCGGCCGCCCTCCAGGTAGCGCCAGAAGGGGATGAAGAGCAGGAGGTAGCCGATGGCCAGACCGTACTCGAGGAGTTTGGCGGGGTACACCGAGAGCAGATCGTAGGTCATGGCCGACTCCCTTCGGCGCCGTCCTGCGCCGGGGCCTGGCGCAGGATGGGCATGCGGTTCACGATCCAGCGGAAGGCCAGGACGCCGATGGTCACCAGCGTCACCGACACCATCACCTCCATCCAGCTGGGCACGTAGCGGTGCGGCGCCTGCCAGTTGAGCGCCACCACCGAGACGTTGAGCCGGTTGAGGACGATGCCCAGGATGCCCAGGAGCGCGGCCACCCTGACCGCCCGCACGCTCCGGTTGCGCGCGCCCCAGGCGAAGAGCAGGGAGGGGACCAGCACGAAGCCCACGACCTCCACGCCGAACCAGGCGCCCCAGCCGGTGGCCAGGTGGTGCCAGGCATGGCCGTCGACCACCCCCTGCAGCTTGAGGAAGAAGTAGGCGAAGGTGACGAGCGCTCCGGCCTTGCCCAGGCCCAGGGTCAGGGCCTCCACGTCCACCGGCTGGCCGTGGAGCTGGCTGGCGAAGACCTTGTGGGAGACGGTGCTCTCCACGATGACCATGCAGATGCCGGCGATCACCGCCGAGACGAAGAAGAGCACGAAGATGTAGGGCGAGTACCAGAGCGGGTGGAGCTTGGTGGGCATGATCAGGAAGAGCGAGCCCAGCGCCGACTGGTGCATGGTGGAGAAGATCACCGAGAGCACGGTCAGGGCGATGAGCGCCTTGCGCAGCGGCCGGACCATGCGCCGGTACCCCAGCCACTCCAGGAAGGGGATGGTGAACTCGAAGAAGAGCACGGCGCTGTAGCACATCACGCACCAGGCCACCTCGAAGAGCACCGAGGCCGTGCCGTAGTGGAAGATGGCCTGGACGATGTTCCAGGGGCGGCCCAGGTCGGCGAGGAGCCCGCACACCGCCATGACGTAGCCGAGGAAGGCGGTGAGGATGGCCGGCCGCTCGATGGCGTGGTAGCGCTCCAGACCGAAGATCTGGACCGTGGCACCGATGGTGAACCCGCCCGCGGCCAGGACGATCCCGGTCATCATGTCGAAGCCGATCCACAGCCCCCAGGGCGCGCTCTGGGAGAGGTTGGTGACCGCCCCCAGACCCTTGGTGAAGCGGAGGAAGAGCACCGGCAGCCCCACCGCCAGGATCAGGGCCGCCGCGACGTTGAAGGGGGTGACCACCGAGCGCACGTACTCCCGGGGGCTCATGCCGAGCAGCACCTTCTCGCGCAGGAACGACGGCGCCGTCGGGACCAGGGTGTCAGCCATGGGCGTCCTCTCCCTCGGAGGCGGCGCGGTCCGGCCCGCCCTCCCCTTCCTCGCGCCGCCGCGAGATGGCGTAGAGCCCCATGAGCAGCGGCGGCCACAGGGTCATGACGAACGGCGGAGCGGCCAGCGCTCCCGCCACCAGCTCGGGGAAGGCCTTGCCCGGCACGTCGCCCTTCATCGCCAGCAGGCCCAGGTCCACGTCGGACAGGTACAGCCAGCTCGTCCCGCCCGCCTCGGCCTCGCCGTACACGTGGTGGATGTAGCGGTCGGGGTTGGTGTAGATGCGGCTCTTGGCGATCTCCAGGAGCTCGGCGCGCTTGCCGAAGGTGAGCGCGCCGGAGGGGCAGACCTCGGTGCAGGCAGGGGGCTGCCCCTGCGCCTGCCGCTCGGCGCAGAAGGAGCACTTGCGCACCCGAGGCGTGGCGGAGCCGTACTCGTACTTGGGGATCTCGAAGGGGCAGGCCAGCATGCAGTAGCGGCAGCCCATGCACCTGGCGGGGTCGTACACCACCGGCCCGGAGGGCAGCTTGTTCATGGCCCGCACCGGGCAGGCCGACGCGCAGGCCGGGGACAGGCAGTGCATGCACTGCTTCTTGGCGTGGCGGAGCACACCGGGCGCCTTCTCGGTCCGGTTGACCACGGTGAAGGCGTCCTCGCTCGTGTCGCGGCGCTGCTCGAGGACCGCGTCGTCGGAGGGCGGCGCCGGGAGGTGGTTCGCCTCGGCGCAGGCGCCCTCGCAGGCGCGGCATCCCACGCACAGGGTGGTGTCCACCAGCACGCCCGCGCCGTCCTCCGGCGCCAGGGAGGCCCGAGCCGGCGCCGGGCGGAGCATCGCGCCCGCCGCCGCCGTGGCGGCCGTCGCCTGCAGGAATCCTCTGCGTCCGATGCGCACGGGAGCCTCCTCAGTACCCGCGGGAGGCCGCCAGGCTCATGCCGCCCAGGGCGGCGGCACCGAGCAGCGCGGCGATGAAGGCGAGCATCATGGGGTCGGTCCTTTCGTCGCAGGTGATGGGTCGTCTTGGAGCGAGAGCTCGTCGGCGAGCGCGCCGTCCTGCGCCGCCTCCACGACCCGGGCCCGCGCCTCCTGGAAGGCGTTGCAGCCCTCGAAGGCGCACCCGGTCTCGCACGAGCTCACCGAGACGAGCTCGTTCAGGGGGACGAGCTTCTTCACCGGGTAGGCCCGGCAGAAGACCATCCGCACTTCCTTGAGGTAGGGGCAGGTCATGTCCGCTCACCCGACCAATCCCTAGGGCAAGCGCCGGGCCACCCCGGTCGGCCTGCCTCGACGGGTGGCGATCCGCCCTCATCGCGCGCGGTTGCGGCTCGTAGCGCGTGCTGCGCGGGTGAGTCGCACCCTCTTCACGCACCTAGGGAGCGGCGAAGATTTCAGCGGCGCGGGGAAGCGGCGAGCTGCCGATACGGGCTTAACCGCCTACAATCACGATGGGTCTACGAAGGGAGAGCACGTGCTGCCGAGGATATACACAGCGTCGCGATCCTCGACACCACCCTATTCCTTGCCCCCATCCTCCTCGCTGCCCCGGCGAAGCCCCCACTTCTTGATCTTGTTGTAGAGCGTGACCCGGTCGATGCCGAGGATCCTGGCCGACTGGCTCACGTTTCCGCCCGTGTGGGTGAGCACTGCGACGACGTGCCGCCGCTCCACCTCCTCCAGGGAGACCATCGGCGAGGGCTCCGCGGCAGGGGGCTCCGCCCTCCCCGGCAGGCCCAGGTCGGAGAGCTGGATGATGGCGCTCGTGCACACCACCGCGCCCCGCTCCAGCACGTTCCGCAGCTCGCGCACGTTGCCGGGCCAGTCGTGCCCCATGAGGGCGCTCATCGCCTCGGTGGAGACACCGTCGAGCGGCTTCTTCATCTCGGCGGCGAGCCGCTCCAGGATGGCGTCCACGAGCAGCGGGATATCCTCGCGCCGCTGGCGGAGGGGGGGGATGGCGATGGGGATGACGTTGAGGCGGTAGTAGAGGTCTTCCCGGAACCGCCCGTCCTGCACGGCCTTCTTGAGGTCGCGGTTGGTGGCGGCCACGATGCGCACGTCCACGTCCACCGGGGAGTTCCCCCCCAGGCGGTGGAAGCGCCGCTCCTCCAGGACGCGGAGCAGGTCGAGCTGGAGCTTGGGGGTGACGTCGCCCACCTCGTCGAGGAAGAGCGTGCCGCCGTCCGCGGCCTCGAACTTCCCCTTCCGCCGGGCGAAGGCGCCGGTGAAGGCCCCCTTCTCGTGGCCGAAGAGCTCGGACTCGAGCAGGCTCTCGGTGAGTGCGGCGCAGGAGACGGCCACGAACGGCCCCTGGGCGCGGGGGCTCTCCTGGTGGATGGCTCGGGCCAGGACCTCCTTGCCGCTTCCCGACTCGCCCAGGACCAGGATGGTGGAGTTGGCGCGGGAGGCGGTCCGGGCCAGCTCGAAGATGGCCTGCATGGCCGGACTCTTCGAGACCAGATCGCGGAACCGGTACTCCTGCTTGAGCGCCCGCCGGAGGACCGCGTTCTCCCGCACCAGCGCCTGCTGGGAGACGATCTTCTGCATCATCAGGGACAGCTCCTCGGGGTCGAAGGGCTTCACCAGGTAGTCGTAGGCCCCGAGCTTCATGGCGGCGACGGCGGTGTCCACGGTGGCGTAGGCGGTCATGATCACCACCGCCAGGTCGGGCTGGGCCTTCTTGGCCTGCTCCAGCACCTGCATGCCGTCGACGCCCGGCATCTTCAGGTCGACGATGGCGATCGACCACGGCTCGGCCCTGACCCGGTCCAGGGCCGCCGCGCCGCCGGGGGCGGTGGCCACGGAGTAGCCGTCCTTCTCCAGCCATCCGCCCAGCGACTCGCGGACGATCTCCTCGTCGTCGACCACCAGGATGCGCGTCCTCTCGCTCGACATGTCCCGTGCTCCTTCACTGGCCCCGCAGGCGGGCCCGGCAGTCGGCGCAGAGCGTCCGACCCTTGGCGTCGACGTCGCGGACCCCGGACGACCGCCCCATCACGCAGCCGGCGGCCAGGCAGTGCCTGAGGCCGAAGCAGTGCCCCAGCTCGTGCACCGCCTCCTTGATCAGTCGCTCGGTCAGCACCTTGTGCCCGAACTCCTCCACCCCGTCGCTCAAGCGCGCCGTGGAGACCACGGCGGCCGCGCCGCCCAGCTGCGCCTCGCCGAACACGTAGGTGAGGATGGGGATGAAGAGGTCCTGGTCGGTGATGCCCAGGACCCTCCCCTCCGGCGGCGCCAGCGGCACGAGCCAGTGGAGCAGGACCCCCGAGGCGTGCTGGTTCCGCCGGGGGTCGAGGGCGTGGCGCGGGGTCAGGGGCGGCTCGAAGGTCCGCGCCTCGCAGCCGAAAGCCCGCGACACCCCGCGCACCACCTGGCCGAGCAGGGCCAGGTCGGCCTGATCCTCCCCGATCCAGCCGATGAGGACGGGACCCATTCATCCCCGCGCCTTCTCGGGAACCAGGGCGGGAGGGATCCGGATGGCCATCCGCGTGCCCTTTCCCGGCTCGCTCCGGATGTCGATGGTCCCGCCGTGCCGCTCCACGATCCCGTACACCACCGACAGGCCCAGCCCGGTCCCCTTCTCCTTGGTGGTGAAGAACGGATCGAAGATGCGGGAGAGCGTCTCCTGCGGGATCCCCGGGCCGTCGTCCTCGAAGGAGATCTCGGCGAAGCGGCCGCCCTCCACCACCCGCGTCTCCACCCGGAGGTGGCCGCCCCGGGGCACCGCCTCGCAGGCGTTCATCACCACGTTCACGAACGCCTGCCGGAGCTGGCCGAAGTCGGCCTTGACCAGGGGGAGCGTCCCCAGCGCCTTCTCCAGGTGGACGTCGTTGAGCGAGAGCGGGTTGGCGAGGAGCTGCAGCGCCTCCTCGACCACGGCATTCAGGTCCACGTCCTTCACGCTGAGCGGCCGCTCCCGGGCGAAGTCCAAGAGGTTGCGGACGATGGCGGTGCAGCGCTCCGTCTCCCGCTGGACGAGGAGCAGGTTCTTCACCAGGGAGCGGCGGGTGGCCTCGTCGGGCTCGCCCTGCGCCAGCGTCCGCACCATCAGCTTGGCGAAGGTGAGGATGCCGGCCAGTGGGTTGTTGATCTCATGGGCGATGGAGGCGGAGAGCCGGCCCAGGGAGGAGAGCTTCTCCGACCGGACCAGCTGGTCCTGGGCCGCGCGCAGGGCCTTGGTCCGCTCCTGGACCTGCTGCTCCAGCCCCGACATGAGCGCGTCCACCTCGCTGCGGGCCTGCCGGAGCGAGGCGGTCATGTCGTTGAAGGAGGAGGCCAGCGCCCCCAGCTCCCCGCTCCAGGTGATGGGGATCACCGCCTCCAGCTGGTCCCTGGCCACCCGGCGAGTGGCGTGGAACAGGGCGGCCACCGGGCGGACCAGCTGCCGGCGAGCGATCCACCAGATGAGCAGGCCCAAGAGCACCGCCGCCACCGCGGCCGCCCCCACCGCCCGGCGCCGGAACGCCTCGGTGTCCGCGTCCAGGCGCTCCAGGGAGATGCCCACGTCGAGGACGCCCAGGACCGAGCGCGAGGGCGGGTGGGCGTGGCACTCGCCGGCCGAGCAGGAGGGCTCGTTCTGGAACGGGGTGAGGATGCCCAGCAAGCGATGGTCGCCGCTCGCCACCACCCGCTTGCGCTCGGCCAGCTCCAGGTTCCCGCGCGGCACCCCGAGGCGGTGGCACCCCCAGCAGGCCTCGGCGCTGCGCTCCAGCCGCGAGCCGACCTCGCGGGAGTCGGTCGAGTAGGTGACCCGGCCGTTCTCGTCCATGAGCCGGATCCGCTCGATGCTGGGCTGGCGCGCGATGTCCGCCATGATGGCGTAGGCGTCCTCGCGCCGGTCCTGGAGCATGGCGCGGTGCAGGGAGTTGCGGATCGTCTGGGTGACGAGGTCCGACTCCTCCACCACCTGCGAGAGCAGGTGGTGCTGCACGGCCACCGCCGCCAGGAAGATGGCCACCATGGTGGCGAAGGCCACCAGGCCGGTGGTGGCGAACAGCCGCGTGGAGAGGCGCTCGTGCCAGGGGATGGCGAGGCCCAGCGCGCCCAGCGATGCCGGGACCTTGGGCTGGCGCCGCACACCGTCGCCCGGGTCGGGAGCTGGCCGCTCGCCGTGCGGCGCGCTGTCGCCCGTCTGCTCCGCGGGCGGACCTTCCGATCCGTCTCCGTCGGGGATCTCACCAGGCTCCGCCATCTCCGGACCTCCGCGAGCGACGCGGAAAATCGACACTTTCTCGTACGCCTGCCCATCGACGAAAGCCTTGATGTTAATCAAGGCAACGTTGAGAACCTCTGCGCATAGGGATGCTCGGGGCCGACCAACAGCGCCCCCACGAGTCGCCGCGACCCAGCCCCTGCGGGTCCGGAGTTGACGCCGTCGCCGAGGCGCCGCTTCGTTGCTTCCCGGGAGGCGCCTGCTAGTTTGAGGCGCCCATGAGCGAGTCTCGCGCCATCCTCCTCGTCCAGTGCCCGGATCGCCCCGGCCTCATCGCGGCCATCTCGGCGTTCCTCTTCCGGCACGGCGCCAACATCCTCGACTTCGACCAGCACACCTCCGAGGAAGAGGGCGGCGTCTATTTCACCCGGCTCGAGTTCCAGACCGACAGGATCGACCTGCCCCTCGCCGACCTGGAGAAGGCCTTCGAATTCGACGTGGCCCGCCCCTGCCAGATGCAGTGGCGCCTCACGCTCTCCGATCGCCCCAAGCGGGTGGCGGTCCTGGTCTCGAAGCACGACCACGCCCTGCTCGAGCTCCTCTGGGCCTACCGGCGGGGGGAGCTGCGGGCGCTGATCACGGCGGTGATCTCCAACCACCCCGACCTGCGCGAGGCGGTGGCCTCCTTCGGCGTGCCCTTCGTGCACGTTCCCAACTCGGCCGACGTCCGCGCCGCCGCCGAGGCGCGCATGGCCGAGGTGATCGGCGAGGTCGACCTGGTGGTGCTCGCCCGCTACATGCAGATCGTCTCACCCGCCTTCGTGGCCCGCTGGCCGGAGCGGATCCTCAACATCCACCACTCCTTCCTTCCGGCCTTCGTCGGAGCCGACCCCTACCGGCAAGCCTACGAGCGCGGCGTCAAGGTGGTGGGAGCCACCGCACACTACGTCACCGCCGATCTCGACGCCGGCCCCATCATCGAGCAGGATGTGGCGCGAGTCTCGCACCGCGACTCGGTGGAGGCGCTGAAGCAGCTGGGCCGCGACCTGGAGCGCCGGGTGCTGGCGCGGGCGGTGCGCTGGCACTGCGAGGACCGGGTCATCGTCCACGGGAACAAGACGGTGGTGTTCAGCTAGGGGCGTTCCGCCCCGCCGGCGTCCGCCACCGCCGCCTCCTTTCTCGCGCCTCTTTCCCGCTGGCGAGGGGACGGCGAAGGGGGCCCGGACCCGGGCGGCGGCGAGGCCTGCGCGCCCGCGGAGCGCGGCCGGCCCCGCTCGGTAGGTGCAGGCCGGCGCCCGCGGCCGCACGATCCCGCCATGCCCACCCCTGCCCCGCCGGCCGTGCTCGACCGGCTCGTGGACGCCATGGCCGCCCTCGCCCGCTCGCTCCAGGCGGAGGTGTGCGCGGCGCTGGAGCGCCTCGACGGCGGGGCGCGCTTCTCCGCCGAGGCCTGGGAGCGGGCCGGCGGCGGCGGCGGGATCTCGCGCGCCCTGGAGGGCGGGGCGGTCCTGGAGAAGGCGTGCGTCAACGTCTCGCACGTGTTCGGCGCCCTCCCGCCCGCCCTGCGGGGCGCCGTCCAGGGCCAGGGCGGCGAGTTCGCGGCCGCCGGCCTCTCGGTGATCGTCCACCCGGCGAGCCCGCTCGTCCCCACCGCCCACGCCAACGTCCGGCTGGTCCGCCGCGGCGAGGTGGCCTGGTTCGGCGGCGGAGCGGACCTCACCCCGCACTACCTGTTCGAGGAGGACTGCCGCCTCTTCCACGGCGCGCTGCGCGAAGCCTGCGAGCGGCACGAGCCGGGGAGCTACCCGAGGCACAAGCGGGCGGCCGACAGCTACTTCTTCCTTCCCCACCGCGGCGAGCACCGGGGGGTGGGCGGGATCTTCTACGAGGACCTGGGCGGCGACCTCGGGGCCGAGCTCCGCTTCTCCGAGGCGGTGATGCGCGCCTTCCTGGGCGGCTACCTGCCCATCGTGGCACGGAGGAAGGACCTCCCCTTCGGCGAGCCCGAGCGGCGCTGGCAGGAGATCCGCCGCGGCCGGTACGTCGAGTTCAACCTGCTCCACGACCGCGGGACCTCCTTCGGCCTGCAGAGCGGCGGCCGCACCGAGTCGGTGCTGGCCTCGCTGCCGCCGCGCGTGCGCTGGGTTCATCGGGAGCAGCCGGCGCCCGGGAGCCGCGAGGAGGTCCTGCACGAGGTGCTGCGCTCGCCCCGGGACTGGGCCTAGGGGGTGCCCGCTCGCCTCGCCTCCCGGATCGTCTTCCAGACCGAGCCCAGGACCGCCGCGGCCAAGAGCGCCCCCACCACACCCAGCGACGCCAGGGAGGGGACCTGCACCCAGCGCGAGACCATCATCTTGGCGCCGATGAAGAGAAGCACCGCCGAGAGGCCGATGTTCAGGTAGGCGAAGCGCCCCATCAGCTGGGCCAGCACGAAGTAGAGCGCGCGCAGGCCCAGCACGGCGAAGACGTTGGAGGTGAGCACGATGAAGGGGTCGAGGGTCACCCCCAGGACCGCCGGCACCGAGTCGAGCGCGAACACGACGTCGGAGAGCTCGATGAGGAGGAGCGCCAGGAGCAGCGGCGTGGCCAGGCGACGGCCGCCCTCCACCAGGGTGAAGCGCCGGCCCTCCAGGCGCGGGGTCGAGGGGATGAGCCGCCGCAGCGCGCGGTAGGCGAGGGTCCTCTCCGGGCGCTGCTCCTCCGGTCGCTGAAGGGCCAGGCGGATCCCGGTCACCGCCAGGAACAGGCCGAAGGGGACGAGGAGCCAGTCGAAGCGGGCCAGGAGCACCACGCCGGCGCCGATCATCAGCGCCCGCAGGATCATCGCCCCGAGGATGCCCCAGAAGAGCACCCGGTACTGCAGCGCGGCCGGGATGCGGAAGGTGGCGAAGACCAGGACGAACACGAACAGGTTGTCGACGGAGAGGGAGAGCTCGACCAGGTAGCTGGTGAGGTAGTCGAGCGCCTTCGCGCCGCCGAGGCGCCAGCCGACGAAGCCGTCGAAGGCCAGGGCCAGCGCCGACCACACCAGGACCCAGCGCAGCGCCTCGCCCGCCTGGATCTCGTGATCGCGCCGGTTGAGGAGGCCGAGGTCGACGATCAGCATGCAGAGCATGAGGGCCAGGAAGCTTGCCCAGAGGAGCGCTGAGGTCGACGGTCCCGTCATGGTCGCCTTCCCCATACGCTCATTTCGGGCCCTGGGGAGCTAGAGTTTTCCTGGGAGTCAGTTAGAGTTTTCGAATGGACTGGCTCAACTACCACCACCTCTTCTATTTCTGGACCGTGGCCCGGGCAGGCTCCATCGCCCGGGCCAGCGCGGAGCTCAGCCTGGCCCAGCCGACCATCTCCAACCAGCTCAAGACGCTGGAGGGGAGCCTGGGGGTCAAGCTGCTCGAGCGCCAGGGGCGCCGGCTGGTGCTCACCGACGCGGGCCGGACCATCCTGCGCTACGCCGACGACATCTTCCGGGCCGGCCGGGAGCTGCAGCGAGCGGCCAGGGGCCTCCCCACGGGGCAGCGGACCCGCCTGATGGCGGGCGTGGTCGACGTCATCCCCAAGCGCATGGCCGCCCTCCTGCTCCAGCCGGCGGTCGACGCCTGCCCGGATCTCATCCTGGTCTGCCGGGAGGGGCCGCTCCCGCACCTGCTGGCCGCGCTGGCCGTCCACGAGCTGGACGTGGTGCTGGCCGACGTGCCGGCCTCCGAGGCGGTCAAGGTGAAGGCGTTCAACCACCGGCTCGGCACCTGCGGGACCTCCTTCTTCGCGGCCGCACGCCTGAGCCACCTGCGCAAGGACTTCCCCCGCTCGCTCCACGGGGCGCCAGCCCTCCTCCCGGCCGAGGGCACCGCCGTGCGCCGGGCGCTGGACGCCTGGCTGGAGGAGCACTCCCTCGCTCCCCGCGTCGCCGGGGAGTTCGACGACAGCGCGCTCATGAAGGTCTTCGGGGCACGCGGGCTCGGCTTCTTCACCGCCCCGCGGGCGCTGGAGGAGGAGATCCGGACCCAGTACGGCGTGGGCGTGATCGGGCGCTCGGAGGACGTCCGCCAGTCCTTCTACGCCATCACCGTCGAGCGCCGCCTGCGGCACCCCGGCGTGGTGGCGCTGGCCGAGGTGGCGCGCGGGGCGCTGTCGGAGAGCGCGGCCCCGTCCCGACCCTAGTGCGCCTGCCCGCCCCCGCGCCGGTCATTGGCGAAGCTCCCGGCGAAGTCGCGCGGGGCCTCCTGCACCCGGAAGAGCGGGCACTTCTCGCAGGACCAGCTGTCCCAGTCGAGCTTCACCGCCACGTCCAGGCAGGCGTCGTAGTGGAAGCAGTAGAGGTTCCGGTGTCCGGAGACGGTCGCCTCCGAACGGATGAGGGTGGCGAGCGGCGTTGGATTGGGCTGGGTGTGCACCTTCGACTCCCGGAGTGGCTGCTCGCAGGGGAACAGGGGAGGGGGCGGGGCATTCCCGCGGCCCGGGCCCCTCGGCAAACGTCTCGAGCGATATAGCGGCGGGGCTGCGGGCGCGCCGCGGCCTTCCCTCGCCGCGGAGAACATAGCGATCCGCCCCTGAGCAGGGCCATCCCAGCGACAACGTACCGCACGGAGGCTCCACCCCACGTGAAGCCCCTGCCCTGCCGGGCGAGACCTGGACTCGGCCGCCTGCCGGCTGGAGCGCATCCAACCCCGGTCAGGGTGCTCCCGGGTCGGCGCCGTACCTCCGGCCGGGACGCCGCCGGCGAGACGAGGTCGCGTTCCCTGGTGCCGGGCTCACGCCCCGCGCAGAGCGGCCGAGACGATGGCCCTGGCCTCCTCGAGGATCCGGGCCAGGTGGTCCTCGCTGCGGAAGCTCTCGGCGTAGATCTTGTAGACGTCCTCGGTGCCGGAGGGGCGTGCCGCGAACCAGCCCTCGGCGGTGGTGACCTTGAGGCCGCCGATGTCGGCGCCGTTGCCTGGCGCGCGAGTGATCCGGGCGGTGATGCGGTCGCCGGCGAGCGTGGTGGCCTTGACCGCCTCGGGCGCGAGCGCCCGGAGGACCTTCTTCTCGGCCGGCGAGGCCACCGCGTCCACGCGGGCGTAGACCGGCGCCCCCAGCTCCGCGGCCATCTCCTGGTGGAGCTGGCCCGGGTCCTTCCCGGTGCGGGCGGTGAGCTCCACCGCCAAGAGGTCCATGACCAGCCCGTCCTTGTCGGTGGTCCAGGTGGTCCCGTCGCGCCGCAGGAAGCTCGCGCCCGCGCTCTCCTCCCCCCCGAACCCGATGGACCCGTCGAGCAGGCCGGGGACGAACCACTTGAACCCGACCGGCACCTCCACCAGCGGCCGGCCAAGCCGGGTCGCGACCCGGTCGATGAGAGCCGAGGAGACCAGCGTCTTGCCCACCCCGGCGCCGGCCGACCAGCCCGGCCGGTTGCGGAAGAGGTAGTCGATGCAGACGGCCAGGAAGTGGTTGGGGTTCATGAGGCCGGCCGGGGTCACGATCCCGTGCCGGTCGGCGTCGGCGTCGTTCCCGAAGGCCAGGTCGAACCGGTCCTTGAGGGCCAGGAGGTTGGCCATGGCGTACGGCGACGAGCAGTCCATGCGGATCTTGCCGTCGTGGTCGAGCGGCATGAAGCCGAAGGTCGGGTCCACGACCGGGTTGGTGACGGTGAGGTCGATGCCGTAGCGCTCGGAGATCCGGCCCCAGTAGTGCACGCTGGCGCCCCCCAGCGGGTCGACGCCGACCCGAAGCCTGGCACCCCGCGCCGCGAGGAGATCCACGGTGCTGATCAGGTCGTCGACGTAGGGCTGGACGAAGTCGCGGGTGCGAGCGCCGCCGAGCCGATCGCGGCCGGCGCGCCGCACCTCGCGGTTTCCGCCCTCCAGCAGGGCGTTGGCCCGCTTCTCGACCACGGCGGTGATCCTGGTGTCGGCCGGCCCGCCGTCGGGTGGGTTGTACTTGATCCCGCCGTCCTCGGGCGGGTTGTGCGAGGGGGTCACCACGATGCCGTCGGCGAGCCCGCTGGTCCGACCGCGGTTGTGGGTGAGGATGGCGTGGGAGATGACCGGAGTGGGCACCGGCTCGCCACCCTGCGAGACCACCACCTCGACGCCGTTGCCGAGCAGGACCTCCAGCGCCGTCCGCTCGGCCGGCCCGGACAAGGCGTGGGTGTCGGCCCCCAGGAAGAGCGGCCCGGTCACCCCCGCCTGCTTGCGGTGCTCGCACACCGCCTGGGCCACCGCCAGGATGTGCGCCTCGTTGAAGCTCCTCCTCAGGGCCGAGCCGCGATGGCCGGAGGTGCCGAAGGCGACCCGCTGCGCGGGATCGCCGGGGTCGGGCAGGTCCTCCGCGTAGCGGCGAAGGAGGTCGGGGACGTCGACGAGGACTTCGCGCGGGGCCGGCTTGCCGGCCAGTGGGTGTGCCATGGTCCAGGAGTGTGGCACGGCCGCAGCCCTTGTCACGACCTCTCGCGGGCCGGAAAATGAGTGCATGGTCCTCGCGCTGGCCGCCGCCCTCCTCAGCGTCGGCCTCCCGGACCCGGCGCCCGGCTGGCGGACGCTGGAGCCGGGCCTGGAGGTCGGGATGTTCGACGGCCCCCCGGGCGCCCCGGGCGACGGCAAGATCGCCGTGGTCCGCATCGACCCCGGCCTCTTCGAGCTCCGCCTCCTCAACGCCTCCGCGCCCGGTCAGGGCGCCCCCCGCTCCGCCCGGGGCTGGGCGGAGAAGGCGGGCGCCTCGGCGGTGATCAACGCCGCCATGTACCAGGAGGACTACCGGACGAGCGTGTCCCTGATGCGGACGCGCGACCACGTCAACCAGCGCCACGTCTCGCGCGACCGCGCGGCGCTGGCCTTCGACCCCGCCGACCGCGCCCTGCCGCGGGTCCGGATCGTCGACCGCGACTGCGACGACCTCGAGGCCGCCACCCGTGCCTACGGCACCGTGGTGCAGTCGATCCGCATGGTCTCCTGCCAGCGGCGCAACGTCTGGGCCCCCTCCCCGCGCCGCGCCTCGGTGGCGGCCGTCGGCCTGGACGGCCGGGGGCGGGTCCTCTTCCTGCACGCCCGCTCGGCCTGGCCGGTCCACGACCTGGTGGACGCCCTCCTCGCCCTGCCCATCGATCTGAAGCAGGCGATGTACGTCGAGGGCGGACCGGAGGCGCAGCTCTTCGCCCGCGGCGGCGGCGTCGAGGTGGAGCGGCTCGGGGCTTTCGAGGCGGCAGTCGCCGCCCCGCCCGCCGGGGATGGCTGGCCCGTTCCGAACGTCATCGCCGCGGTACGGCGGCCGCGCTGAGGCGCCGCAAGGGGGATTTCCACGCCCGGACGTGGACTTGATGGGCGCGACCACCCGCCCGGGCATGGAGGCCCAACCCCCCGGGACTTCAGGCCCGGCGGGCCGATATCCCACATCGGCAGCGCGTGTGCCCGTTGCCAACCGTCCAGGATGCCCCGTATCTCGACGACAGGCGTACGAGCCAGCGTCCGCTCGACCGAGGGCGGCGCAGGGAGGGAGACCGATGAGAGCGCTCGCCCGGGGGATGATCCTCGCCACGGCAGTCCTCGCCCTCCCGGCCAGGGCGATCGACCTCCGCTGGTCGGCGGAGGTCGGGACGAGCGCCCCGACCATCACCAAGCCGGGCCTCGGCGGCCGCCTGGAGGTGGTGGCTTACGACGTCTTCCGCGGGATCCCCCTGGGCTTCTCCTTCGGCGTCGGCTACACGCGCGTCGACCCCGGCGATCCCCTCCTGGCGCGCAAGGTCTTCGTCAACCAGAACACCAACGGCACGCCCGAGAAGAGCGGTTACGTCCTCGACTTCAAGCTCGACGCCATCTGGTTCTTCCACGTCAAGGGGTACGAGCGCGTGGGGATCTTCGGAGGCCTGCGCCACGACATGTTCCGCGCCGACTTCCGCTACGTGGGCGGCGACGAGGACTTCGAGGTCACGGCCGACGACTGGGGGCTCGGCGTCGGGGCCCGCGGCGAGATGCGGCTGACGCGCAGGCTCTCCCTGGTCGGAACCGTCGGGCTCGACTTCTACCCGGTCAGCTCCCTCTACGGCCACGACGCGACCTACTCCTCCGATGGCAGCAGCACCAACGCGCGGGACAACGGCAACGGCTACACCTACACCTGGAAGGATGCCGACAAGGCCATCAACCAGCCCCGCCTCATGCCCAGCTTGATGGTCGGCCTGGCCTGGTGAGGCCTCGCTAGCCTGGCCGCTCTGCCTCGCCGACGAGCTGTTGCCAACGCGCCTGGGCGCCCCGGGTGAGTCCGTAGGGCTGCACCAGCAGCGTCCAGCCGCTCGGCTCCGGCCAGGCCAGCTTCACGCTGGCGTATCCGCTGAGCGGCGGGTCGCAGTCCACGCCCATCGCCAGGAGCAGGTTCTCCGGGATGGGGTCCTTCCCGGTCACCATGCAGTGGGTGCTCGCGATCCCCAGCAGACGGTAGGTGCTCTCGCGGTCGCCGAGCCGCAGCACCACCTGGTGCGACGGCCGGGCCGCGGGCGGCTCGGGGCGGGGAGGCGCGGCCACCAGCGAGCGCCCGGTGCCGGCGGCCCAGGCCTCGCCGCTCTCGAACGAGGCCACGAACCCCGGGACCGCCTGTACCGCCTTGGCCAGGAGCTCGCGCTCGGTGGGGGTGAGCGCCTCGATGGCCGCCAGGTCGGACGCCTCCAGCCGCGGCCGGGCGCCGAGCAGCGCCACCACCTGGTCCACCGCCGCCACCGCCTTCACGATCTGCGGCTCGGCGGCGGCGTCCATGTCGGCGGAGTGGTGAAGCGAGATGGCGTCGGCGATCACCGGCGGGAGATCCCACCGGGCCGCCATCACCACGCCGAGCTCCACGTGGTAGCTGTCCATGACCTCGATCCACTCGGCCTCCACCTTGGGGGCCACGTCGTCGCGGCTCTGAAGCAGCTCCTCGATGCAGGCGATGGCCACCACCTTGCCGAAGTCGTGCAGCAGCCCGGCCGAGAAGGCCACGTCGGCCGGCAGCGCCCGGGCGCGGGCCAGGTCCTGGGTGAGGAGCGCCGAGGCCAAGGCGTCGAGCCAGGCCCGGCGGCGGATCGAGGAGAGCCGTCCCGCCGCCATGGCGTGCGCCCCCAGCCCCGAGGCCAGGGCCAGCCGGGCCACGTCCTTGGCGCCGATCCGCCCCACCGCCGCCTTCACCGAGGCCACCGGCGTTCCCCGCGAGTAGAGCGCGCTGTTGGCGCAGCGCAGCACGTCCGCGGCCAGCACCTGATCGGAGGAGACCAGACGCGCCAGGTCCTCCAGGCCGTACTTGCCTCCTCGCACCACCCCCTCGATCCGGAAGGCGACCGCAGGGTACGGCGGCACCTTGACCTTGCCCTTGCTCACCAGCTCAACGATCGCGGCATCGAGGTCGAAGGTCGCCATGCACGCCGGAGTCTAGACGAGCGCTGGCGATTTCGGAACGGGTCGCCGGGACACCGCCGGGCCGCCCGGGATCCCCGGGGTGATATCCGGTCGGCAGCTGTCGGCGCGGCGCCCACTTCACGCCCCCCGCGCGCGGTTGCTGGCCTGGACGGCGGCATGCCCGACCCCCGCGCGGCGCGCGGCCGCCTGCTCCTCGCCGCCGTCGCTGCCCTGGCGGTGGCCCGGTCGGGTCCGGCGAGCGGCCAGACCTTCGACGGGCGCAGTCCATCGACGCCGCCTCCGCGGTGGCCACCGCCAGCGGCCGCGTGGTGGGGTTGGTGCGGCGCCTGCGCGGGCCTGGCCGAGGGGATGGCCGGGGCCAGCGTGAACCCCGCCTCGGTGGCCCACCGCCGGCGCGACCTGCGCCGCGGCTGGGATGTGGACGGGACCCTGTCCGGCCTCGTCCTCGACGCCCAGCAGGACCTGGACGACGATGGCCTGGGCGCCTTCCTCGAGCCCACCGTCCGCCCAGGGCGACGCTGCTCTCGCCCTGGGCCCACCGGCTGGGCATGGCCGGCGACCTGGGCGCCCGCTACCGCAACGTCGGCCTCTCGCTGGGCCCCTGGAGCACCCTGGGGCCGGTGCCGCCTCCCGAGCGGTGAGGCGGTCGCCGGTTCACCGCTGGTAGCCGGCCCTCTGCAGCAGGGTCCCCTCGTCGAACCACAGGGCCCGGGCGAGCTCGACGGTCGCCTCGCGCTCGACCGCGACCCGCCCCGATCCGGCCCAGGCCCAGAGGCGGTTCTGCAGGTCCCACATGTCCAGCTCCAGCCCCAGCCGCCGCGCCAGCTCGAGCGAGCCGGCCAGCTCCACCGCGCGCTGGCCCGAGGCGCCTCCCGCCAGGAGCTCGTCGAGCAGCCCCAGCGCCAGCGCCTCGACTTCCTGCCGCAGCGCGGGGAGGTGGAGGTGGGCGCCCAGCCGCTGGGCCAGCTCCACGGTGGCCTCCAGCTCCGCCCCCGACGCGGACAGCTCGGTCACCCCGGCCCGGGCGGCGGCGGTGAGCCGCAGGATGCGCCCGGTCAGGGTGACATCGGCCGCCACCCGCAGCGGTCCGGGGATGGGCGAGTCGATCTCCCGCAGGAACTCCATGAGCCGTTGGTTGTCCTCGAAGATCTCCCGGTAGATCTCCTCGTTGCGCCGCAACGTGCTCTCCAGCAGCATGCCCGCCACCCGCCGGCGCTCGTCGAGGAACAGGTCGCGCAGGCCGTAGTCGCGACCGGGGAAGAAGCGGTCCGCTTCGCGCAGCAGGTGGGCCAGCGACTGGTGATGGGGGCGGCCCAGCAGCGCCGACTCCACCTCCGCCAGGTGCTCCGGCCCGCGGTAGGGGACCAGGCCGCAGCGGAAGTCCGCCTCGCCGAAGTGCAGCACGCAGTAGAGCGCGTCGAGCCGCTCGCGGGTGAGCAGGTGCTCGAGCTGCATCCGGCCGACCACCACGGTGATGGGGCCGGCCTGCTCGGCGTGGCGCCCCTGCAACGTGTAGGCGTGGCAGAAGACCCGGCCGGTGTCGGACAGCTGCCGCACCGAGCTGGCGATGGCCAGGTGGGCGCCCACGCCCTCCAGCGTCACCACGCTGGGCTTCACCAGGAGCATGAAGATGCGACGACCGTCCCCCATGGCCGGCTCGTTGGAGGGTGCCTGGGCCAGCAGCGCCTCGAACTCCGGCTCCAGGTCCAGCCCGGCCAGGTCCCGCAGCAGCTGGAGGGCGCGGGCGGCGTAGCGCAGCACCTGCACCGTCTCGATCCCCGACAGCTCCGAGAAGAACCACCCGCAGCTGGTGAACATGAGCAGCGACTGCCGCTCCAGCTCCAGCAGCCTCAGGGCGCGGACCTCCCCGGCGGGCGGGAGCGCCCGCCCCGCCTCCCGGCGCAGGAACTCGCTGGCCTCGCCCCGATCCGGGTCGAGCACCAGCTCCACGTAGCGGTCCCGCGCACCCCACGGGTCGAGGAGCAGCGCCGCCCCCTGCCGCTCGAAGACGGCGTGGACCCTGTCGCGGAGCCACTCCAGCGCCGCCCGCAGCGGAGCGCGCCAGGCCTGCCGCCAGCCCGGCCCGCCGCCGGCGTTGCACCCACAATCTGAGCGCCACCGCTCCACGCCGTGCGCGCAGCTCCAACTCGACCCCTCGGCGATCTCCGCCTCCCACTCCACCGGCAGCATCTCCAGCGCCTGGGCTAGGTTCACCAGCTCCAGGTTCTCGCGGCGGGCCAGCTCGCGGACCGCCGCCGCCAGCGCCTCGTCGCCGCCCTTCTTGTGGTGCCCGAGCGTCTCGCCGTCGAAGGCCACGGTGAGGATCTCGTCGTGCTCCCGGGACGGATCGAAGCCGGCCACCAAGCGGTCGAGGAGCTGGCCGGCCGATCCCAGCGCCCCGCCGAAGGCCAGGTCGCGGGCGATGTGGCCGTCGTAGAAGAAGACGACGATCTCCCTTCCCTCGACCTTCACCCGGTAGGGACGCGTGGGGTCGAAGCGGGCGCCGCGCACGTCCTGCCAGCTCCCGCCCGGCGGTCGCACCCGCGTGGCCTGGTAGGGCGAGAGAATGGTGAAGCGGATCCCCTCGGCGGCCAGGGCGGCCAGGGTGGCGCCGTCGGCGGCCGTCTCCGGCAGCCAGAACCCCTCCGGCGGCCGGTGGAACCGGCGCCGGAAATCGGCGATCCCCCAGCGGATCTCGGTCCGCCGATCCCGATCGTTGGAGAGCGGCAGGATGGTGTGGTGGAAGCCCTGAGCCAGCGCGTTCCCGTGGCCTCGCGCCTCCAGGCTCTTCTGGTCCGCCTCCATCACCCGCGCGTAGGTCTCCGGCTGGGCGCGCTCCAGCCAGGCGAGCAGCGTGGGGCCGAAGTTGAAGGAGAGGTGGCGGTAGTTGTTGACGATGTCGGCGATCCGGTCCTGCGCGTTCTTGAGGCGGGCCGCGCCGTTGGGCCCGTAGCACTCGACCGAGATGCGCTCGTTCCAGTCGTGGAAGGGCTCGGCCGAGTCCTGGGTCTCGATGGCCTCGATCCAGGGGTTCTCGCGAGGCGGCTGGTAGAAGTGCCCGTGGAGGCAGAGCAGGCGGCGCGTCACGCAAGGCATCCTAGGCCGGCCGACACCGCCGCGGAGACTCCGTTGGGGGCCCTCGCCGGGTCGCGCCGGGACCGTGCGCCGGTTCGCCCATCGGGCGCGCTGGCGCGCGACCCACGCCCGGACACGGCGCCCGCGTGTCCGCGGCGACACGGCGCGTCCGAACCCTCGCCGATCGGGGCGCGGGCGCGGGCACGCCCGGTGCACCCGGGTTCACCGTCCGAAGATGGACCCCTTCTCTCAAGGAGCCGACATGAGGCCTCTCTCGCTGCTCTTCGCCGCCCTCCTCCTCGCCCCCGCCGCCTGCTCGCGGAAGACCGCAGCACCTCCGCTGCCCGTCGCCACCGCGCAGGAGCCGGCCCTGCCGCTCGCCGTCGCCGCACCGGAGGCGGCTGCGCCCTCACCCGCACCCGCCGAGCCCGATCCCAAGCCCACGCCCGAGGAGGTGGCCGCCTTCCACGCCAAGGTGCCGAAGTGAGCGGCGCTGCTGCGCCCGTTGCGCGCAGGCGGGGCCGGGGCTAGCCTCCCGCCCCGCTCATGCTCGGCGACCCGTCCGACCTCTCCGCGCTCCTCTCGGTGCTCCGCGAGGGGGCGCGGCGCCGGGCCCCGCCCGACCTCGGCGCGCTGGCCCAGCCTCCCCCGCGGGAGGACCCGCCGCCCCCCGCCTTCGCCGAGTGGCTCGACCGACGGCGCCAGGCGCTGGCGGCCTGGATCGAGGGGGCCGTGCCGTCGCGCTCGCCCGGGGCCGGCTTCGCCGAGGACCCTGCCGGCCACCTCGCCGGCGAGGTCGCGGCCTGGCTCCTGGATCGCAACCAGTTCCTTCCGCTCGACGGCGAGCGCCGGGCGGCGCTCGCGGCGCTGCACGCCCGCGCCCTCACGGCCCTGGCCGGAGCCCTGCGCCGGCCCGGCTCGGCCGCCGAGCTGGGGGCGGCGCTGGGCGAGGTGGCGACCGCCTACCGGCAGGAGCTGGCCGCCTTCGCGGCCGCCCTGTCGCCGGCGGGCGACGGCCCGGCCGATGTCCTCCGCGAGGTGGTCAGCGCCGAGTACGGGGCGGAGCTGCAGCTCGGGGTCCTCGGCCTCGACCCCGCCTCCCTGGCGGCCCCGGTGCTCGACCTGGGCTGCGGACCCGCAGCCCGGCTTGTCCGCCTGCTCCGCGCGCGTGGCCTGCAGGTGGTGGGTGTCGACCGGAGCGTCGCACCTGCCCCCGGGCTGGTGCGCGCCGACTGGCTGGAGGTGCCCCTTCCCCGGGCCGCCTTCGGCACGGTGATCTCCCACCTCGGCTTCTCGCTCCACTTCCTGCACCACCACCTGCGCCCGGGCGGCGACGCGGCGCGCTACGCCCGGCGCTACCTGGAGATCCTCGGGGCGCTCCGCCCCGGCGGGCTGTTCGCCTACGCGCCCGGCCTGCCCTTCGTCGAGGAGCACCTCGACCCGGAGCGCTGGGTGGTGGAGCGCTCGCCGGTGCCGGTCCCCCCGGGCCGCGCCCCGCTCCCCGTCCCCTGGTACGCCGCCCGGGTGAAGCGGATGCGCTGACCCTACAGCGTCGACCTCACCGGGAGCGCAAGGCCGTGCGGCGAGGTGGGCGCAGGGAAACCGCTGTCCCACAGCGAAGATCCTCGCGGACCGGGGCTTGTCCGGCGCGAGCGGACCTGCTTTCCTCTTTCCACCCTCGCACCTCGGGAGAGCCGCCATGAACCAGGAGTGGACTGCCGTCGCCTGCCCCGACGTGCGCATCGACTCGCTCCGCAGGGAGCTCCTGCGGGACGCCGAGCAGCTGGTGGCGGCGGTGGACGCCCACCGGTACCGGGAGCTCCTGTCCCTGGCCGGGAAGCTCCTCGCCACCGCCCGCGAGCAGTTCCAGGCCGAGGAGCGGCGGCTGCGCGAGGCGCGGGCGCCGAGCCTGGTGCGCCACGCCGGGGAGCACGAGCGCTTCCTCACCGACGTGGGGTCCATCGTCGCCCTCGCTGCCCAGGGCGACACCGACGGCGTGGAGGCGCTCCGGCCGGAGCGGTTCATCCCCGATTGGCTCTCCGCCCACGCCCGGACCGACCGGGATCTGACCGCCGGCTGACGTCTCGCCCGCGGAGGCTGCAAGCGACCGCTCACCCCCGCTGGGGCGGTGGGCGGCGGTCGGGCTTGCGCCCCCCGCGCCGCGTGGCCATGACCTCTGGGCCGGCCACGTCCCCGAGCGCCGGCGAGAGGAGTGGCCGATGAGGTTCCTGAAGCGCGCCCTGGCGGCGCTCGCGGTGGCGGCCGTCGCCGTGCCCGCGCTGGCTTGCCAGGAGATGCAGCAGACCATGGCCCAGCAGGCGCCGCAGCCCGCCGCCAAGCCCGCGTCGGTGGCCAAGGCCCCCAAGGCAAAGAAGGCCGCCAAGGCGCAGCCGACCGAGCTCGCCAAGGCGCAGGTCCAGAAGCCGGTGCAGAACTGATTCCGGGTTCGACCCGTCAACAGGCCGGCTCCGTCCGCGGAGCCGGCCTCTTCACTGCTGCGCTCGGGCGGCGCAGGCGGCGGGCGTCCTGGGGCAGGGGGAAAAGGCCGATCGGGCTGAGGATCGCGGGTCGGCCACCCGGAGCCCGGGCTGGGAGCCCATGGCCCGGGCGAAGGCCGCGATCTCCCGGCCGGCGACCACGGTTCGCTCCTCGCTCCTTCGGCGCGCCGTCGGCCCGGCGCGGTGGGCGCACCATGGGTCTGGACCTTCCCGGCGACGCGCTTGACCCCCGCGGCTGCGAGCCACCATGGCCCGTGGTGGCCTCATTTCCCGAACAGCCCCTTCAGCTTGCCCTTCACCGTCGACTCCAACTTCTTGGCCTGATCCGACACCGCGCTCTTGGCGGCGCGGGCGACGATCGACCTGGCCGCAGCGTCGACGTTCAGCCCCTCGATCCCCGGGCTGGAGGCCGGCCCGACCAGCTTGAAGCTGACGGGGACGGGCGCCTCGGGCTTCACCCTGTCCCCGGTCAGCCTCGCCACCGCCTCGGGGGAAAGCGCCACCGTGGCGGGCATGTCCAAGGTCCCGTCCAGCCCCACCCCGCCTCCCAGCTCCACCCTTCCCTGGCCCGTCTGCACCTGGAGCGGCTTGTCCAGCTTGGCCACCCCGTCGGCGATGTGGAAGGAGAAGGGCAGGTCCGGGCCCAGGCTGGTCTCCCCGCCCTCGGCCAAGCGCTTGGCGAAGGGGATCTGGCCGGCCAGCGATCCCAGGGCCGATCCGATGAGGTCCTTCCCGTGGAACACGCCACCTCGCAGGTGGCCCTGGAAGGTGCCGTTGGCGGTCTTCTCCACCCGGGACCGATCCAGGCCCACCCCCGCGAGCTGCAGATCGGCGTCGAGCGTGCCCGACACGACTCGCCTCGGGGAGAAGAGCGCTGCCGCCTGCTCGACGTTGATGCCCTGGAGGTGGACTTGCGCCTTGAACGGCCCGTCGGGGCGGACGACGTGGACGCTGGTGCCGGCCGCCTCCACGCTCCCGCCGAAGACATCGAGGTGCGCCTGCTCCAGGGTGAGAGCGTCGCCCCGGGCGGTGATGCGGGCCGCGACGTTCCTCGCCTCCGCCCCCCTCACCCTCAGCAGCCCGAGCCGCAGGCGGGCCTCGCCGGAGAGGCCGGCCAGGGCCCCGGCGTCTGCGGGCTGCGCGGCCGGAGCCCTCGGCTCGGCCTCGGCCCTCCTCCCGGCAGGCTTTCCGGCCTGCTTCTCGGAGGAGGCGGGGACGAGCAGCCGGTCGAGGTCGAGCCTCTCCCCCGAGAGCTCGGCGTCGAAGCGGGTGGTCCGCGCCGTACCGGTGCCGGCCAGCGCCACCTGGCCCTTCCCGGTGAGCACGTCCCCGAGGAGGTTCACCACCAGCTGGGCCAGGGCCACCTCGAGCTCCTGCCCGGACCGCCGATAGGTCCCGGTCAGCTTCACGGCGAGCGGATCCCCCGGCTTCTTGGCCACCGCCCCCCCCGGCCGCAGGTCCACCCCGCCCAGGTCGGCGCTGGCCTCGAAGCGGACGCGGCCTCCGCCCTCGTCGGCGGCAGCGCTGGCGGTGACGATCAGCGGGCCGCCCACGGCCTTCTGCAGCTGGTGTGGCACCTCGAGGCGAACCGGGGTGAGGTCGAGCCTCAAGTCCAGTCGCTGGGCGGCGGCGGTGCCCCCGCCGCGCAGGGAGAGCCCCACCGGTCCGGCCAGCACCACGCCGCCGAACTGCTTGCCGAGCGGCGGCCACAGGGCCATGAGCGCCGACGGATCGAGCTCGCGCGAGGTGATCTCCAGGTCCTCGACCCGCGGGGTGTCGCCGCGCAGGCCGGTGGCCCGGCCGTGCCCCTCGAGCTCCCCCGGACCGACCCGGAGCAGCAGCTTCTGGATGGCGAGGTCGCCGGCGCTGGCGTCGGCGGTCAGGTCGGCGTCGAGCGAGGCGTCGATCTTCCTGCCTCCCTGCTGCCCGGAGAAGGCCAGGTCCGACGCCTTGAAGCCCCCCTGGAGGCGGGTGGGGCCGTGGCCGCCCGGCACCGCCGCGCCCAGGGTCGCCCGAAGATCCGCCTCGATCCGGCCGCCCAGCAGCCCCACCCCGTTGGGCAAGAACGGCGCCAGCGGGGTCAGGTCCAACGGCTCGACCTTGAGCAGCAGCTCCTCCGGGGTGGGCACCAGGCTGGCGGGGAGCGGCCCCGCCTTGACCCGCAGCTCCAGGTTCTGCCGCTCGGCCAACACCGCCGCCTTCACCACCAGCTCCAGGGGTCGCCCCGGCGCCAGGTCGCGGACCTCGGCGTCGAGGTGGTCGATGGCCAGCTCCCGGGCGCCGGGCAGGGCACGGTCGCGGAAGGCGAAGCGGGCGTCCTCGAGCGCCGCCCGGCCGATCTCCAGCTCCGGCGGCGGCGCTGCGGGGGACGCCGGCGCGGCCGGCCCGCCGGCCGCGCGGGGCCGGGCCGGGGCCGGACCCTGGGCGGAGAGCGCGCGCTCCATCCGCTCCAGGTTGGTGATCCCGTCGGGAAGCCGCACCACGTTCACGCGAAGTCCGTGAACCACGGCGCGGTCGATGGCGATCTCCCTGCCGCGGCTGAGCAAGGCGCGGAGGATGCCCACGCTCACCTCGGCGCTTGGCAGCTCGAGCAGCGGGAGGCCCTCGCCCGGCCCGGCGCCCACCGACAGGCCCGTCACCTTCACGCCCAGGCCGCCCCACAGGCGGGTGGCCACGCCCTCGACGGCGATGGGCCGTCCCAGCTTCTGCGAGTAGGCGGCGGCCTCCTCCTTCGCCACCCTGAGCAGCACGCGGTCCAGGACCAGGACCCCCGCCACCACGAGCACCGCGAGGACGGCGCCCACGATCGCCAGGATCCGGGGCCACCGCCGAGCATCTTGCCGGGCCATAAGGGCGCAGCCTAAGGGCGTGCCGGGCCGATGTCAGCGCGCTTTGCAGCGCGCCCCCGCCTGGTCGCGGAGACCCACGCGCGGCAGCCACTTTGCGGTCGACGCCAGGACGGGGCTGGAGTAGGTCTCCGGCCCGATACCCCACCGGAGGCCCTCGTGCGCCACCCCTTGCCCCTCGCCCTCGCCACCCTCGCCCTCTCCACCGGCCCCTCGCTCCCCCGCGCCGACGAGGCCGCCACCGATCGCTCGCAGATCGCCGACCGGTACAAGTGGAAGCTGGAGGAGCTCTACCCCTCCGACGAGGCCTGGACCCGGGCCCGGGAGGCCTTCCCCGCCAGGATCGAGGCCTTCGCCAAGCGCCGTGGCCACCTGGCCGACGGGACCAAGGCGGTGGTGGAGGCGCTCGGGCAGTACGCCGCCCTCCGCATGGAGTCCGAGCGGCTCCAAGTCTACTCCCAGTCGCACAACGACGAGGACACCCGGGTGGCCCGCTACCGCGCCATGCGCTCCGAGGCCGAGAGCCTGGGGGTGAAGCTGGAGGCCGCCGCCTCCTGGCTGCGCCCCGAGCTGCTGGCGCTGCCCGCCGCGCGGCTCAAGGCGCTGGCCGCCGAGCCGCGGCTCAAGGACTGGCGCTTCTACCTGCAGGACCTGCTGCGCTGGAAGCCCCACACCCTCTCCGCCGACCAGGAGCGGCTGGTCTCCCTGGCCGGGGAGCTGGAGAGCGCGCCCGCCACCACCTTCGAGGTGCTCACCAACGCCGACCTCCCCTACCCGACCGTGAGGCTCTCCACCGGCGAATCGATCCGCCTCGACGGTGCCGGCTTCTACCGGGCCCGGATCGCCGCCGACCCCGCCGACCGACGCAAGGCCTTCCAGGCCTTCTTCGGAGCGTTCAAGGGCTACGAGCGGACCATCGGCACCACCCTCTACGCCGAGCTGCGGGGCCACGTCTTCGACATGGAGACCCACCACTTCGGCTCCACCCTGGAGGCGGCGCTGTTCCGCGACGCCATCCCCACCGCGGTCTACGAGCAGCTGATCCGGGACGCGAACGCCAACCTGCCCACGCTCCACCGCTACCTGGCCCTGCGCAAGCGGATGCTGGGCCTGGACAAGCTCGGCTACGAGGACCTCTACGCCCCGCTGGTCAAGGAGAGCGATCGCAGCTACAGCGTCGACGAGGCCAAGGCCATGGTGCTGGCCGCCGTCGCCCCGCTCGGCCAGGACTACCAGTCGAAGCTGCGCCAGGGCCTGGAGAGCGGCTGGACCGACTTCCTCCCCTCCACCGGCAAGCGCCCCGGCGCCTACTCCACCGGCGTCTACGGCATCCACCCCTACCAGCTCCTCAACTACAACGGGCAGTACGACGACGTCTCGACCTTGGCCCACGAGTCTGGCCACTCCATGCACTCCCTGCTCTCCAGCGAGAACCAGCCCTATCCCACCGCCGAGTACGCCATCTTCGTGGCCGAGGTGGCCTCGACCCTCAACGAGAACCTGCTCTTCCACAAGTCGCTGGACGAGGCCCAGACCGACGCCGAGCGCCTCGCCCTCCTGGGCGAGCGGCTGGAGTCGCTGCGGACCACGCTCTTTCGCCAGGTCATGTTCGCCGAGTTCGAGCTGGCCGCCCACCAGCGGGCCGAGAAGGGGGAGGCGCTCACCGGCGAGTCCCTCACCGCCCTCTACCTGGACATCGTCCGCCGCTACTACGGCCACGCCCAGGGCGTCTGCGACGTGGATGCGCTCTACGGGGTGGAGTGGGCCTACATCCCCCACTTCTACCGCGACTACTACGTCTTCCAGTACGCCACCAGCCTGGTGGCCTCCACCGCCCTCTCCCAGGCCATCCGCGACGACGAGGCGCAGGGCGGCACCGCCGCCCGCGACCGCTACCTGAGGCTGCTCTCCTCGGGCGGCTCCGACTACCCGGTGGAGCTGCTCCGCAAGGCGGGCGTGGACATGACCACCTCGGCGCCGTTCCAGGCGGCCATGGCCGACATGAACGCCACCATGGACCGGATCGAGGAGATCCTGGCCCACGCTCCCGCCGGCGAGAAGAAGTAGCGGGCGGGTTCACCCGCCGTCGCGCTCGCCCTCCGCGGCCCGGGCCCGGCCCTGCCCCGGCCGGTGCCGCGGGTTCCGGCGAGCGCCGCGGGCGCACTCCATCTGGTGGGCCACCATCCGCTGGAAGGCCCGGCGCATGGGGGCGAAGCGGGCCGGGTCCCCCTCCAGGGCGGACAGCGCCAGGGCGATGGCCTCCAGGGTGGAGAGGGTGTGGGCCTGCGGCTCCCGGCGCAGCTCGCCGTAGCCCGGGCCGCCGTCGGGGACCACCGAGAGGCGCGGCAGCGCCGAGAGCAGCCGGCTCCGCCCGATCATCTGCTCGGCCTGGTGCCAGGTGCCGTCCACCGCCACCAGGTGCGACGGGGGATCCGCGGCCCGCGAGCCGGCCGGCGCGGCCTGCGGCCCGGGGAAGAGGAGGGCCGTCCCCGGCGAGGCGCAGACCTCCTCCAGCCGGGCGTTGCCGTCGAGGCGGACGCCCCGGTGGAGCTCGGCGTTGGCCAGGGCCAGCCGCGCCAGCCAGGCGCTGCAGATGGCCAGGCGGGCCTCGCGGGGGTGCTGGAGGATCACCACCCGGGTTCGCGAGGGCGTGGGCGCGAGGTCGGCGCACAGGCACAGGTCGGCGCGGCGCAGGCAGCGGGGACAGGTCTGGCGCACGGGCGGCGGAGCCTAGGGCCCGGGGCGCCGCCGCGCAAGCGCTACGCGCTCCTCCCCCGGCGGTCGCGCCCTCCCGCTATACTCCCCGCCGCGCGCACGGGTCGGCGCGGAGCGAGGGTCGTGACATGGCGGAGGGACGCGTCGATGGTGCAGAGCGGCGGATGCGTGCCATCCGCAACATCGGCATCATGGCCCACATCGACGCGGGCAAGACCACGCTCACCGAGCGGCTCCTCTTCGTGGCCGGGCGCACCCACAAGATGGGCGAGGTCCACGAGGGCGCCGCGGTCATGGACTGGATGGAGCTGGAGCGGGAGCGCGGCATCACCATCACCTCGGCGGTGACCCGCCTGGAGTGGACCGGCCACGAGATCCACCTCATCGACACCCCCGGCCACGTCGACTTCACCATCGAGGTGGAGCGATGCCTGCGGGTATTGGACGGCGCGGTGGCCGTCTTCGACGCCGCCCACGGGGTCGAGCCGCAGAGCGAGACGGTCTGGCGCCAGGCCGATCACTACCGGGTACCCCGCATCTCCTTCGCCAACAAGATGGACCGGGTGGGCGCCGACTTCGAGATGACGCTGGCCTCCCTCCGCCGCCACTTCCCCGACCACAAGATCGCCCCGGTGCAGCGTCCGCTGGGTGCCGAGGCGACCTTCGCCGGCCTGGAGGACCTGGTGGGGCGGCGCACCATTCGCTTCGGCGACCCCGGCGACCCCCGGGACTTCCAGGTCACCGACGGGCTCTCCGCCGAGGGCGAGGAGGCTCGGCGGGCGCTGGTCGAGGCGGTGGCCGACCTCGACGACCCGACCGCCGAGGCGGTGCTCGACGACAGGGAGGTGGACCCCGCCGCGCTGCGCGCCGCCATCCGCCGCGTCACCCTGGCCGGCCGCTTCGTCCCGCTCCTCTGCGGCGCGGCGCTCCGCAACCGCGGCATCCCCCAGGTCCTGGACGCGGTCTGCGACTACCTTCCCTCCCCGCTCGACGTGCCGCCGCCGACCGGCCACCACCCGCAGACCGGGGAGGCGCAGTCCCGGCCGGTGGGCGAGTCGGCGCCGCTGCTGGCGTTGGCCTTCAAGGTGTCGCTCCTCGACGAACGGCGGCGCCACGTGTTCCTGCGCGTCTACTCCGGCCGGGTGGCCGAGGGCGACGCGGTCTGGAACGCCAGCCAGGGCAGGTTCGAGAAGGTGGGGCGGGTGCTGCTCATGCACGCGGCGCAGAAGGAGCGCGTTCCGGCGCTGGGCGCCGGCCAGATCTTCGCCGTGGCCGGGCTCAAGGAGACCCGCACCGGCGACACCCTCACCGACAAGGCTCACCCGCTGCTCTTGGAGCGGCTCTCCTCCTACGAGCCGGTGATCTCCCAGGCCATCGAGGCCGGATCACAGAAGGACCGCGAGGTGCTGGTGGAGGCCCTGACCCGCATCGCCGACGAGGACCCGACCTTCCGCTACGGCGAGGACCCCGACACCGGCCAGCTCCTCTTCTCCGGGATGGGCGAGCTGCACCTGGAGATCGTGGCCGAGCGGCTGCGCCGCGAGTTCGGCCTGTCCGTCCGCACCGGCCCGCCGCAGGTGCTCCTGCGCGAGACCCTCACCGCCGAGGCGGACGGCGAGGCCACATTCGAGCGAACCCTCGAGGACGGGGAGCTCTACGGCCAGGTCGCGGTGCGGGTGGGCCCGCTGCCGCGCGGCGGCGGCTTCCGCTTCGCCCTGTCGCCGGAGGCGGCCACCCTGCCCTTCCTGCGCGAGGAGGTGCGCCGGATGATGGAGGACGGCGCGCGAGAGGCCGCCGAGGCCGGCGCGCTGGAGGGCCACCCGCTCCAGGACGTGCAGGTGACCGTCACCGGCGCCGCCTGGCGCGAGGGCTCCTCCAAGCCCTTCACCTACAAGATCGCCTGCGCCGACGCGGTCCGCTCCGCCGCGGCCCGCGCCCGGCCGGTCATCCTCGAGCCGCTCATGCGCCTGGAGATCGTGGCCCCGGCCGAGTACCTGGGCGAGGTCATCGGCAGCGTCGACCGGCGCAAGGGCACGGTGCACGACGTCTCCGAGCGCGGCGCGGCGGTGAAGGTCGTCGAGGGCGAGGCCCCGCTGCGTCGGCTCTTCGGCTACGCCACCGAGCTCCGCTCCCTCTCCCAGGGAAGGGCCCTGTTCACCATGCGCTTCGATCGCTACGACGCGGTCCCGTAGGGGGAAGGCGCCTCTCGGCCCACACCGGCCCGGGGCCGGGACTGCACCCACCCGCGCGAAGGATCGTACACTCTGGGCATGCCTTGCCGGCGCGTGAACCCGCCAGGGAACGCCGCCGCCACCGGAGGAACCGCCATGGCCCGACTCGGCTCCCTCACCATCGCGCTGGCGCTGCTCGCCGGCCCGTCCGCCGCGCGCGCCGGCACCGTCCTCGAGGGCTCGGTGGGCAGCGGCCTCCGCTGGCAGCCCACCCCGGTGGAGCGGGTCCCCACCAACGTCATGCTGGCCGGCGGCTACTCCTTCGCCGGCGCTCTCAAGCTGGAGCTGGGCGTGGTGGGCAACCTCGCCGACGTGAACCACTCCCAGTTCGATCTCGACATCCGCCCCATGGTGGTGCTGAAGCCCCCGGTCCTGCCCTTCTACGTCCGCGGCATCCTGGGCGTGAGCGGACTCGTCGAGGGCCCGGCCGCGGTGAACTACGGGGGCGCGCTGGGCGTGCGCATCGGTGCCCTCGGCGTCGGCGCCTTCCTGGAGGCCGGCGCCCTGTCGCGCCGGGTGACCATCGACGGCCAGCACAGGGACGCCTGGGTGGCCGAGGGCCGGCTGGGGTTCTACTGGGACTGACCGGCCGGCGGGCCGCGGCCGAGCGGCAGGAGGGCTCGCCACGGCCGCGAGCCGGCAGGTACCTCGCGGCAGGGCCCCGCCTCCCGGAGCTCCAGGGCGCGACCCGGCCGGGGCCCGGCCCGAGCCCTCAGCAGCCCAGCTTCTCGAAGAAGTCGTTGCCCTTGTCGTCGACCAGGACGAAGGCCGGGAAGTCGACCACCTCGATGCGCCAGACCGCCTCCATGCCGAGCTCGGGGAGGTCGATGCACTCCACCTTGCGGATGTTCTCCTCCGCCAGCACCGCGGCCGGCCCCCCGGGCGAGCCGAGGTAGAAGCCACCCCACTTCTTGCACGCCTCGGTGACCGCCCTGCTGCGGTTGCCCTTGGCGATCATCACCATCGAGGCGCCCTTGGACTGGAGCAGGTCCACGTAGGAGTCCATGCGCCCGGCGGTGGTGGGGCCGAAGGAGCCGGAGGGCTTGCCCCGGGGCGTCTTGGCCGGGCCGGCGTAGTAGACGGGGTGGTCCCGCAGGTACTGGGGCAGCGGCTTCCCCTGGTCGAGGAGCTCTTTGAACTTGGCGTGAGCGATGTCGCGGGCCACCACCAGCGTCCCGGTGAGGAGCAGCGGGGTCGAGACCGGGAGCTTGGTGAGGTCCGCCAGCACCGCCTGCATGGGCCGGTTCAGGTCCAGGCGCTGGCCGTGGGCGTGCTTCCCGAGCGGCAGCTTCACTAGCCGCCCGGGCTCGTGGTCCAACTCCTCCACCCAGATGCCGTCCCGGTCGATGCGCGCCTTGACGTTCCGGTCGGCCGAGCAGGACACGGCCATGGCCACCGGGCAGGAGGCGCCGTGGCGGGGCAGCCGGATCACGCGCACGTCATGGGCGAAGTACTTACCGCCGAACTGTGCGCCGATGCCGAAGCGGTGGGCGGCGGCCAGCAGCCGTCCCTCGAGCTCGGTGTCGCGGAAGGCGCGCCCCAGGTCGTTCCCGCTCTGGGGCAGCCCGTCGAGGTAGCGGGCCGAGGCGAGCTTCACCGTCTTCATCGCCGCCTCGGCCGATGTGCCGCCCACCACCACCGCCACGTGGTATGGCGGGCAGGCCGCCGTCCCCAGGTGGCGCATCTTGTCGACCAGGAACGCCTCCAGCCGCTCGGGGGTGAGCAGCGCCTTGGTCTCCTGCCAGAGCTGGCTCTTGTTGGCCGAGCCGCCGCCCTTGGCCATGAACAGGAACTCGTACGTCATGCCGCTGGTGGCGTAGATGTCGATCTGGGCGGGGAGATTGGTGCCGGTGTTCACCTCCCGGTACATGTCCAGCGCCGCGGTCTGCGAGTAGCGCAGGTTCTCCTCGGCGTAGGTGCGGAAGACGCCCTCGGACAGGTACTTCTCGTCCTTCACCCCGGTCCAGACCTGCTGTCCCTTCTTGGCCACGATGGTGGCCGTGCCGGTGTCCTGGCAGAGCGGCAGCTCGCCCCGGGCGGCGATCTCCGCATTGCGCAGGAAGGCCATGGCCACGCCCCGGTCGTTGGGCGAGGCCTCCGGGTCGGCCAGGATCTTCGCCACCTGCTCGTTGTGCGAGGCCCGCAGGAAGAACGACACCTCCCGCATGGCCTCGCGCGCCAGCCGGGTGAGCGCCGAGGGCTCGACCTTGAGGACCTCGGTGCCCTCGAAGTCGGCCACCCCGAGCCCCTCCCGGGTGAGCAGCCGGTAGCGGGTCTCGTCGGCGTCGAGGGGGAACGGGTCCTGGTACTCGAAGGCGGTGGCGCTCATGCGTCTTTCGCTCCCGGCCGTTCAGGCCTGCGCGAGGACGGCGGCGAGGAGCCGCCAGAACCGCTGCACCGAGCCGATGCTCACCCGCTCGTCGGGCGTGTGGACGTCCCACATGCTGGGGCCGATGGAGGCCATCTCCAGGCCCGGGTACTTCTCGCCGATGATCCCGCATTCCAGGCCGGCGTGGATGGCCTTCACCACCATGGCCTTGCCGGTCAGCTCCTGGTGGACCCCGTTCACCAGCCTCGCGATGGCCGAGCCCGGCTCGGGCTTCCAGCCGGGATAGCCGTTGGAGGTCCTGCACTCGAAGCCGGCCAGGGCCGCGACCCCGGCGATGCGCGCGGCCAGCCCCGCCTTGGAGGAGTCGATGGAGCTGCGGGTGAGGAAGGTCACCTCGGCGGTCTTCTCGAAGATCTCCAGGACGCCCATGTTGGTGGAGGTCTGGACCAGGCCGGGGATGTCCGGGCTCATGGCCTCGACGCCGTGAGGCCCGGCCAGGAGCAGGCCCACCAGCGCCCCGGCGTCGGCCGGGGAGAGCACCCGGCGCCCGGTCGGCTCCTCGGCGAGCGGCTCCAGCGAGAGGGCGGCTCCGGGGTCGAAGCCACCGAGCGCCGCCCTGACGGCCGCGGCCAGCCGCACCACCTCGGCGGCGACGGCCGCCTCGCGGGCCGGATCGAGGAGGATCACCGCCCAGGCCTCGCGCGGGATGGCGTTGCGCTTGTTTCCGCCGCGGGCGCCGGCGAGCTGCAGGTCGTGGGCGCGGGCCAGCTCCCAGAGCGCCTCGCCCAGCAGGCGGAGGGCGTTTCCCCGCCCCACGGCGATGTCGATGCCGGAGTGGCCGCCCTTGAGCCCGTGGACCTTGAGCCGGAAGGCCCGGCGCCCCGGCGAGGGCGCGACCCACACCACCTCGCGCGAGGCCACGGTGTCCACGCCGCCTGCGCAGCCGATGGTGAGCTCGCCCTCCTCCTCGCTGTCGAGGTTGACGAGCCGGCTCGACCGCAGCCACCCGGGGCGCACCGCGTTGGCGCCGGTGAGGCCGGTCTCCTCGTCCACGGTGAGCAGCACCTCCAGCGGCGGGTGGGGCAGGTCGCGCGCCGCCAGCACGGCCAGCGCCGCCGAGACGCCCACGCCGTTGTCGGCGCCCAGCGTGGTGCCCCGGGCGCGCAGGAGATCGCCGTCGCGCACCACCTCGATGGGGTCCTTCTCGAAGTCGTGGGGCGTCCCCTCGTTCTTCTCGCAGACCATGTCCAGGTGTGCCTGCAGCGCCAGAGCTGGCCGGCCCTCCCTGCCGCCGCTGGCGGGCTTGCGCACCAGCACGTTGCCGGCGCCGTCGGTCTCGACCTCGAGCCCGAGTGCCCTGCCTTGCTCGGCCGCCCAGCGCGCGGCCGCCGCCTCGTGCTTCGAGCCGCGCGGGATGCGGGAGAGCTCCAGGAAGTAGCCCCACAGGCGGCGGGGCTCCAGGTCGGAGAGTGGGATCACGGGCGGACCTCCTCGAACGGCCGGCGGGGCGTGCGGCGGGAATCTAGCAGAGGCAGCCAGCGCGGGCTCGCCCCGCGAGGTCGCAGGCGCCTTGAACCGCCCGGGCCCTAAGCGTAGCCTGCGCCATGCCCCAGCCCGCCGCCCCCCCAGGCTCCTCCCGTGCCCAGCCCTTCGGCGACAAGGTGCTCCAGTACTTCCGCGACTTCCGGGTGCTCCGGGAGACGCGGTCGGAGTACTGGGGCGTCCAGGCAGTCAACCTCATCGACTGCGTCATGTACTTCGGCCTGCTCAACATCGCCTCGGTGTTCCTGTCCGAGAACGTGGGGCTCTCCGACGAGAACGCCGGCTACGCGGTGACGCTGTTCACCACCGCCACCACCATCTTCCTCTTCTTCTCCGGCACGGTGACCGACTGGCTGGGGATCCGGCTCTCCACCCACATCGCCATGCTGTCCCAGGCCGCCCTCCGGGGGGCCGTGGCGGTGGTCGGGCTCGTCCCCACGCTGCCTCACCGCGGCTGGCTCGCCACCATCCTGCTGTTCCTCATGGCCCCGTTCATGGCCATGATCCAGACCGTCTTCCAGTCGGCCAACAAGCGCTTCACCACCGAGCGCTCCCGCAGCGCCGGCTACAGCCTCTGGTACCTGGTGATGAACATCGGGGCCTTCGGCGGCGGCATCATCATCGACGCCGTCCGCAAGTGGCTGGGCTGGTCCAACGCGCACATCTTCACCTTCGGCGCCGTGGGCGGCCTGGCTTGCTCGGCCATCACCTTCCTGGCCATCCGCAGCGAGGGGCAGCTCGGAGAGGGCGCGGCCGCGAAAACCCCGGCCCCGGCCGCGCCGGGCCCGACCCCCGCCCGGCGGAAGCCCTGGGAGATCGCCCTGGAGGTGGTGCGCGAGCCGACGCTGTGGCGCCTGATGGTGCTCATCGCGCTCATCCTGGGCGCGCGCGCCGTCTTCGCCTACCTGTACCTGCTCATGCCCAAGTACTGGCTGCGCACCATCGGCGAGAACGCGTCCATGGGGCTGCTCCAGGCCATCAACCCCTTCCTCATCGTCTTCGGCATCATCCTCTTCATCCCGCTGGTGGGCAGGTTCCGGCTCTTCTCCACGCTGGTGTACGGCGCCATGATCTCGGCCGTGTCGCTGCTCTTCCTGGCCATCCCCTGGACCTGGGCCTCCTCCGACATCGTCTCGGCGCACTACCTCATGTCGGCGCTGTGCATGATCGCCCTCTCCATCGGTGAGGTGGTCTGGTCGCCCAAGCTCTACGAGTACACCGCCGCCATCGCCCCCCAGGGACAGGAGGGGACCTACCTGGGCATCTCGATGGTCCCCTGGTTCCTGGCCAAGAGCGTGGTGAGCCTCATCTCCGGCCACCTCCTGGTCCGCTGGTGCCCGGAGGGGATCGGCGCCCGCATGGCGGCGGGCGAGGTCACCTACTGGAACAGCCCGGCGGCCATGTGGCTCGTCCTCAGCCTGGTGGGCCTGGTCGGCTGCTTCGGCGCGGTGGCGCTCCGGGGCTGGCTCACGAGGGGGCTCAAGGACGAGCGGGGGAAGGAGATCGTGGCCGAGGCGGCCTGAGCCGCCCCTTCCGGAGGCGCGCGAGCCCGGGACCGGTCCCGCGGGGCGACCACCGGCCTCGCCGCCGCCCTCTTCGGCGTCACCACCCCCTTCGCCAAGCGGCTCCTCCCGGAGAGCGGCCCCTTCCTGCTCGCCGGCTGCTCTGCCTGGGCGCTGGGCCCGGCCTCTCGCTGGCCGCCCCCTTCCGCCGGCCGGGGCGGGAGTCCCGGCTCCGCCGCCAGGAACCTGCCGCGCCTGGCCGGCATGGCGCTCGCCGGTGGCGCGGCCGGCCCGCTCCTGCTGCTCGCCGGCCTCCCGGCCTCGCTGCTCCTCCATCTCGAGGCGCCGCTCACCATCCTGTTGGCGGTGGCGGCACTCGGCGAGTCGCTCTCGCCCCGCGAGCTCCTCGGGGCCGCAGCCGTGGGGGTCGGGGCGGCGGGTCGAGGGCGCCTGCGCGGCCTGGCGCTCGGCAACGCCCTGGGCCAGGCCCTGTCCCTGCGGGACCCGGTGGCCGTCGCCCGGGTGAAGGCGCTCGCCGCCGGGGCGGTGAACACGGCGGTCGCCCTGGCGCTGGGCGAGCGCCCCCGGACTGCGTTCCCCGTAGTGGCGCTGGCGGCCGGCCTCCTCGGCTACGGCGCGAGCATCGTGCTGCACCTGCCGGCCCTGCGCCAGGTCGGGGCGGCGCGCCAGGCGGCCCACCTCGCCACCGCGCCGTTCGAGGGCGCGGTGGCCGCGGTCCCGCTCCTGGGCGAGCGGCTCGCCGCCGCCGAGCTCGCCGCAGGGGCCCTCATGGCCGCCGGCGCTGCGCTCCTCGTCCGCGCCCGCCACCGCCACCGGCACCGAGACCCGGCCCGGCAAGGGTCAGAGCCCCTTGTTAGATGACGCGCATGCGCATCTGCGTCTTCTGCGGCTCGACCTCGGGCCGGCGGCCGGAGTTCGCCGCCGCCGCTCGCGCGCTGGGCGCGGAGATGGCCCGGCGGGGGATCGGCCTGGTGAACGGCGGCGGCCACGTCGGCCTCATGGGCGCGGTCGCCGACGGCGTGCTGGCGGCGGGGGGCGAGGCCATCGGCGTCATCCCCCGGGCGCTCATGGATCGGGAGCTGGGCCACCGCGGCATGACCGAGCTGCGGGTGGTGGAGACCATGCACGAGCGGAAGGCGCTCATGGGCGAGCTGTCGGACGGCTTCGCGGCCCTCCCGGGAGGGATCGGGACGCTGGAGGAGCTCTTCGAGGCCTGGACCTGGTCTGGCCTGGGAATCCACCGCAAGCCGGTCGGCGTCCTGGACGTGGCCGGCTATTGGGAACCCCTGCTGGCCATGGGCGAGCGCATGGTCGCCGAGGGCTTCCTCCCCCAGCACCTCCAGACCTCTCTGCTCGTGGCCCGCGAGCCCGGCGAGCTGCTCAGCGCCATGATCCGCTACGAGCCTCCCCGAACTCGGTGGGCCGCGAGCGGCGTGAAGCCCTGATCCGGCTCCCCCCAAGGGGTAGCTGGCGGGGTCGAGTCGGTCGGTGCCGGGAGGCGGGGACGCCGTGGCGATTCGCCGCCGGGGCCCATGTATCCTTCGGAGCGCTAGGATGCGCCATGGCCAAGAAACAGATCGGCATCCTCACCGGCGGTGGCGACGTCCCCGGGCTCAACTCGGTCATCAAGAGCGTCGTCTACCGCGGCGCGGAGTACGACTACCAGGTCATCGGCATCCGGCGAGGCTGGGAGGGGCTCACCCACCTCAACCTGGACGACCCGGAGAGCAAGGCACGCTACGTCCTGCCGCTGAACCGCGAGAACACGCGGACCATCGACCGGACCGGCGGCACCTTCCTCCACTCCTCGCGGACCAACCCGTCCAAGATGGAGAAGCTGCCCAAGCACCTGGAGGGCAAGGACTTCCCGGTTGCCCAGACCACCAAGGGCGGCCTGGTCCGCACCACTTACGACGTGTCCAAGCAGGTCCTGAAGAACCTCGAGGCGCTCGGCCTCGACTACCTGCTGGCCATCGGCGGCGACGACACGCTCTCCTATGCCGCCAAGCTCCACCAGTTCGGGTTCAAGGTCATCGCCATCCCCAAGACCATGGACAACGACGTCCGGAACACCGAGTACTGCATCGGGTTCTCGACGGCGATCACCCGGGCCATGGATGCCATCGAGCGGCAGCGCACCACCGTCGGCTCGCACGAGCGGATCGGCATCTTCCGGGTGTTCGGGCGCGATGCCGGCTATACCGCGCTCTACACCGCCCACGTCACCTCCATCCGCTGCGTCATCCCCGAGTACAAGCCCAGGATCGAGAACCTGATCGACCTTCTGGTGCGGGACAAGCGGACCAACCCCTCCGCCTACTCGCTGGTGGTGCTCTCCGAGGGCGCCGAGTGGGAGGGGTACAACGTGCAAGAGTACGGGGAAGCCGACGCCTACGGCCACCGCAAGAAGGCCAGCGTGGCCGAGTCCCTCTCCGACGAGATCAAGCGGCGCACCGGCGAGGAGACCATCGTCTCCGACCTCACCTACGACCTGCGCTCCGGCGATCCCGACTTCATCGACAAGCTGGTCGCCTCCACCTACGGCAACATGGCCTTCGACGCCCTGCTGCAGAACCAGAGCGGCCTGATGTCGGCGCTGGTCGACGGGAAGTACGATCTGGTCCCCATCCCCGACCCCAAGCTCGGGCCGCGGCGCGTGGACATCGCCACCATGTACAACACCGACCGGCTCCGCCCGAACTACGCCAACAAGCGCGGCCTCCCGGTGTTCCTGAACCGGATCTGATGGAAGGGAAGCACCGGCCGTGACGCCCGCCGCGGCCGGGAACGCCTTCGCGCTGGCCACTGCCCTGTCCTGGGCCTCGGCCGTTGTCCTGTTCAAGAAGAGCGGCGAGCATCTCGACCCGGTCGACCTCAACACCTTCAAGAGCGTGGTGGCCCTGGTGCTCCTGGCCGCCACCTTTCCCGCGGCCGGCGTGCCCTTCCTCCCCGCGGCACCGACCGGCCACCTGGCCCTCCTCCTGGCGAGCGGCGTCCTGGGGATCGCCATCGCCGACACCCTCTTCTTCCAGTCGCTGTCGCTGCTCGGCGCCACCCGGTCGGCCATCGTCGACTGCCTCTACGCACCGTTCGTGGTGATCGCCTCGGTGGCCTGGCTGGGCGAGCGCCCCTCTCCCCGGGCGCTCCTGGGGGGAGTCCTGGTGGTGAGCGCGGTGCTCCTCACCCGGGCCCGCGAGGTCTCCTACGATCTCGCCCCCCGCGACCTCCGGCGGGGGATCCTGCTCGGCGCCCTGTCCATGGCCTCCACCGCCGTGGCCATCGTGGCGGTGAAGCCGCTCCTCCCCGGCTACCCGGTGCTCTGGACCACCAGCGTCCGGCTCCTGGGCGGGGTCCTGGGACTGCTGGCCTTCGGCCTGCTCCGCCGGCGCGGGCTCCGGACGCTGCGCCTGCTCGCGCCGCGGCCCGCCTGGTGGGTGGCCGTCCCGGGGGCGGTGCTCGGGAACTACGTGGCCCTGCTGCTCTGGGTGGCCGGCTTCAAGTACGGCGAGGCGACCAGCGCCGCCATCCTCAACCAGACCAGCACCCTCTTCATCGTGGTGCTGGCGGCCCTGTTCTTGCGCGAGCGCTTCACCGGCTGGCACGCCCTCGCCACCGGCCTGGCCTTCGTCGGCGCGGCCGTGGTGGTGTGGTAGACCATCGGCGTGGACCTGCTCGAGAACGCCGTCCAGCCTTACGCCTGGGGCTCGCGCACCGCCATCGCCGCGCTGCGCGGCGCGCCCGTCCCCTCCCCGGGGCCCGAGGCCGAGCTGTGGATGGGAGCCCATCCGGGGGCGCCCTCGCACCTGGTCCGGGGAGGGGTCCGGCTCTCGCTGGCCGAGGCCATCGCCCGGGCCCCCGTGGTCGAGCTGGGGCAGCGCGCGCTGGCCGAGCACGGCGCCCGGCTCCCCTTCCTGCTCAAGGTCCTGGCCGCCGAGCGGCCGCTCTCGCTCCAGGCCCACCCCGACGCGCGCCAGGCGCGCGAGGGCTTCGATCGCGAGGAGGCCGCCGGCATCCCCCGCGACGCCCCGCAGCGCAATTACCGGGACCCCTGGCCCAAGCCCGAGCTCATCTGCGCGCTCGGCCCCTTCGACGCGCTGTGCGGCTTCCGCCCGGCCGCAGAGGCGTTGGCGCTCTTCGAGGCGCTGCGCGCCCCGGAGCTGGCGCCGGCGGTGGAACGGCTCCGCGGCCGGCCCGGGTCGGACGGCCTGCGCGAGGCCTTCACCTGGCTCGCCACCCTGCCCGCCGCGGCCCGGGAGCCGCTGGCCGCGGCCACCGCCGCCGGCGCCGCCCGGGCGGCCTCCGCCGACGGGCCAGGGGCCGACGCGCTCTCCTGGACGGCGCGCCTGGGCGCGACCTATCCCGGCGACCCCGGGGTGGCGGCGGCGCTGTTGTTGCGCCTGGTCCACCTCGAGGCTGGCGAGGCGCTCTACCTCCCCGCCGGGAGCCTGCACGCATACCTGCACGGCGTGGGCGTGGAGATCATGGCCAGCTCGGACAACGTGCTGCGCGGCGGGCTCACCCCCAAGCACGTCGATGTCCCCGAGCTGCTCCGCGTGCTCTGCTTCGGCGCGGAGCCGGTGCCGCTGGTCCTCGCCCGGGAGTCCCCGGGCGGGGAGCTCGTCTACCCCACGCCGGCGCGCCAGTTCGAGCTGTCGCGGATCGACCTCTCCGCCCGGCCCTTCGAGGCGGCGGTGCGGGGCCCGGAGATCCTGCTCTGCACCGAGGGCGCGGCCCAGGCCGAGGGCGCCGGCCAGCGCCTCGCCCTCCCCCGCGGTGCCTCGGCGTTCGTCCCGGCCGCCACCGGGCGCTATGCCCTCGAGGGCGAAGGGGTGGTCTTCCGGGCGGCGCTTCCGCGCGAGCCGCCCTGAGCGGTCCGGGCAGCTCCGGCACCTCCCGGGCAGCGCAGGGTCGGACGCGGCGGCGACCGCGCCCCGGCCTTCAGCCCCACTGCACCGACCTGCGGGTGAGCGACCCCAGCCAGAAGCCGGTGATGGGAAACGAGGGCCTTCCCTCCGACGGCGAGGCCGAGGCCATCGCGGCCAGGAGCGGCACGAAGTGCTCGGTGGTGGGCAGGGCGATGGCGGCACCCGGCCCCTTCCTGCGGAAGTCGGCCAGGGCGTCGACGTCCCAGCGCCCGAGCGCCTCGGCAGCCCAGGCGTCGAACTCGGCGGCCCAGGCCGGGGTGCTGGGCGCCTGGCGCGGATCCACCTGGCGGAGGTTGTGGGTGATGAAGCCGCTGCCCATGAGCAGCACTCCCTCGTCGCGGAGCGGGGCCAGGGCCCGGCCTTGGACCAGGAGCGCGGCCGGCTCGAGGCCCGGCAGCGACACCTGCAGGACCGGCACGTCGGCCGCGGGGTACATGGCCACCAGCGGCACGTAGGCGCCGTGGTCGAGCCCCCGGGTCGGCTCCTCGGCGACCGGGCCGTGCGGGGCGAGCAGCTCGCGCACCCGGGCCGCCAGCTCCGGCGCACCGGGGGCCGGATACCGCTGCCGGTAGTAGTGCTCCGGGAAGCCGTAGAAGTCGTAGAGGAGGGGGACCGTGCGTGTCGCCCCCAGGGTCACCGGCCGCTGCTCCCAGTGCGCGGACAGGACCAGGAGGGCTCTCGGCCGTGGCAGCGAATCCGCCCAGGCGCGCAGCTCCCTCACCCACTCGGGAATGTCCAGCAGCGGCGGCGCGCCGTGCGCCAGGAAGATCGCGGGCATGCGCTGCCCCCGGGGGGCGCGGCGGCCGCGCTCGCCCGGCGCCGGGGCAGGGTCCTTCCCGCCGGCCAGGGAGCCGGCTGCGGCGGCCGCGGCGAGCATGCGAAGCGAGTCTCGACGGGTGATCACCGGACAGACATGCCGGCGGGGGACCGGCCGCGCCCGGGATTCGAGCGCCCCGGCCACCTCGATGGCCCCGCCCTTCCCGCGCTCCCCGGGAGCGGCCGCCATCCGGGTGGGCGGCGCCGGGGTCGGACTTGTCTAGACAGCTTGACAGGTCCAGGATGGGCCCATGGAGACCCTCCCCCTTCTCCCTGGCCGGCTGCGCCTCGCCGACCTGCGCCGGCTCTCCCGGAGCCGGCCGCGGCTGGTGCTCGACCCCTCCGCCTGGCCGGCCGTCGACGCTGGGGCCGCCGCGGTCGCCGCCCTGGTGGCACGCGGGGAGCCAGCCTACGGGATCAACACCGGGTTCGGGCGCCTCGCCACCACCCACATCCCCGCGGACCAGCTCGAGCTCCTCCAGCGGAACCTGGTCCTCTCCCACGCGGTGGGCGTGGGAGAGCCCCTGCCCGCCCCGGTGGTGCGGCTCTCCCTGGCGCTCAAGATCGCCTGCCTGGCCCGGGGCCACTCCGGCGTCCGGCGCAAGGTGATCGAGGCGCTGCTCCGGCTGCTCGAGGCCGATCTGCTGCCGGTGGTGCCGGAGAAGGGCTCGGTGGGTGCCTCCGGCGACCTGGCTCCGCTGGCCCACCTCTCCGCCGCGCTGCTGGGCATCGGCGAGGTCCAGGCCGGCGCGGAGCGGATCCCGGCCACCGAGGCGCTGCGCCGGGTGGACCTCCGCCCCCTCACCCTGGCCGCCAAGGAGGGCCTGGCCCTCCTCAACGGCACCCAGGTGTCCACCGCGCTGGCCCTCCAGCACCTCTTCGACGCCGAGGACCTCCTCCAAGCCGGGGTGGTGGCCGGCGCCCTCTCCGTCGATGCCGCCGCCGGCTCGGTGAAGCCCTTCGACGCCCGCATCCACGAGCTGCGCGGCCAGCCCGGCCAGATCGAGATCGCCGCCGCCTGCCGCACCCTGCTCCACGGATCGGAGATCAACATCAGCCACCGCGACTGCGGGAAGGTGCAGGACCCCTACAGCCTGCGCTGCCAGCCCCAGGTGATGGGCGCCTGCCTGGATCAGCTTCGGACGGCGGCCGCGGTGCTGGAGCGCGAGGCCAACGCCGTCTCCGACAACCCGCTCGTCTTCACCGAGGGGCCGGAGGTGGTCTCGGGCGGCAATTTCCACGCCGAGCCGGTGGCCTTCGCCGCCGACGGGATGGCCCTGGCGCTGGCCGAGATCGGCGCGCTCTCCGAGCGGCGCATCGCGCTCCTCGTCGACGCCACCCTCTCCGGCCTGCCGCCCTTCCTGGTGCGGGACGGCGGCGTCAACTCGGGCTTCATGATCGCCCAGGTCACGGCCGCGGCCCTGGCCTCGGAGAACAAGTCGCTGGCCCACCCGGCCTCGGTGGACTCCTTGCCCACCTCGGCCAACCAGGAGGACCACGTCTCCATGGCCACCTTCGCCGCCCGGCGGCTGGGGGCCATGGCCGACAACACCGCCGCCATCGTGGCCATCGAGCTGCTGGCCGCCGCCCAGGGCGTGGAGCTCCGGGCTCCGCACCTCACCAGCCCGCGCCTGCGCGAGGTGGTCCGCGCGGTGCGGGCCCGGGTGCCGCACTACGACCTCGACCGCTACTTCGCCCCGGACCTGGCCTCGGCCACGGCGTTGGTCCGGTCGGCGGGCCTCTCCGCCCACTGCCCGCTCCGCTTCGCCTCGCAGGAGGGCTGATGGCGCGCCCGGCCCACCAGCGCATCCGGGCCTTCCTCCTCGACCGGATCCAGGCCGGCGCCTGGCGAGAGGGCGACCGGGTCCCCTCCGAGCCGGCGCTGGCCCGCCGCTTCGGGGTGGCGCGCATGACCGCCAACCGGGCGGTCCGGGAGCTGGCTGCGGAGCGGGTCTTCAGGCGGGTCCGCGGAGCTGGGACCTTCGTGGCCGCCTCGCCCTGGAACGCCACCGTGGTCCGCATCCCCAGCATCGCCGCCGAGATCGCCGAGCAGGGCGGCGTCCACCGCGCCGAGGTGCTGGAGCTCTCGCGCCGCCGGGCGGCGCCCTCCCTGGCCGCCGAGCTCGGCCTCCCCGCCGGCGCCCCGGTGTTCCGCTCCCGGCTGGTGCACACCCGGGACGGCAGGCCGGTCCAGTACGAGGACCGCTGGGTGGACGCCGCCCTCCTGCCCGGGTACGGCGCCCTGGACCTCCGGCGACAGACTCCCAACGAGTACCTGAGCCGCGAGGCGCCGCTGGAGCGCGTCGAGTACCGCATCGAGGCCCGGCGCCCTTCCCCGGCCGCGCGCCGCGCCCTGGGGATCGGGGCGGGGGAGCCGTGCCTGCTCTTGCACCGGCGGACCTTCTCGCGCGGCCGGGCGGTCTCGGCGGTGGACCTGTGGCACCCCGGGGGGCGCTGGCGCTTCACCGGGAGCTTCTGAGGAGGCCGACATGTGCCCGGACCGACGCTTCGACCCCGCCCGCGCCCTCCGCTCCCCCCGCGGCCCGGCGCTGACCTGCCAAAGCTGGCTCACCGAGGCCGCCTACCGCATGGTGCAGAACAACCTCGATCCCGAGGTGGCCGAGGACCCGCGCTCGCTGGTGGTCTACGGCGGCACCGGCCGCGCCGCCCGGGACTGGGCCTGCCTCGACGCCATCCTGGCCACCCTGCGGCGGCTCTCCGACGATGAGACCCTGCTGGTGCAGAGCGGCAAGCCGGTGGGCGTCTTTCGTACCCACCCCGACGCCCCGCGGGTGCTGCTCGCCAACTCCAACCTGGTGCCGCGCTGGGCCACCTGGGAGCACTTCGACGAGCTGGACCGCAAGGGCCTCATGATGTTCGGCCAGATGACGGCCGGGTCGTGGATCTACATCGGCAGCCAGGGGATCGTGCAGGGCACCTACGAGACCTTCGCCGCCGTGGCCCGGACCCATTTCCAGGGCCGGGCCGACGGGCGCTGGATCCTCACCGCGGGCCTGGGCGGGATGGGCGGCGCCCAGCCGCTCGCGGCCACCATGGCCGGGTTCTCGATGATCGCCGTGGAGTGCGATCCGGCCCGCATCGAGAGGCGGCTCGCCACCCGCTACCTGGACCGGCGGGCCGGCAGCCTCGACGAGGCGCTGGCCATGCTCGAGGCTGCCCGCGCCTCCGGGAAGCCCGTCTCGGTGGGCCTGCTGGGCAACGCCGCCGATGTCCTGCCCGAGGTGGCGGCCCGGGGGATCGTGCCCGACGCGGTCACCGACCAGACCAGCGCCCACGACCCGGTGCGCGGCTACCTCCCGCGCGGCTGGACGCTGGCCGCTTGGCGCGAGCGGCAGCGAACCGATCCGGGGAGCATCTCCGGCCCGGCCAAGGCCTCCATGGCCGAGCAGGTCCGGGCCATGCTGACCTTGCGCCGCCGCGGAGCCGCGGTCTTCGACTACGGGAACAACCTCCGGCAGATGGCGCGGGAGGCCGGCGTGGCCGACGCGTTCGACATCCCGGGCTTCGTGCCCGCCTACGTCCGGCCGCTCTTCTGCGAGGGGAAGGGGCCCTTCCGCTGGGTGGCCCTCTCGGGCGATCCGGCCGACATCCGCCGCACCGACGAGCGGGTGCGGGAGATGGTGCCCGGCGACGCCCACCTCCGGCGCTGGCTCGACCTGGCCGGCGAGCGCATCGCCTTCCAGGGCCTGCCGGCGCGGATCTGCTGGCTGGGCCTGAGGGACCGGGCCCGGGTGGGGCTGGCATTCAACGAGCTGGTGGCCCGCGGCGAGGTGAAGGCCCCCATCGTCATCGGCCGCGACCACCTCGACGCCGGCTCGGTGGCCAGCCCCCACCGCGAGACCGAGGCCATGCGCGATGGGAGCGACGCCGTCTCCGACTGGCCGCTCCTCAACGCGCTCCTCAACACCGCCGGCGGCGCCACCTGGGTCTCGATCCACCACGGCGGCGGCGTGGGCATGGGCTTCTCCCAGCACGCCGGGGTGGTGATCGTGGCCGACGGCACGCCGGCGGCCGCCCGCCGGCTCGAGCGCGTGCTCTGGAACGACCCCGCCACCGGCGTCATGCGCCACGCCGACGCCGGCTATCCCGAGGCGCTGGCCGCGGCCGGCGAGGCCGGCCTCGACCTGCCCATGATCGGGCCCGGGCCCGACCTCCGGGCGGCCCGGTGACGCCATGTGGGACCTCCTCCTCCGCCGGGCCCGCATCCTCACCATGGACCCGGCCGCCGGCGCCGGCCCGCTCGGCGAGCTGGCCCGCGGCTCGCTGGCGGCGGAGGGAGGACGGATCGCCTGGGTCGGAGCCGACGCCGCCCTCCCCCGGGGCGCCGCCGCGGCCGAGGAGCGCGACCTCCGGGGCGCCCTGCTCACCCCGGGACTCGTCGACTGCCACACCCACCTCGTCCACGCCGGCCACCGCGCCGCCGAGCACGAGCTGCGCCTGGCCGGCGCCAGCTACGCCGAGACGGCCCGCGCCGGCGGCGGAATCCGCGCCACGGTGGCCGCCACCCGGGCGGCCTCCGAGGAGGCGCTCCTCGCCCAGAGCCGCCCCCGCCTGGAGGCGCTGCTCCGCGACGGGGTCACCACCGTCGAGGTGAAGAGCGGCTATGGCCTCGAGCTCGCGGCCGAGCTCCGCCAGCTCCGGGTGGCCCGGCGGCTGGGAGCGCTCCTGGGGGTGACGGTCAGGACCTCGTTCCTCGGCGCACACGCCGTGCCGGAGGAGTTCGCCGGGCGGGCCGACGCCTACCTCGACCACCTGGTGGCCGAGGTCCTGCCCGCCGCCCTGGCCGAGGGGCTGGTTGACGCGGTGGACGCCTTCTGCGAGCCCATGGCCTTCTCCCCGGCCCAGGTGGAGCGGCTCTTCCGCGCGGCCGCCCGCCTGGGGCTCCCGGTGAGGCTGCACGCCGAGCAGCTCTCCGACCAGGGCGGGGCGGCGCTGGTGGCGCGCCACCGCGGACTCTCCGCCGACCACCTCGAGCACCTCTCTCCGCAGGGCGTGGCGGCGCTGGCCGCCGCCGGCACCGTGGCGGTCCTGTTGCCCGGCGCCTTCCTCTTCCTCGGGGGGGAGCGGCCGCCGCCGATCCCGGCCCTGCGGGCGGCCGGCGTCCCCCTGGCCGTGGCCACCGATCTCAACCCGGGCACCTCGCCGCTGGCTTCGCTGCTCGCCGCGCTGGCCCTCTCTTGCGCGCTCTTCCGGCTCACCGCCGCCGAGGCGCTCCTCGGCGCTACCCGGAACGCGGCCCGGGCCCTGGGCCTTCCGGACCGCGGCAGGCTCGGCCCCGGCCTGCGCGCCGACCTGGCGGCCTGGGACGCCGACCACCCGGCCGAGCTCACCACCCGCATCGGTCTCTCCCCGCTCGCCGCCCGCTGGGTGGCAGGACGGTCCGCCCATGCAAGCACCCCCTGATCCCGCCCGCTGGCACGGCCGAAGCGACCCCGACGACGGCCCGCGCGCCATGCGCTGGCACCAGCGCGTGCTGCCCTGGCACCCGGGGGCGGCGCCAGGCGTGGCCCTGGCCGGCTTCGCCTGCGACGCCGGCGTGGCCCGGAACCAGGGGCGCACCGGCGCCTTCGAGGGACCGGCGGCGCTGCGCGCCGCGCTCGGGAACCTGGCCTGGCACCGAAGGGGCCCGGCCTGGGACGCGGGCGACGTGGTCTGCGCGGGCGACGCCCTGGAGGAGGCCCAGGCCGAGCTGGGCGCGCGGGTGGCCGGCCTCCTCGACCAGGGCCAGCTCCCGGTGCTGCTGGGCGGGGGCCACGAGATCGCCTACGGCAGCTTCCTCGGCCTGGCCGCCCACCTGGCCGGCCAGGCGCGCCCGCCTTCGATCGGCGTGGTCAACGTCGACGCCCACCTGGACCTGCGGGCCGGGGCCCGCTCCACCTCCGGCACGCCCTTCCGCCAGATCGCCGAGGGCTGCGCCGCGCGCGGCCTGGTCCTCCGCTACCTGTGCCTGGGGGTCGACGAGGACGCCAACACCGCCGCGCTCCTCGACTTCGCCGCCCGGCTCGGCGCCAGCTGGGTCGCCGACCGCGATCTCCAGGGGGGCGATCTGGCGGCGGCTCGCGCCCCGCTCTCCGGCCTCCTCGCCTCGGTCGACTGCGTCCACCTCTCGGTGGACCTCGACGCCCTCCCCTCCGCCGACGCCCCCGGCGTCTCCGCCCCGGCGTCGCGAGGCGTCCCGCTCTGGGTGATCGAGACCCTGGTCAGGCAGGTCGTCGAGAGCGGCAAGCTGGCGGTGGCCGACGTGGCCGAGCTCTGCCCCCGGCTCGACGCCGACGGCAGGACCGCCCGGGTCGCGGCACGCCTGGTGGCCCGCATCGCCGGGGACGGCGGCGCCGCGCCAGGTGGCCGGGAGCGGCGAACAGCGGCCACCCCTTCCACGCGGGCCGGAGATCCGCCACCATCCGGCCATGCGAAGGGAGATCCTCCGTAGCGACCCCGCCCGCGCGCTGACCCTCCTCCGCCGGGCGCCCACCGTGCACCTCGCCACCACCACGCCCGAGGGCGAGCCGGTGCTGCGCGCCCTCGACCCGGTGGTCCTCGAGGACGGCGTGTACTTCCACGGCGCGCGCGCCGGGGAGAAGGCGCGCTGCCTGGGGCGGCCGGCGGTGGTCTCCGCCGAGGAGCTGGTGGCCCACGTGCCGAGCTGGACGGCCGACCCGGTGCAGGGGTGCCCTGCCACCACCCTCTACCGCAGCGTCCAGGTGCACGGGACGCTCTCCGAGGTGACCGACCCGGGCCGCAAGGCCCAGGCGCTCGAGGCCCTGGTCCTCCGCTGGCAGCCTCCCGGCCGACACCTGCCCATCACCGCCCATGACCCCGTGTACCGAGGCGAGGTCGAGGGCACGCTGGTCCTGCGCGTCGACCTCGCCCGCGTGGACGGCAAGGAGAAGCTCCTGCAGAACCGCCGACCCGAGGAGGTGACCCGGATCCTGGCCGGCCTGTGGGAGCGGGGCGAGCCCGGCGATCCCGGCGCCATCGAGGCCATCCGGGCCGCCAACCCGGCCGCGCCGCTGCCCCCCTTCCTGGCGGCGCCCGCAGGGCTGCGTCTGGCGGTGGCCCTGGGCGAGGGCGACACCGCGCAGGCCGAGGAGCTCCTCGCCGGGGAGTACTGGTGGGCCGACCGCCCGCGCGCCCTCATCGGACCGGCCCTGCGAGGCGCGACCGCCTGGGTGGGCGCTCGCGACCACGCCGGGCGCCTGGTGGCCATGGCCCGCGCGCTGGCGGATCCCGTCAGGGCCTGGATCTACGACGTGGTGGTGGAGCACGGCTGGCGCGGGAGGGGGCTGGGGACCCGGATCTTCCAGCTCGTCCTCGACCACCCCGCCGTGCGCCGCGCGCGCCGCGTCCAGCTCACCACCCGCGATGCCCAGCGCTTCTACGAGCGGTTCGGCTTCGCCGAGGCCGGGGCCCGCCGCCGCTGGGCCACCGAGAGCGACATGGTCCTCGACCGTGGGGCGGCGACCACGCCGCGGTGATCGACCCCTCCCCGCCGAGCGCGCGGGGACGGCCCGGGGCCGCGCCATGTAGAGAGCTTTCGATGATCGTCAGCCCAGGTGAAGGTGTCTAGCGCGCTGCTCGAGGATCGCCCAGTTGCGGTGGGACACCCGATCCGAAGGTCAGGACCGGATCTGCCCGGCGAACACCAATGAGAACTGATCAACCCGGACTCTGTCGTCCATGGGGGTGTGCGCCACGCCAATGAGCCTCGGCGAGGCACTCGACAATCCGGTCTCGTAACCAAACCCAACCGACCCGGAGAGTTTCTCGCCCTCGAGGGAGAACCCGATCCTTATCCCGTACAGATCGGTCTGGCGAAACTGCGACGAGCCAGTTGCCACAGGGGAAGGGGACACATACACGCCGCCATGAATCCGCGTGGCCTTGGTCGGTGCCCAACTTCCGCCCAGCGCGAGATCGACGACGGCCTTTCCCTGGAACACGATCGGCGCAAAGGGCGACTGGGCAGGGGCGCCCCCAGGCGGAGTGGTCACCGTCCCGACGGGCACGCTGGTGGCGGCTAGTGGATAGGAGCCCGTGCTGGCATGGTAGCGCGCGTCGAATTCCAACTCCCATCGCCCCTCTCTCCATGCGACGCCCCCGTCGAGCTCAAGAGGGAATCGGTAGTCGAAATCCGCGTGACCGGTCTGCAGGAAGGCGTTTCGGCTGGATACCTGGCCGCTGTCCTGCTGCTCCACTTGCAGGCTTGCCTGTGACCAAAGCCGTAGTGCGGGTGCACGCACGACCGCTCCGACTGCAAGCGGCTCGGCGAGCTGCCACTGGACCGCAAGCGAGGGAACGGCATGCAACGCGTACCCGCTTAACACTCGTGTTCGGACGGTGCCCTGGACGTCTCCGGTCGCGGTCAGCGCGGAGAGGCGGTCGTTCTGGTAAAGCCCCGTCCACGAGCCTCCGAGGCTTCCTCCCAGCCTAAGCCGCGGTGACACCGACCAGGCGAGGCTCGCGGCGACGAGATAGCTCGACAGGCTGGAGTCGGACACGTACGTCCAGTGCCCGGTGGCTTCGGTGTCACCCCACCACGCAAGGGTGCTCGAGGCGCCCTGCTGGGTGACGGAGAGGCCGAGGCGGACGTCGGGCCAGGGTAGGATCTCGGGGCCGAGCACGCACGCGGCGAAGAGCGGGAGCACGTCGACCGCGGAGAACTGCGTGCTCTTCAGGCCTCGCCCGCCGACCGACAGTGCCCCGACATTCAGCCCACGGATATTGATCGATACGGCGGTGCTATCGACGCTCGCGATGCCCGCTGGGTTGTACCAGTTCGCCGCAGGGCCGCTGGTTCGCACCAGGTACGCGCCGGCCTCGTGGGCCTCGCTGAGCCCGACGAATACGCGATCGTAGTTCGGGAGTACGAAGCTCGCGGGCATCTGGGCGGCCGTGACCTGGGCCCAAGCGGCAGCCGGCAGCAAACAGGCTGCGATAGCAACTCGCCTCAACGACGCAAGGAGAGGCATGGGAGGACGCCTTGGTCGTTTCACCTGCGTCCACTTCTGGGGCGCAGGGCCAAGGCGGCATACTTACTATGGTTGTATATCATAGCCCCGCACTTACCGAGCAACCGGACGAAGGTCCCATCTGAACCAGCCGACGCGGAATGCCAGGCAGCTCGCGTTGGGCGAGGTCAGCGCAGAGCAGCGGGCCGCCCGGCGATGCAGGGCCTGCCCTGAAGGATCCCCTCATCCCCACGGTCATAGGATGGTGGCTCCTCCTGCCCGAGGTGGAGACGGAGGTGTTCTCGCTAGCCCTGAAGCACTTCGCCGAGGTGGTTGGCGCTGGGCCGCGGAAGCGCATCGTCTCGTCCTGGACCGCGCTGGCTGGCACGCGTCGAACGACCTCGTGGTGCCCGAAGGGATCCGCCACCCGGTGTTCCTGCCGGCGTACTCGCCTGAGCTCCAGCCCGCCGAGCAACTATGGCCCCTCGTCCACGAATCCGTCGCCAACCGGCGCTTCGAGACACTCGAAGGGCCTCGAGGACCTGCTCAGCGAGCGCTGCCGCGAACTTGCAGCTGACCCCCAGCTGATCAGCTCGAACACGCTCTTCCACAGGTGGCCGATCGACTATGCCAGCTGGGGATCGATCAACGGACAGTCGTATCACTCTGGGATTCGCGGGTTGCTTGAAGCAGAGCCGCGTTGCAGTGAGCCGTCTGGAGCTACCTCGGTCCACTAGAGCGCGGGTTCGGGTCCGAGGACGCTACCGCAGAGATCAATCGAGGATTCTCCTTTCGCGGCCCCAACAACAACGCACTCGACACCCATCCCTTCGAGCTGGCGCTGAACCTCGAAGCCGCAAGCGCCCGCCTCGTAGCAGCAGCGAAGGTCCCACGCTGGGTACATGGAGAGGTGTGCCCTTGACATCTCTTTCCTTGGAAGCGCCTAGAGCCCGACGTGCCCCCTCAAGCGCCCGGAATCAGGCAGGTCTCCCGAGCAAACTGTCGAGGATGAATCAAAGGGCGAACCCCAGGCGCACCCCGATCATGGAGCTCGGGTCCAGGTACCCGAGCTCCGCGCCGAACGTCACCTTGCGCAGGAGGATGATCCCGGCACCGACGCCGGCGTGGAAGCGCAGGTGCTGGTCGCCCCCGAAGACGACCCAAGGCCCGGCCAGCCCGTCGATGTAGACGTTCCTGTGGACGCGGAAGCGGATCCGCAGGTCGGCGGGGAAACCGAGGCGGGTCGGACCGCTCTCCATGAACAGGCCGAAGCGGACGCCCGCCGTCACGTGCCGCGCCAGCCCGGTGTCCAGCGCCAGCGTCCCCAGGAACCCGCCGGCGTTGTCGTCCACCAGGAAGTCCGCCCCCACGCTCGCTTCGGAGCCGGCCCGGGCCGGGTGCGCCCACAGGAGCGCCGCGCCGAGGATCGAGCACACCGCCAAGCGCCGCAGGGCCATGTCTCCTCCCGGTGAGGGAACGACGCTGGATGCTAGCCGCGGCCGGCAGGCGCTGTCAGTGTAGGAGTTGTCTCACCCGAGCGGCGAGGCAGGAGGAGCCCGTCGCCGGAGGGGACGAAGCCGGCGCGCTCCAGCCATACCGCCAGCGGGTGCCCTGCGGCGGGAGCGCCGTCGACCTCCTCGATCCGCACCCCCTCCCGCCGCGCCGCCCCTTGCCGGGCGCGGGCCAGCTCCCAGAGCGCCCGCGCCGCCGAGAGGCCCACCCGAGAGCGCTCCGGCTCCTCCTCCGGGAGCCAGGAGAAGAGCTGGGCCAGCCCGCGGGCCGCGCCCGCGTATGCGGCCGGGGCTCCGTCCACCAACACCACCCGCGCGCCCGCGCTCCGGGTGGGACGGCGCCCCTCCCCCGCGCCCGCCACCTCCGGCCAGTCGAGCGACGCTCCGTACGGGTTGGCCGGGTCGGCGGCGGAGAGGACCACCGCCTGCGGCTGATCGGGCGGCGTGCGGGCGCTGCGGAGCGCGTCCAGGGCGGCCGGGAGGGCGAACTGCATGGCGCCGACGCCCGCCACGAAGTAGCCGCGCCGGATCCGGCCCGCCTCCTCCATGTGGCGGAGCACCTCGTAGACGGCGGAGAAGCCGCCCGGCAGCCCCTCGGCGGCCACCGCCCCGCGCGAGAGGAGGCCGTGGCGGGAAAGGAGCTGCTGGGCGCTGGCCGCCGCCCAGGCCGTGAGGCTCGGAGGCTCGCCACCGGCACGCCGGGCCGCCACCAGCGTCCAGCGCCCCCCTGCCGCCGGCGGGGTGGCGAGGCGCGAGCGGTAGCCGTCGGGGCGCGGCGCCGGGAGGCGGGCCCGCTCGCGCCGGCCTTCCTTCGCGGTGAAGCCTCGGAGCGCCTGGAAGGTGTCGCTCGTCACCAGCCCCCGGAACGCCAGCTCCCAGAGAGCCTCGACGGTGTCCGGGGGAAACCCGCCGCCCGCGGCCGCGTGGATCTCGCCGAAGAACGAGGCCCCGCGGGCCGCCAGGTGCTCCAGGATCCGCCCGCCGCGCTCGCCGCCCGGCCCGGTGCCAGCCGCGGCACCCGGCTCCGAGGGTCGGAACAGCCGTGGCAGCGCGTCGGCCAGGTAGAGCGCCACCCGCCCGTCGCGCTCCCCCACCCGTTCCAGCCCTACCCATACCACCTCGCCGCCCGCGGCCAGCGCGTCCAGATCCCCGGGCAGGTACCCCTCCACCCGCGCCGGCAGGATCTCCCCCTCCAGCGTCGAGGCGAGAAGCGGCGCCCCCTGCAGCCGCTCCACCGCGTCCAGCACCGCGTCCAGCCCCCCACGCCGGGCGGGGATTGCGTGCCAGGCGAGGAGCGTGCGGGCCAGCGCCGCCGGCTCCACCGGCTCGACCTCCTCCCTGAGCCTGGCCAGCGACCGGCGGCGGAGGCCGCGCAGCACCTCCGGATCGCACCACTCCCGCTCCCTCCCCTGCGGCCGGAAGGCGCCCTCCAGGAGCCGGCCCCGGGAGACGAGCCCGACGAGAGCCGCCTCGGCCGACGCTCCGGCCAGGCCGAACCGCGCCGCGACTTCACTTGTGGTGAATGGCCCGTGTCGCCGGGCGTACCGGGAGAGGAGGCCCGGCAGCGCCTCGGCCACCTCGCCCAGCAGCGCCTCGGGGATCCCCGCCGGCAGCCGGACGGCCAGGCCGTCGCGGTAGCGGGCCGCGTCCTCGACCGCCACCAGCCGTCTCTGGCCGGCGAGCTCCACCTCCACCGCCCGCCCCTCGCGCACCAGGGCCAGGACGGCCGCCTCCGCCCCGGGCCAGGCGGCGCGGTCGAGGAGCTCCTCCCGCGAAAGGTCGCCCAGCCGGAGCAAGAGGTCGGCCAGGGCGTCGGCGCTCCGGGCCCGCGTGTCGGGGTCGCGGTGCTGGAGCCGGGCCTCCATCTCCTCCATGGCCCGCTGGTCGAGCAGCTCGCGCAGCTCCGCCTCGCCCAGGATCTCCCGGAGCTGGGCCTGGTCGATGGCCAGCGCCTGGGCCCGTCGCTCGGCCAGCGGCGCGTCGCCGTCGTAGAGGAAGCTGGCCGCGAAGCCGAAGAGCAGCGAGGCCGCGAAGGGCGAGGGGACGCGGGTGTCGACGGTCACCGACCGCACCTCCCCGCGGCGCAGGTCGGCCATGAGGTCGGTGAGCGCCGGGAGGTCGAACTCGTCCCTCAGGCACTCGCGGTAGGACTCGAGCAGGATGGGGAAGTCAGGGAAGCGGGACGCCACCGCCAGGAGGTCCTGGGACCGCTTCCGCCGCTGCCAGAGCGGGGTGCGGATGCCCGGGCGCCGCCGCGGCAGGAGCAGCGCCCGCCCGGCCGCCTCGCGGAACCGCCCGGCGAAGAGCGGGGTGGCGGCCAGCTGGGCGGTGACCAGCGCCTCCACCTCCTCCGGCCCGGGGAAGAGGAAGGAGACGTCGGGCGGGCGCCCCGCGTCCGGGAGGCGCAGCGCGAAGCCATCGTTGGTCCAGATGCTCTCCGGCGCCTTCCCCAGCCGGTCCGCCGCCCGGGCAGAGGCAGCCAGGCACCAGGGGACGAGCACCTGCGCGCCGAAGGGCGAGAGCACGCAGACCCGCCAGTCGCCGAGCTCGTCTTGGCAGCGCTCCACCACCACGGTGCGGTCGTCGGGCACCGCCCCGGCGGCGGCGCGCTGGTCGGCGAGGAAGCGGAGCAGGTTGTCGGCGGCCCGCGCGTCGAGCCCGTGCCGGTCGACCAGCCGGGCCCGGGCCTCGCCCGCCGGGACCTCCGAGAGCTCGCGGGCCAGCCGCCCGATGCGGCGCCCCAGCTCCAGCGGCCGCCCCGGCGCGTCGCCCTTCCAGAAGGGCATCCGACCCGGCTCCCCCGGCGCCGGGGAGACCAGGACGCGGTCGTGGGTGATCTCCTCGATCCGCCAGGTCGAGGCGCCGAGGACGAAGGTGTCGCCCACCTTCGACTCGAAGACCATCTCCTCGTCCAGCTCGCCGAGGCGCGCCGGCGTCCCGCCCTCGAGCGCCGCGCCCACCATGTACACGCCGTAGAGCCCGCGGTCGGGGATCGTGCCGGCGTTCACCACCGCCACCCGCTTCGCCCCCTCGTGGGCGCGGACGCGGCCCCGGGTCCGGTCCCACACCAGCCGCGGCCGCAGGTCGGAGAGCTCGTCGGAGGGGTAGCGGCCCGCCAGCAGGTCGAGCACGCCCTCGAAGGTCCCGCGGGTCAGCCCCTCGAAGGGCGCCGCCCGCCGCACCACCCGGAGCAGCTCGTCGACCGGCTGCTCCTCGGCCGCAGCCATGGCCACGAGCTGCTGGGCCAGCACGTCGAGGGGGTTGCGGGGGTAGCGCGTCTCCTCCACCTCCCCGGCCCGCATGGCCTCGATCTGGGCGGCGCAGGCCAGGAGGTCGGCCCGGAACTTCGGGAAGAAGACACCCTCGCTGGCCTCGCCGAGCCGGTGGCCGGCGCGGCCGATGCGCTGCAAGGCGCTGGCCACCGAGGGCGCGGCCTCGATCTGCACCACCAGGTCGATGGCGCCCATGTCGATGCCCAGCTCCAGGGACGAGGTGGCGACCAGCCCCCGCACCCGCCCGGCCTTGAGCGCCTCCTCGATGGCCACGCGCTGCGGACGGGCCAGCGAGCCGTGGTGGGCATGCACCAGCGTCTCCCCGGCCAGCTCGTTCAGGGCCGCGGCCAGCCGTTCCGCCACCCGCCGGCTGTTCACGAAGAGCAGGGTGGAGCGGTGGGCGCGAACCAGCTCGAGGAGGCGGGGGTGGATGGCCGTCCAGATCGAGGCACGGGTGCGCGCGCCCGGCGGCGTCGAGGCCGCCCTGGGCGCCGGCTCGACCGGCTCGGCCAGGTGGGCCATGTCCTCGACCGGCACCTCGACCCGGACGTCGAGCGCCTTGCGACGCCCGGCGTCGACCACGGTCACCGGCCGGAAGCGCGCCGGGGCCGTGCGGCCGGCGCCGGGCTCCTCCGCCCGATCCAGGGCCCCGCCCAGGAACCGCGCCACCTCGTCGAGCGGCCGCTGGGTGGCGGAGAGGCCGATCCGCTGCAGCGGCCGGCCGGCCAGGGACTCCAGCCGCTCCAGGGAGAGGGCCAGGTGCGCGCCGCGCTTGGTCGGCACCAGCGCGTGGATCTCGTCCACGATGACCGTCTCGGCCGAGCGGAGCCGCTCGCGCGCACCCGAGGTGAGCAGGAGGTAGAGCGACTCCGGGGTGGTGATGAGGATGTCGGCCGGCTCCCGGGTGAAGCGGGCGCGCTCCCGCGGTGGCGTGTCGCCGCTGCGCACGGCCAGGGTGGGGAGGCGGTGCGGGTCTCCCCGCCGCCGGGCCACCTCGGCGATGCCGGCGAGCGGGGCGCGCAGGTTCCGCTCCACGTCGACGGCCAGGGCCTTCAGCGGGGAGACGTACACGACCCGGAGCCGTTCCCGCGGGGGGGGCTCGGGCGAGAACATGAGCCTGTCGATGCAGGAGAGGAAAGCGGCCAGGGTCTTCCCGCTGCCGGTCGGGGCCAGAAGCAGCGTGGACTCTCCAGCGTGGATGGGAGGCCAGCCCTTGGCCTGGGCGGGCGTGGGGGCGGTGAAAGCCCCCTCGAACCAGGCCCGGACCGCCGGCTGGAACGGGAGCGGAGCGGGGGTCCCGGTCGGCGCCATGCCTCGGGAATGTAACGGACCTCACCGACGCCAGGCGGCGTCTCGGGCGATGCTGGAATCCGCCCGGTACCTCTTCGGGGCTAGCCCGTTTCGCTGGGTTCTGCCTCCCTGGATCGGTCGGCGCGCGATAGAGTGCCACTTCGACGCGGCGCCTACAGCGCCGCCTGCAGGGGGTCACAACACATGCCCGACTCGCTCCCCAACCCTCCGTCTTCCCCGGCTCCCGCGCCCGCGGCGCCCGCCTTCGATCCCAAGGCCATCCTCGACCAGTTCATCGCCGTCGTCACCAAGCCGGCCGACTTCTTCGCCTCGGCCGCCATCAAGGACCAGAAGGGCTTCGGCCCGCCGCTCATCTTCGCGGTGGTGATGGGGCTCGTCGCTGGCATCGTCGGCGCCATCGTCGCCGTCCTCCACCTCGGTGTCATGGCCGGGCCGCTGGGCGGGGCCGTGGGCGTCGGCATGGGGATCGCCGGCATCATCATCAGCCCCATCGTCGCGGTGATCGCCGCCTTCATCGGCGGGGCCATCATCCACGTCATCGCCCTCATCGCCAGCGGCAAGGGGACGTACGAGGCGTCGGTGCGGATCGCCTGCTACGGCATGGCGGTCTACCCCGTCCGCGCGCTGCTCGACATCCTCCCTCCCTTGGGCGTGCTGGCCAGCCTCTACGGCCTGTACATCATCGCGCTCGGCATCATCGCGCTGCACGCCGCCAACCGGCAGACCACCTTCGTCGTGGTCGGGATCCTGGCGGCCATCGCGGCCATCTGGACCGTGGCCGCCTGGTGGATGGCGCGGCACGCCCTGGAGGCGCTCGGGGCCAGCGCCCAGCAGATGCGTGAGGCCGCGGAGCAGATGAGAAAGGCGGCCGAGGCCGCCAAGCAGGCACAGTAGGACCGCCGGGCGGACGCCGCGGGCCCCGGGCGAGGGCGCCCGGGGCCTGTGGCCGCCGAGCCGGCGTCGGCCCCTAGATCCTCGGTCTCATGAATCCGCGCTCGGGCTTGCCGAACAGGAAGCCCTGGAAGAGGTGGCAGCCCAGGGCGGCCAGGGCGTCGCGCTCCGCGGGCAGCTCGATGCCCTCGGAGATGACCTCGATCCCCAGCTCCTGCGCCAGCCCCAGCACCGAGCGGATCACGCTCTGCTTGAGGGGCGAGACGTCCACCCCCCGCACCAGCGACATGTCCAGCTTGACCACGTCCGGCTCGATGCAGGCGAAGCTGGCCAGCCCGGCGTAGCCGGCGCCCAGGTCGTCCACCGCCAGCTGGAAGCCCATCTCCCGGAGCCGCTCCACCCGCGACTCGATGTCCGAGACCTCCTCCAGTGCCGTGCGCTCGGTGATCTCCAGCACCACCCCGGGCGCGATCCGGGAGAGCGGCGCGGAAGGGTCCATGAGATCGGGATCCTCGAGGTCGCGGGCGTGCAGGTTGACGAAGATCAGGGACCCCTCCGGCGCGGCTGGCCTCAGGGAGGCCACCCGGCGCCGGATGGCCCGGCCCAGGTCGGCCAGGCGGCCCAGCTTCTCGGCGGCAGCCAGGATCTCGTTGGGCCGGGCGAAGGGGCCGTCGGAGCGGACCAGCGCCTCGTACCCGTGCAGCCTTCGCCCGCTCCATTCGACGATGGGCTGGAACCCCACCCAGAGCTGGGCCAGGGTGTCGTCGAAGCTCTGGGCGTAGGCCATCTCCTCGGCGCTGGGCCCGAGGGGAACCGGTGGCGAGGGCGGGGGGGTGTCGGCGCGCCTCTGGCGAGAGCGCTGCCCCAGCTCGGCGGCGCCGCGGACGGTGCTGGCCAGCGCCTCGATGTCCACCGGCTTGGTCAGGTAGCGATAGGCGCCGTACTCCACCGCCCGGACCGCCGTCTCCAGCGCCGGGCCGCCGGTGACCAGCACCACCGGCACGTCCAGCGACAGCTCGCGCAGCCTGCGGAGGAAGTCGATCCCCGACAGCCGGGGCATGTTGATGTCGCTCACCACCGCGTCGAAGGCGCCGCCCCGGACCTTCTCCAGGGCCTCCATCCCGTCGGCGGCCGTCTCCAGGTCGAGCCCCGTGGTGCGCAGCACCTTGATGTAGGCGAGGCGGACGATGGGGTCGTCTTCGACGAGCAGGACTTGGCTCACGAATCGCTCCTCGCCCCCCCGCGGAGCAGGGCGCGTGCCCGCCTCGGCCCCAGCAAGGACGCGTGGTTGCACACCTGACCCGGCAGTCCATGCCCACCCCGGGTGCGGGGGGACAGCACCACGGCTCGGAGGCGCCGCGGGCCTGGCGCCAGCGGACCGGCACTCGCGCTCCCGGTGAATGCCGGCGTCCCGGGGACGCGGGAGGTGCCCTAGCGTGCCGGCGCCCGATTGGCGCCATCTTCCCGTGCCCGGCCGCCGGGCGAGAGCGCGGTCCAGAACCGCGGGGGCAGGATCGCCAGGCCCACCAGGACGAGCTGCGAGGCGATGAAGGCGAACAGCGCCCAGAAGGCCTTGTCCATGAAGCCGTAGGAGTGGAGCCCCACACCCAGCATGTTCACGCCGAACCAGGAGAGGCTGGTGATGACGTTGCCGAAGATGGCCATGGCCATCAGGCCCCGCTCCCGCGCGTAGCCGCCCCAGCGGGCGTGGAGGATGATGGCGTTCCACAGGACGATGAGCAGGGCCCCGTTCTCCTTGGGGTCCCAGCCCCAGAACCTCCCCCAGGACTGATCGGCCCAGATGCCGCCCAGCACCGTGCCCAGGAAGCTGAAGAACAGGGCGAAGCAGACGACGCCGTAGGCCATGGAGGCGAGCAACCTGTCGTCGCCGGGATCGCGAGAGCGGTACAGGTGCTGCCGCGCCGTCCAGACGATGGCGATGATGCCGGCCAGGAAGGTCCCGCCGTACCCCACGGTGATGGTGATGACGTGGGTGGACAGCCAGAAGTTCGAGTCCAGCACCGCCCGCATCATCTCCATGGTGTCGCCCTCGCCGGTCAGGTTCTGGGCGATGATCAACGTCCCCACCCCGATGGCGCCGGCCACCAGGGTGCCGAAGCCGCGGCGGAAGAGGGCCTCGAGGACGATGCCCACCAGCACCGCCACCCAGCCCACGAACACGGCCGAGGAGTAGAGGTTGGTGACCGGCGGGCGGCCCTGCAGGATGATCCGGGCCACCAGCCCGGCAGTGTGGACCAGCATGCCGGCGCCGAGGAAGACGTAGGAGATGGGTCGGGCCACGCTCCGCTTCTCCGCGGCCGACGACCCGCCCGGTAGCGCGAACCAGGAAAGGAACACGGCCACCAGCGCCAACAGGTAGAACTCGATCCCCATGATGAAGGGCTGGGCGCGGTTGAACACCAGCTCCCGCGCCGCCTGGCGCATGGCCGCCGGCGCGGCCGCCCGCTCCAGCTGCGAGAGGTCCGCCATCGCCTGGTTGAAGGCGCCGGCGTCCTGGGCGGTCCAGGCCTGGCCGACGCGCGCCCAGCCCACCAGCACCGGGTCGCTCTGCCCGGCCGCCATCTCCATGAGCCCCTGCCCGACCGAGCGCCAGGCCTCGGGGCCGGCGCCGGCGGCGGGCGGGAGCGGCCGGAACTGGGCCGTGTCGCGGAGCATGGCCTGGCGCTCGGCGGCCTGGGGCGTCCGCGCCGCGGCGATCTCCTCGCCCAGCGAGGGCGCGCCGGGGAGCTGCAGGGTGTTCTGGACCTTGTGGTACAGCCAGACCCGCTCGAAGAGGTTGAGCACCGCCCGCTGGAACCGGCTGCGCTGGGCGCTCTCCATCCCCTGCGCCGCCATCGCCTGCTTCTGGATCTCGTCGATGTGCGGGGCGACGGCCCGGAAGGGGTAGTAACGGCTCGAGCCCTGCTGCAGGCCCATGAGCCCCAGCACCTCGGGATCGCTGATCTCGAAGGCGGGCTGGGCGTCGGCCACCCCGGGACGGAAGAGCGCGTCGAGGAGCCAGCGGGTGGCGCTGATGGACTCGCCATCCACCCGGAAGTCCTGCTGGGTGCGGATCATGAGCAGGGCGTTGCGGCCCACCGTGTCGATGGGCTTCACCCGGCCGCCCTCCAGCACCGGCAGGCGCGCGAAGGCCTCCAGGTCGTAGCCGTGGGTCGGGCGCTCCGGCAGGAGCTTCGCGCCGACGGTGACCACGACGAAGACGACGGCCAGCCACGGTCCGAGCCAGGGTAGCCTGGAGATCAGAAGCCTGGTCATGCTCTTGGCACCCATTCACGCCTCCGCGGCGCCGACGGCGGCGCCCTGCTGCTTCCTCGCCTGCCCGCGGACCGAGCGGGAGAGGGCGATGCCGAAGTGGACCAGGAGCCCCACCGTCACCAGCACGCAGGAGACGTAGGGCAGGAGCCAGCCGGGGTTCTCCACCACCTGCAGGATGGAGAGGGTGTCGTTCTTGCCGAAGCTCGCCTGGTAGAAGGCCTTGCCCGCGTATCGGAGCGGCTGGTTCATGTAGATGAGGACGTCCCGGGCCTCGCCGGCGCGCGGGTTCACGAGGTGCACCAGCGAGGAGAAGTTCTTGGGGATGTCCGTGCCCGGGTAGACGTCGTGGCTGAACTTGCGCAGGGTGAGCGCGTAGGGCAGGTACTCGCGCCGCTCCCTGAGCACCAGCTGGTAGGAGCGCCCCTCGTGGACGAAGCCCTGGGGTGCACCCAGCGCGCCCGAGACGAGCCAGGTGCCGTAGCTCCGCCCACCGGCAATGGGCTCGACCAGGGCCGCGGCCACGTTCACCGCGTCGTCGCTGGTCACCGGCGGCAGCTCGCGCACCGCCACCTGGGTCCCCACGCCGGCGGTCGCCTGGGGGGCCTCGCCCTCGGGCAACCGCCCCAGCTGGGCGTTCTCCATGAAGCGCTTCACCCGCACCGACACCGGCGTGCCGGGCACCTGCACCAGCGACTCCCGGGAGAGCAGCGAGCCGGGGATGCTGTAGACGTCGTCCAGGTTGGGATCGGTGGTGTCGATCACCGCCAGCTCCACCTCGCGGGGGCTGAAGACGTAGTTGGTGGTCTCGCCCACCTCGAAGGAGAGCCGGTTGTCCTTCTGGTAGAGGCCGGTCACGAACTCGCCGGCCACCAGCAGGATGAGGCCGGCGTGCACCACCCACAGCCCCGCCTTCTTCCAGGAGAGCTCCAGCCGCCGGAACTGCGCGGCCAGGAGGTTCACCGCCAAGACCAGGCCGGCCAGGGCCCCGCCGGGGAAGATGGGGAGGGAGAGGACCGTCCCGGGGATGTCCCACCACACCAGCCAGCTCCGCATGTAGGCGTGCACCGCGCCCCAGGTGCCCAGGTGAACCTGGGCCAGGGTGCAGGCCACCACCAGCACCATCAGCGCCGCCAGGCAGACGATGGTGAGCTTCAGGGAGGTGATCCCGTCCCAGAGCGGCAGGAGCCGTTCGCGGAGCGAGGGAGTGGAGACAGGTGCTGCCGGCGCGCGGGCCGGCGCTGCGCTAGTGCGACTCAAGGCGGACGCTCCCGAGAAGGTCGAGGAAGGCGGGGCCGGCGGCCGCCACGGCCTCGGCGTCGCCGGTCATCTTGAGGAACCAGCTGCTGCCCTCGAGCTGGGCCAGCGCCGCGATGGTGCGGGTCCTCTTCGTCCCCTCGGAGACGAAGTCGTACACCGACAGGTCGCCCGCGGCCGTCTTCAGCACCCTGCGGCCCGAGGCCATGCCCGCCTCGTCGATGGGGGGCAGGCCGATCTGGTTGCGCCAGCGGTTGACGTTGGCGAGCTCCCCGCCGGCCGAGCCGGGCAGGACGATCACCGACACGTCCACCTTTCCCGGGACGGGCGGGGTGAGGGTGGCGTAGCGCATCTGCCCTCCGCCCTGCGCCTGCTTCCAGCCCTGGGGCAGCGTCCAGACGAGGCCGCCGCCCTCGGGCACGGCGGCGGGCGCCAGATCCGCGCCGGCCTGCCCGCCGCCCATGGAGCCCATCCCGGCCATCGAGGCCGTCTGCACCACCGGTCGCTCCTTGGGGACCTTGAAGTGGGCCACCTCGTCCCGCTGGCAGCCGGCGACCGCGGCCAGAGCCAAGGCGAGCATCGCGCCGCGCGCGGCGCGGTCGAGGCGAGGCGAGGCGGGGACCATGACTCCTTCGGCTGGCATGCGGCTCCTCGAGGTGGCGTTGCCCGGGGCGGCTCGCCGGCCGCCCCGGGGCGGCGTGCGGACTTGTAACACGGTGCTCCCGCGGACGTTTCCCGGATCCGTCAGGATCGAGGGAGGCCGGTACACTAACTCCCGCCAGGGCCCCGTTCAATCGCGCCTGCAAGCGGCCGCTTGCGCCCCGGGCCGGGACTGCGGGATCGACGCTCAGTCGACCAGGAGCGACGGATCGCCCGCCAGCAGGGCCGCCCCCCGCGCCACCGCGGTCTGGGGGTCGTCCTCGAACACGCAGGGGCGCGGGAACGCCTGGGCCACCCCGACCCGGACCATGGGCACGAAGGTGGTGCCACCGATGAGCAGCACCGCGCCGAGCCGGTCCAGGTCGGTGATCCCCGCCTGGTCCACCGTCTGCGCCGCGGTGGCGATGGAGCGGTCCACCAGCTCGGCCCAGTGAGGGGCCAGGTGCTCGCGGCGGACCATGTAGTCGAGGTGCTGCGCCCGACCCCCCACCGAGAAGGCGTCGCGGACCTGGAAGCGGGCCTCCGGCGCCGAGGAGAGGGCCCGCTTCACCAGCTCGCACTGCCGCTGGATGCGGTCCCACACCACCGCGTCGCGGGTGATATCCACCCCCTGGAGCCGGTAGACGCCGCTCGCCACCCACCGGGCGAAGGCCGTGTCGAAGTCGTCGCCGCCCAGGCAGTCGTCGCCGCCCGCCGAGAGCACCTTGAGGTGCAGGCCGTCCCGCTGCAGCACGGTGGCGTCCAGGGTCCCGCCGCCGAAGTCGTAGACCAGGACCGGGGCCGAGCCCACCCCTGCCGCCCCCATGCCCCGGGCCACCCCGCCGGCGCAGGGCTCGGCCACCAGCCGGACCACCTCCAGCCCGGCCATCTTCCCGCAGCGGACCATGGCCTCCTTGACCTCGACGGTCGCCAGGGCCGGGACGGTGAGCACCGCCCGCTGCACCCGCCGCCCGAAGCGCAGCTCTGCCCGCTCCCGCAGGTAGCGGAGGATGAGCGAGGCCACCTCGCTGGCCGAGTGCTCGCCGGAGCGCACCACCACCGACGCCTCCGCCCTCCCCTGCGCCTTGAGCTTGAAGGCGGCCACCTGGTCGAGCAGGCGGACCGCGGGCGAGTCCGCGGGCCGGCCGATCACCCGCTTGATCCCCACCACCGTGTTCTGCGGGTCGGTGGCCCGCAGCCGGACGGCGTCCGACCCGACCACCGGCGGCCCGGCCTTGGGGAAATGGACCACGCTGGGGATGGCCGCCTCGCCGCGGCCGTCCACGGCGTAGTGGTAGCGGCCGTCGATGACCACCGCGGCAGTGGAGTAGGTTGTGCCCAGGTCGACGCCCAGGACCAGCTCGGAAGACACGCAGCAACCTCGAATCGGCCGGCTCGCCCGCGCCGCGCGGCGCAGGGGTGCGGGGAGCCCCGGGATCTAGTATGTCTGGTCCCCTGCCCCGCGGGGAAGACCACATGCAACAGACGGAGAACCTGAACGTCCTGGGGATGGAGGCCATGCCCTCCCCCGACGAGATCAAGGGCCGGCTGCCGCTCAGCGAGCAGGCGGTGGCCACCGTGGTGCGGGGGCGGCGCACCCTGGAGGCCATCCTCGACGGACGCGACCGGCGGCTGTTCGTGGTGGTGGGCCCCTGCTCCATCCACGACCCCCAGGCCGGGCTCGACTACGCCCGCCGGCTGCGCCAGCTGGCCGAGGAGGTATCCGACACGCTCTTCCTGGTGATGCGCGTCTACTTCGAGAAGCCGCGCACCTCGCTGGGCTGGAAGGGGTTCATCAACGACCCGCGCATGGACGACTCGTTCCGGGTCGACGAGGGGATGGAGCGGGCCCGGCGCTTCCTCCTCGACGTGAACGAGCTGGGGATGCCTGCGGGCACGGAGGCCCTCGACCCCATCTCCCCCCAGTACTACGGCGACCTGGTGAGCTGGACCGCCATCGGCGCCCGGACCTCCGAGTCCCAGACCCACCGGGAGATGTCCTCGGGCCTCTCCACCCCGGTGGGCTTCAAGAACTCCACCGACGGCGACCTCTCGGCGGCGGTGAACGCCATCGTCTCCGCCGGCCAGCCGCATGCCTTCCTGGGCATCAACTTCCAGGGGCGCTCCGCCGTCATCCGCACCCGCGGCAACCGCTACGGGCACCTGGTCCTGCGCGGCGGCGGCGGCCGGCCCAACTTCGACACCGTCTCGATCTGGCTGGCCGAGGAAGAGCTGGCCCGCGCCAGGCTCCCCCGGAACCTGGTGGTCGACTGCTCGCACGCCAACTCCTGGAAGAAGGAGGAGCTGCAGCCGCTGGTCATGCGCGACGTGGTCCACCAGATCCGGGAGGGGAACCGCTCGGTGGTGGGGCTGATGGTGGAGAGCTTCCTGGTGGCGGGGAGCCAGCCCATCCCCGCCGACCTCAGGCACCTCCGCTACGGCTGCTCGGTCACCGACCCCTGCGTCGGGTGGGAGACCACCGTGGAGATGCTCCGCTCGGCGCGGGAGGTGCTGCGCGGGGTGCTGCCCGGGCGCGACCGGGCGGCGGCGCGCTGAGGTGGGGGCCCGGGGCTCCTCGACCGGGCCCTAGCCCGGAAGGAGGAAGAGGGCGGCCAGCGGCGGGAGCGTCAGCGAGAGGGAGAAGGGGCGGCCGTGCGCCGGGACCGGCTCGGCCCTCACCTCCCCCAGGTTTCCCACCCCGCTGCCGCCGTAGACCTGGGCGTCGCCGTTGAGCCGCTCGCGCCAGGTGCCGCCCTGGGGGACGCCGACGCGGTAGCCGGTGCGCATCACCGGCGTGAAGTTGAACACCGCCAGGACCGGCCGGTCGCCCTCCTCCCCCAGGCGCAGGAGGCTCACCACGCTGTTCTCGGCGTCGCCGCAGTCCACCCACTCGAACCCTCCCTGCAGGCAGTCGCGCACGTGGAGCGACCGCTCCTCGCGGTGGAGGAGGTTCAGGTCCCGGACCCAGGCGAGCACCCCCTGGTGCCGGTCGACGTCCGCGAGGTGCCAGTCCAGGCTCTGCTCGTGGCTCCACTCGCGACCCTGCCCGAACTCGTCGCCCATGAAGATCAGCTTCTTCCCCGGCTGCGCGTGCTGCCAGGCGAAGAGCAGGCGGAGGTTGGCGAAGCGGGCCCGGTCGTGCCCCGGCATCTTGTCGAGCAGCGAGCCCTTCATGTGCACCACCTCGTCGTGCGAGAGCGGCAGCACGAAGTTCTCGCTGGAGGCGTACATGGTGCGGAAGGTGAGCTCGTTGTGGTGGTACTTCCGGTGGACCGGGTCGTGGCGCATGTAGTGGAGCGTGTCGTGCATCCACCCCATGTCCCACTTGTACCCGAAGCCCAGCCCGCCCACGTAGAGCGGGCGCGAGACCAGCGGCCAGCTGGTGGACTCCTCGGCGTAGGTCTGGACGTCGGGGTACTCCCGGTAGACCTCCTCGTTGAGCCGCCGCAGGAAGGAGATGGCATCCAGGTTCTCCCGCCCGCCGTGCACGTTGGCGATCCACTCCCCCGGCTTTCGCGAGTAGTCGAGGTAGAGCATGGAGGCCACCGCATCCACCCGCAGCCCGTCCGCATGGTAGTGATCGAGCCAGAACATGGCGCTGGAGAGGAGGAAGCTGCGCACCTCGTGCCGCCCGTAGTTGAAGATCTCGCTGCCCCAGTCCGGGTGGCGGCCCTGGCGGCGGTCGGCGTGCTCATAGAGGTGGGTGCCGTCGAAGTAGACGAGGCCGTGCTCGTCGGCGGGGAAGTGGGCCGGGACCCAGTCCAGGATCACGCCGATGCCCCGCTGGTGGAGCAGGTCCACGAAGGCCATGAAGTCCTGGGGCGTGCCGTAGCGGCTGGTGGGGGCGAAGAAGCCGGTGCACTGGTAGCCCCAGGACGGGTAGAAGGGGTGCTCCATCACCGGCAGGAGCTCGACGTGGGTGAAGCCGAGCCGCTCGCAGTGGTCGGCGAGCAGCGGAGCCAGATCGCGGTAGCCGAGGAAGCCGGCCGGGTTCTCCGGCGAGCGGCGCCACGACCCGAGATGGAGCTCGTAGATCGAGCCCGGGGCGTCTAGCGCATTCCGGCGCCCGCGCTGGCGCATCCACTCCGCGTCACCCCAGTCGTAGGCCAGGTCCCACACCACCGAGCCGGTGCGGGGCGGGGCCTCGTGGAAGAAGCCGTAAGGGTCGGCCTTGTCGACGGCGTAGCCACCCAGGCGCGAGGCCACGTGGAACTTGTAGCGGGCCCCCGACTGCACGCCCGGGACGAACCCCTGCCACAGGCCCGAGCTCCCCACCGGGCGGAGCGTGTCCCTCCCCTTCTGCCACCCGTTGAAGTCGCCGATCACGCTCACCGACTCGGCGTTGGGCGCCCAGACGGCGAAGGAGACCCCCGCCTCCCCGCCCACCGCCGTCGGGTGCGCCCCGAGCTTCTGGTAGGCCCGCAGATGCGTCCCCTCGTGGAAGAGGTGCAGGTCCTGCTCGCCGATGACCGGATCCGCCGCCTGCCGCTCCCCCGCCCGCGTGGTGATGGTCATGGAACACACTTAGCACCACCGGTGACGGCGGGGTTCTCCTTCGCACATCGTCCGCCCCCGAGGCGCGGGACGGGGTGGGAGGCCCGCCCAGGGGCCGCCGCCCCACGATCCCGTGAGGAGCCGCGGGACCCGGCGGGCACCCGGGACCCCCTCGGTCCGCGGCCGTCCTCGGCGGCGCGCCGGCAACCTTCGGTGAACGGCGGGTCCGGGGGGCCCCACGCCCCCGTCGGGCTCCACTCCTGGAAAAGGCCCGGGAATCCCGGCGCTGGCTCGCGCCGGGCGTCCTGGCCCGGACTTCGCTCCTCGAGCCGGGCATGCACGTCCCCCTCCGGCTCGCCGCGTCGTTGGCCCTCCTCGCGGCGCCCCCGCCGTGCGGCTGGCTGCCGTCCCCTGCCGTCGGGACGGGCGGGCCAGGCTTCCTTCGCGCCACGCTGCGCGCTCGCCCGGCGGCTCCGCGCGCCCCGGCCTGGCTGGAGCAGGCCGTCTGCGATCGCGCCGCCGACCTCGGCCCGGTCTGCACCCAGATCGCGCGCGCCGTCGCCGAGGAGGCCGCCGAAGCCAGCCTCGACCCCGCCCTGGTCCTGGCCATCATCGAGGTCGAGTCGGCCTGGGACCCGGACGCCGTCTCCGGCCGCGAAGCCCGCGGCCTGATGCAGCTCCGCCAGCAGGCGCTGCAGGCCGAGGCCCGTGGAGGGAGGCTCACCTCCTCGGACGCGAGCGATCCCCTGGTGAACGTCCGCGCCGGGATCCGCTACTTCGCCCGCCTCCTGGGCCGCTTCGGCGACGCCGAGCTGGCCCTGGTCGCCTACAACGCCGGCCCCAACCGGCTCGCCGCCTACCTGCGCGCCGAGGCCGGCGTGCCGGAGCGGCTCTGGGAGTACCCGCGCCGGGTGCGCCGCGAGGAGCAGCGGCTGCGCGAGCGCCTGGCCGCGCCGCTCGCGCCCGCCGCGCTCCTGGCGGTGGCAGGCAACGCCCGGACGGGCGGGTGATGGCGCCGGGCCTGCGGATCCCGCGGCGGCCCGCGAGACCCACGCCGGGCGCAGGCTGCGGCCAATACGTGACCCCTGAGCGCCAGCGCCGCCACCCCCGGCTTCGGCCCCGCCCGGGACGCGCCGCCGCCGAGGGGCGGCTCCTCTGCGAACACGCCGGGGCTCGGTCGACGGCGACAGCCGTGGCCCTCAGGCCGCCACCCCGAGGTCCGCGCCCGGCCCTCCCTCCCCCTCCCCGTCGAGCCGGAGCCCCAGGCTCCGAAGCAGCGTCGCCCCTTCCCGCAGGGCGCGGTCGAACCGGGGCCGCGAGCGCTGGGGCGTGCCGTTGGTGAGGTCGTGCAGGGCGAGCTGGACGATCACCCACTCGAGCGGCGTCGCCCCGCGGCTGAGGTGGGCCAGGCACAGCGCCACGCCGGGCTGGTCGGAGCGAAGCACCGCCTCCCGATAGGCGGCGCAGTAGAGCCCGTAGATGATGGACGGCGTCAAAGGGCGGCCTCCACGAGGGCTGCGCCTCCCCGCTCCACCCGCCCTGCCCCTGCAGCCTCTCGGGTGCCGATCTTCCGCTGCCGCGGTGAGCGCGCCGTGACGCGCGCGTGCCACTTCGGCGAACCGAAGGCCTCACCGCGGCGTCGAGACCTGCGCCGCCTCGAACTCGTCGCCCTTCCTCCACCGGGGCAGGCCTTGGGCGTTGGCCACCCGGAGCGCGACCACCAGGGCGAGCTGCGCGTCCTCGACCGCCCCAGAGAGGTCCCAGCGCCCGGGCCAGGGGGGGTACTCGTCGGACGGCTGGTGGTAGTGCTGGCTCACCCAGGCGGTGACCTGCTCGTCTCCCCAGCGGGGCGGCCGGCCGCGGAAGTGCGGCCCGCCGCTCACCGAGAGGTCGGGCACGCCCACCCGGGCGAGCTCGAGGTTGTTGCCGCGGGAGTAGGAGCCACGGTCGGGGTGGGGATCCCCGTGCACGGTCCGCCCCTGCGCCGCGGCCACCTCGCGCACCACCACGTCCAGCGAGCTGCGGCCCAGGGACAGATCACCCAGGTCGAGGGTCCGCCCCCAGATGTTCACCGTGTCGAGGTTCAGGTCCGCGGCGATGCGGCCGGCGGGCACCGGCGGGTGGCGGGCGAACCCGTGCCAGCCCAGGAGCCCCATCCCCTCGCCGGTCGAGAAGAGGACCAGGTTCGAGCGTCGGTGGGGGGCCGACAGCGCCGCGCGGGCCATGGCCAGCACCGTGGCGCAGCCGGAGGCACTGTCCAGGGCCCCGTTGTAGATGGCGTCGGTGCCGGGCGGCGCCGCAGGGTCGATGCCCAGGTGGTCGTGGTGGCCGGAGAGCACCACCACCTCGCCGCGCAGGCGCCTGCGCGGCGCCTCCGGTGGTGTGCAGCGGAAGGGATCCCTGCGGCCCCCTCACCAGCACCGCGGCCGGTACCTCCGCCTCGAGCCGCACCAGCGGCACCTGCTGGAGGAAGGAGGCCGGCCCCCCGCCCTCCCCCGGGCGCCCCCGGCTCCAGCCCCATCGCCTCGAGTGCGCCGCCAGGTAGCGGACCGCCAGGTCCGGGCCCTTGGACCCCGGCCTGCGCCCCTCCAAGAGGTCGTCGGAGAGGAAGCGGATGTGGCCGGAGATCTCCGCCTCGCGGATGCGCGCGGCGGCGGCCCGCTCCTCCGGGAAAGGGAGGGGCGGGGCCGAGCGGATCCGGAAGCGGCCAGGATGGCGGGCAGGACCGGGGCGAGGAGGACAGCGCGGGCGGACGTTGCCATCCGCGCAATCTAGCGGCCGCGCCTCCCGGCGCGAGGATGTGGTACACCGCGCCCATGAAGGCAGGACTGGTCGGCTACGCGCAGTCGGGGAAGACCACGCTGTTCAACGCCCTCACCGGCCTCCACGCCAGCGCCCGCGCCCAGGTGAACCTCGGCGCCATCAAGGTGCCGGACCCCCGCATCGACGCCCTCTCCGCCATCTTCAAGCCCAAGAAGACCACCTATGCCGAGATGCGCTTCGTGGACGTGCCCGGCCCCAAGGGCAAGGGCACCGGGCTCGACGACGAGGCGCTGCGGGCCCTCACCGAGGTGGACGCCTTCTGCCTGGTGGTGCGCGGGTTCACCGCCCCCGACGGCACGCCGGCCGACCCGGCCCGGGAGCTCGTGGACTTCGACGCAGAGCTCGTGCTCCACGACCTGGCCATCGTGGAGAAGCGGCTCGACCGGATGCGCAAGGAGCACGGGGTCGGGACCGGTGCCTACCAGGACCTGGAGCGCCTGCACGGCCAGCTCGACCAGGGCGGCCCGCTCCGGGCCATGACCTGGAGCGCCGCCGAGGAGAAGGAGCTGGCCCACTACGACTTCCTCTCGCGCCGCCCGCTCCTGGTGGTGGTGAACGCCGCCGAGGAGGAGGCGGCCGCCCCGGCGCCGGCGGCGGCCCAGGAGGCGGCCCGCCAGCGCTCGGCCCAGGTGCTGTCCCTGTGCGCCTCGGTGGAGGCGGAGATCGCCCAGCTGGAGCCGGCCGAGCAGCCCGAGTTCCTGCACTCGCTGGGGCTCCAGGAGCCGGCCCGCGCCCGCTTTCTCCACGCCGCCTACGGGCTGCTGGACCTCATCTCCTTCTTCACCGTGGGCGAGGACGAGGTGCGGGCCTGGCCCATCCACCGCGGCGACAGGGCCCCGCGGGCCGCCGGCCGCATCCACTCCGACCTGGAGCGCGGGTTCATCCGGGCCGAGGTCATGCACTACCCGGACTTCATCGCCCTGGGCACCGAGGCGCGGGCCCGCCAGGAGGGGAAGCTGCGGCTGGAGGGGAAGGAGTACGTCGTCCTCGACGGCGACATCCTGAACATCCGCTTCGCGGTGTGAGGCTGCTGCCCGCGCATGGAGCCTGACCTCTCGAGCCCCTTCCTTCCGGCCGACCGCACCGATCCGGTCGGGCTCGCCGACGAGGTGGCCCGAGCCGCTGCCAGCCCCCTGATCGCGGCGCTGCTCGAGGCCGCCGGTACCGCGGCGGTGGTCCTCGACCCGAACCGGCAGGGGATCGCCTGCAACCCCTCCTACCTCGCGGCCGCAGGGCTGCGCGATCCCGGGGAGGCGCTGGGGATGCGCCCCGGCGAGGCGCTCGGCTGCGTGCACGTCGTCGGCGTCGCCACCGGCTGCGGGACCACCGCCGCCTGCCCGACCTGCGGGGCGGCCCTGGCCATGCGGGCCGCCCGGCGGAGCGGCCGCAGCGCCGAGCGCCGCTGCGCCCTCGCGTTCCGGCGGGGGGAGGTCCGCGAGGAGCGGGAGTTCCGGGCCCGGGCCACCTTGCTCCCCATCGACGGCGCGCCCTTCCTGCTCCTCACCCTCGAGGACGTGAGCGCCGAGGCGCGCCGCGCCATGGTGGAGCGCTCCTTCCTGCACGACCTCTCGAACCTGGTCGTGGCCCTCCAGTCGGTGGCCGAGGAGATGCCGCCTCTGGGCGAGGCGGCGGCCGAGGAGCTCCGCCAGCTCGCCGAGCAGATGGCCCAGCAGGTTCGCCTGCAGCGCTACCTGGCCGGGGGCGATGCCCAGGACCTCGAGCCGCTGGCGTGGCGACCGGTGGAGATCTCCGACGCCCTGGAGCTCCTGCGGCGCGCCCTGGAGCGGGAGCCGGCCGCCAGGGGCCGCGCGGTGGAGTGGCCGCGGGTGGTCACCGGCCTGCTCGTGCCCGCCGATCCGGCCGTGCTCCACCACGTGCTCCGGGCCATGGCCGTGAACGCGCTGGAGGCGGTCCCGCCCGGCGAGCGGATCCGGGTGGAGGTCCACTGCGACCTGCAGAAGGCCAGCGTCCGCATCTGGAACCCCGGCGCCATCCCCGCCGAGGTGGCGCCCCGCGTCTTCCAGCGCTACTTCTCGACCAAGCCCGAGGCCGGACGGGGCCATGGGACCTGGTCGATGCGGGCTCTGGGCGAGGGGGTCCTCGGGGGAAGCGTGTCCTTCGCGACCTCGGAGGCGGACGGCACCAGCTTCCAGGTCACCCTGCCCCGCGAGCGGACCGGCGACCGGCGGCGCGCCTAGAGCACCTCGCCCGGCTCCACGAAGGCCAGGCCCAGGCTCTCCGCCACCGGCCGGCAGGTGATGTGCCCGTCGAAGGCGTTGAGGCCCGCCAAGAAGCCGGGGTCGGCCCGGAGCGCCTCGCGCGTGCCCAGGTTTGCGAGCTTGAGCGCGTAGGGGAGCGTGGCGTTGGTGAGGGCGATGGTGGAGGTGCGGGGAAGCGCACCGGGCATGTTGGCCACCGCGTAGTGCAGCACCCCGTCCACGAAGTAGACGGGATCGGCGTGGGTGGTCGGCCGGGTGGTCTCGAAGCAGCCTCCCTGGTCCACCGCCACGTCCACGACCACGCAGCCCGGCTTCATCTTCTGGATCATGCGTCGCGTGACCAGCTTGGGCGCGGAGGCCCCGGGGATGAGCACCGACCCGATCACCAGGTCGGCCTGCACCACCGCCTCCTCCACGTGCTGCTCGTTGCTCCACAGGGTCTCGATGCGATTGCCGAAGATGTCGTCCAGGTAGCGGAGCGTGGGGAGGCTGCGGTCGAGCGCGGTCACCCGGGCGCCCATGCCCACCGCCACCTTGATGGCGTTGAGCCCCACGGTGCCCGCCCCCAGCACCACCACGTGCGCCGGCGGGACGCCCGGGACGCCGCCCAGCAGCATCCCCCGGCCGCCGTTGGGCTGCTGCAGGTAGAAGGCGCCCACGTGCGCCGCCATCCGGCCGGCCACCTCCGACATGGGCGTGAGCAGCGGCAGCCTCCCGGTCCCGTCGTGGATGGTCTCGTAGGCCAGGGCGGTCACCTTGCGGCGCAGGAGCCCGCGCGCTTGCTCCGGGTCCGGGGCCAGGTGCAGGTAGGTGAACAGCACCTGGCCGGGCCGGAGCATCTCGATCTCGGCCGGCTGCGGCTCCTTCACCTTGATGATGAGCTCGGTGTGGTCGAAGACCTCGGCGGCCCCCGGCACCACCTGCGCCCCCACCACCTGGTACTCGGCGTCGGTGAAGCCGCTGCGCTCGCCCGCGCCCGCCTGGACCACCACCGCGTGGCCGGCCGCGGCCAGCGACCGGGCCCCGGCCGGCGTCAACCCCACGCGGTTCTCGTTGTTCTTGATCTCCCTCGGGCATCCGACGCGCATATGGCCTCTCCACTGGACGGTTCCCGAACGAGCCCGTGCGAGGGGCCCGGTCCGGTGAAACCCGGTTGATTACGCTCCCTTTACACGCTCCGTGCCGCCCGGGCAAAGGGGAACCTCTTCAGGTCGGCCAGGGCGGCTTCCAGCGCCAGCGTGGCTGCCCCCAGCGCCACCGCGCGCGGCCCCAGCGGGCTGGTCACGATCTGGGCTGAGGCCGCGCTCCAGAAGAGCGAGCGGCTCCGCACCGCGCTGCGCAGCGGCGCCAGCAAGAGCTCGCCCACCCGGGACAGCCCACCGCCGATGATCACCGCCGCTGGGTTGAGCACGTTGAGCATGCTGGCGATGGCCACCGCCAGGTGCCCGGCCGCCTCGCGGACGATGTGGTTGGCCAGGGGGTCGCCGGCCAGCGCCGCGTCCTCGATGGCGGTGAGCGAGATCTCCCCCTCGGCCAGGCGGCTCGATGGGTACTCGGCGCGGAGCGCGGCCGCCCGCAGGATCAGGGCGTGCGCGCCCACCAGCGTGCAGAGGCAGCCGCGCAGGCCGCAGGTGCAGGGCGCGCCCAGAGGATCGATGGCGATGTGGCCGATCTCGCCGGCGGCGCCGGTGGCGCCCCGGTAGAGGCGGCCGCCCACGATGTGTCCGGATCCGATCCCGGTCCCGATCTTGACGTAGGTGACGTCGTCCACCCCCTGCCCGGCGCCCCACCAGTGCTCGGCCAGGGCCCCCAGGTTGGCGTTGTTGTCCACCAGGGTCGGCACCCCGAAGCGCTCGGAGAGGAAGGCGAAGCCCCCGTGGCCCTTCCAGGCCGGCAGCGCCACCTCGGAGAGCTGGTCGGGCTGGCGTGGGTCGACCGGGCTGGGAACCGCCACGCCGATGCCCACCAGCCGCTCCGGCCCCTTCCCCCATCGCCGGACGCACTCGGCCACCAGCTCGGCGGCCAGCTGGCGCGTCCCGGCCGGATCGGTGCTCACCGGGTGGGGCCGCTCCTCCCAGACCAGCACCTTGCCCCGCAGGTCGGTGAGCGCCACCGCCACGTGGCTCGAGCCAACGTCCACTCCCACCAGGCCGAAGGCGTCGTCCTGGAACTGGAGCACGATGGGTCGGCGTCCGCCGCTCGACTGCCCGGGGCCCACCTCGACCACCAGCCCCGTGGCGAGGAGCTCCGAAACCGTCTCCGACACCGTCGACCGGGAGAGGTCGGTCCGGCGGGCGATCTCGGCGCGGGAGATGCTGCGCTCGGACCAGATCAGCCGCAGCAGGCCCCGCGCGTGCAGCCGTCGAGGTCCCGAGGGCGCCCCGGCCTCCGCAGCTCGAAGCGATTGGCCTGCCATCCCGCTCCCTCGTTTGTTCGTCTGGCGGACGAACTAAGGCCTGCGGGCCGGTCCCTGTCAAGGAACCCGTGTCGACTGCCCGCCGGCCCGCGCCAGGTTCCCGATATCACACGGGCTGCCCCACCTTGCTCCGGGCGGGGCGTGCGAGCGCCTGCTATCTATCCAGGAGATGGAGACGCCCCAGGAGCTGTCCTGGCTGCAGTTCAACCGCCGCGTCCTCGACCAGACGCGGCGTGCCGACTTTCCCACCCTCGAGAGGCTCCGGTTCCTCGCCATCTGGGCGTCGAACATGGACGAGTTCTTCGCCGCCCGGATCTGGCGGCCCTTCGTGCAGGGACGCCGCACCGAGGAGTACCGGGCGCTGCTCGAGGAGGCGCGGGCGCAGATCCAGCGGGCCGAGACCAACTACCGCGCCTTCCTCCCGGAGCTGGAGGGGCTCGGGATCCGTATCGTGCCGGTCCGGGCCCTGACTCGGCCGGAGCGGGCCTACTTCGGGGCCTTCCTGGCCGAGGAGGTGGCTCCCCGCACCGACGTGCTGAGGGTGGAGGCGCTGCGCGAGGTTCGCAGCCGGGCGCTCTACTTCGCGAGCGGCGCCGGCGTCCTGGAGAACCTGCTCCGCGTCCCGGAGAGCATCCCGCGGCTGGTGGAGATCCCCGGGCGAGACAACACCTACGTCCGGCTGGGCGAGCTCCTGCGCCTGCGGGCCGACCTGTTCCTGGCCGGCCGCTCGGCGCGGCTCTACGAGCTGCGGGTGGTGAGGGTCGCGGCCATCGACCAGATGCGGATCGACTGGGACGAGCTGCCGGCGGCCCTGGAGTCGCGGCTCGAGGGGCAGGTCAGCCACCTGGAGGTGGAGCGGGACTTTCCCCCGCACTGGGCCGAGGCTATCCGCCAGGCGTTCGGTCTCGAGCCGGAGGAGGTGGTGCGGGTCATGCCTCCGCTCGACCTCCGCTTCCTGTCGCGCATCGTGAACCATGGCCCGGCCCACCACCGCTTCGCCCCCCTCCAGGCCTACAAGGTGCCGGGCTTCGACCGGGACCCCTTCTCCCGCATCGACCGGGGCGACCTGCTCCTCTACCACCCCTACCAGAGCTACGCCGCGGTCGAGGACTTCGCCAGGGCCATGGCCGCCGACCCCGCGGTGACCGCGGTGCGCGCCACCCTCTACCGCATCGGCGACGACAACGTGCTGGCCGAGTCGCTCATCCACGCCGCCCGCGCTGGCAAGGACGTGGCCGTGCTGCTCGAGGCCAGGGCCCGCTTCGACGAGCTCACCAACCTCGAGTGGGCGCTCCGCTTCCAGAACTCCGGGGTGCGCGTGCTTCGCCTCCCGGCCAAGAAGGTCCACGCCAAGGTGATCTTCGTGGTGCGCGGGCGCAGGGCCTACGTGCACCTGGGCACCGGGAACTACAACACCCTGAACGGCCGCCTCTACACCGACTTCTCGCTCTTCTCCAGCGACCGCCGGCTCACCGTCGACGCCAAGGGCTTCTTCGACGCCCTCGAGGCCGGGCAGGCGCCCAGCCCGCACCTCATGCGCACCGGCGGCCGGGTGCGGGAGCTCCTGGTGGCGCGCATCCGGGGGGAGGCCCACGCCGGCGGCCACGTGATCCTGAAGTGCAACCACCTCACCGACCGCTCGGTGCTGGCCGCGCTTCGCGAGGCGGCCAACGCCGGGGCCCGCGTCGACCTGCTGGTCCGTACCACGCTCACCCAGATCCACCCGCGGGTGCACGCCCGGAGCCTGGTGGGCCGCTTCCTGGAGCACGCCCGCGCGGCGGCCTTCCGCCGCGCCGGCCAGTGGGAGGTGTGGGCCGGAAGCCTCGACGCCATGCCCCGCAACTTCGACCACCGCTACGAGCTGTTCTTCCCCATCCTCGATCCCCGCGCCCGCGACTACGTGCTCGCCGAGCTCACCGCCCAGGTGGCGGACGACGTCAACGCCTGGGAGCTCTCCGCCGACGGCTCGCAGGCGCCGCGCTGGGGAGGGAGACGCGACGCCCAGCGAGCCGACGACCACCGGCGCCGGCAGGGCAGGCCGCGCACCGCCGGCGGAGCGCGGCGGGAGGTGGCCTGACGCCGGCGAGCGGCGATCCTGGCACGGAACGATCGTTTGCCCTGTGCCCGGGGCGAGATTAGACGACGGGCACCCCACACCTTCCCCAAAAGAGCGCACCCATGTCCCAGCTCCCCGACGGCGATCCCCAGGAGACCAAGGAGTGGCTCGAGGCCCTCGAGGGCGTGCTGGCGCGCGAGGGACCGGAGCGCGCGCAGTTCCTCATCCAGCAGCTCATCGATCGCTCCCGGCGCTCCGGGGGCTACCTTCCCTTCTCCGCCACCACCGAGTACCTGAACACCATCCCGGTCGAGCGCCAGGCGCGCTTCCCGGGCGACTTCGCCCTCGAGCAGGCCATCCGCCACTACGTCCGCTGGAACGCCATGGCCATGGTGGTCCGGGCCAACAAGCACACCAACGTGGGCGGCCACATCGCCTCCTTCGCCTCGGCCGCCACCCTCTACGACGTGGGCTACAACCACTTCTGGCGCGCCTGGACCGAGGAGCGCCCCGGCGACCTGGTCTTCATCCAGGGCCACTCCGCCCCGGGCATCTACGCCCGCGCCTACCTGCTGGGGCTGCTCAGCGAGGAGCAGCTGGACAGCTTCCGCCAGGAGGTCGACGGCAAGGGGATCTCGTCCTACCCGCACCCCTGGCTGATGCCCGACTTCTGGCAGTTCCCCACCGTGTCCATGGGGCTCGGCCCGCTCATGGCCATCTACCAGGCGCGCTTCATGCGCTACCTGGCCGACCGCGGCCTCTCCGAGACCTCCGGCCGCAAGGTCTGGGCGCTTCTGGGCGACGGCGAGATGGACGAGCCCGAGTCCATGGGCGCCATCGGCATGGCCGGCCGCGAGAAGCTCGACAACCTCATCTTCGTGGTGAACTGCAACCTGCAGCGGCTGGACGGGCCGGTGCGCGGCAACGGCAAGATCATCCAGGAGCTGGAGGGTACCTTCCGCGGGGCCGGCTGGAACGTCATCAAGGTGATCTGGGGCCGGCACTGGGATCCCCTCCTGGCCAAGGACTCCGAGGGGCGGCTGCGGCGCCGGATGATGGAGGTGGTCGACGGTGAGTACCAGGTCTACCGGTCGCGCAACGGCGCCCACGTCCGCGAGCACTTCTTCAACACCCCCGAGCTCAAGGACCTGGTGGCCGACCTCTCCGACGACGACATCTGGCACCTGAACCGCGGCGGCCACGATCCGTTCAAGGTCTACGCCGCCTTCGACGCCGCTTCCCAGCACCGCGGGCAGCCCACCGTCATCCTGGCCAAGACCATCAAGGGCTACGGCATGGGCGAGGCCGGCGAGGCCATGAACATCACCCACCAGCTCAAGAAGATGCCCACCGAGGCGGTGCGGCGCTTCCGCGACCGCTTCCAGGTGCCGGTCCCCGACGAGAAGCTGGCCGAGGTCCCCTACATCAAGTTCGCCGAGGGTTCCAAGGAGCACGAGTACCTGAAGGCGCGGCGCCGCGAGCTGGGCGGCGACCGACCCCGGAGGCGGCGCCGCTCCGAGTCGCTGGAGGTGCCGCCGCTCTCCGCCTTCGACCGCCTGCTTCGTTCCACCGAGGAGCGGGAGATCTCCACCACCATGGCGCTGGTGCAGGTCCTCCAGGTGCTGATGCGCGACAAGCAGGTGGGGCGGCGGGTCGTGCCCATCGTGCCCGACGAGGGGCGCACCTTCGGGATGGAGGGCATGTACCGCCAGGCCGGCCTCTGGAGCCACGTGGGGCAGCTCTACACCCCCGAGGACGCCGACCAGCTCGCCTTCTACCGGGAGGCCAAGGACGGCCAGGTGATCCAGGAGGGCATCACCGAGGCCGGGGCCATGGCCGACTGGATGGCCGCCGCCTCCGCCTATTCGGTCCACAACTGCCCGCTCATCCCCTTCTTCGTCTTCTACTCGATGTTCGGATTCCAGCGAGTGGGCGACCTGGCCTGGGCCGCCGGCGACATGCGCTGCCGCGGCTTCCTGGTGGGCGGCACATCCGGCCGGACCACGCTCAACGGCGAGGGGCTGCAGCACGAGGACGGCCAGTCCCAGCTCCTCGCCTCGGTGGTCCCCAACTGCCACTCCTACGACCCCACCTTCGCCTACGAGCTGGCGGTCATCGTCCAGGACGGCCTGCGCCGGATGTTCGCCGAGCAGGAGGACTGCTTCTTCTACCTGACCACGCTCAACGAGAACTACGCCCACCCGGCCATGCCCGAGGGGGCGGCGCCCGGCATCCTGCGCGGCATGTACCTGTTCAAGGGAGGCGCCCGCGCCCCCAAGGCCCCCCGGGCCCAGCTCCTCGGCTCGGGCGCCATCTTCCGCGAGGTCATCGCCGCCGCCGACCTCCTCAGGAACCACTGGGGCGTGGAGAGCGACCTGTGGAGCTGCCCCAGCTTCACCGAGCTGGCCCGCGACGGCATGGCGGCGGCCCGGGCCAGCATGCTCGACCCGGCCTCCCCGCCCCGGCGATCCTGGGTGGAGTCGTGCCTGTCCGAGGCCAGCGGGCCGGTGGTGGCCGCCACCGACTACGTCCGGGCCTTCGCCGAGCAGATCCGCCCCTACGTCCCGCGGCGCTACCTGGTGCTGGGCACCGACGGCTTCGGCCGCTCCGACACCCGCGAGAAGCTGCGGCGGTTCTTCGAGGTGGACCGCCACTACGTGACGGTGGCCGCCCTCCACGCGCTGGCCCAGGACGGCGCCATCCCCGCCGCCAGGGTGGTCGAGGCCATCGCCCGCTACGGCATCGACCGGAGCCGGCCCGCACCATGGACCGTCTGACCCGGGAACCGACATGAGCGCCATCGACGTCAAGATCCCCTCCCTGGGCGACTTCAAGGACGTGCCGGTCATCGAGGTGCTGGTGAAGCCCGGCGACCCGGTGCGCGCCAACGACGCCCTCCTCACCCTGGAGTCGGACAAGGCCACCATGGACGTGCCGGCCCCGGCGGCGGGAACGGTGCGCGACCTCCGGGTCAAGGTCGGCGACCGCGTCAGCGAGGGGGCCGTGGTGGCGGTGCTGGACGGGGCCGACGGCGCCGACCGGGCCGCGCCACCGGCGGCGCCCCCCTCCCCGGCACCCGCGCCGGCGGCCGATTCGGCGCCCCGGACCGCATCCGCGCCGGCCCCGGTGCCCACCCCCGCCCCCGCACCCCCCGCGGCCGCGGCCGGCTTCGCCGCCGCCGCGACCCCCACCCACGCCTCCCCCTCGGTGCGCCGGCTGGCGCGGGAGCTGGGCGTGGACCTCTCGCGGGTCGAGGGGACCGGCCCCAGCGGCCGCATCGTCCAGGCGGACGTGCAGCGATTCGTGAAGGAGGCCCTCACCAGCGGCGGCGGCGTGGGGGCCCGCGGCGGCGCGGGGCTCGACCTCGCCCCCTGGCCCAAGGTGGACTTCGCCCGCTTCGGGCCGGTCGAGGTGCAGCCGCTCTCGCGCATCCAGCGGCTGTCGCGGACCAACCTGGCCCGCAACTGGGTGATGATCCCCCACGTCACCCAGCACGACGAGGCGGACATCACCGACCTGGACGCGTTCCGCAGGGAGCTGGCCAAGGACCCGGCGGCAGCCGGCACCAAGGTGACCCTGCTCGCCTTCGCGGCGAAGGCCTGCGTGGCCGCCCTGCGCCGCTACCCGCAGCTCAACGCCTCGCTGGACGGCGACAGCCTGGTCCTCAAGCGCTACTTCCACATCGGCTTCGCCGCCGACACCCCCGGCGGCCTGGTCGTCCCGGTGCTCAAGAACGCCGACCAGAAGGGCGTGCTGGATCTGGCGCGGGAGGCGGCCGAGCTGGCCGCCCGGGCGCGCGAGGGCAAGCTGCAGGCGAGCGACATGCAGGGCGGCTCCTTCTCCATCTCCAGCCTGGGCGGAATCGGCGGGAGCTTCTTCACCCCCATCATCAACGCACCCGAGGTGGCCATCCTGGGCCTCTCGCGCGCGGTGACCCGGCCGGTCTGGGATGGCGAGCGGTTCGCACCCCGCCTCATGCTGCCCCTGTCGCTCTCCTACGACCACCGCGTCATCGACGGCGCGCTGGCGGCGCGCTTCATCACCTACCTCGCCCAGGTGCTGGCCGACATGCGGCGGGCCATGCTGTAGGTGGCCGGCCCACGGGGGGCTCGGCCGGCTCCCGGCCCGGCAGGCGGTCGCGGGGAGGATGCGGACGGCCCGCCCGGCCAGGCGTCCGGGTTCGCCCCACTCCGGCCTGGAAGAGCCTCCCGGCCGTGGTCCCAACCCATGGATTTCATTCGATCTGGCTCGCCGGGTGCGATCGGCACGGGAGGTGCCAAGGGGAAGGGCAGCGGGACGAACCAAACCCCTCCCGCAAGGAGACCAGCCATGAGGAACCTCATCCGCGCCGCCGCCGCCGTCGCCGCGCTCGCCATCGTCGCCCCGGCCTTCGCCGCCGACGACGCGGCTGCCGCCGACACCAAGCCGGCCGCCACCAAGACCGAGAAGAGCACCAAGGCGAAGTCGAAGAAGTCGACCAAGCACCACAGCAGCAAGGCCAAGCCGGCGGCGGCCGCGACCGACGCGGCCAAGCCGCAGTAGCATACCCTCCGCGTCCACGCCCGGAGGTCGGCCGTGACGCGGCCGGCCTCCGGCGTGAGCGGGAGCGCCGGCATGGCGGGTGGATCCATGTCCCTGCGGGCGCGAATCATCTTCCTGTTCGCCACGGCCCTGGTGCTGACCCTGGCCGTGGCCGCGCTCATCGGCGAGCGCATGGCCCGGCGGGCTCTGGAGAGCTCGCTCCGCGACCGGACGGTGGACCTGGCCCGGACCATCGCCGACGAGCTCGCGCTCTCGCCCCACAGCGATCCCGACCGCGCCGCCCGGCAGCTCGGCGCCATCCTCACCCGGCGCCGGGGCCTCCGCTCCGCCCAGCTCTCCTTCCGGCACGGCAAGGAGACCAAGACCGTCCACGTGACCTTCGGTGAGGAGGGGGCGGTGCTGGAAACCACCTCCGACCCCTCCGCCACCATCCCCCTGACCACCCAGGTGGCCCTCCAGGACGACGGCAAGGGCCGCAGCTGGCGGGTGGAGCTCCCGCTGCGCGACGGCGCCGGGCACGCCTACGGGGCGCTTCGGCTCGACGCCAGCCTCTCCCAGGCGGAGGAGATCGCCACCAGCGAGCGGAGCGTGTTCTTCCTGGTGGCCGCGGTGAGCGCCGCCCTGCTCACCGCGGTCTTCGGCCTCATCCTGGGCCAGTGGCTCACCCGCCCCCTCACCAGGCTGGCCGGGGCCATGGAGGCGGTGGCCTCCGGAGCCGTCGACGAGGCCCGGATCCCGGGCACCGACCGCGGCGACGAGGTGGGGGTGGTGGCCCGCGGGCTCTCCGCCATGCTGGCCCGTATCCGGCAGTTCAACAGCGAGCTGCAGGGCAAGGTGGACCAGGCCGTGGTGGGCGTGGAGCGCAAGAACCGAGAGCTGGCCGAGGTGAACCAGCTGCTGGTGGAGGCCCGGCTCGACCTCACCTCCAAGGAGCGGCTGGCCGCCCTGGGACAGATCTCCGGGACCATCGCCCACGAGCTGGGCAATCCCCTCAACACCATGAGCGGACACGTCCAGCTCCTGGCCCGCGACCCGGCCTCGCCGCCGGAGGTCCGGGCCGGCCTGGAGATCGTGGAGCGCGAGGTCAAGCGGATGACCGCCATCATCCGCCGCTTCCTCGACTCGGCCCGGGCCCTGGCCCCCATCCCCGAGGAGGTGGACATGGCCGCCCTCCTCGACGAGGCGGTCACCCTCTCGGTGCCGGTGGAGGCGCGCGAGCGGATCGAGGTCCACCGCGAGGTGGACCCGGCGGCGGCCCGGGTGCGAGCCGATCCCGGCCTCCTCCGCCACGTGCTGGGAAACCTCATCTCCAACGCCGTGGACGCCATGCCCACGGGCGGGACCTTGACCGTCCGGGCCGGCCGCCTGGGCGAGGCGGTGACGGTGGAGGTGGAGGACACCGGCGTGGGGATCGACGAGGCCGACCGTCGCCGCCTCTTCGAGCCGCTCTTCACCACCAAGCCGCGGGGCAAGGGGACCGGTCTGGGCCTGTCCATCTCGCGGGAGATCGCCAGCGCGCTGAAGGGGCGGATCGAGGTCGAGAGCGAGCCGGGGCGCGGCTCTCGCTTCACGCTCAGCTTCCCCGAGGCGGCGGCGGGCGGGCGCGAGACGGCAGCGGCCGGCGCCGGAAAGGCAGGGACGAATGGGGAAGGCCTCGCGCATCCTCGTGGTCGATGACGACCCGGCCAGCCGCGACCTCCTGCGCCGGGTGCTGGCCACCGAGGGGCACCAGGTGGTCACCGCCGGCGACGGGCGCGAGGCCCTGGCCGAGATGGGCCGCCAGCCCGCCGAGCTGGTGGTCTCGGACATCCGCATGCCCGAGCTCGACGGCGTCCAGCTCCTGGAGCGGCTGCGGGAGGCGGCTCCGGAGGTGCCGGTCATCCTGGTGACCGCCTTCGGGGACGTGGAGGGGGCGGTGGACGCCATCCGCCGCGGCGCCTTCGACTACCTGGCCAAGCCCTACGACGTGGACGCGGTCCGCCACCTGGTGCGGCGGGCCCTGGCCCAGGCGGCCCTGGCCTCGGAGAACCGCGAGCTCCGCAAGCAGGTGCGCGACAAGTACCGGCTGGAGGGGATCGTCGGGCGCAGCGAGCCCATGCTGCGTGTCTTCAAGACCGCCGCCCGAGTGGCGCAGAGCGACGCCACCGTGCTCATCGAGGGGGAGAGCGGCACCGGCAAGGAGCAGGTGGCGCGCGCCATCCACGCGGCCTCGCGGCGGGCCAGCCTGCCCTTCGTGGCGGTGGACTGTGGCGCCATCGCCGAGGGGGTGCTGGAGTCGGAGCTCTTCGGCCACGCCAAGGGGGCCTTCACCGGCGCGCAGGGCAGCCGCCGCGGGCTCTTCGAGGAGGCCAACCACGGCACCCTGTTCCTCGACGAGATGGGCGACGTGGGGCCGGCGCTGCAGGCCCGGCTCCTCCGCGCGCTGCAGGAGGGGGAGATCCGGCGGGTGGGGGCCAACGAGGCCGTCCCCGTGGACGTCCGGGTGCTGGCCGCCACCAACAAGGACCTGGCCCGCCAGGTGAAGGAGGGGAAGTTCCGGGAGGACCTCTACTACCGGGTGAACGTGGTCACCATCCACCTGCCGCCCCTGCGCGAGCGGCGCGAGGACATCCCGCTCCTGGCCGAGCACTTCGCCGCCAAGCACGGCCGCCCCGAGGGCTCGGCCATCACCCCCGAGGCGCGCGAGCTGCTGGTCGCCTACGACTGGCCCGGCAACGTGCGCGAGCTGGAGAACGTCATCGCCCGGGCCCTGGCCCTGAACCACGCCGGCCTGGTGGTCCCCGAGGACCTCCCCGACCGCCTCCGCGGCCTTCCGCCGGCCATCCCCCCGCCCGGCTCAGGCGAGCGCCCCACCCTCGCCGAGGTGGAGCGGCGCTACGCCGCCCAGGTGCTGGCCGAGGCCGGCGGAAACAAGACCCGCGCGGCGGAGATCCTGGGCATCGACCGGAAGACCCTGTACCGCATCCTGGGCGAGGAGAAGGAGGACGGCCACGGCTGAGGGCGCCTACGGGGCGCAGGTGGGGCTGGCCAGCGCCGGGGCACCGGCGCAAGCGTCGCCGGCGAGGGTCGCGGCGCACAGGTCCACGCCGAACGTGCCCAGCACCGTGCCGCCGCCGGCCAGGAACGCCTCGACGGTCCCCTGGAGGTGCCCGGACTCGACCGCGGTGAGCGAGATCAACCCGTCGACCGCCGGGAGCTCCTCCAGCCTGCAGAGGGTGTCGCTGGCCAGGACCGACAGCATCGCCCAGGGGCCGGTCCCGTCCCCGGGCGTCGCCGCCACGGGGTAGGCGCCGGCCGAGAGGGAGATGGGGGATCCGGGCGGCCCGGGGAGGGCCACCAACACGCGGATCGTCAACCGCGAGGGCTTCTCCTCCCCGGCCAGGAGCAGGCCGCAGACGCCGGCCTCGTTGGAGGCGATGATCTCGCCCCAGGCCAGCTCGTAGGGCGGAGCCCCGGAGGGAGCGCAAGGCGCCGAACCGGCGACCGCCGCCGCCTGGTCGGCACCCAGCCGCAGCGGCCCCCCATTCACCACCAGCGCTGCGCCGTCGGCGGGGAAGCCCGCGGGCGGGAACGACTTCACGTCGCAGCCCGCGGTGAGGGCGAGGGCCAGCAGGAGGAGCGCGAGCCATCTCATGGTAGATCCGGCGCGGAGGCGACCATGGTACACGAGAGGCGGCTCCGGGTGGGCGTCGTCGGGACCAGCTGGTGGGCGGAGCTCGAGCACCTCCCCGGGCTCGCCTCCCGGGCCGACGTCGAGCTCTCCGGCCTGTGCGGCCGGGACCCGACCCGGCTCTCGGCGGTGGCCGCCCGCCATGGCATCCCCGAGACCTACACCGACTGGCGCGAGCTCCTCTCGCACGGTCGCCTCGACGCGGTGGTGATCTCCACCCCCAACCACCTGCACCGGGAGCAGGCGCTGGCGGCGGTGGAGGCCGGCCTGCACGTGATCTGCGAGAAGCCCCTGGCCCTCACGCTGGCGCAGGCCCGGGAGATGGCCGACCGGGCCGCCCGGGCCGGGGTGCGGACCTTGGTCTTCTTCACCCACCGCACCATCGCCGCCAGCGAGCACGCCCGCCGCCTGGTCCGCCAGGGCCTGTTGGGCCGGCCGTTGCAGGTGTGCGCCTCCTACTTCACCAACTCGCACCTGCGACCCGGCAAGAAGCCCGGCTGGCGGATGCAGCGCGCCCTGGCCGGCACCGGCGTCCTGGGCGACATCGGCTCGCATCTGGTGGACCTGCTGCGCTCCTGGCTGGGCGACTTCACCCGGGTCTCGGCCCAGTGGCTCACCGCCACCCGGGAGCGGGACGGCGTGGCCACCGACGCGGACGAGCAGGTGAGCTTCCTGGCCGAGCTCGCCTGCGGGGCGCAGGCGGTGGTCTGCGCCAGCAAGCTGGCCGCCGGGCGGGGCAACCTGCAGCGGGTGGAGATCCTGGGTACCGAGGGGTCGCTGGTCTGGGAGGCGGAGCCCGGGCTCGACGCGACCTGGGAAGGGCGGCTCTGGCTGGGGCGCCCCGCGTCCACGCGGCTCGAGCCGGTTCCGCTGCCCCCCGAACTCTGCCAGGGCCTGGACCGTTCCGACCCGCAGCTGAACAGGAACGAGGCCTACCGTCGACTCACCGACCCCTTCTTCGCGGCGGTGCGCGACGGGGGCCCGGTGACGCCGGACTTCACCGACGGCGCGGCCGTGCAGGCGGTGCTCGACGCGGTCGCCGAGTCGGCCGAGCGCCACACCTGGGTCAACGTCCCGGGCTGCGGCGGGGCGGGGCACGTCTGCTAGGCTGGACCCGGATGCGTCCCTCGAGGCCCGGCTCAGGCAGCCGCCCCTCCGCCCCCGCCTCGATCGCCGGCGCCAGGGCCCGACGCTTCTCGCTCTCCTCGCCCCAGACCCTCCGGGACCTGGTCCTGAACCTCCGCGAGGGCGTCTACATCACCAATGCAGACGGCGCCATCCTCGACGCCAACCCGGCCCTGCTGGCCCTGTTCGGCCTCCGGTCGGTCGCCGAGCTGTCCCACCGGCGGGTGCAGGAGTGGATCGACCCCGAGCAGCGCCGGGCGGAGCACGTCATCCTCGAGCGCAACGGGGTGGTCCGCGACTTCGAGTTCCGCTTCCGGAGGCCGGACGGGGAGCCCCGGACCGTCATCGACACCGCCTTCATGCGGCGGGACGCCACCGGCAAGCCCGTCTACTACGGCATCCTCATCGACATCACCGAGCGCAAGGAGCTGGAGCGCAAGCTCCTGGAGCTGGGCCAGCGAGACCCGCTCACCGGCTGCTTCAACCGCCGGTTCCTGTCCCGCTTCGAGGCGGCGTCGGGCGAGCACGGCTGGTCTTGCATCATCGTCGACGTCGACGACTTCAAGAGCTACAACGACACCCACGGTCACGACCACGGCGACCGGGTGCTGGTGCGGATGGGGAGGCTGCTCTCCAGCGTCTGCCGGTCCGAGGACGCGGTGGTCCGGCTCGGCGGCGACGAGTTCGCCATCCTGCTCTCCGGGGTTCGCGGCCGGTCCATCGACCGCGTGGTCCGCAGGCTCGCCCGCGCGGCGCGGGCTGGCAGCCCCGTGCCGTTCTCGATGGGCTGGGCCACCCGCTGGAAGCGCGAGCGGCTCGAGCGCACCATGGCCCGCGCCGACCGCCGGCTCATCGGCGTCCGGGTGGCCCTGCGGAGAGACCTGAGAGGCCCCCCAAGGGGTTAACCCGGGGGCTGCCGAGCGTGCAGCGCCAGCCGCTGGTGTGCCGTACCGGCACGCGTCCGCGCAGCTAACAGGGCAATTCCATTAGGCGATCCTCTGGTCGGCCGTGGCTCGCCGCGTGCAGAGCACCTCCTCGTAGGCCGGGAGCGACCCGGCCGCGCCGGAGGCACTCGATGACGCCCAGGATCGCCGCCCTCGCCCTCGCCTTCGTGGCTCTCCCGGGCTGCTTGGTGACCACGACCGAGACGCGAGCCTGGGGCAGCCCCTACGGCCAGCAGGGCTACGAGCGGCGCGGGCGGGTCGACTCGGTCCGGGAGGTCGTCCAGCGGCAGCAGGGCGACCCGGCCGCCGGCGCGGTGGCCGGCGCGATCATCGGCGGCCTCCTCGGCGGCGCACTGGGCGGGGGCACGCGCTACGACCGGTACGGCTACGCCCACTCCTACGCGAGCGGCCCGGGCGCACTGGTGGGCGCCGCCGGCGGCGCCGCCATCGGCGCCGCCGCCAGCCAGGGCGGGGGCGAGGATCGCTGGTACGAGGTCTACGTCCGCTTCGAGGACGGCGGCTACGAGACCTTCACCTACCGTGGGTACCCGCCGTTCCGCACCGGCCAGCTGGTCGTGCTCGGGCCGCGCGGGCTCTCGCCGGCCTGGTAGGCGGCCCCCCCCCCGCGCGCACCTGCCTAGTGCGCCTCGATCCACTCCAGCGCCCGGTTGGCGTCGAAGGTGTCCATCCCATCCTCGAAGAGCAGGTCCGCCATCAGGAAGGCGTCGGCCAGCGGCTTGTCGTGCAGGTAGGGCACGGCGATGCAGCGCATGAAGGCCCGCCGCGCCGCCTCCACCCCCGCCGGCGAGTCCTCGACCGCGGCGCACTCCTGGGGGGCGACCCCCAGCCGCCGAGCGGCCTCCAGGAACACGTCCGGCGCCGGCTTGCCCCGCGGGACCTGCTCGGCCGACATCACCACCCCCACCTCGGCGCTCATGCCCACCACCTCCAGGAGCCGCCTCACCACCTCGGACGACGAGCCCGAGGCGACGGCCACCGGCATCCCCCTGCCCTTCACCAGGTCGAACAACCGCTTCATCTCCGGGAAGAGCCGCGTCCGGGTCAGCGCGATCTCCATGTAGAGCTGGTTCTTCTCCCGGATCAGCGCCTGCGGGTCGTCGCCGATGCCGTAGCGGCGCACCAGGTCCTCCATCATGTCCAGGGCGCCGATGCCGATGTACCTGCGCTTGTCGGCCTCGGTGAACTCCACCCCGCGCCGGGCCAGCAGCTCCCGGTCGGCCAGCAGGTAGTTGGGCTCGCTGTCGATGAGGGTGCCGTCCAGGTCGAAGAGCACCGCCCGCACCGGGTAGCGCGGCTCGGGGCCGGTCCGGGCGGAGAGCTCGATCACGTTCCCCTCCGGATCGTGCAGGGTGAGCTCGCGAAGCCCGTCGCCGGTGTTGCGCGGCGGATGCACCACCACCCCCGGGTGGCCCAGGCCGGCCAGCCGGGCGTGCTCGGCGTCCACGTCGGCCACCTCCAGCGACAGGTGGCCGGGCGCCGCCGCCCGCCGCTCCAGGAAGCCCTCCTCCCGCGGGCGCTCCAGCAGCTCGAGCTGCACGGCATCGCGCTCCAGGAGGACGGTGCGGAGGCCAGGCGTGTTGCGGCTCACGTATCGATAACGCAGCGTGAATCCCAGCGCCCGTCGGTAGAAGAGCTCGACCGCGTACAGGTCCTTCACCTCGATGCCGACGTGGTGCAGCCGCATCCGTTCCCGCTCCTTCCCGCCGCCGGCGGAGAATGGCGGCGGCGCTCGCCCGCTGTCAACTCGCCGGACGGCGGCGCGGCGGCGTGGTAGGAGCCACTCATGGGCGCGATCGAGATCGGCTTCCTCGCCTTCCCCCGCCTCACCCAGCTCGACCTGGCCGGGCCGCACGAGGTGCTGGCGCGCCTCCCCGGCGCCCGGATGCACCTGCTGGCCCGGACCCGGGAGCCGGTGGTGGCCGAGGGAGGGCTGACCCTGCTTCCCACCGCCGCGCTCTCGGAGGCGCCGACCCTGGACGTCCTCTGCGTCCCCGGAGGCGCCGGCGTCGACGCGATCCTGGCGGACGACCTGGTCCTGGACTGGCTCGCCGCCCAGGCCGTCCGGGCGCGATTCGTGACCAGCGTCTGCACCGGCGCCCTGGCCCTGGGCGCCGCCGGGCTCCTCCGCGGCCACCTGGCCACCACCCACTGGCTGGCCCTCGACCTGCTGCCCATCTTCGGGGCCACGGCGCTGGCCGAGCGGGTGGTGATCGATCGGGACCGGATCACCGGCGCCGGGGTCACCGCCGGGATCGACTTCGGGCTGGCCCTCACGGCGCTGCTCGCCGGGGAGGAGGTGGCCCGCCGGATCGCCCTGGGCCTGGAGTACGCCCCCGCGCCGACCTTCCCGGGCTCGCCGCGCAGCGCGGCGCCGGCGCTGGTGGCCGGGATGATGGCCGGCGCACGCCCCGTGCGCGACGAGCGGCGCCGTCTCTGCCAGGCCGCCGCCCTCCGCCGCGGGATCGGGGCCGCCCCCCCGGGCCCGGGCGGCGCCGGCGGGGACTCCCGCTAGCAGGTCGCGCCCGGGCCGGCCGGGCGATCAGCCCGGGCCCGCCCCGTCCCGCTCGGCGAGCCAGACCGAGGCGCCCTGGGGCAGCTCGGGGAGCTCAAGGGCGCCGTCTCGGACCACCGAGGCTCGCCCGCTCTCGGCCTCCACGAGCTCCAGCCCGTCCGGCAGGCCGCCGTCCGCCACCGCCAGGGGCCCGGCCGGCCGGGGCCGCGCCCCCCGGTGCGCCACCACCACCACCCGTCCCTCCGCCCCCTCCCGCTGGTAGGCGAGCGCCTCCTCCTCGGCGGCCAGGACCTGGAACCCACCCTCCTGCAGCGCCGGGGTCCGGCGCCGCAGCGCCGCCAGCCTCTGGTAGTGGCCCAGCAGCGGCCGGTTCCAGCGCGCCTCGTCCCAGACCATGCAGCCGCGCTCCCCCAGCCCGGGCACGTCCTCCATCCCCACCTCGTCGCCGTAGTACACCGCCGGCAGGCCCGGGTAGGTGAACTGCACCGCCGCCGCCAGCCGGTGGAGCGCGTCGTTGCCCGAGAGGGCCGTGCGGACGCGCGGCACGTCGTGGCTCCCCAGGCCGTTGTACTGCCGCAGGGCCACCGACCACGGCACCGCCGCGCGCCGGGCACGCCAGGCCTCGACCAGCGCCGACGTGGGGATGGGCGTCGGCGCGGAGAGGTCGGGCTTCACGCCGTGGGCCCGCTGCCGGTGTCCGCGCAGCCAGGCGAGGAGCGGGAAGGTGAACCCGGCGTAGTTCATGGCCGCATCCCACTGGTCGCCCTGGAGGGCCGGGCTGGCGTCGTAGAAGTGCTCGGCCAGCAGGAAGGCGTCGGGCCGGGTCTCCTTCACCGCCCGGCGAATGGCGCGGGCCACCTCGGGGGCGAGCTGCACCGGCCCCGCCCGCCCCAGCATGTTGGCCACGTCCACGCGCCAGCCGTCGGCGGAGAACGGCGGGCGGAGCCACCGCCGCACCACCGCGTCCGGCCCGGTCACCATCCGGAAGAGCAGCTCCGGGCTCCGGTAGTCGAGCTTGGGCAAGCTCCTCACCCCCATCCACGACAGGTAGCGGTCGGGGTGCTGCTCGAAGGTGAAGAAGGCCGCCTCCAGCGCCCGCGGATCGGCCTGTGCCGCGCGGAACCAGGGGTGGGTGCTGCCCACGTGGTTGGGCACCATGTCGAGCAGGTAGCGCATGCCGCGGGCCGTGAGCTCCTGGCGCAGCCTGGCCAGGGCCGGGTCACCGCCCAGGCGCGGATCGACGTGGTCGAGGTCGCTGGCGTCGTATCGGTGGTTGGAGGGGGCGGTGAAGACCGGGTTCAGGTAGAGCGCGTCGGCGCCGAGACGCGAGAGGTGGTCCAGGTGGGCGGTGAGGCCGGGCAGGTCACCGCCGTAGAAGACCTGCGAGAGGGGCGTCCCCGCCGGCGGCGGCGCACCCCAGGGGAGGACGCCCGGCCCGGCGACGGACGGTCCCTGGCCCCGCGCGAACCGGTCGGGGAAGACCTGGTAGAAGATGGCACCCCGGAGCCAGGCCGGCGGAGCCTCCCCGGCGACGAGGCGGAAGTCCTGGGCGTCGGGCGGATCGTAGGCCGAGGGCCCGCCGGCGCCGTAGAACCAGAGGCCGTCCTCCGCCTCCAGCGCGAACCGGTAGTTGACCTGCGGCTCGGCCACCTCGAGCGCGCACTCCCACCAGCAGGACGGGCCACGGCGGGCCCCGGGGACGAGCGGGGTCAGGGCCTCCTCGCCGTCCGGGGCGGTGCGGAGAAACGCCCGCCGGATGGGAGCTCCGACCCCCACGCGCAGGCGCACCACGATCCGCTCGCCCAGGCGCGGGTGCTGCGCCGAGAGGTAGCGCGGGGAACCGTCGTGGTGGACGGAGGAGAGCCAGCGGGCGATGTGCACGCACATGTCGCCCGGCACTGTAATGGAGGTCCAGCCCGGAGCGCAGGCGGGAGGCGCCGCGGCGCGGGAAGGGCGCCGCCGGCCGGCCTCTTCGGGCTATCCTTCGGGGCCCGGCGCTCCCAGGGAGAGGGTCCTGATGGAGATCATCGTCCTGTGCCTGTTCGTGGCGGTCGCGTGGCTGGCCAGCCTGGCCCTGGGGCTGCGCCGGGAAGGGAGGGCCCTGCGCGCACGGGTGGAGCACCTGGCCGGGCGGGTCGCGGCCATCGAGACCTCGCATGCGGCCCCGCAACCCCCGGGAGCCGCCCCCGCGGCCGGGCCAGCGGCGCCGCCGATTCCCGAGCCGGCGCCGCTCGAGACGGTGGTGGTCACCCCGCCGTCCGCGCCGGGCCAGATCCCGGCCCCGCCGTCCCCGTCCGCCGGTGGAGCGCCCCCCGCCCTCCTCTCCCCGCCCGGGCCGCGCCCGGCCGGGGGCGCGCCGCCACCCCCGCCGCCGCCCGCCGCGAGGCGCCCGGCCCTCGACCTCTCCGCCTCCTTCCGGCGCATCGACTGGGAGCGGGTGGTCGGGGTGAAGCTCTTCTCGGTCCTGGCCGGCGTGGCCGTCGCCGTCGCCGCGGCCTACTTCGCCATCTACTCCGCGGACCGGGGATGGATCACCCCGCCCATCCGCTTCGCCATCCTCGCCGCCGCGGGCCTCGCCCTGGTGGTGGGCAGCGAGCTCAAGGTGGCCCAGGGCTACCGCATCACCGCCCAGTCGCTCGCCGCCGGCGGCGTGGCCGCCCTCTTCACCAGCATCTTCGCCGCCCACGCCCTCTGGCACCTCCTCCCGGCGCTCGCCACCTTCGGGCTCCTCGCCTTGGTCACCGCGGTGGCGGTGCTGCTCTCCATCCGCCGGAGCTCGCTGGTGGTGGCGGTGCTGGGCCTGCTGGGGGGCTTCGCCACGCCGATCCTGGTCACCACCGGGGAGAACCAGCCGCTGGGGCTCTTCGGATACCTGCTGCTCCTCAACGTCGCCCTCTCCTGGGTCTCCCGCAGGCGCCGCTGGCCCCTGCTCCCCTGGCTCTCGCTGGCCCTCACCGCCGTCTACCAGGCCGGTTGGGTGGCCAGGTTCCTCGACCGCTCCCAGCTCCCGCTGGCGCTGGGCATCTTCCTCGTCTTCCCGCTGGTCGGCTTCGCCGGGGCCTGGCTCTCGCAGCGCGCGGGCGCGACGGCGGCGCCATCCCGCCAGTTCCGATGGGCGGCCGCGGTGGGCGCCCTGCCCCCGGCGCTGTTCGCGCTCTACCTGGCCTCGGGCGCCGACCTGGGCGAGAGCTGGCCGCTCCTCTTCGGATTCCTGGCGCTGGTGGCGGCCGGCCTGGCCGCGGTGGCCGCCTGGCAGGGACCGGAGTGGCTGCACCTCGGCGGGGCGGCCACGGTGCTCCTGGCGCTGGCCGCCTTCCTGGGCCTCACCTTCACCCCGGATGACTGGCCGCTCCTGGCCGCCCTGGTGGCGCTCCTCGCCGCCATCTACCTGGGCGCGCCGCTCCTCCTCTCCCTCCTCGGCCGCGACTTCCGCGCCGAGGGGCGGCTGGGCGTCCTGGCCGCGCCGCTCCTCCTCTCCGGCTTCGCCGTCGCCGCCCACGCTCCCACCGCCGCCGCGCCCGCCACCTTCCTGCTCCCGCTCCTGGCCCTCGCCGCCGCCGGATCGGGCTACGCCGTGGCGCGGAGCGACGCCAGGGTCCACGCCCTGTCCTCGGCCATGGCCATCCTGGCCGCCGCCTCCTGGTCCTTCTTCCACCTGGACGCGCCCCACCTCTACCCGGCGCTGCTCGCCTACGCCGCCCTGGGCGGCCTGTTCCTCCTCGCGCCGCTGTGGGCCGAGCGGCGCGGCAGGCCCCTGGCCAGCGGCACCACCGGGCCGCTGCTCCTCGGCGCGCTGGCGCTCCTCGCCTTCCTGGTCCGTGGGCCCGCCACCGGTGTCGCGGCGGGGAGCCTCGCCGGCCTGGCGGTGCTGGCCACCCTCTTCGAGGCCGCCCTCTTCCGCGAGGCGGCGCGCGGGAGGAGCCCGCTGCTCGCCCTCCTCGGGGTGGTGGTCGGCTTCGTGGTGCTGGCCCTGTGGGCCGTGACCGGCCTGGCCGTGGCCCTCCTGCCGGCGCTCCTCGCGGTGGCGGCGCTCTCCGGCGTGGCGCTCGCCGGGGCGATCCTCGGCGCGCCCGGGACGGGCGATCCCCGGGTGGCGCTGGCGTTCCGGGGCGGCTCCTCCCTGGCCCTGGCCGGCCACCTGTTCCTGCTGGCGGTGGCGGCGCAGGAGCGGCTGGCGCTCCCGTCCGCTCCCTGGCTGGCCCTCCTGGGCGTGCTCGATCTCGCCTTCCTGGCCGCCGCCCTGCTGCGCCGCCGCGCCGACCTCCTGCCGGGAGCGGCCGCCGCCACGGTGGTGGTGCTCCTCGGCCACCTCCTGGGCCTAGACCTCGCGCCGCCCGCCACCGACATCGCCGCGGGCGCGGCGCTGGCCGCGGCCGCGCTCTTCCTGGCGGGCTACCTGGGCGCCCGGCACAGCGGCGCGGCGCCGCGCGCCGGCCTGGGCGCGGCCGGGGCGGCGGCCCTGGTCGCGCTCCACGGCGGCCAGCTCGTGCTCCTCGTCGCCGGGAGCGAGGTCCCGCTCGCCTTCCTGGTGCCGGCCCACCTCGCCCTGGGGCTGGGGCTCCTGGCGCTCGCCTGGATCTCCGGCGCCGAGGGGGTCGCACTCTCCGCCGCGGTGGTGGGCGGCCTGGCCGCCCCGTCGATCTGGTACGGCCTGGGCGCCTCGGCGACGGCGCAGGGCCACGCCGCCGCCGCGCTCTGGCTGGCCACGCCGGCCTGGCTCGCGGCCCTGGCCTATCCGCTCTTCCGCGGTGCTCGCGGTCGCGGCGAGCGCCTCCCCTTCCTGGGCGCCGCCCTGTCGAGCGGCATGTACCTGCTCGTGGCCCGCAAGGCGCTCCTCGCCCAGGGGGCCGGCCCGTACATCGGGGCGCTCCCATTGGGGGAGGCCGTCCTGCTCCTGCCCCACCTCCGCCTCCTGCTCAACCTGGAGCCGCCCTCGGAGCGCGACACGGGCCGGCTGGCCCTGGTGGCGGCCTCGATGCTGGCCCTGGTGACCGTGGCCATCCCGCTGCAGCTCGACCGGCAGTGGTGGACCATCGGCTGGGCGCTGCAGGCGGCCGCGCTGGCCTGGCTGTGGCGGCGCATCCCGCACCCGGGGCTCCTGGCCTGGGCCTGCGCCCTCCTCGCCGCCTCGTTCGTGCGGCTCCTGCCCTTCCTCAATCCCTGGATCCTCGAGTACCACGCCCGCGGCCAGGCCCCGGTCTGGAACTGGTACCTGTACGCCTACCTCTTGGTGGCCGGCGCCCACCTCGCCGCCGCCTGGCTGCTGTCTCGGGGACAGGACCGGCTCCTGGGGCGGGGCCCTCGCCTCTCCACCCTGGCCGGCTCGGGCGGCGCCGTGCTCCTCTTCACCCTGCTCCACGTCGAGATCGCCGACTTCTGGTCGGCCGGGGAGCGGATCACCTTCCGCTTCTCGGCGGGGCTGGCACCCGACCTCTCCTACACCATCGGCTGGGCCGTCTTCGCGGTGGGCCTGCTCGCCGCCGGCGTCGCCCTCCGCCTGCGAGGGCCGCGCATCGCCGCCATCGCCCTGCTCGCCGCCACGGTGCTGAAGGCGTTCCTCCACGACCTGGCGCGCCTCACCGGCCTGTACCGGGTGGCCTCGCTGGCGGGGCTGGCCGTGAGCCTCGCCCTGGTGGCGGTGGTGCTCCAGCGCTTCGTGCTGCGCGGTGGGCCCCGGCCCTCCCAGGCCCCCGCCCCCCCTCCGCCGCCCCCGTCCCCGGAGAGCCCATGAGATCGCGCGCCGCGTTCACCCTGCTCGCGACCTCGGCCGCGCTGGGCCTCGCCGTCGAGGCCGCCGCCGAGGAGCGGTTCGCGGTCCGGCCGGCCGGGACCGGCCCGCAGCGGCTCGATCTCCCGCCCGCCTTCCTTTCGGCCTCGGCGCGGGGGGACCTCGCCGACCTGCGCCTGCGGGACCCCGGCGGCGCGGAGGTGCCCTACCTCCTGGTGCCGCCGCCCGCGGAGCCGTCCCGCTGGGCGGCCGCCGCCCGGATCCGCGCCATCCCGGCCACGCGGGCGGAGAGCGGCGCCGAGCTCGACCTGGGCGCCCTCCGGGAGGTGGCCGGGCTGCGGGTGACCTTCTCGGAGGCGGGCTACCTCAAGCAGGCGAGGGTGGAGGGAAGCGCCGACGGCCAGCGCTGGACGGTCCTGGCCTCCGGGGAGGCGCTGTACGCGCTGCCGCTCGACCCCGGCGCCTGCGGCGGCAGGCCCTGCCCGGGTGAGCTGTCCCGCCGCGAGCTCCGCTTCGGCCGGACCTCGGCGCGCTTCCTGCGCCTGCTGCTCGACGACAGGAAGAGCCCGCGGCTCGCCCTCCCCACCGCGGCCAGCGCGCTCCTCGCCCCCGAATCCGCGCCGGCCGCCGGGCCGCTGGTGCCGCTCGCCGTCTCGCCCCGCGACGGCGAGCCGGGCACCTCCCGCTTCGCGCTCCGGGCGCCCGGGCCGCACCTGCCGGTCCAGGCCGTGGTGCTGGAGGTGGACGCGCCGCGACTGGCCCGCAAGGCACGGGTGCTGGAGGCGCGGCTCGCCGGCGGCCAGCTGGCGCCGGTCGAGCTGGGGAGCGGGGCCCTGCTCGTCGCCGAGCGCGACGAGGTGCGGGTGGCCCAGCTGCGCATCCCCGTGTCGACACCGGAGGAGGTCGAGCTGGAGCTGGTGGTGGAGGACGGGGACAACCCGCCCCTGCCGCTCCGCGCCGCGGCGGCCGAGCTCGCACCACAGCCCTGGATCTACTTCGAGAGCAGCACCGGTGCGCCCCTGGAGGCGAGCCTGGGCGACCCCGACCGCCCCGCGCCGCGGTACGACCTGGAGGCGCTGCGGCCCGAGCTATCCCGCCTGCACCCGGCGCGGGCCAGGGCCGAGGGCCCCAACGCGGCTCGGCCCGCTCCCGAGCCGCCCGGGACCGCCGCCGGCGACGCCGCCGGGGCCGGCGCCCAGCTCGACCGCGGCGCCTTCCGCTGGGCCCGCCGGATCGATCCGGTGTCGCCCCCCGGGCTGGTGGCCGTCCGCCTCGACGCCGACGTCCTCTCCCGCAGCGCCGATCTGGGCGACCTGCGCCTTTCGGCCGCCGACGGGAGGCAGATCCCCTACCTGCTGGAGAGGCGCGACGAGCCCCTGGCGGTTCTGCTGGACGAGCGGCAGGCGGCCGGCCCGCCGCGGGACCTGGCCCGCGGCGGGGTCACGGTCCACGCGCTGTACGCGCCGGAGGAGGCCTACCCCGAGGCGCGGCTGGTCCTGGAGACCCGCACCCGGGTGTTCACCCGGGAGGTGCGGGTCTACGCCGAGCCGGACCGGCCCGGCCGGCGCGGGCCGGACCTCCTCGCCTCCGCCTCCTGGGCGCACGCCGATCCGGCCCGGCCGCCCCCTCCCCTCTCCCTCCCCCTCCCGGCGCTGCGCGCGCCCCGGCTCCTGGTCCTGGTGGACGACGGCGACAATGCCCCGCTCCCCATCGCCTCGGCGCGGCTCCTCCTCCCCTCCTACCGGGTCCGCTTCTTCGACCCCGGGCCGGCCCTAGACCTCCTCTACGGCGCCGATCTGCGGGCCCCGCACTACGACCTGGCCCTGCTCGCGCCCCGCCTGCGCTCTGCCGCAGCGCGGGAGGTGGCGCTCGGCCCTCCGCCTCCGCCCCAGGCCGGGCGCGGCGGCTCGAGCGGCGGCGCCCGCCTGGCCTTCTGGATCGCGCTCGGGGTGGTGGTGGCGGGCCTCGTGGCCCTGGTCGGTCGCCTCCTCGCCCGGGGGGGCGCGCCGCCGAATGCCGGCTGACCGGCGCCCGCCCGGTCGCCAGGCCCGGCGTTCACCCTCGGTCGGTGTCCCGCCAGACCTTCCGTCGCAGCCCGCGATGGGTCGGGGGCGCGCCCGCGCGGCGCCGGCCGTGGCGCCGTCTTATGTCGCGCGGCGCAACGCGAGGAGGAGCGGACGTGGACGAGGGACGTTCCTTGGAAGCCGGGGCGCCGCACCCGGTGCCATCCCCCGGGGCCCACCGGGGAAGCGGCGGCGGGCCGGCGCGAGCTCCCCGCCCCGAGCCGGTACCGCCGGTCAACGAGCCCGTCGGCCCCCAGGCGGTGCCCCGACGACCGGTGCGGGGGGCCCTGCTCGGCGCGCTGGCCCTGGTGGCGCTGATCGCGGCCGGGGCGTGGTGGCTCCACGGCCTGGGCTACGAGGAGACCGACGACGCCCGGATCGGCGGCGACATCGTGGCCATCTCCTCCCGCGTGCCGGGCACGGTCACCTCGGTCCGGGTCAGCGACAACCAGCGCGTCCACGCCGGCGATGTCCTGGTGGAGCTCGATCCCACCGACCTCCAGGTGGCCCTGGCCGAGGCGCGGGCGGCGGTGGCGGAGGCCGAGGCGCGCCTGGCCTCGGGCACCCCCGGCGTAGCGGTCACCGAGACCGAAGACCGCGCCGCCCGCCAGCAGGCGCGCGCCGAGGTGGATGCCGCCTCCAGCGCGGAGGAGGCGGCCCGGCGATCCCTGGACCAGGCCCGGGCCGGCGAGCGCCTGTCCGCCCTCCAGCTCGACCGGGCCCGGGCGCTGCTCTCCGGCGGAAGCATGGCCCGAGCCGACTACGACCAGCGAGAGACGGCCCACGATGTGGCGGTCGCCGCCCTGGCCAGCGCCGAGAAGGAGCTCCAGGGGCGCGAGGCGCGGCTTCGGTCGGCGCAGGCGCACCAGGCCGAGGTGGAGCGGACCGCCTCGCCGCACCTCCAGATCAGCCAGGCGGCGGTGGAGGCCGAGCGGGCCGACCTTGCCCTGGCCCAGGCCCGCGAGCGCCAGGCCGAGCTGAACCTCGGCTACGCCCGGGTGGTGGCACCGGCCGACGGCGTGGTCGGGCGCAAGGCGGTCAACCCCGGCGAGCGGATCGAGGTCGGGCAGCAGCTCATGGCCCTCACCGCCACCGGCCAGCTCTGGGTGACCGCCGACTTCCGGGAGACGCAGGTCCGGCGCATGCGCGTCGGCCAGCGAACCACCGTCCACGTGGACGCCCTGGACCGCGATCTCCGGGGCGAGGTGGAGAGCTTCCCCGGTGCCACCGGCTCCGAGTACAGCCTGTTCCCCCCGGAGAACGCCTCCGGCAACTACGTGAAGGTGGTGCAGCGGCTGCCGGTGCGGATCCGTCTGGACCCCGGCCAGCCCGGGCTGGACCGGCTCCGCCCCGGCATGTCGGTCGAGCCCACGGTCGCGCTGCGATGAGCGACGGCGAGCCGCTGGGTTTCACGGGGGGTCATAACCCCTGGGCGGTGGCCCTGACCGTCACCCTGGCCACCTTCATGGAGGTGCTGGACACCAGCATCGCCAACGTGTCCCTGCCGCACATGGCCGGCAGCCTCTCGGTGAGCCAGGACGAGGCCACCTGGGTGCTCACCTCGTACCTGGTGTCCAACGCCATCGTCCTCCCGGTGAGCGGCTGGCTGGCCAACCGCTTCGGGCGGAAGCGCTACTACCTGACCAGCGTGGGGCTGTTCACGGTCTCCTCGTTCCTGTGCGGGTTGGCGCCCAACCTGGGGACGCTGGTGCTGGCCCGCGTGCTCCAGGGCGTGGGCGGCGGCGGGCTGGCCCCCACCGAGCAGTCCATCCTGGCCGACACCTTCGCGCCTCGGCAGCGGGGCATGGCCTTCGCCGTCTACGGCATGGCGGTGGTGCTGGCCCCGGCCATCGGCCCGACCCTGGGCGGCTACATCACCGACCACTTCTCCTGGCGGTGGGTGTTCTTCATCAACGTGCCGGTGGGGGTGCTCTCCCTGCTCCTCGCCAGCCGCATGGTGGTCGACCCGCCCTGGCTCCGGGACCTCCGGGGCAAGGCCGGCCGGGTGGACTGGACGGGGCTGGGCCTCGTCGCGCTCGGCCTGGGGTCGCTGGAGTACGTACTGGACAAGGGGCAGGAGTCGGACTGGTTCGCCGCGCCCACCATCGTCGCCTTCGCGGCGGTGGCGGCCTTGGCCCTCATCGCCTTCGTGGCCTGGGAGTGGCGGACCGACCACCCGGTGGTCGACCTCCACCTCTTCGAGAACCGGAACTTCGCCGCCTCGGCCTCGATGATGCTGGTCCTGGGGATCGCGCTCTACGGGTCCACCGTGCTCCTCCCGCAGTACGAGCAGGTCTGGCTGGGCTACAGCGCCCAGCAGGCGGGCGAGACGCTGTCGCCGGGCGGGGTGGTCATCATCCTGCTCATGCCGCTGGTGGGCCGGCTGGTCTCCCGGGTCGACGCCCGGTGGCTCATCACCCTCGGGTTCGCCATCCTCTCCGGCTCGCTCTTCGCCATGGCCCACGCCCTCAGCCCGGGCATCGACTTCCGCACCACCATGCTCCTCCGCCTGTTCCAGGCCTCCGGGCTGGCCTTCCTCTTCGTGCCCATCAACACCATCGTCTACCAGGGCATCCCCCCCCAAAGGAACAACGCGGTCTCGGGGGTGGTCAACCTGGCCCGGAACCTCGGCGGTGACGTGGGGATCGCCTTCATCACCACGCTCGTCGCCCGGCGCTCCCAGTTCCACCAGGCGCGGCTGGTCGAGGGGCTCGATCCGGGGAATCCCGTGCTGCGGGCCCGCCTGGCCTCGACGGCGGCCGTCCTGCAGCGCGCGGGCGCCTCCTCGGTCGACGCGCTCCGCCGGACCTACCTCTCCCTCTCCCACCAGCTCGCCCAGCAGGCGCAGACCCTCGCCTACCTCGACGCCCTCTACCTGCTCGGCTGCTTCACCCTGGTGATGGTGCCGCTGGTCCTGCTCACCCGACGGGCGCAGCCGGGGGCGGCGGCCGCGGTCCACTGAGCGGGGGGGCCTCGACCGGCGATCAGCCCCGCGCGTCCCAGCCGCCCTCGGCCCGAAGGCGGTCCACGATCTCGCGGGCGCGCTGGCGGAGCGCCAGGTAGTCGGTCTTGGCCACCCGGTTCAGGGGGAGCGACCCGGCCGGCACCACCTCCACGTGGCCAGGCCGGGAATAGGAGGCGAGCCCCTGGCAGGCCTCCATCACCTGCCTGGCCCCGAGCTCCCGGCCCGGCGCGCACTCCACGAAGAGGACGATGGCCTCGCCGAAGACGGCGTGCTCCGCGGCCACGCAGGCCGCCGCGGCGGCGACGCCGTCGAGTCGCTCCAGCACCCAGGTCTCCACGTCGCCGGGGAACACCTGGAAGCCCTTGGGCTTGATGGTCAGGCCGGAGCGGCCGGCCAGGTGGAGGCCGCGCCCATCATACCGGCCCAGGTCGCCGGTGTAGAGGATCCCATCCCGGGAGACGGCCGCCGCCGTGGCCGCGGGGTTGCCCAGGTAGCCGAGGAAGAGCTGCGGCCCGGAGAAGCAGATCTCGCCCAGCTCGCCCTTCGGTACCTCCGGGCCGGCGGTTCCGTCCGGCCTCATGGGCGCGCGGACGGAGAGCGGGCAGTGCGGCATGTCGAAGCCGATGGCCTCCGCCAGGTCCTCGGCGCCCGCGCCGGGAGGGGTGTAGGTGCAGAAGCCGCTCGTCTCGGTGAGCCCCAGCCCGGTCCCGATCTCCGGGGCCATCTGGCGCAGCCGGTCGAGGAAGGCGCGAGGGACCGACTGCCCGCCGTAGATCGCCAGGCGGACCGAGGAGAGATCGTACTCGCGGTAGCGCCGGAGGCTCCACTCCAGGTTGAACATGGCCGGGATCTGCCCCAGCACGGTGACCCGGTGGCGCGCGATGGCCTCCAGGCTCCGCTCGGCGTCGAAGACGTGCAGGAGCACGGAGGTGATCCCCTGGTAGAGGGCCGTGCCCAGGAGCTCGGTGGCGCATCCGACGTGCGAGGGCGGAAGGTTCACCAGCAGGCGATCGTCCGGGCGGAGCGCGAAGCCGACCGAGAGGGCCACGTTCTGGGCCAGGATCCCCTCGTGGCAGAGCAGCGCCGCCTTGGGGGAGCCGGTCGAGCCGGTGGTGAAGATGACCAGGCATCCGTCGCGCCGCGAGAGGCGCCGCCGGGCTCGGCGCACCGCGCCGGAGAGGAGCGCGGCCAGGTAGCGGCGCCCGAGGTCGCGGGTGAACTCCCTCACCCAGACCGCGCCGGGCAGGACTCCGGCCGGCTCCTTCTGGAACTGCACGAAGTGGCGGACCCCCTCGACCTTCCCCACCACCTCCCGCATCACCGGCAGGAGCGCCGGCGCGCCGGCGTAGAAGAAGCCCTTGGGCCGGAGCTGCTCCAGGCAGGCCCGGAGCTCACCGGCCCGGAGCCGCAGATCCAGCGGGGCCAGCACCACCCCGACCCGGTAGGCGGCCAGCTGCAGGAAGACGTGCTCCTTGAGGAGCGGCAGGCTGGTGGCCAGCACGTCCCCCTTCTCGAACCCGCTGGCCAGCAGCTTCGCGCCGAGCGCGGTGGCGGCCCGGTCGAGCGCGCGCCAGGTCACCCCCTCGCCGGTGTTGTGCTCGATGAGGGCCACCTCCCCGGGTCGGGCCCGCGCGTGCTCGGCCACCCGATCGGCGATGTTGTCCGGCAACGCCGCACGCCGCTCGCGGACGGCCTGGTCCCGCGCTTCCGTTCCCATCGAGGTCGGCCGATCCTCGCACGCGGCCACCGGATGGGGCAAGGACGCCGTGCCGTCGGGCGCCGCCCGCGCCACCCTGGGGTCGCGCTCGTCACCGCCCGTCCCACGTCGCCCTTTACGCGCGGCGCCGCCCGGACGATGATCCCTGCCCCCTTGCCCGGAGCCGCGCATGGCCACCCAACCAGAGCCCATCCCTTCCGACGCGGCGCTGAGCCCCTACGGCGCCACCCGCTCCACCATCGCCGGCGCGCCGCTCTCGCGCGACGAGCTCGCCGGGCTCGACCGCTTCTGGCGGGCCTGCAACTACCTGGCCCTGGGGATGATCTACCTGCGCGACAACCCGCTCCTGCGCCGGCCGCTCGCCCCCGAGCACGTGAAGAGCCGCCTCCTCGGCCACTGGGGAGCGAGCCCGGCCCTCTCCTTCGTCTGGACCCACCTGAACCGCCTCATCCGCAAGGACGACCTCGAGGCCATCTTCCTGGCCGGCCCGGGCCACGGCGCCCCGGGCGTCCTGGGCCCGGTCTACCTGGAGGGCACCTACTCCGAGACCTACCCGGACAAGGGGCAGGACGAGGAGGGGCTGCGCCGCTTCTTCAAGGAGTTCTCCTTCCCGGGCGGCATCGGCAGCCACTGCACCCCCGAGACCCCCGGCTCCATCCACGAGGGCGGTGAGCTCGGCTACGTGCTCTCCCACGCCTGCGGGGCGGCCTTCGACAACCCCGGCCTGCTGGTGGCGGCGGTGGTGGGCGACGGCGAGGCCGAGACCGGGCCCTTGGCCACCTCCTGGCACGTGAACAAGTTCCTGAACCCCGCCCGCGACGGAGCGGTGCTGCCCGTCCTCAGCCTCAACGGGTACAAGATCAACAACCCCACCCTCCTGGCCCGCATCCCCCCCGAGGAGCTGGCCTCGCTCCTGCGGGGCTACGGCTGGTCCCCCTGCTTCGTGGAGGGCTCCGACCCGGAGAGCATGCACCAGGCCATGGCCGCCACCCTCGACCACTGCCTCGCGGCCATCCGCACCGCACAGGCCGAGGCCCGCCGCGGGGGCACGCCGGAGCGGCCCCGCTGGCCGATGATCGTGCTGCGCGCGCCCAAGGGCTGGACCGCACCCCGCGAGCTGGACGGCCACCGGCTGGAGGGGTTCTGGCGGGCCCACCAGGTGCCCATCGCCGACGTCCGGACCAATCCCGCCCACCTGAAGATCCTCGAGCAGTGGATGCGGAGCTACCGTCCCGAGGAGCTGTTCGACGCCGCCGGGGGGCCGGCGCCGGAGGTGCGGCGCCAGGCGCCCTCGGGGGCGCGCCGCATGGGCGCCAACCCCCACGCCAACGGCGGCCTCCTCAAGCGTCCCCTGCGGCTCCCCGACTTCTCCGAGTTCGCGGTGAAGGTCGAGGCGCCCGGGCAGGGGACCCATGAGAACACCCGGCCGCTCGGGCTCTTCCTCACCGAGGTGATGCGGCGCAACCCGGACAACTTCCGGGTGCTCTCGCCCGACGAGAACGCCTCGAACCGCCTCGACGCGCTCTACGCCGTGACCGCCAAGGAGTGGATGGCCGCCATCCTGCCCGAGGACCAGGACGGCAGCTGCATCGCTCGGGACGGCCGGGTGGTGGAGATGCTCTCCGAGCACACGCTGGAGGGCATGCTGGAGGGGTACCTGCTCACCGGCCGCCACGGCTTCTTCTCCTCCTACGAGGCCTTCGTCCACATCATCGACTCGATGTTCAACCAGCACGCCAAGTGGCTGGACATCTGCAACGCCATCTCCTGGCGCAAGGAGATCGCCTCGCTGAACCTCCTGGTCACCTCCACGGTGTGGCGGCAGGACCACAACGGCTTCACCCACCAGGACCCGGGCTTCCTCGACGTGGTGGTGAACAAGAGCGCCCGCGTGACCCGCGTCTACCTGCCGCCCGACGCCAACTGCCTCCTCTCCGTGGCCGACCACTGCCTGCGCAGCGAGAACTACGTGAACGTGATCGTCGCCGACAAGCAGGCCCACCTGCAGTACCTGGACATGGAGGAGGCCCGGATCCACTGCACCAAGGGGATCGGCACCTGGGAGTGGGCCTCCACCGACCAGGGGGTCGAGCCCGACGTGGTGGTGGCCACCGCCGGAGACATCCCCACCCTGGAGGCGCTGGCGGCGGTGGCCATGCTGCGCGAGGACTTCCCCGACCTCCGCCTCCGCTTCGTGAACGTGGTGGACCTGTTCGCGCTGCAGCCGGAGAGCGAGCACCCTCACGGCCTCTCCGATCGCGACTTCGACGGCCTGTTCACCCGAGACCGGCCGGTCATCTTCAACTTCCACGGCTACCCCTGGCTGGTCCACCGCCTCGCCTACCGGAGGACCAACCACCCCAACATCCACGTGCGCGGCTACAAGGAGAAGGGAAACATCAACACCCCCCTGGAGCTGGCCATCCGCAACCAGATCGACCGGTTCAGCATCGCCATCGACGTGATCGACCGGGTCCCGCGGCTCCGCGTGGCCGGCGCCCATGCCAAGGAGCGCCTGCGCAACCGGCAGATCGCCAGCCTGCTGTATGCTCACGAGCACGGTATCGACCCGCCCGACCTCGCCGGCTGGCGCTGGCCGGGCCCGAGAGGAGCGTGACGGCGATGGCCGAGACCCTGGAGGAGGAGCTGCGGCGGGTGGAGGCGGAGGAACGCGAGCTGGTGCTGGAGTCGCTCGACAACGACGACGCGCTCGAGCTCGGCCTGTCCCTGGTGGAGCTGGCGAGGACCCGCAAGCTCCCCATCGCCATCGACGTGGAGCGCAGCGGCCAGCGGCTCTTCCACGCGGCCATGCCCGGCGCGGCCCCCGACAACTTCCACTGGATCGAGCGGAAGAAGCGGCTGGTGAACCGTACCTTCCGCAGCTCCTACGCCACCGGTCTCAGGCTGCGGGTGAAGCAGCGGACCCTGGCCGAGGAGATGTTCCTGGACGAGCGGGACTACGCCCCCCACGGCGGGTGCCTGCCGCTGGTGGTGCGCCGGGTGGGCTTCGTGGGCACGCTCACCATCTCCGGCCTGCCCCAGCGCGACGACCACCAGCTGGCGGTGGAGGCCCTGCGCGAGCACATCGCCGGCCGGCGGGAAGGCTAGGCGGATGGAGCGACCCACCTGGCTCGCCTGGGCCGACACGCTGCAGACCATCGCCGCGGCCGGGCTGACCTACTCCCGCGATCCCTTCGACCTGGACCGGTTCGGCCAGGTCCGCCGGGTGGCGGCGGAGATCCTGGCCGCCCACACCGACCTCGACCCGGGCGCGGCGCTGGCGCGGCTCGAGGCCGAGCCAGGCTACGTGACTCCCAAGGTCGACGTGCGCGCCGCGGTCCTTCACGGGGACCGGATCCTCCTCGTCCAGGAGGTGTCGGACGGCCGCTGGTCGCTGCCCGGCGGCTGGGCCGACCTGGGCGAGAGCCCCGGCGAGGTCGCGGCCCGCGAGGTGCGCGAGGAGGCGGGCCTCCTGGTCCGGCCGGTGCGGCTCCTGGCGGTCCTCGACAAGCACAAGCACCCCCACCCGCCGCAGCTGGCCCACGTGTACAAGATCATCTTCCTTTGCCAGCCGACCGGCGGCACCCTCCGGGCCAGCGCCGAGACCCCGGGGGTGGCCTGGTTCGCCCGCCAGGACCTCCCGCCCCTCTCCCTGGACCGGGTGCTGCCCGCCCAGGTGGAGCGGCTCTTCCAGCTGGCCGAGCAGCCGGGCGCGCCGGCGGATTTCGACTAGCGCGGCGGGCTGGCGGTTGACCCCGTCGAAGGGTTGCAATAACAATCGTTGACCTTGAAAGAATCGTCCCACCTCGCGCCGGAGCGCCCCATCGGATTGCTGGCCGCGCTGGTGGCGCGGTCGGTCCGGCAGTTCGTAGCCGCCCAGGCCGAGCCGCTGGGCCTCTCCATCCAGCAGTTCTGGGCCATCGTGGCCGTGGCCGAGAACGCCTGCTCCTCCCAGGCCGAGCTGGCCGCCCGCCTCCACGTGGACGAGGCCACCGCCTGCCGCGTGGTGCGCGCCCTAGGCGAGGCGAGCCTGGTGGCCACCTCCCGCGACCCGGACGACCGGCGGCGAGTCCGGCTGAGCCTGGCGCCGGGCGGCGAGGCGCTGGCCCGGCGCCTGGTCCCGGTGGCCCGCGAGGTGCGCGGGGTCATCGACTCCGCCCTCACCGCCGAGGAGCGCGCCGCCGCCCGCGCCTCCCTGGGCAAGGTCCTGGCTCGGCTGGCCACCCTCATCGAGGGGTCCAGCGCGCGCGCGTCGAGCGTCGAGCCCTTGCCGTCGAGGATCCGACCCGCCGCGCCTCCGTCGTCCCCGGCCAGGCCCCGGGGAAGAGGCTCGCTCCACTCCCCCATCCCCGGAAGAGGTTCGTCGTGAAACTCAGCACCTGTACCCCGCTCCTGCTGCTCGCTGCCGCGCCGGCCTGCCACAAGGAGGTCGCGCCACGCCAGCGGCCTCCCCCGGCCGTCACCAGCGCCTCGGTATGGGTCCGCGACGTGCCGGTGGAGATCCGCTCTCCGGTGGACCTTCGCCCCATCCTGCAGGCGGACGTGGGAGCCAAGGCGCTCGGCTACCTGGACGCGGTGCTCGTCGATCGCGGCGACCGGGTCCGTCGGGGGCAGCTCCTCGCCGTGGTCCGGCCCTCGGACCTCCCCGACCAGCTCGCCGCCGCCCGGGGGGCCCTGGCCCAGACCCAGGCGGCGGTCACCCTGGCGCGCGCCAACCGGGACCGGGCGCACCAGCTGGCCCCCACCGGGTTCGTCTCCCAGCAGGAGCTCCAGCAGGACGACAGCGCCCTCGAGGCGTCCGAGGCGTCGCTGGCCGCCGCCCAGGCGAACGTGGGCGCCCTGGCCGTGCGCTTGGGCGAGATGCGCATCGAGTCTCCCCTCGACGGATACGTGTCGGTCCGCCGCCTCGACCCCGGCGCCCTGGTGGGGCCCAGCTCGGGCTCGAGCGCCATCCTGACCGTGGCCCGCCTCGACGTGCTGCGGGTCTTCGTGCCGGTGAACGAACGCGATGTCTCCCGGCTCCGGCTGGGGCAGGACGCCCACCTGGAGGTGGACGCCCTCCCCGGCCGTAGCTTCCAGGGGAAGGTGGTGCGGGTCTCGCCCGCCTTCGACCCGGTGGCGCGCACGCTGGACGCCGAGATCCAGCTGCCCAACGCCGATGGCCTGCTGCGCCCGGGGATGTACGGCCGCGCCGGCATCGTGACCGATATCCACCGCGGCGCGGTGGTGGTGCCCGCCTCGGCGGTACAGTTCTCGAACGGGAAGGACTACGTCTTCGTCCTCACCGACCTCGCCCCCTCCGCGGCAGACCCGACCGGCTCCGCGGCGCCCGCCGGCGCATCTTCCCCCGCGGGGAGCAAGGGCGCGGCCAAGCCCGCCGCCCAGGCTCCGATGAGCGCCCACGTGAAGCGGGTCCAGTTCCAGCCCGGCGTCGACGGCGGGGACTGGATCGAGGCGCTCACCGGCCTCAAGCCCGGGGACGAGATCGTCACCGCCGGCATGGACGTGCTGTCGGATGGGGTGGCGGTCCGCTCCTTCAGGAACCTCGACGCGTTCACGGGGCGACCGGCGGTCACCGCCAGCGCTCCCTAGACAGGATCCAGCGCCATGTGGCTCACGCGCCTCGCCCTGAGGAATCCCATCTTCATCCTCATGATGTCGCTCATGACGGTGGCGCTGGGTTGGGTGTCGCTCACCCGGCTCTCCGTCGACCTCTTTCCCAACATCGACATCCCGCTGGTCCAGGTCGCGACCTTCTACACCGGCGCCGGCCCCGTCGACATCGAGAAGTCGATCACCGTCCCCATCGAGCGGGCCGTCTCCTCCTCGCCGGGCGTCGATCGCGTCGAGAGCACCTCCAAGCAGGGCATCTCGGTGGTCCGGGTCTGGTTCCAGTACGGGACCAACCTCGACAACGCCCAGTTCGACGTGGCCCAGCGGGTGGGTCAGATCCTCGTCTCGCTCCCTCCCGGGATCCAGCAACCCTTCGTGGTCAAGGTCGACATCACCGGCATTCCGGTGGTCCAGGTGGCCATCAACGGGGAAGGGCTGGACGAGAAGGAGCTCTACGACATCGCCTACAACACCATCGAGCCGCAGATCGAGCGCATCCCCGGGGTGGCCAGCGCCAGCGTCGGCGGCGGCAAGATCCGCGAGATCGACGTCAAGGTGCAGCGGGACGCCCTGCGCGCCCGCGGCCTCGGCATCCTCGACGTGCTGAGCGCGGTCAACCGCTCCAACCTGCTCTTTCCCTCCGGCGACCTGCGCACCACCACCACCGACTACAACGTCTTCTCCAACACCTCCTTCGGCGAGGCGCGCCCGGTCCGCGACGTGGTGGTGCGGCCGTCCCTCGACGGCTCCAGCCAGCCGGTGCGGATCTCCGACATCGCCCAGGTCGACGACGGCAGCGCCGACCAGACCGAGATCGTGCGGGTGAACGGCGAGCGAGGCGTCTTCCTGCGGGTGCTCAAGCAGCCCGGCGCCAACACCGTGTCGGTGGTGGACACGGTCCGCAAGGCCATCGCCAACCTCCGCGGGGTCCCGCCCAACGTCCACCTGGCCATCGCCTTCGACCAGTCGACCTACATCCGGGCCGCCATCGGCTCCCTGGAGCACGAGGCGGTCACCGGCGGCCTCTTGGCGGTCGCCGTCATCCTCGTCTTCCTGGTCTCGCTCTCCGCGACCGGGATCATCGCCGTGGCCATCCCCCTCTCCATCATCGCCACCTTCGTGCTGCTGTTCTTCACCGGCGAGACGCTCAACGTCTTCACCCTGGGTGGCCTGGCCCTCGGGGTGGGCCGGCTGGTGGACGACTCCATCGTGGAGCTGGAGAACATCCACCGACACCTGGCCCTGGGCCAGGACCGCCGCGTGGCGGTCCTGAACGCCGCCCAGGAGGTGGCCATGCCCATCTTCGTCTCCACGGTGACGACCATCGTGGTCTTCTTCCCGGTGGTCTTCCTGGCCGGGGTGGCGAAGAACCTCTTCCTCCCGCTGGCCCTCACCATCGCCTTCGCGCTCATCATGAGCTTCCTCGTGTCCCGCACCGTGACCCCCATCCTCTGCCTCAAGTACCTGCGCGCCGAGGAGACCGGGAAGGGGCACCGCGTCAGCCGATGGGTCACCCGCCGCTTCACGCAGCTCGATGAGGGCTACGCCCAGGCGCTGCGCTGGGTGTTGCGCCACCGGCTCCTGGTGGTGGGCGTGATCGTGGTGGGCTGCATCGGCACCTTCGTGGTGCTGAAGACCCGGGTGGGGACCGAGTTCTTCCCCGACACCGACGAGAGCCAGTTCTCCATCGCCTACAAGACCCCCATCGGAACCCGGGTGGATCGCACCGAGGTCATCACCGCCCGGATCGAGGGCACCATCCAGCGGGTACTGGGGGGGGAGAAGGGCAAGGAGGGGCAGCCGGTGATCCGCACGGTGATCTCCGACTCCGGCCTGCCGGTGGGTCGTTCCGGCATGTACAGCCAGAACACCGGCCCGCACTCCGCCAACCTGAACGTCAACCTCATCCCCAAGACCCGGCGCAACTCCAGCGACGAGGAGCTCGCCGATCGCGTGCGGCAGGCGGTCTTCCGGGAGTTCCCCGGGACCCAGGCCTACTTCTTCGTGGGCGGAATCGTGAAGCGCATCCTCAACTTCGGGTCGCCCGCCCCGGTCGACGTGGAGATCGTGGGATACGACCTGGAGGCCGGAGGCGACTACGCCAAGCAGCTGGCCTCGCGGCTGCGCGCCCTCTCCGACGAGAAGGGGGATCCCCTGCTCACCGACGTCCAGGTCTCCCGTGAGGAGAACTACCCGGAGCTGGACGTGTCGGTCGATCGGGAGAAGGCGGGACGCCTCGGCCTCAACGAGAGCGACGTGGCCCAGACCGTGCTCACCAGCCTGGCCGGGACCACGCAGTTCTCGCCCATTCCCTACATCGACGCCAAGACCGGGAACCAGTACTACATCAACGTGCGCCTGGACGACGCCTACCGCAGCCGGGTCCAGGACCTCTCCGACATCTTCATGCGCTCGTCCACGGGCTCGGTGGTCAACCTGGCCAACATCGCCATCGTGAAGCGCGGTTCCGGGCCGGTCACCATCAACCGCAAGTACCTGCAGCGCATCATCGACGTCACCGCCAACGTCGCGCCAGGGAAGGACCTGGGGAGCGTGAGCGTGGCGGCCCAACGGGTGGTGGACGAGTTGCCGAAGCCCGACGGCTTCACCGCCACCCTGGGAGGTCAGACCGCGGCGCAGAAGGAGGCCTTCGGCGGCCTGGCCTTCGCCGCCCTGCTGGCCGTCGCGCTCGTGTACATGATCCTCGCCTCCCAGTTCAAGTCGCTGGTCGACCCGCTGGTGATCATGTTCTCGGTGCCGCTGGGCATCGCCGGCGTCTACGTGGCCCTCTGGCTCACCGGGACCACGCTCTCGGTGAACAGCTTCATGGGCATCATCATGATGGTGGGCATCGTGGTCTCGAACGGAGTGCTGCTGGTTGACTTCGCGCGGGTCCTGCAGTCGCGCGGGCAGCCGCTGATCGAGGCGACGGTGCTGGCCGGCAAGACCCGGCTCCGCCCCATCCTCATGACCACCATCGCCACCATCTTCGGGCTGTTCCCCATGGCCATGGGGTTCGGCGAGGGCAGCGAGACGAACCTCCCCTTGGCGCGAGCGGTGATCGGCGGGCTCACCGTCTCCACGGTCTTCACCCTGTTCCTCATCCCCTGCCTGTACACCTGGCTGGAGCGGTTCTCGAAGAGGTCCCACCTCCTCGACGGTCCTCCCATCGATCTGGCGGACGGCACCACGCCCAACACATCCCCCTGATCCCACACCATGCGCTCAACGCCCGTCCTCTGCGGTCTCCTGCTGGCGACCGCCACCCGCGCGCAGGATCCTGCCCCCCTGGCCTCCGTCGACTTCGACGAGGCGGTGCGGCTCGCCAGCCAGCGCTCCGTGCCGGTGGAGGTGGCGGCCGAGGAGGTCAACCGCACCGAGGCCCTCCTGGCCGAGACCAGGGCCTCGGCCCTGCCGCTGGTCTCCGCCAACGGCACCTGGACCCGCATCGATCACGCCCGGACCGCCACCGCCCTGGTCCCAGCCTCCCCGACCCCCCCGCCCTGGGAGGTCAGGCCCGCCACGGTGGTCGCCGTCCCCCAGATCATCGAGAACGGAAACCTGGCCGTGTCGGTGCCGCTGCTGGCGCCCTCGCGCTGGTACCAGTGGTCCCACGCCGCCGACCAGGCGGGCATCGCCCGGGCCAGCGAGATCGACGTCAGGCGCCAGGTCGCCATCGTCGCCGCCCGGGCCTACCTCACCATCATCGCCCAGAAGCGGCTCATCGACGTCTCGCAGCGGGCGGTGGCGAACGCGGCCGCCCACTACGACTACGCCCACGTCCGGCACCTGGGCGGCATCGGGAATGCCCTGGACGAGGCCCGCGCCGACCAGCAGCTCGCCACATCCCAGGCACAGTTCGAGAACGCCGTGGCCGGGCTGGTGCGCGCCCAGGAGGCGCTCGCCATCGCGGTCGGTTCCCCCACCCCCCTCGACGCGCGCGCCGAGCCCGACCTGGGCGGCGGGCCGACCTCGCCGGAGGAGGGAATCTCGAGCGCCGAGGAGGGCCGCACCGACATCCTCCTCGCCCGCGAGCGCTCGGCGGCCGCGCACCGGGTGGCCGCGGACAGCTGGGCCGACTGGATGCCGACCCTGAGCCTCAATGCCCTCGCCTACCTGCAGGACCCGGCCACCTCCACCACGCCCAACCGCGGCTGGCAGGCCCAGCTCGTCCTCTCCTTCCCGCTCTACGAGGGCGGCCTGCGGCGCGGTCAGCAGGGCGAGCGCGACGCCCTCGAGGCCGAGGCGAGGATCGTGCTCCAGGGCACGCTCGACCAGGCCCGGTCCGACGTGCGCTCGGCCTACTCCAACCTGGATCACGCCCTGGCAGCCCTGGAGCAGACCCGGCGCGCCGCCGACCGCGCCCGCACCGCGCTCACCATCGTGGAGGAGGCCTTCAAGGCCGGAGCCACCACCAGCCTGGACGTGACCGACGCCGAGCGCACCGCCCGCGACGCCGACAGCGCCGCGGTCATCGCCGAGGACGCGGTGCGCCAGTCCCGCCTCGACCTGCTCAGCGCCGTCGGCCGCTTCCCGGGGCCTTAGCGCCCCGATCAGGCTGCCCGCACCACCACCCCGGTGGCCGTCTCGGCCATGACGTACTCCGGGTGCAGGCGCTCCGCCGAGCGGAGTGCCCACTCGCGGTCGAAGAGCACCACCGGCCGGTCGCGCACGTCCAGGACCACCATCCCCTCCACCGCGGCGGCCAGCGCCTCCAGGTCCAGGGGGCGACCGTCGGCCCGCGAGGGCCAGCGGGCCAGCTGGTAGGGCGCCGGCTCCAGCGCCACCTCCACCCCGTACTCCGAGTGGAGCCGGTACTGGGTCACCTCGAACTGCAGCCGCCCCAGCGCCCCCAGCACCAGATCGCCGGCCCGGCCCTCGGGGGGGCGGTAGAGCTGGATGGTCCCCTCCTGCGCCAGCTGGGTGAGCCCCAGGGTGAACTGCTTGCGCCGCATGGGGTCGGTGAGGAGCAGCCGGGTGAAGTGCTCGGGGGCGAAGCTGGGGATGCCCTCGAAGGCGAAGCGGGAGCCGCCGGTGAGGGTGTCGCCGATCTCCAGGCTGCCCGGGTCGTGGACACCGACCACGTCGCCGGCGAACCCTTCCTCCACCAGGCTGCGCTCGCGGGCCAGGAACTGGGTGGGGTTGGCCAGCCGCAGCTCCTTGCCGGTGCGGACGTGGTGGACCTTCATCCCCCGGACCATCCGGCCCGAGCAGATGCGGACGAAGGCCACCCGGTCGCGATGCGCCCGGTCCATGTTCGCCTGGATCTTGAAGACGAAGCCGGAGAACTCCTCGCGGGTGGGGGCGATGGGGCCCTGGTCGGAGAGGCGCGCAGCGGGCGGCGGCATGAGCTCGCAGAAGGTCTCGAGGAAGGGCTCCAGGCCGAAGTTGTTGATGGCGCTGCCGAAGAACATGGGCGAGAGCTCGCCGGCCAAGAACCGCTCCCGGTCGAAGCCGTCCCCGGCCGCCTCCAGGAGCTCGGCGTCGCCCCGCAGGCGCTCGTAGCCCGCCGGGTCGAGCTCCTCGCGCACGGCCGGATCGTCCAGCCCGGTCACCTCCACCGGCGGCCGCTCCGCCCCGACCGTGGCCGAGGAGAGCGCATGGGCCGCGTCGAAGAGGTACACGCGGCGGGCCAGGCGGTGGTACACGCCGCGGAAGGTGCCGCCCCGGAACACCGGCCAGGTGACGGGGAAGACCCCGATGCCCAGCACGCTCTCCACCTCGCCCACCAGGTCGAAGGCGTCCCGGCCCGGGCGATCCATCTTGTTCACCAGGGTGAAGATGGGGATGGCCCGCTGGCGGCAGACCCGGAACAGCTTGCGGGTCTGGGCCTCGACGCCCTTGGCGCAGTCGAGCAGCATCACCGCCCCGTCCACCGCGTGCAGGGTCCGGTAGGTGTCCTCGCTGAAGTCGGCGTGGCCGGGGGTGTCCAACAGGTTCAGCTGGAAGCCGCGGTAGGGGAACTGGAGGACGCTGGTGGTGATGGAGATCCCCCGCTCCCGCTCCATCTCCATCCAGTCGGAGATCGCGCTCGAGCGGCCGCGCTTGGCCCGCACCGCGCCGGCGAGCTGGATCACCCCGCCATAGAGCAGCAGCTTCTCGGTGAGGGTGGTCTTGCCCGCGTCGGGATGGGAGATGTTGGCGAAGGTCCGCCGGCGCTGGATTTCGTCGTGGCTCATGATGAGGGAACCGGTCGGGGCGTCCCGGACGCGCCGAGCCCGGAGGTCTGGACACGACTCGCCGCGGGCTCTAGGGCCCGTCCTGGGTCACAGGAACTAACACCGGGCGCGGCGGCGCGCCATCCGGCGGCATGCCGCAGGTCGGCCCCCCTCACTTCTGGCCGTAGTACGCGTCCTTCCCGTGCTTGCGCTCGAAGTGCTTGCGGATCAGCCGGGCGGGCAGCCGGGCGGCGGCGGGGTCGAGGGTATGGGTGACGAAGGCCATCCTGGCCAGCTCCTCGAGGACAGCAGCGTTGTAGACCGCCTTCTCCACCGTCTCTCCCCAGGTGAACGGCCCGTGGCCGGCCACCAGCACCATGGGGACGTGGAGGGGATCGCGGCCGCGGAACGCCTCCAGGATCTGGTTGCCGGTCTCCACCTCGTAGTCCCGTTCCACCGCCTCGTCGCTCATGAGCGCGGTGATGGGGACGTCCTCGGCCAGGTGGTCGGCGTGGGTGGTGCCGTAGATGGGGATGGCGTGGCGGGCCTGGGCCCAGCCGGTGGCATAGGTGG
>DATKMW010000078.1:0-9727 GCA_035541675.1 Anaeromyxobacter sp. | reverse complement strand
GCTTGGCGGCGAAGTAGCTCTCCATGTCGCCGTGGTAGTCGAGGTGGTCGCGGGTGAGGTTGGTGAAGCCGGCGGCGCAGAAGCGCATGCCGGCCACCCGCTCCTGGGCCAGGGCGTGGGAGGAGACCTCCATCACCGCCGTGGCCGTGCCGCCGGCGTGCATCTCGGCCAGCAGCGCCTGGATGTCCAGGGACTCGGGGGTGGTGTGGCTGGCCGGCCGCTCCCCACCGGAGTGACGGTGGGTGATGGTACCGATGACGCCGATGGGCAGGCCGGCCTCGGTGGCGCAGGACTCCACCAGGTAGGTGACGGTCGTCTTCCCGTTGGTTCCGGTGACCCCGGCGATCCGCATCCGGTCGGCCGGGCGCCCCTGGAGGTTGGCCGCGGCCACGGAGAGGGCCCGGCGCGCCGAGGGGGCGAGGAGCAGGCGGGCCGGGGCGCACTCGACCGCCCGCTCGGCCACCACCGCCGCCGCGCCGCGGCGCACCGCCTGGGCGGCGAAGTCGTGGCCGTCGAGCTTGGCGCCGGGCAGGGCGAAGAAGCAGCTGCCGGGCCCGGCCTGGCGCGAGTCGCAGGTGAGGCCGGAGATCTCCGGATCCCCGCCCACGTCCCCCGCGGCCCCCGTCCCGGCGATGAGGTTGCTGAGCTTCATCGGTCGCGCTGCACGGATACCATGCCAGCCCCGTTCCAGGCGGTTTCCTGCGACCGCAGGCCAGGTTACCTCCGTCCGCGTCTCCCCGGACACGGGCGGCGGACATCTTACGCTAGCCCGCCGGCGCCAGGGTCATCCGCACCCGCGTCCCGCGCTCGACCGCCCGGCCGGGGGGCGGGCTCTGGTCCACCACGCGCCCGGTGCCGCGCAGCTCCGGGGCGAGGTCCAGGACCTCGACGGCGCGCACGGCCGCGCGCGCCGGGAGCCCGGTGAGCGCGGGGACGGCCACGTGGCCCGAGCCGACGGCCGGGCCCGACCACTCCACCGTGCCCGGGGCGTCGTCGTCGTCGTCGGGCCGGCGGTCGGAGAGCGCCAGCGAGGCCGCCGGCTCGCGGGCCGGGGCGGGCCGGTCCGCCAGAGCCGGTGCCGGGCGGACGTCCATCACCCGCAGCGCGTACTCGGCGATCTCCTTGAAGGCCGGCGCGGCCACCTCGCCGCCGTAGATGTCGCCCCGGGGCTCGTCCACGAACACGCCGATGACGATCCGCGGCGCCTCCACCGGTGCGAAGCCGACGAAGGAGCTGAAGCGCCGGTCGGCGGAGTAGCCGCCGGTGACGCTGTCCACCTTCTGGGCGGTTCCGGTCTTCCCGGCGGCGCGCCAGCCGTCGAGCGCCGCCCGCCGCCCCGTGCCCCGGGGGTCCTCGACCACGCCGATGAGCCAGCGGCTCATGGTGGCGGCTGCCTGGGCGGAGACGGCCCGGCCCACCACGGTGGGCTCGCCCTCCTCCAGCACCTCGCCGCTCACCGGGTCCAGGACCCGGCGCACCAGCCAGGGCTTCTGGAGCACGCCGCCGTTGGCCAGCGCCGCCATGGCGTTGGTGATCTGCAGGGCGGTGGCGGTGATGGGCCCCTGGCCGAAGGCCTGGGTGGCGAGGGCGATGTCGGAGCGGGCCAGCAGGAGCTGGCCCTTGGCCTCACCGGGGAGCCCGACCTCGGTGCGCTCGCCGAAGCCGAACGCGGCCAGGCCGGCCCGCAGCCGCTCGCGGCCGAGCCGGGCGGCGACCCGGGCCGCGCCGATGTTGGAGCTCAGGGCGATGATCCGCGAGGGACCGGCCCAGCCCAGCGCGGCGTGGTCGTGGATGGTGTGGGCGCCGATGGTCAGGGTGCCGTTGCCGCAATCGATGGCGTCGAGCGGCTGGAGGACGCCGGCGTCGAGGGCCGCCGCCAGGCTGAAGGCCTTGACGGTGGAGCCCGGCTCGAAGGCGTCGGCCACAGGCTTGTCGCGGAGCTGGTCGAAGCTGCGCGGGGCGTTGGCGTTGGTGGCCGGCCAGCTGGCCATGGCCAGCACCTCGCCGGTGGCCGGGGCCAGGGCCACGGCCATGCCGGAGAGCGCGTGGGAGGACTGCACCGCCCGGGCCAGCGCCCGCTCGGCGGTGGCCTGGATACCCTGATCCAGGGTGAGCTCGATCCGGTTGCCCTCCCGCTCGCGGCCGTCCACCGGCGGATCGGAGAGCACCAGCTGGCCCCGCCCGTCGCGGAGCGAGCGGAGGTGGGCCGGGACACCCTGCAGATCGTCCTCCCGGGACAGCTCGACCCCCTCGATGCCGGCGCCGTCCTCGTCCACCAGCCCGAGGAGCGGCCCGGCCAGCTCGGCCTTGGGGTAGTAGCGGCGCGGCTCGGGGACCAGGGCGATGGCCTTCACCTTCTCCTTGGCCAGGTAGTCGCGCAGGGCCGCCTCGCGGTCGGGCAGGAGCCGGCGCTCGATCCACAGGAACCGGCCGCCCCGGGCGGCCTTGTGGATCAGGGCCTGAGGGTCCTGCCCCAGGATCTTGGCCACCCTCCTGAGCCGGGCCTCGCCCTCCTGCCGCTTCTCGGCGCGCAGCCTGGGGTCCCGGTCGAGCTCCTCGCGGCGCAGGCCGCCGCCGAGGAGCAGCTCCGGGTCGGCGTAGGCCGACTGGGCGTCGGCGGAGACGGCCAGGAGGACCCCGTTGCGGTCGGTGATGACGCCCCGGCGCGGCCTGAGGCGGAGCTCGGAGAGGTAGTGGTCGACGGCCTCGCGCTCGGTGCGGAGCACCTGGAGCTGGAAGGCGCGGCCGGCCACCAGCGCGATCCCCGCGAGGAGCAGGGTGGCCAGCACGCCGATGCGCACCCGGATCCAGCGCTCGTCGCCGCCCGGGCGGCCCGCCGGGCGCACGCTCAGCGCCCCCGCGGCGCCGGTCCGGCGCGGAGCGCGAGCGGCGCGTCCGGGGAGGCGGTGGCGGGCCCAGCGCCTGCGGCCCGGCCCAGAATTGGCTCCGCCGGCCGCGGAGGGTGACCGACCCCGTCCACGCCCGCCCTGCCCGGCTCGCCGCGAGGGCGCCCCGGGCCTTCCGCCCACACCGCACCGCGGTCCGGCGGAGCCAAACCCAATCTCGAGAGCTTCGTGCGCGCCGCCTGGTCGAGCGCCGGGAAGGAGGTCAGCATCCCCAGCTCGATGCGGAGCTGGTCCTGCGCCGCCACCAGGCGGGCGTGCTCCTGCTGCAGGTCGGCGAGCGCGTACCCGGCGGCCACCACCCGCGTGCGCGACCAGACGTGGAAGACGCCCAGGGCGGCGATGAGGGCGGCGGCGAGGAGCAGCTCGCCGCCCGCGCCCAGGACGGCGGCCGGCCGGCAGCCGAGCCTGCGGGCCTGCGCGGTCATCGCAGCTTCTCCACCGCCCGCAGCCGGGCGCTGCGGGCGCGGGGGTTCCTGCCCACCTCGTCCTCCGAGGCCTGCACGGCCTTCCGGGTCAGGGCGGCGAAGCCGGCCCGGGCCCCGCAGGCGCAGACGGGGAGGTCGGGCGGGCAGGTGCAGGCCCGGGTGAGGGCGCGGAATCGCTCCTTCACCATCCGGTCTTCCAGGGAGTGGAAGGCGATGGCCGCGGCCCGCCCGCCGGCGTGGAGGAGGGCGGGGAGCCCGTCGAGCCAGGCGGCCAGGGCGCCCAGCTCGTCGTTCACGGCGATGCGCAGGGCCTGGAAGGTCCGGGTGGCGGGGTGGATGCGCCGGGGCCAGGCCCGGCGCGGGATGGCGCCGGCCACGATCTCCGCCAGCCGGGCGGTGTCCAGGGGCTCGTCCCGCTCCACCGCCGCCTTGATGGCGCGGGCCACCGGCCGGGCGAAGGGCTCCTCGCCGTACTCGTCCAGGATGCGGGCCAGCTCGCGGACGTCGATGCGGCGCAGCAGGCCCTGGAGCGTCTCGCCCTCCTGGCCCATGCGCATGTCCAGGGGGCCGGCCCGCTGGAAGGAGAAGCCGCGGGAGGGGTCGTCGAGCTGGGGCGAGGAGACGCCCAGGTCGACCAGCGCCCCGTCCACCCCGTCGAGCCCCAGGGCGGAGAGCACCGCGGGGGCGTCCCGGAAGTCGGAGCGCACCGTCCGGAAGGCCTCGCCGAAGCGGGCCAGGCGGGCGCTGGCCGAGGCCAGGGCGCGGGGGTCCTTGTCCAGGGCGATCACGCGCGCGCCCTCCTCGAGCAGCAGGCCGGAGTGGCCGCCCCCGCCCAGCGTGCCGTCGAGGAAGACCATCCCCGGCCCCGGGCGCAGCAGCTCCACCACCTCTTTCGCCAAGACCGGCTCATGGAAGTACTCCGCGCTCACGCTGCCCGGACCGCCTCCTCCACGTCCCCGAAGAGCTCCACGTGACCGCCGGCACCGCCGGCGAAGACCAGGTCGCGCACGTAACGGCTGGCGCCGGCCGCCCGCAGGCCGGGGATGGCCCTGAGGAGGGCCGCCCCGGCGTAGTGCAGGTGCGTGACCCGCTTCAGGTCCACCACCACCATGCTCCCCTCGGCGCGGGCCCTTCGCGCCACCGCCGCCAGCTCCGAGAGCTCCTCGCGGGAGACGTCTCCCTCGCACCGGATCACCACCACCTGGTCCTGCCGCCGCGCCTGGAACATCGTCCGCCTCCGATGATGCCCGCCGCCCTCACGCCTTCCGGAAGAAGTCCACCACCTGGTCCGGCGGGATCTCCGCCGTCATCTGCTCGTCGTAGGTCGCCTTGTCGTAGAGGTGCATGGTCCGCCCCATGCCCACCCAGACCACGTCCTTGGAGAGCCGGGCCCAGGCCCTGAGCGGCGGGGGGATGAGCACCCGGCCGTGCACGTCGAGGTCGACCTCCTGCGCGGAGGAGACGAACCGCAGCACGTTGCGCTGGTAGAGGGCGTCGAGCGGCGAGGCCTCCATCACCTTGGCCACCAGCTCGCTCCACACCGACTGCGGCAGCGCGTGGAGGGCCGGCCAGTGAGGGAACTGCATGAGCACGATGCGGGGCTCGCCCGCCCCGGCGAGCGCGTCGCGGAACCTGGCCGGGAGGCTCGTCCGCCCCTTGGCGTCGATGCTATGATTGTAGGTCCCGAAGAACACTGGAGTTACCGGCCATCTTCCCACTCAGATCCGCTTGTTGCCACTTCTTCCCACGCCGAGCTCCGGATCTACGGAGATCGGGCCGGGAAGTCAATCAGGCGGCGCGGCAACCGCCCGGAAGTCCTGGCCCTGTGTTCAGGATCGGGCCGTGGAAGGGCCCGGAGGGACTGGAATCGGCGTGGGCACGGGCAAGGAGGGTCCAGGGTGGGCTTTCGAGGGCGACCTGGAGTGGCCCTGGACGCGGCCAGGGGATCGAGGACCGGATCGGCGAAGGTGGGCTCGGGCCGGAGGAAGCGGGCCCGTTCGCGGGCGGAGGAAGGCCATGGGGACCATGGACGGCAGGACCATCTTCATCACCGGCGCGAGCCGCGGGATCGGGCGCGCCATCGGCGTCGCCTGCGCCCGCCAGGGTGCCAACGTGGTGGTCGCGGCCAAGACCCGGGTCTTGAACCCCAAGCTCCCCGGGACCATCCTCGACGCCGCGGCGGAGATGGAGCGGGCCGGCGGCCGGGCCCTGGCGGTGGAGTGCGACGTGCGCTCCGAGGAGCAGCTCGCCGCCGCGGTCTCCCGGGCGGTGGAGCACTTCGGGGGGATCGACGTCCTGGTGAACAACGCCAGCGCCATCCATCTGGCCGACACGCCCGGCACGCCCATGAAGCGCTGGGACCTCATGCACGCGGTGAACGCCCGCGCCACCTTCGCCGCCTCCCAGGCCTGCCTCCCGCACCTCTGCCGGGGCCGCAACCCGCACATCCTGGTGCTGGCGCCGCCCATCTCTCTCTCCCCGCGCTGGTTCGCCGGCCACCTCGCCTACACCATCTCCAAGTACGGCATGAGCATGTGCGTGATCGGACTCTCCGAGGAGCTGCGCGACCGCGGCGTGGGCGTGAACGCGCTCTGGCCGCGGACGGTCATCGCCACGGCGGCGCTCAACCTGCTGGGCGGGGAGGCCACCGCCCGCCACGGGAGGAGGCCGGAGGTGGTGGCCGACGCCGCGCTGGCCATCCTCCGCCGCGACGCCCGCGCCTGCACCGGGAACTTCTTCATCGACGAGGAGGTGCTTCGCGAGGAGGGGGTGACCGACCTCGGGCGCTACGCCGTGGCGCCGGGCGAGGAGCTCATGCCCGACCTCTTCCTGTAGCGGTGGCACCCACATCGAGGGAGGCGGGGCGGGGCAGGCGACCGTGCCCCGGTCCCACGGGGAAGGGACGCGAGGTGTGATCCGTCACTGCCTGCCTCGCCGGCGTTCGGCTATCCTGCGGACGTTCTCTCACCCGCCGGAGGTCGAACCGTGCGCACCCTTCGATTCCTCGCCGCCGCCACGCTGGCCCTGGCCGTCGCGTTCACGGCCCAGGCCGCCGACAAGAAGCTCTCCAAGGAGGAGAAGGCCAAGCTGCCGCGCCTGGCCATCCTCGACTTCGGCGCCGGCAGCGACGCCTTCGCCTGCAACGGCTGGAACAACTACCAGCCCAAGCTGAACGGCGTCATCCAGGACATCTTCACCACCGAGATCTCCGAGAAGTCGCACGGCAAGCTCCGGCTGGTGGAGCGCGAGCGCCTCCGCGACATCAAGGGCGAGCTGGCCCTGCAGCAGTCGGGCGACGTCGACGCCGCCACCGCCCAGAAGGTGGGCAAGCTCCTCGGCGCCAAGTACATGCTGACCGGCAAGATCACCCGCTTCGCCTGCAAGGCCGCCAACGTGAAGAGCGGCTGGGGCGTGGGCGCGCTGGTGGGCAAGCTGACCAACAGCGGCCTGGCCGGTGACGTGGCCGGCAGCGTGGAGATGCGCAAGGTGAGCTTCTCGGGGCGCCTGGACGCGCGCCTCATCGAGGTGGAGACCGGCGAGATCCTCGGCGCCTTCAAGGACGATTCCAGCACCGGCGACCTCTCCGCCAAGGTGGCGGGCGGCGGGTCGGAGGTCGAGTACGACGAGGAGCTGGCCAACAAGGTCTTCGAGCCCATCATCGAGAGCATGGCCGCCAAGGTGGTGAAGATGACGGTCAAGGTCGACAAGGAGTCCAAGGAGGACGAGGACGAGTAGCGCCATGCTCGCCGCCCTGCTGGCCCTCGCCGCCGCCGCGCCGCTCAAGGTCGCGGTCATGCCGGTCAGCTCCGGCGAGGGCGTGCCGGGCAAGACCGCCGAGGCCCTCACCGAGTCGGTGACCGCCGAGGTCCGCCGGCGCAGCGGCGCCCAGGTGATCACCCAGCGCGACGTGGCCACCCTGCTCTCGCTGGAGCAGCAGAAGGCGATGCTGGGCTGCCAGAACGACGCCTGCTTTGCCGAGATCGGCGGGGCGCTGGGGGTCGACCGGGTGGTCTCCGGCGACCTGTCGCGGCTCGGGGAGAGCTGGCTCTTCCACCTGAGGCTCCTCGACGCCGCCAAGGCGCAGGTCCTGACCACCAGCGACCGGCGCCTCCGCGGCGGGACCATCGACGACCTGCTCGACGCGCTCCCGGCCATGGTGGGCGAGCTCTTCCCTCCCGCCCCGAGGCCTGCCCCTCCGCCGGAGGCCTCCCTCGCGCCGGACGGGGCCGCCGGCGCGGCCGGGCGCGCCCCGGCGGCGGGCCGCCCCCCGGGCGAGGCCGTGGTCACGCCCGCCACCGTGCAGCTCCCGCCGTCCGCCGCCCAGCCCCCCAAGGCCTCTCCGCCGGCCGAGGAGCCCGGGCCGCTTCCCCCGCCCACCGCGCCCATGCCCGGCCGCGCGCCGGCGCGGGCGGTGCGCTCCGCCCGCCTGGAGCGCTCCATCCCGGTGCCGCTCCGCGTCCGCGCCGACCTCAAGGTCTTCGCCGATCCGGCCGGAGACCTCCTGGCCCTCGCTCCCTTCGGCGGCGAGGGCCTGCCCGTCTTCTTCGGCAGGAAGGGCAAGCTCTACCGGCAGGAGGTGGCCGCGCGCCGGGAGCAGGACACCACCGGCTACGGCGTGGCCCTGTGGGAGCCGCGGGCGCCGGGAGGCAAGGCCCTGGTCGCCATCCGCGGCGAAGAGGCGCTGGTCCGCTGCGGCGACCAGGACCTCACCCTCACGGCCCTGCCCCGGGCGCAGGGCGTCAAGGTCCTGGTGGAGGCCACCTACTACGCCCCGCCCTTCGTCCGCCGGCCGGTGGCCCTGGCCCGCGACGACGAGGGCAACTACTTCTACGTCGACGCGCAGCGCGAGCCCGCGCTCCGCGGCCCCGAGTACCACCTCTACGCCGGGCCCAAGGGGGCGCTGGCGCGCCTGGAGATCGAGGAGGTCGGCAGCGAGGGCAGGAACACCGTCCTGCGCACCGGGCAGGGCCGCCTGCGGCTCGCGGGGGAGGGGGAGCGGGGCCAGGCCGACTGGCTGGCCGACGGCGGGCGGCGCATGCTGGCCTGGCTCGACCCGGCCCGCAACCTCCCGCTGGTCTTCGGCGAGCTGGGCGTGTACGGCGCCGAGCCGCTGGGCACCGCCTGCGACCCGGTGTTCGCGGCGGCGCGCTGACCGCGCCGTTGGCCCATGGCGAGCCCCGCGGACGCGGCCGCCGAACGACGCCCCCGAGGTCGCGCGCCCGCGCCCGCGCTCCCGGACGGTCGGGTGGGTGCAGGCCGCCGGCGCCGCGGGGAGGATCCCGGCAGGCCCTGTTCGGGGGACCCGGCCCGGGAGCCCTTCCGGCCGAGGAGGGGCTGGCGGATCGGCGCGCGGCCGTTACTTCCCTTGCGGCGCGCGCGCGCCGAGGAGGAGCGAGCATGCATCCCCCACCCGACGGCTGGCCCCGCGTCTCGTCGGCGGTCTTCTACGAGGACGCCCAGGCGGCCATCGACTGGCTCGGCCGGGCGTTCGGCTTCGAGCCGCGGCTGGTGGTGGAGGGGGACGGCGGGTCGGTCGTTCACTCCGAGCTGGTGCTCGGGGAGGGGGTGATCATGGTCGGCCAGGCCGGGCGCCGGACCTGGGCCAAGGGTCCGCGCCAGCTCGGCGGCGCGAACACGCAGTCGATCATGGTCTACGTGGACGACGCCAGCGCCCATTGCCAGCGCGCTCGCGCCGCCGGCGCCACCATCGCCACCGAGCTCAAGGTGAGCGACTACGGCGAGGAGTACTGGAAGGACCGGTCGTACGAGGCGATCGATCTCGAGGGGCACCACTGGTGGTTCTGCGAGCGGCTCGCCGGCGCGACCCGGCCCCGCACGGGCGGCGTGCGGGTCCAGGAGCACGAGTAGCGGAGCAGGGCCGGCCCCGCCCGGTGCCGTCGCCCGCCCGCAGGGCCGGTCGCTTCCCCGGACCCCGCGGCCTCCTCCAACCGGGGCCGCCGTGGCCCGGGGTCCGCGGGGCGTCGCTGCGCTCGCCTGGATTCCCGCCGCCGGGGCGGGGCCCCAGGAGGCGTCGCACGCCCTCTCCTGGGGTCCCAGCGGGTGCCGAGGGGCCGGCCGCCCGGCTCGCTGCCCGGGCTGTTCCTGGCCTCAGGACTTCTTGGAGAAGGCGTCGTCGAAGGCCAGGCCCGAGGGGGCAAAGTCCACCTTGCGGACGAAGGCCAGGGCCTCCCGGGCGCCGTACTCGCGCTCCATGCCCGAGTCCTCCCACTCCACCGAGAGCGGACCGCGGTAGCTGGCGGCGTTCAGCTCGCGGATGATGTTCTCGAAGTCGACGTCGCCGTGCCCCAGGGAGCGGAAGTTCCAGCCGCGGCGGTTGTCGCCGAAGGTGAGGTGCGAGCCGAGGATGCCGGCCCGCCCGTCCAGGGTCACCGCCGC
>DATKMW010000077.1:0-19133 GCA_035541675.1 Anaeromyxobacter sp. | reverse complement strand
GGTGTGGACCGAGAGCACCAGCGGGGTGGAGAGCCCGGCCAGCAGCAGGTAGCCGACGCGCCAGTGCTGCCAGTGGCGGGCCGAGCCGCGCCACCCGAAGGAGAGGATCCCGTAGACGATGCGGCGCGCCCGGGTCTGGGCGGCGTCGCGGGCGGTGGCCAGGTCGGGGATGAGCCCCAGGTACCAGAAGAGCAGCGAGACGGTGGCGTAGGTGGAGATGGCGAACACGTCCCAGGGGAGCGCGCTCTTGAAGTTGGGCCAGATCCGGTTCACCGAGGGATAGGGGATGAGCCACCAGAAGAGCCAGGGCCGGCCCAGGTGGATGATGGGGTACATGCCGGCCATGGCCACCGCGAACAGGGTCATGGCCTCGGCGAAGCGGTTGATGGAGGTGCGCCACTTCTGCTGGAAGAGGAGGAGGATGGCGCTGATGAGGGTGCCGGCGTGGCCGATGCCGATCCACCAGACGAAGTTGGTGATGTCGTAGGCCCAGGCCACCGGGATGTTGTTGCCCCACACCCCGATGCCCTTGAAGAGCACCTGGTAGAGGCAGATCAGCCAGAAGACCACCCCCAGGCCGAGGAGCCCGAGGAGCGCCAGCCAGCCCTTGCGCACCGGCTCCAGCACCGGGCGCAGGAGCCCCTCGGTGAGGGCGCGATCGCCGGGGCGGCCCACGAGGACCGGAGCGGTCTCCAGCGGATCGGCCGCGGGCAGGGTCTCCGGGGCGGTGCTCATGCCAGCTCCGGGTTGGGGTTGCGGAGCCGGACCAGGTAGGCGGTGCGCGGGCGGGTACCCAGCTCGTGGAGCAGGTCGTAGCGACGGGCGTCCTGGTGCCAGCGCGAGACGTCCGAGGCCGGGTCGTTCAGGTTCCCGAAGGCGATGGCCTGGGCCGGGCAGGCCTGCTGGCAGGCGCTGACCACCTCGTTCCCGCCGATCTTCCTGCCGGCGTCACGGTCGGTGATCCGGGCCCGCTCGATGCGCTGGACACAGTAGGTGCACTTCTCCATCACCCCCCGCGCACGCACCGTGACGTCGGGGTTCTGCAGCATCTCCAGGGTGGGGGTCATCCGCTGGTGATAGTCGAGGAAGTTGAAGCGGCGGACCTTGTAGGGGCAGTTGTTGGAGCAGTACCGGGTCCCCACGCACCGGTTGTAGACCATCTGGTTCAGCCCTTCCTCCGAGTGAACGGTGGCGTTCACCGGGCACACGTACTCGCAGGGGGCCGCCTCGCAGTGCACGCAGGCGAGGGGCTGGGAGACGGAGGTGGGATCCTCGGGGGTGCCCTCGAAGTAGCGATCCACCCGCAGCCAGTGCATCTCCCGGCTGCGCGAGACCTGGTACTTCCCCACGGTGGGGATGTTGTTCTCCGCCTGGCAGGCGATGGTGCAGGCCCCGCAGCCGATGCAGCGCGAGAGGTCGATGGCCATGCCCCAGCGGTAGTCCTGCTTGGAGTAGTCCACCGGCGCCTGCAGGGTGGGCTGCGGGCCGCGGTGCTCGTCCAGCTCGGCGGCCGCCCCCGCCAGCTCGGGCGCGTCGATGGCCAGGGCGATGGCCCGCCCCTGCATGGAGAAGTGCTCCTGGGTGGCGACCAGGTCGGCCTTGCGCCCGGTGCGCGTGACCTCCAGGCCCTGCGTGAACCAGGGCGCCGCCGCGGTCCTCAGGGCGCCGGCGTCGAAGCCGCTCCCCTTCCCCACCTCCCCCGCCACCCGCTGCCCGTAGCCCAGGGTGAGGGTCACCGCGTCGTCGGCGTGGCCCGGAACCACCAGCACGCCCGCCTCGACCGTCCGGCCCCCCACCGCCAGCCGGACCTCGTCCCGGTCCTCGAGGTCGAGCTTGCGGGCCGTCGCCGGCGAGAGCTGGGCGGCGTTGTCCCAGGTGAGCTTGGTGATGGGGTCCGGGAACTCCTGCAGCCAGGCGTTCTCCAGGTAGCGGCCGTCCAGGACCCGGTAGTCGGAGGCGAAGGAGACCTCCAGGCCCGGCGCCGCGGCCGGGACCGCCCGCACCGCGGCGGCCACCCGGGAGAGGTCGGGGGCGACGGGCTCGGCGGCCGTGGCGCTGCCCGGGACCAGGCCGGCGGCGAGCCAGCCCTCCCAGGCGCGATCGAACCCGGTGCCGCCGACGCGCGCCCGCCAGCCGTCCTGGACCAGGGCGTGGTCGCCCCGGTCGGCCTGGTCGACGAAGGCGGCCAGGAGCTCCACCTCGGACAGGGTCTCGAGGAGCGGCGCGATGAGCGGCTGGGCCACGCTGGCCGTGCCGTCGCGCGAGCGCAGGTCCCCCCAGGCCTCCAGCGGGTGGCTCCGGGCGATCCGCCAGGTGGCGGCGGCGCTGGTCTCGCCGTCGCGGGAGGCGAGGACGATGCGCTCCCTGGCCCGGCCGAACGCCTGGCGCAGATCGAGGTCGGCCGGGGCGGTGTGGAGCGGGTTCCAGGCGGTGACCACCAGCGCGTCCACCGCGCCCTCCCCGAGCTCGGCCACCAGGGCCGCGAGCGGCCCCGGGCCGTCGTCGGCATCGAGAAGCGCGGTCGGCCGGTAGGTGACGGTCCTGCCGGAATTGCCCAGCGCGTCGTTGAGAGCCGCGGCCAGGGCGTGGAGCGCCGCCGGCTGCCGGGGGCCCACCGCCACCAGCGACCGGCCCCGGGCCCGCCACAGGTCGTCGGCCACCGCCGCGGCCTGCTTGGACCACCCTCCCGCCGGCGCGCCCAGCGGCGCCAGCGCCGGGAGCCCGTGGCGGCGGGCCAGCTCGCCCGCCACCGCCCGGGCGAAGGGGAGCACCTCGGCCGACCGCATCCGGAAACGGTGGTCGGCCACGCCGCCGGTGATGGTGTACCCGCCCTCGGCCACGTAGAGCCGGCTCAGGGCGGCCGGGGTGGTCCGGCGGGCGGCGTGCTCCCGCGCCTGGCGGAGGATCTCGCCGTCGCGGCCGAGCAGGTCCGCGTCGAGCGCCAGGACCACGTCGGCGTCGACGAGCGACCAGCTGGCGTCGAGCGGCCGCCCGAAGGCGATCTCCGCGCCGGCCCGGGCCTGGGCCTCGGAGAGCGGCGAGTAGGCCACGAATCGGGCCCGCGGGAAGCGCTGGAGGATCCGCCGGCGGAGGTCGCCCAGGGTGGGCGAGCTGGTGGGCTCGACCAGGAAGCGGAGCCGCGCGCCGCCCTCCCTCTCCTGGGCGCGGGCCAGGGCCGAGAGCTCCTGCAGGAGGGCGATCCGCCCCAGGTGCCGCCTGCCGCGCACGAAGCCGCGGGCGCGGGAGGGGTCGTAGAGCTCGAGGAGGTCGGCCTGGAGCAGGGCGTCGCTGCCCCCCAGGCTGGCCGGGTGGCCAGGATTGCCCTCCACCTTGGTGGGCCGCCCCTCCCGGCTCGTCACCACAAGCCCGACGCCGTACCCGCCCCGGCTGGCGGCGGTGGCGTAGGCGGCGGCGACGCTCGGGGTCTCCTCCGGCGGCGGCCGGACGAAGGAGACCACCTTCTGCCGCGGCGGCTTGCAGGCGGCGAGCCCCGCCAGCCCGGCGGCCGCGCCCACCAGCTGGACGAAGGAGCGCCGGCCCAGCGCCGACGGCGGCTCGGCGGCGCCCTCGGGGAACTCGCCCGGGGCGGGTTCCGGTGCACGCGCCTGCTCGGCCGTGCTGCGCCAGCGTGGGGCGGAGAGCCCCGGGGCGCGCGCCTGGCCGTAGATGGGGAGTCCTAGCGGTGGCATGTGATGCAGTCCGTGCGCGGGTGGACGTCGTTCTTCTCGGCCAGCGCCCTGCCGACCTCGACCGGGTCGCCGTCCGGCTTCCAGGTCATGCTGGTCACCTCGGACGGCGGGCGGAGGTGGGCGTAGGGGTCGCGGTGGCAGTCCAGGCACCAGCCCATGGTGAGCGGCTGGACCTGCTCGATGGCCGGCATCTCGTCCACCCGCCCGTGGCACTCCACGCAGCCCACGCCCTTGCTCACGTGGATGGAGTGGTCGAAGTAGACGAAATCGGGGAGCTTGTGGACCCGGACCCAGCGGATGGGCTCGCCGCTGAACCAGCTGGCCCGCACCTGGTCGAGCAGCGGGCTCTTGTTCCAGACCTGGGAGTGGCAGTTGAGGCAGAGCTCGGTGGGGGGGATGCCGGCCGAGGGCGCCGACTCCACCGTGGTGTGGCAGTACCGGCAGTCGATGAGGTCGTCCCGCACGTGGTGGCGGTGGTCGAACTGCACCGGCTGGACGATGGGCGCCGCCTGGCCGGTCCCGTAGGGAATGCGCCAGTACACCATGGCGGCGGCCACCGACCCGCCCGCGCCCCCGACGAGGAGCACCAGCACGAGGCGGAACACCGCGTTCGATCTCGGGCTGAAGAGTGCGCTCATCGCTGGCTGGTCATGCCCGGCTGCCTTCGGCTGGCACGCCGGGTCGGTCGTCGCCCGTGGCGGGGCGTAAACTTGTCGGCGCGGCGGCCCGGCGAAAGGGCTCTATTGGGTTGACCCGGATCAAATCGCTCCCCCGGCCGGGGCTGACGTCCGGCGGCTATAGTTCGCGGGTGCCGATCCACCGGCTTGCCCGCGAGCCCGTGTTCCCCGATCCGGATCGCGCCGAGCCCGACGGGCTCCTGGCCGTGGGCGGCGACCTCTCCCCGGAGCGCCTCCTCGCCGCCTACGCCACCGGGATCTTCCCCTGGTACGGGGCGGAGAGCCCCATCCTCTGGTGGTCGCCCGACCCGCGGCTGGTGCTCGACCCCGGTAAGCTCCACCTGCCCCGCTCGCTGGGCCGCACCATCCGCCGCGGCCGCTACCGCGTCACCGCCGACCTGGCCTTCGCGCGGGTCATCGCCCGCTGCGCCGAGCAGGCGCGCCCGGGCCAGCGGGGGACCTGGATCACCCCGGAGATGCGGGCGGCCTACTCCCGCCTCCACCGGCTCGGCTTCGCCCACTCCTTCGAGGCCTGGGAGGGGGAGGCGCTGGCCGGGGGGCTCTACGGGGTATCGCTGGGCGCCGCCTTCTTCGGCGAGTCGATGTTCGCCGACCGGCCGGATGCCTCCAAGGTCGCCTTCGTGAAGGCGGTGGAGTGGCTCGCCTCACGCGGCGTGAACCTGATCGATTGCCAGGTCCGCACCGAGCACCTGCTCCGCTTCGGCGCCGCGGAGCTCCCGCGCCGCACCTTCCTGCGCAGGCTGGAGGCGGCCCTGGAGCGCCCGACGCTGCGGGGCGCCTGGGAGCTCGCCGCCCCGGCCTCGGGCGGGTGAGCGGCGGCCCGGCCCGGGCGGGGCGCCGCGCCCTGGCCCCCCCGCGCGCTTTGTCCTGGCGCGGCTTACAATGAGCCGAGCCATGGCCGAGAGACCCCGCCCCGGGGGCGACACCGCGGTGGTCGTCCCCAAGCCCAGCACGGAGCGGGAGACCAAGCGGCCCACGCTCTACAAGGTGCTGTTCCACAACGACGACTACACCACCCAGGAGTTCGTCGAGCAGCTGCTCATCGCGGTGTTCAACCACGACCCGGAGACGGCGCACCGCATCATGCTGCACGTTCACATGCACGGGGTGGGCGTGGCCGGTATCTATCCCTTCGAGATCGCGGAGACCAAGGCGCGGAAGGCCAGCGACCTGGCCCGCGAGGCGGAGTACCCCCTGCTGGTGACGGTCGAGCCGGAATAGCGGGGCGGGGGGAGGCCCAGGACCACGGAGCGGCGATGGTGACGGTGTCCAAGGAGCTTCAGCAGACCCTCCAGGCGGCGGTGGGGGAGGCCCGCCGGCGCAGGCACGAGTACGTCACGCTGGAGCACCTCCTCCACGCCATGACCCGGGACAAGGTCGCCTCGGAGGTGCTGGCCGCGTGCGGCGCCGACCTGCGGCTCCTCGAGCGGGAGCTGGAGGAGTACCTGGACCGGACCCTGGAGTCGGTCGGCGCCAGCCAGGACCCTGAGCAGACCGCCGCCTTCCAGCGGGTGCTGCAGCGGGCCGCCTGGCACGTGCAGGGTTCGGGCCGCACCGAGCTCAATGCCGGCGACGTGCTCGTGGCCATCACCCGGGAGCGCGGCTCCCACGCCGTGTACCTCCTCGAGAAGCAGGGGGTGAGGCGCCTCGACATCCTCCAGTACATCTCCCACGGCATCGGCAAGGAGGGTGGCGGCGAGGAGGAGCCGGGCGAGGGCGACGCCGAGGAGGGAGGCCCGCGGCCGGTCAAGGACCCGTTCCGCACCTTCACCGTGAACCTGGTGGAGCGGGCTGCCCAGGGGCTCATCGACCCGCTCATCGGGCGGGACCAGGAGATCGAGCGGACCATCCAGGTCCTGTGCCGCCGGCGAAAGAACAACCCGGTGTTCGTGGGCGAGCCGGGCGTGGGCAAGACCGCCATCGTGGAGGGGCTGGCGCTCCGCATCCACGAGAAGAAGGTCCCGGCGGTGCTGGAGAAGGCGGTCATCTACTCCCTGGACATGGGGGCCCTCCTGGCCGGCACCAAGTTCCGGGGCGAGTTCGAGCAGCGGCTCAAGGGCGTCATCGCCGGCGTGAAGAAGACCCCCCACGCCATCCTCTTCATCGACGAGATCCACACCATCGTCGGGGCGGGCGCCACCACCGGCTCGTCCATGGACGCCTCCAACCTGCTCAAGCCCGGGCTGGCCTCGGGCGAGCTGCGCTGCATAGGCTCCACCACCTTCCACGACTACAAGCAGACCTTCGAGCGCGACCACGCCCTGGCCCGCCGCTTCCAGAGGATCGAGATCCAGGAGCCGTCGGTGGAGGACACCATCCGCATCCTCCACGGCCTGAAGAAGGTCTACGAGGATCACCACGGCGTCTCCTACACGCCCCGCGCGCTCCGGGCCGCGGCCGAGCTCTCCGCCAAGCACATCAACGACCGCCACCTGCCCGACAAGGCCATCGACGTGCTCGACGAGGCCGGCGCCCGCGACCGGATGCGCCCCGACGCCGAGCGACGCCACAGGGTCTCCTCCCGCGACGTGGAGCGGGTGGTTGCCAAGATCGCCAAGATCCCCGAGCGCACCGTCTCCGCCGACGACCAGGCGGCCCTGGCCAACCTGGAGCCCGAGCTGAAGAAGGTGATCTTCGGCCAGGACCCGGCCATCGAGGCCATCTGCAGCGCCATCAAGCTGTCCCGCTCCGGGCTGGGGGCGCCCGAGCACCCCATCGGCAACTTCCTCTTCTCCGGCCCCACCGGCGTGGGGAAGACCGAGCTGGCCAAGCAGCTGGCCCGCATCCTGGGGGTGGATTTCCTGCGCTTCGACATGACCGAGTACCAGGAGAAGCACACCGTCTCCCGGCTCATCGGCGCCCCCCCCGGCTACGTCGGCTTCGACCAGGGAGGCCTGCTCACCGACGCCATCCGCAAGGCCCCCTACGCGGTGCTGCTCCTCGACGAGATCGAGAAGGCCCACCCGGACATCTACAACCTGCTCCTGCAGGTGATGGACCACGCCACCCTCACCGACAACAACGGGCGCAAGGCCGACTTCCGCCACGTGGTGCTCATCCTCACCACCAACGCCGGGGCCCAGGAGCTGTCCGCCCGCCGGGTCGGCTTCGGGCAGGACCAGTCCGACCCGGGCAACGCCCGCAACGCCATCGAGCGCACCTTCAGCCCCGAGTTCCGCAACCGCCTCGACGCCTGGGTGACCTTCGACTCCTTGCCGCCCGAGGTGATCCTCAGGGTGGTGGACAAGCTGGTGAAGGAGCTGGAGGGGCAGCTGGCCGAGAAGAAGGTCCGGATCGAGCTCACGCCCGAGGGCCGGCTGTGGCTGGCCGAGCACGGCTTCGACCGGCGCATGGGCGCCCGGCCCATGGCGCGCCTCATCCAGAACGAGGTGAAGAAGCCGCTGGCCGAGCGGATCCTCTTCGGCGACCTGCAGCACGGCGGGACGGTGGAGGTCGACGTCGAGCCCGACGGCGCCCGGCTGCGGCTCTCGATCACCGCCGACGCCCCGCCCCCGGCCAAGAAGCCGGTGCCGGAGCCGGCCTAGGGGTCGGCGGGCCCAGGCCCGGGCAAGGAGAAGGGGCTCCCCCTGGCGGAGGCGCCCCTTCCCGCTTCCCGTGCCTGGTCGCTACCTCACGTTCACGGGGATGGTCCGCGCCTTCGCCTCCTCGCGCTTGGGCAGCGTCACCGTCAGCACGCCCTGCTCGTAGCTCGCCTCGACGCGGCCGGCGTCGACGGCGTTGGACAGCTCGAACGAGCGGAAGAAGGTGCCGTAGGCGCGCTCGCTGCGGTGCAGGGTCTCGCCGGCCACGGCCGCCGGCTGCTTGCGATCGACCTGGATGGAGAGCGTGTCCTTCTCCACCCGGAGCTGGATCGCCTTGGGGTCGATGCCGGGCAGGTCGAGCTGCACGCGGTACGCGGCCTCGGTCTCGAAGATGTCGGCCGCCGGGGCGAGGCCGTAGCTCCAGGTGCCGGCGTCGCGGGTCAGTCCGCTCACCAGCCGGTCCATCTCCTCGCCGATCGCGGCCAGGGCGTTGTCGGGATTCCTCCACAGGGTCAGCATGTTCGTCTCCTTCCGTGCGGAGCGCCTCTCGCCCCGCGCATCATGGGTCTCGTGAAGCCCTCGAGGTCTTTCGGGACGCTCCCGGCGGCTCGCTGCCGCCTCGCGTCCACGCTCTCTAGGTAAGGCTCGCTTGGCGCCTGTCAAATGCCACCCCCGCCCTGCCCGCCCCCCGGCGGGTGCGCTCCCGGGTTACAAGGAGCGGGTGCAGCCGCTGCCCATCGACGCGCTCCTGCCCGAGATCGCCGCGGCCCTCCGGGCCGGCCCGTCCCTGGTCGTCGAGGCGCCCCCGGGCGCCGGCAAGACCACCCGCGTGCCGCGGGCCATCCTCGAGGCCGGGCTGTGCGGCGATGGGGAGGTGGTGGTGCTCGAGCCGCGCCGCCTGGCGGCGCGCCTCGCCGCCCGCCGCGTGGCCGCGGAGCTGGGCGAGCGCCCCGGCGAGACCGTCGGCTACCAGGTCCGCTTCGAGGAGGTGGCCGGGCCGCGGACCCGCATCCGCTACCTCACCGAGGGGCTCCTCACGCGGCGCCTCCTCTCCGAGCCGACCCTGCCCGGCGTGGGGGCGGTGGTGCTCGACGAGATCCACGAGCGCCACCTGCCCGGTGACCTGGCGCTCGCCTTGCTGCGCCGGCTGCAGCGCACGACCCGCCCCGACCTGCTGCTCCTGGCCATGTCGGCCACGCTCGACGCGGGGCCGGTGGCCCGGTTCCTCGGGGCGCCCTGCCTCCGCGCCGAGGGGCGCCGCTTCGAGGTGGAGGTCGAGCACCTCTCGCCCGAGGAGGCGGCGCGGCCCGAGCGGCTGGAGGAGCTCGTGGCCCGGGCCATCCGGCGGATCCACCGGGAGGCCGGCCAGGCCGGGGCGGCCGCCGGGGACGTGCTCGTCTTCCTCCCTGGGGCGGCCGAGATCCGCCGCGGCCGCGAGGCGCTCGAGCAGTGGGCCGCCGGCGCCGGGGTGGACCTCCTGCCGCTGCACGGCGACCTCCCGCCCGAGGAGCAGGACCGCGCCGTCCGCCCGGGCCCGCGGCCCAAGGTGATCCTCTCCACCAACGTGGCCGAGTCCTCGGTCACCATCGAGGGCGTCACCGCCGTGGTCGACTCGGGGCTGGCCCGCGTCGCCTCGCACTCGCCCTGGTCGGGCCTGCCCAAGCTGGAGGTCCGCAAGGTGAGCCGGGCCTCCGCCGCCCAGCGGGCCGGGCGCGCCGGGCGAACCGGTCCCGGCCGCGCGCTCCGCCTCTATACCCGGCACGACCACGACCAGAGGCCCGCCTTCGACCTCCCCGAGATCCAGCGCGAGGACCTGGCCGAGACGCTCCTGGCCCTGGCCGGCCTGGGGCTGCGGCCGGCCGTGGGGACGGCGGGCCCGGGCGAGCTCGAGCTTCTCGAGGCGCCGCCGGGACCGGCCCTGGCCGCCGCCGTGGCGCTGCTCCGCCGGCTCGGCGCCATCGACGCCGCCGGGGTGCTCACCTCCACCGGCCGGAGCATCCTGGCGCTGCCCGTGCACCCCCGCCTCGGCCGGCTTGTGGTCGAGGCGGCGGCGCGCGGGGCCGCCGGCGAGGGGGCGCTGCTGGCGGCGCTGCTCGGGGAACGCGACCTGCGGGAGCGCCGGCTGCTGGAGGGGGGGGCGCTGCCGCCCACCGGCGACTCCGACCTCCTGGAGCTGGCCCACCTCTTCGAGGAGGCCTCGCGCGCCCGCTTCGACCCCGACCGGCTCCGGCGCATGGGCGTCTCCCCCGGGGCGGCCCAGGCGGTGGAGCGATCGCGGCGGCAGCTGGCAGGGCTGGCGCGGTCGCTGCCCGGCCCCGCCCGCGCCGCGGCGCGGCCCCCGCCCGGCCAGGTCGAGGCCGCCCTGCTCCTCGCCACCCTGGCCGCCTATCCGGACCGGGTGGCCCGCCGGCGGGCGCCGGGGTCGGACGAGGTGGTGCTGGCCGGCGGCGGGAGCGCCCGGCTCGACGCCGCCTGCGTGGTGCGCGAGGCGCCGCTGCTCGCCGCCCTCGACGCCGAGGAGCGGCGAGGCGACCGCCGCGGCCCTGCTGGCCCGGCCCCGCGCGGCGGCGAGGTCCGCGTGCGGGTGGCCAGCGCCGTCACCCAGGAGATGCTCCTCGACCTCTTCCCCGGCGCGCTCCGCTACCAGGAGGTGGTCGCCTGGAACGCCGCGGCCGAGCGGGCCGAGGCCACCGAGCGCCTCCTCTACGAGGACCTGGTGCTGGAGGAGGGCCGGGCCGCCTACCCCGACGCCGGGGCGCTCTCGGCGCGACTCGCCGAGGAGGCGCTGGCCCGCGGGGCCCGCGCCTTCGCGCCCGAGGGCGTCGTGGACTCGCTCCTCGCCCGCCTCGCCTTCGCCGCCGGGCACGCGCCCGAGGCCGGGATCGCCCCGCCTTCCGAGGCGGACCTGGCCGGCGCGCTCCGGCAGGCGGCCCAGGGGCGCCGGAGCTTCGCCGAGCTGCGCCAGGCCGACCTCCCCGGCGCCCTGCTCGGCCGCCTCGATCCGCGGGCCCGCGCCGCGCTGGAGCGACTCGCCCCCGAGCGGATCCTCCTCCCGGGCGGCCGCTCCACCCGCGTTCACTACCAGGCGGGCAAGCCGCCCTGGGTGGAGAGCCGGCTCCAGGACTTCTTCGGGCTGGCCCAGGGGCCCGCGGTCGCCGGCGGCAGGGTCCCCCTGGTCCTCCACCTCCTCGCCCCCAACGGCCGCGCCCAGCAGGTGACCACCGACCTGGCCGGCTTCTGGGAGCGCCACTACCCTGCGCTCCGCCGCGAGCTCTCCCGCCGCTATCCCCGCCACGCCTGGCCGGAGGACCCCCGGACCGCCACCCCGCCGCCCGCGCGCCGGCGCTAGAGGAGGGATTCCTCGCCTCAGGACCGCCGCCGTGCTCTAGCTCTGGCATGCGCGCTTCCCTCCGCCCGCTCGCCCTGCTCCTCGCCTCCTGCGCCTCCCTGGGCGCCCGCGCCGACGACCGGGGTCCGCGGCCGCACGGCCTCGAGCCCCTGGAGCGCCGCCTGGAGCGGAGGCTCCCCCACCCCAAGCGCGGCATCCCCGCCGAGCCTGCCACCCGCACCTGCCTGGCGTACGCCGGCCATGCGGTCCTCTGGTCCGACGAGGGCGAGATGGGCGCCTCCGACCTGGAGATCCGCAAGCGGCCGAAGGGGATGACCGCCGAGGCGGCCTGCGCCGAGCGGTTCCCGGGCAAGGTCATCCGGCCGCAGGAGGGCGACGAGGCCATGGAGCCCGCGGGGATCTTCGACCGCTGGCTCTTCGAGGTCTCCGCCGACGACTTCGGGATCCTCGCCACCTTCGCGCTGGTCGACCTCGACACCGGCGCCAGGTCCTACGAGGACGACTACCAGCCCGGCCGCGAGCTCCGGTTCGAGCGCACGGCCGAGGGGCCGCTCCTCACCTACTGGTCGAGCCTGGGCCGCTTCGACTGCATCCCGCGGCGGGGCGAGTCCGCGTGCTGGCAGCGGATCCGCGAGCGGCACGCCATCCCCCCGGAGGTCCCGCAGCCCGACTGCGAGGCCGCCATCGCGGCCCAGCCGGAGGTGCTCACCGGCGACGCCGACCGCGCCGCCCAGATCGCCGTCCACGTCAGGGTCCCGCGCCTGTCGCGGCGGGACGCGGTCTTCCTCCCCGACCCGCCCAGCTGCGAGGCGGCGCCCTAGGAACGGCCCGGCCATGCGCGCCCTCGCCTACGATCGCTACGGCTCGAGCCGGAACCTGGAGCTCCGGGAGATCCCCACCCCGCGCCCCGGACCGGGCGAGGTGCTGGTCCGGGTCCGCGCCGCGGCGCTCAACCCCAAGGACGTGTTCACCATGAAGGGTCGCTTCCGGAGGCTCAGCGGCCGCCGCTTCCCCAAGGTGATCGGCCTGGACCTGGCCGGCGAGGTGCTGGCCGCCGGCCCCGGGGTGGTGAGCCCTCGCCCCGGCGATCGGGTCTTCGGCTTCCTCTCCGGCTTCCGCGCCCTGCGCGGCTCGGTTGCGGAGGCGGTGGCTGTGCCGGTGCGCTGGGTCGCCGCCATGCCGGTGCGAGCCTCCTTCGAGGAGGCCGCCGCCCTCGCCCTGGCCGGCTCCACCGCGCTGCAGGCGCTCCGCGACCTGGCGCACCTGCACCCCGGCGATCGCCTGCTGGTGAACGGCGCCTCGGGCGGGGTCGGCGCCGCCGCCATCCAGCTTGGCCGGATCCTGGGCGCGGAGGTCACCGCCCTGGCGTCGGCGGGGCGCCTCGACCTCTGCCGCTCGCTCGGCGCCGGCGAGGCTCTCGACTACGCCGCCGGGGCGCCGCTCGACGGCGACCACCGGTTCCGGGTGGTCTTCGACGTCTTCGGAAACCTCTCCTACGCCGCCGCCCGCCCCGCCCTCCCCAGGGGCGGGGTCTTCGTCACCACCGTCCCCTCGCGGCGCATCGTCCTCGACGCTCTCCGCACCGCCATCGGCCCCGTCCGGGCCCGGATGGTGAGCGTCAAGCCTCGCACCGCGGATCTGGAGACCCTGGCCCGCCACCTGGACCTGGGCGTGCTCCACCCCCAGATCGACCGCGTCTTCCCGCTGGCCGGGGCCGCCGAGGCCGTCCGCCACCTAGAACGCCGCCGGGCGCACGGCAAGGTGGTGGTGAGGTTCGACTGAGGGCGGCGGGCGTGCCGCCCCGTGGCGCTGGCGCGGCGCCGGCGCCGCGGGTAGGCTGCCCTGCCCATGATGCCGGCCCGCCCCTGGGCCGTCCTCTTCGACGTGGACGGCACGCTCCTCGACACGGTGGAGTTCATCCTGGCCTCCGTGCACCACGCCTTCGAGGGCCACCCGCGGCCACCCACCGACGAGGAGTGGATCGCCGGCATCGGATCGCCGCTGCGGGTGATGGCGGAGCGCCACACCTCCGGGCCCGAGGAGGCGGCGCGGATCATGGAGCGTTACCGAGCCCACCAGCGCGAGCACGTGGAACGGCTCACCCGCCCCTTCGACTCGGCGTTGGAGGTGGTCCGGGAGCTTTCCTGCCGCGGCCACCCGATGGGCGTGGTCACCGGGAAGTCGGACGCCTCGGCGGCGCGCGCGCTGGCGCTGACCGGGCTGGCGCCCTACCTGGGCGCCATCGTCGGGACCACCAGCTGCCCCGAGCACAAGCCGAGCCCGGTCCCCGTGCTGCGCGCGCTGCAGCGCCTCGACCGAACGCCCGAAGAGGCCCTCTTCCTCGGCGACTCGGTCCTCGACGTGCAGGCGGGCAACGCCGCCGGGGTGGTGAGCGTGGGCGCCCTCTGGGGAGCGGCCTCCCGCGAGGCCCTGGCGGCGGCCGGGGCCCGGCACCTCCTCGAGGACCTGGCGGACGTGCCGGCGCTCGTCGCGCGGGTGGCCGCGCCCTGCGCCTAGGGAACGGCGACCCCGCCCAGGTCGGGCGCGCCGCGCGAGCGCCGCCGGGCAGGTCTCGCCTCGCGAGGCGTGTCACCGCGCCCCGGCGATGTGGGCAGGACGGCACCTTCTTGCGCGGACGCGCGCGCGAGCACCGCAGGGGCGGATGACCAGGTGCTGGGCCGTTCTGGGCGGAGCGGCGCTCGACGACTCCGCCTTCAAGGTGGCCCTCAGCGGGAACGGGTACACCAGCAAGGACCCGATCTTCTCCAACTGGCTGTACCCGCTGCGCGAGCTCACCCTGCACGAGGGATACGCCCACTTCGCCATCCGGGTCGACGAAGGGGGAGCGGCCGCGCTGCCGCCGGACGGCGCGGCAAGACCGGCGGCCTGCCGGCCCGATGCCTCCCGCGACCACGGGTCGACCGGCCATGCGGGCGGCCAACAGCTGTACCTCCCGTTCCCCCAGCCCCTGCTGGCCGAGGTGGCACGGGCGGTCGACGCGCACGCGGTGGTGGAGGAGCTCCAGGATACCTGGAGTCGAAGGGCACGCAGCCACCTCCGCCGCGCGGAGGCCTGCTCAAGAAGGCCTTCGTCGAGCAGGCCCACGTCAGCATCGGCGAGGGGCTGCAGATCGCGGCCGCGGCGCCGACCGCGCCACAGGCCGGCGCCGGCAGCGCCGCGCCGGCAGCGCCGCGCCGGTGCGCTCGGAGGCCGACGTCCAATGGGCTCTCGGCATCTCGCTGCTGGTGCTCTTCCACGAGGCGTACTGGCAGCACGTCGCGCGCGCGCCCTCCGAACACGCCGGCATCGTCGTCCTGGCGTTCCGAGATCACGCCCAACGGGATGGTGCAGGATTGCCGGGTGGTGTCGACCTCGTACCGGACTCGGCGCTGGTCCACCGGGTCGCCTCCCTGGTCCGGGCCACCGAGTTCGGCGCGCGGGCGGTCGCGTCCACGGCGGTCGAGGCCTTCGCCGTCCGCTTCGCCGGGGAGGCGAAGGCGCCCGCGGTCCCGGTGCCGGCGATCCGATGCTCGAGCCCTCCCCCGGGGCCGCTTCGGCCGGGCTGCCCTCTCAGGCCAGGGAGGGCGTCCGTCACGGCGCGCCGGTCGGCCCCCGGAGGCAGCGGCTCCTCTCGGCGAGAGCCTGGGCGTTCCCCGGCTCGAGCCGCAGGGCGAAGTCGAGAGCGGTGAGGGCGTCTGCGCACTTCCCCTGGCGGGCCAGGATCTCCCCCCGGAGCAGGTAGGCCGGGGCGCTGGGCTCGATGGAGAGGCTCCGCTGGACCGCGGCCAGCGCCTGGTCGAGCTGCCCCATCTCCACCAGCTTCTGCGCGAGCCGGAGGCCGCTCCTGGCCAGGCCTCGGTCGGAGTGGGTCTCGGCGAGCGGTGGGTCCACCGCCTCCGCGAGCTGCTCCTCGCTGATCTCGCCCAGGGTGAAGCGGAGCCGCGCTTCCAGGCGGTCCCCGTAGTTGATCTCCCGGAACGGTTCGATGGCGGCCAGCCGCCCCTGCCGGTCCACCACCACCACCGTGGGGTGGAGCTTGAGGCTGAGCCGGCCGTAGACCCGGTCGCCGGGGTCGAGGAGGACAGGCATCCTGATCCCCACGCCCGAGAGCAGCGCCCGCGTCTCGGCCAGGGGCGAGTCCCCCGGCACCACCGCCACCCAGCGGGTGCCCTGCAGGCGTCCCTCCCGCCCGGCGAAGTCCCGGAGGGTGTCGAGGCAGTGCCCGTGCCCTGGGCGGACGAAGACAAGGACGTTCACCACCCCGGCCTCGACCAGGTGGGCCCGCGCCCCGGCCAGGGTGGGCAGCTCGAGGTCGTCCACCGCGTCGCCGGCCTCGAGGGCCGCGGCGCAGGCCGGTCCGGCCAGCACCGCCGCCAGCGCCAGGCGTCGCAGGATCCCCGCGCGGAGGCTCATGGGATCGGCGGCCTGGCTTGCCGGTGGAAAGGGCGCATCGCCTCACCTGCCGAGGACCTGGCCGCTCGGACCGGCGGTACCGGCAGGGCACGATTATGGCACGAGGTGGCGCTCCCGCCCCGGCGCACCCCCAACGGATCGTCGCGCGCCTCGGGGGAGGGGCCTGCCAGCGCGGCTGGGCGGAGAGCTGCGCTCGACCGGGGACCGGCCGGCCCCGGGGCTCGCCCAGGGTTCACGCTGCTCGGCGCGCCGAGCGCACCGGGCTCCTCGAGCGTGCCCCGGCGACCCGGGGCGAGGCGGGGGCCGGCGGCGCCGGACCGCGCTGCCGAACCGGCGCCCGATGGAGGGCGCCTTCGGGGCGAGGGGCCTCGCGGCGCCGGCATGGCGCGGTGCGGAGCCTGCTCGCCGTGCCCCGGCCCGCCTTCGCAGGCTCGGACCATTCAGAAAACCGAAGCGAACTCTTGAAACTTCGTCATTGTGAGATCTTGCCGGCGCGCCTATTCGATGTGCATGAGGCACACGGCGCTCGAGTGGCTGGGCTTCCTGGGCCTCATCCTGGCCATGCTGGCGCTCGACCTGGGGGTCCTCCGCCGCAGGGACCACGCGGTGCGCCCCGGGGAGGCGCTCGGCTGGTCGGCTGCCTGGGTTTCACTGGCCCTGGCCTTCGGCGGCTACGTCTGGGCGCGGTTCGGCAGCGAGGCCGGGCTCGAGTACCTCACCGGTTACCTCATCGAGAAGTCGCTCTCGGTCGACAACCTGCTCGTGTTCGTGGTCGTCTTCGGCGCCCTGGGGATCCCGGCGCTCCACCAGCACCGCGTCCTCTTCTGGGGGATCCTCTCGGCCCTGGTCCTGCGCGGCGCGATGATCGCCGCCGGTGCGGCGCTCCTCGACCGCCTCCACGGGGTGATCTACGCCTTCTCCGGCCTCTTGATCCTCACCGGGGCGAAGCTGCTCCTCGCCCGCGGGGCGGTGGCCCGTCCGGAGGAGAGCGCCGCCTTCCGGCTGCTGCGCCGGGCGATCCCGGCCACGCCCGGGCTCGAGGGCCGCGCCTTCCTGGTCCGCCGGGGCGGCGCCTGGCTCGCCACCCCGCTCTTCCTCGCGCTGGTCCTCATCGAGGTGAGCGACGTCCTCTTCGCGGTCGATTCCATCCCGGCGGTCTTCGCGGTGACCCGGGACCCCTACGTGGTGTTCACCTCCAACGTCTTCGCCATCCTCGGCCTTCGCTCGCTCTACTTCCTCCTGGCCGGGTGGGTGGTGCGGTTCACCTACCTCCGGCCGTCGCTCGCCCTGGTGCTGGTGTTCGTGGGCGTCAAGATGGCGCTCTCCGACGTGGTGAGCCTCCACGCGGCCGCCTCCCTGGGGGTGACGGCGGCCATCCTGGGAGCGGGGGTGGTGGCCTCGCTGGTGCGGAGCCGCCGTGCCGCCCCGCCGGCGGATGCGCCGCCGCGGCAGCGGGAGGCGACGTGACCCGCACCGCGCTGCGCCTGACGGCGGGATGGGCGCTGCTCGTGGCCGGGGCGCTCCTGCTCCTGCTCCCCGGCCCGGGGATCCCGCTGGTCCTCCTGGCCCTGACGCTTCTCGGGCGCCATCACCGCTGGGCGTTCGAGACCCGGGCATGGATCTCGGCGCGGCTCCCCCGGCGGCGCCGGCCGGAACGGTGACCTGCGGTTCCAGGCGCCGGGGAACCGGAGCGCGCGGCGCCCTGCGACCCGGGGACGCTCCCTCGACCGTCTCGGGGAACGTCGGCCCGCCCCTTCCGACGAGTGCGGGCGGAACAGCACCCTCGGCTCGAGTCCAGGGAGCCTCTCGGTCGCTGACTCCTCGGTCGGGATCACCTCCTGGGAGGCCACCCGCATCGACCTCGACGGCAGCCCCGGCTGCGGCGACGGCCATCGCTACGGCCCGTGGTGCGATGCCGTGACGACGCCGCCGACGGTCACCGAGGTGAGCGGCGCGAGGTGCATCACAATGCCCTCGGGCCGGCACACCTGGGGCCGCCCTGGGACGGCGAGGTCGCCCACGCCTCGCCGTTCGTCCTCAGCAGGGGCTGCGGGCCGCTCCACGCGGTCCCCGCCGGCGCGATCGGACCGCTCCGCCGCCCCGGTCCGTGCTACCCTCCCCAAGACCCTGCCCGGAGGCCCCCGTGTCCCAGGTCCAGCGCCACGAGATCCCCATCCTCACCACCTTCGAGGCGCCGCCCGGATACGTGATCGAGCGGATCGTCGGGCCGTGCTGGGGCATCACCGTCCGCAGCCGGAGCATCGTGGGAACCACCTGCGCCGGCTGCCAGACGGTGTTCGGCGGCGAGATCACCATGTTCACCGACCTGGCCATGTCCACCCGCAACGAGGCCATGAACCGGCTCGAGGTGACCTGCCGGCAGATGGGCGGGAACTGCATCCTGGGCATGCGCTTCGACAGCTCAGAGCTGGCCCAGAACACCAACGAGGTCCTGGCGTACGGGACCGCGTGCGTGATCCGCCAGGTGCGCGACGCCGCGTGAGCCGGATCCCGCAGCCGCTGGCGGGCCGGGTGGACCGGCTGGCGCGGCGGGCGCACGCCTTCCACCGCTGGTCGCATCACCCCTTGTGCGAGCGGTACCGGACCGAGGTGGTGCGGCTGGGGCGTCGCACCCGCATCTGCCTGGGGTGCTCGCTCACCGCCCTCGGGGCGGTGGCCGGGCTCGCGGCCGGCGCGCTCCTGCCCGCGGCACCCGGTGCCGCGATCGTCGCCGCGGGCGCGGCGCTGCTGCTCTTGGCTCCGGCGCTGGTCCGGCCGCACCCTCGGACCGCCCCGGCTCCCTCGGCCGGCGCGGCCTGGCGGCGCCGCAAGCTCCTCACCCGCCTCCTCCCCACCGCGGTCGCCGGCCTGGCGGTGGCCCAGGCGCTCGCCGCACCTGCCCCGGCCCGCGCCGTCGGCGCTGCCCTCGCCGCCCTGGCCGTCTTCTGGGTCACCCTGCGCTACCGGCGGCGCGGCCCCGACCGCGCCGTCTGCCTCGGCTGCCCCGAGGGGCCGCCGAGCGCGCGCTGCCCGGGCTTCGCCCCCATGGCCCGTCGCGAGCGCGCCTTCTCGCGGCTCGCCGGCCGGTGGATCGCCGCCGCCCTGCCTCCGCCGGGCGCCCCGGCTACTGCCCCTGCCCCTGCCCCTCTTCCTCCGCCGGAGCCGGCGCCGGCGCCGCCCGCCTCGGGCCGCCTCCCTTGGCCGCCGCGTCCCGCAGGAGGAAGTTGAGGGCGCCGTTCACGTCCAGGGTGGAGACGTTGGCACCGGGCACAAGGTAGACCCGCTTCTCGGCGAGGAGCCGGGAGACCTGGATCTTCACGTAGGCGTCGCCGCCCAGCTTGGAGAGGGCCTCCGCCTCCTTGCGCACGCCGTCGGCCTCGGCCTGGGCCGCGGCCACGATGGCCTTGGCCTGGTTGGTCTGGGTCTGGTAGTAGCCGTCGGC
>DATKMW010000076.1:0-6315 GCA_035541675.1 Anaeromyxobacter sp. | reverse complement strand
CACGCCGCTGCTCATCTCCTCCTTCGCCTTCAACTTCAACAACTTCGTCCTCATCTCGCTCCTCACCCAGGGGCGCCCCGACTTCCTCGACGCGCGCGTGCCGGCGGGCACCACCGACATCCTCGTCTCCTACACCTACCGCATCGCCTTCCAGGACTCGGGCCAGCAGTTCGGGCTGGCCGCCGCCATCTCCACGGTGATCTTCTTCATCGTGGCCGGGCTGTCGCTCATCAACCTGCGCCTCACCCGCGGTCGGGTGGAAGGCCAGCCGCGCTAGGGGGGAGATCCCATGGGCGTCGTCCAGGGCAAGGGACACAGGTGGCGGCTCTTCTCGGCCCACGTCGGGCTCCTGGCGTTGTGCGTGCTGGTCCTGTTCCCGCTCTTCATGATCGTCTCCATCTCCATCCGCCCCGGGAACTTCGCCTCCGGAGACCTCGTCCCCAGGCACGTCAGCCTGGAGCACTGGCGGCTGGCGCTCGGCTTCTCCACCATCGCGCCCGACGGCTCGGTGGTGCCGCCGCCCTTCCCGGTGCTCCGCTGGCTGTGGAACTCGACCAAGATCGCCGGCCTGTCGGCGCTGTTCTCGGTGGCCATGTCCACCACCGCCGCCTTCGCCTTTGCCCGGATGAAGTTCCGGGGCAAGAACCCCATCCTCAACTCCATGCTGCTGCTGCAGATGTTCCCGCCGGTGCTGGCCCTGGTGGGCATCTTCGCCATCTTCGACACGCTCGGGAACTACGTGCCGGCGCTGGGCGTGGAGACGCACGCCGCGGTCATCCTCGCCTACGTGGGCGGGATCGCCCTGCACATCTGGACCATCCGGAGCTACTTCTACACGGTCCCGGTGGAGATCGAGGAGTGCGCGGTCATCGACGGCGCCACGCACTTCCAGTCGTTCATCTACATCCTGCTCCCCATGGCCGTGCCCATCCTCATGGTGGTGTTCGTGCTGGCCTTCATCGGCGCCATGATCGAGTACCCCATCGCCTCCATCCTCCTCCGCCAGGTCGACCACCTCACGCTGGCCGTGGGCTCGCAGTACTTCCTCTACGAGCAGCACTACCTGTGGGGCGACTTCGCCGCGGCGGCGGTGCTCTCCGGCATCCCCATCACCGTGGTCTTCCTCCTGGCGCAGCGCTGGATCGTCTCCGGCCTCACCGCCGGCGGCGTGAAGGGCTAGGGCCCCGCTCGACGCCCCGCGCCACGCCCGGGAAGGCCGCGGCGTCGCGCCCGGGGCGCGCCCGGGCGGGGTGCGGTATGATGCCCTCTTTCGCTCCACCAGCGTCCGGCGCCCCGCGGCCCCGGAGCAGGAGGTCGTGGATCATGTCCGAGGACGCCCGCCTGGGCGGCAAGATCGCCACCGTGCGCGACTCGCTGGGCATCTCGGTGGAGGAACTGGCCGAGCGGAGCGGCTGCGACCTGGCGCTCATCCGGCGGATCGAGGCGGGCGAGCTCTCCCCCTCGCTGGCCCCGCTCATCAAGATCGCCCGGGCCCTGGGCGTGCGGCTGGGGACCCTGCTCGACGACGCCGTGGGGCTCGGGCCGGTGGTGACCCGCCGCGACCAGGCCGAGGGCGTGGCCCGGCTGCGCAGCCTGGAGACCGGTTCCGAGACGGGCACGCTCGACTTCTTCTCCCTGGCCCCGGGCAAGTCGGCACGCCACATGGAGCCCTTCCTGGTCACCGTCCACCCCGGCCCGGGCGCGCCCTCCACCCACGAGGGGGAGGAGCTGCTCTACGTGCTGGAGGGGCGGATCGAGGTGGCCTACGGCAAGGACGTCCACGCCCTGGGGCCGGGGGACAGCATCTACTACGACTCGATCGTCCCGCACCGGGTGAGCGCCGCGGGCGGCTCCGAGGCCCGGCTCCTGGCCGTGGTCTACGCCCCCGCCTAGCCGGAGCGCGAACGTGAGCCTGAGCGATCTCACCCTGGGTGCGCTGCTCGAGCAGCAGGCCGCGGCCGAGCCTGGCCGCGACGCGGTGGTCTACCCCGACCGGGGCCTGCGCTGGACCTACCTCGAGTTCAACGAGCGCGTGGATCGGCTGGCCCGGGGGCTGCTGGCCATCGGCGTGGGCAAGGGCGACCACGTGGGCATCTGGGCGCGCAACGTTCCCGACTGGCTCACCTTCATGTTCGCCACCGCCAAGATCGGGGCAGTGCTGGTGACGGTGAACACCGCCTACAAGGGGCACGAGCTGGCCTACGTGGTGGAGCAGTCGGACATGAAGTGCCTGGTGCTGATCGACGGCTTCAAGGGCGTCGACTACCTGGCCATCGTCCGCGAGCTCGTCCCGGAGGCCGCCCGCTGCGAGCGGGGCCGCCTCAAGAGCGCCCGCTTCCCCCGGCTCAAGTCGATCGTCTACCTGGGGCCGGAGAAGCACCGCGGCATGTACAGCGTCCCCGAGCTCCTGCTCCTGGGCGCCCACCGGCCCGGCGAGGAGCTGCGCGCCGCCCTCGCGGCCACCCGCTGCGACGACGTGATCAACATGCAGTACACCTCGGGGACCACCGGATTCCCCAAGGGCGTGATGCTCACCCACCGCAACATCCTCAACAACGGCTTCTCCATCGGCGAGCGGCAGCGGCTCGCCCCGGAGGACCGGGTGTGCCTGCCGGTCCCGCTCTTCCACTGCTTCGGGTGCGTGCTGGGGGTCATGGCCGCGGTCAGCCACCGCTCCACCATGGTCATGCTGGAGGCCTTCGACCCGCTCCTCACCCTGGCGGCAGTGCAGAAGGAGCGCGCCACCGCGGTCTACGGCGTGCCCACCATGTTCATCGCCGAGCTGGCCCACCCCATGTTCCCCATGTTCGACCTGGGATCCTTGCGCACCGGGATCATGGCCGGCTCGCCCTGCCCCATCGAGACCATGCGGCAGGTGATGACCCGCATGCACTGCGGGGAGATCACCATCGCCTACGGCCTGACCGAGGCCTCCCCGGTCATCACCCAGACCTCCACCGAGGACCCGGCCGAGCTGCGGGCCACCACCGTGGGCCGGGTCCTGCCCGACGTCGAGGTCCGCATCGTCGACCCCCGGACCGGGCAGGAGTGCGCCACCGGGGAGCCGGGCGAGCTGTGCTGCCGCGGCTACAACGTGATGGCCGGGTACTACCGCAACCCCGAGGCCACTGCCGAGGCGGTGGACGCCGACGGCTGGCTCCACTCCGGCGACCTGGCCACCGTGGATCAGGCCGGCTACTACCGGATCACCGGCCGCATCAAGGACATGATCATCCGCGGGGGCGAGAACGTCTACCCGCGCGAGGTCGAGGAGCTCCTGCACACCATGCCCGGCGTGCTCGACGCCCAGGTGGTGGGCGTCCCCGACGCCCGCTACGGCGAGGTGGTGGGGGCCTTCATCCGCAGGGCACAGGGGGCGGAGCTGGGCGAAGCCGACGTCAGGGACTACTGCCGCGCCCGGGCCGCCCGCTACAAGTGCCCGACCCATGTCTTCTTCGTCGACGCCTACCCGGTCACCGCCAGCGGCAAGGTGCAGAAGTACCGGCTCAGGGAGATGGCCCGGGAGAAGCTGGGCATCACCCTGGGCGTCTTCGCCGGCGAGGCGGCGGCGGCCTCCCCGCCCGCGGGCGCCGCGACCCCGGCGGCGCTGGCGCGCCGGGAGATGTACGAGATCCGCTGGCACGGGCGAGGGGGCCAGGGCGCGGTCACCGCGGCCAAGATCCTGGCCGACGCCGCCTTCCGCACCGGGTTCGCCGGGGTCTCCTCGGCGCCCTCGTTCGGCTCGGAGCGCCGCGGCGCCCCGGTGACCGCCTCGACCCGGCTGGCCGCGGCTCCGGTCCGGCTCCACTCCCAGGTGACGGAGCCGCACATCGTGGTGGTGCTCGACGACACGCTGCTCTCCGGCGGCGCCCCCACCGCCGGCCTGGCGCCAGGGGGGCTGCTCATCGTCAACACCGCCCGACCGGCCGAGGCGCTGGGGGTGAGGGTCGCCGGAGTGCGGGTCGTGACCGCCGACGTCTCGGCCGCGGCCCGGGAGGTGGGGCTCACCGTGGGTGGCCAGCCCATGGTCAGCACAGCCATCCTGGGGGCCTTCGCCGCCGCCACCGACCTCATCACCATGGACAGCCTGCGGGCGGCCATCGGCGCGGCCTTCTCGCCGGCCGCGGCCAAGAAGAACTACGACGCCGCGGCCCTGGCGCGCCAGGGTACCCGGGCCTAGCGAAGAGGATCCATGGGCACCAAGGACTGCGGACACGAGATCTCGATGTCGACGCCCAGCGCCGGCGAGGCCGGGGCCACCGGCGACTGGCGCACCGCGCGGCCGGAGCTCGTGGCGGGGAAGTGCCTGGCGGTCCGCCAGGACGACCTGGCCTGCCAGCTGTGCTGGGTCTACTGCCCCGACCTTTGCCTGGCGCAGGGCGTCCCGCCCACCGTGGACCTGCGCTACTGCAAGGGCTGCGGGATCTGCGCCGAGGTCTGCCCGGTGGACGCCATCGCCATGAAGCCGGAGGACGGGCCCGAGGGAGGGAAGCCGTGAGCGATGCCATCACGGCGGTCATGACCGGCAACGAGGCCGCCGCCACCGCGGCCCGGCTGGCGCGGGTGCAGGTGGTGGCCGCCTACCCCATCACCCCGCAGTCGCCGGTGGTGGAGACCCTGTGCCGCTGGGTGGAGGAGGGCGAGCTGGAGGCCGAGTTCGTGCGGGTGGAGAGCGAGCACAGCGCCCTCACCGTCTGCATCGCGGCCGCCTCGATCGGCGCCCGGACCTTCACCGCCACCAGCGCCAACGGCCTGGCCTACATGAACGAGCAGATCTGGTGGGCGGCCGGCGCCAGGCTCCCCCTGGTGCTGTGCTGCGCCAACCGCGCCATGGCCGCCCCCTGGAACGTGCTCAACGACCAGCAGGACTCCATGTCGGTTCGCGACGCCGGCTGGGTCCAGCTCTACTGCCGCGACAACCAGGAGATCCTGGACACCACCCTCCAGGCCTACCGCCTGGCCGAGTCGCTGCAGGTCCCGGTGATGGTCTGCTACGACGGGTTCCTGCTCTCGCACACGGTGGCTCCGGTGGCGATCCCCTCCGAGGCCGCAGTCGACGAGTTCCTGCCCAGGGGCAAGGCGCTGCCCGTCCTCGACCTCTCCGACCCCCGCAACGTCGGCCCGGTCACGCTGGCCGACCCCCGCCCCGACTCCCGCGGCGTGCTCTGCCATGGGTACATGGAGTTCCGGGCCCTGCACCATCGGGCGCTGGGCGCGGCGCTCCAGGCCATCCCCGAGGTGGACCGGGCCTTCGCCGGCACCTTCGGCCGGAGCTGGGGCGGGCTCACCTTTGGCCACCTGCTCGAGGACGCGGAGGTGGCGCTGGTGGCGGCGGGCAGCCTGGCCGCGGAGCTCTCGGTGGTGGCCGAGGCCCTGCGGGGCGAGGGGATCCGGGCCGGCGTCCTGGGAATCCGGGCCTACCGCCCCTTCCCGCGCGAGGCGGTGCGGGCCGCCCTGGCCGGCAAGCGGCTCTGCCAGGTCTTCGACAAGGCGGTGAGCTACGGCCACGAGGGGCCCATCTGCTCCGACCTGCGCGGCGCGCTGGCCGGCGTCGCCGGAGCCCCGCCCGTCTTCGGGGCCATCGTCGGCCTGGGCGGCCGGGACGTGACCACCGCCACGCTGGCCGGCGCCGTCCGCCGCGCCGTGGCCGACCTCGTCGCCGGCGTGCGCGACCGCCCCGAGGAGTGGGTCGACCTGCGGCTGTGAGGCCTCCATGACCAAGCTCATCGACCTCCCCACCCAGGAGCACCTCCTCCCCGGCAATCGGGCCTGCGCCGGCTGCGCCCTGGGCATCGGCCTGCGCTCCATCCTCAAGGCGCTCGAAGGCAAGGTGGTCATGACCGTGCCGGCGAGCTGCCTCACCGTCTTCGGCGGCATGTACCCCACCACCTCGGTGACCGTGCCCTGGCTCAACGTCGCCTTCCCCGCCACCGCCGCCGCGGCCGCCGGGCTGGCCGCCGGGCTGCGGGCCACCGGCCGGGCCGGCGAGATGACCGTGCTGGCCATGGCCGGCGACGGCGGCACCGCCGACATCGGGCTGCAGGGGCTCTCCGGCGCCGCCGAGCGCAACGACGACTTCATCTACGTCTGCTACGACAACGAGGCGTACATGAACACCGGGACGCAGCGCTCGGGCTCCACCCCGGCCCGCGCCCGCACCACCACCACCACCCTGGGCAAGCGGGAGAACCCCAAGGACGTCCCCCGCATCATGGAGGCCCACGGCGTGCCCTACGTGGCCTCCACCTCGGCGGTCTACCCCGACGACGTCTACGACAAGCTGGTGAAGGCCCGGGGCATGACCGGCCTGCGCTA
>DATKMW010000075.1:0-53393 GCA_035541675.1 Anaeromyxobacter sp. | reverse complement strand
CCGACCCAGGCCCGGGCGTTCTGGAACAGCCGCACCCAGGGCGCGTCCTCGCCCATGTCCGGCGGGCGCCAGGAGAGCTGGACCGCCCGGAAGACGCGCTCGGGGTGGGGCATGAGGATGGTGACCCGTCCGTCGGGGGTGGTCACGGCGGTGAGCCCGCCGGGCGAGCCGTTGGGGTTCTCGGGGTAGCGCTCGGTGGCGCGCCCGCGGTGGTCGACGAAGCGTGCCGCCACCAGCCCCCGGCCCTCCAGCGCCCGGCGCTGCCCCGCGCCGGCGAACTCGGCCCGCCCCTCGCCGTGGGCCACCGCGATGGGGAGGCGGGAGCCGGCCATGCCCCGCAGCAGGATGGACGGGCTGTCCAGGATCTCCACCAGCGCGAGCCGCGCCTCGAACTGCTCGGAGCGGTTGCGGACGAAGTGCGGCCAGTCTCCGGCGCCCGGGATGAGCTCGTGCAGGTTGGAGAGCATCTGGCAGCCGTTGCAGACGCCCAGCGTGAAGGTGTCGTCGCGGGAGAGGAAGCGCTCCAGCTCCCGCCGGGCGCGCGGGTTGAAGAGGATCGACTTGGCCCAGCCCTCCCCCGCCCCCAGCACGTCGCCGTAGGAGAAGCCGCCGCAGGCGGCCAGCCCGCGGAAGCCGGCCAGCGAGGTCCGCCCCTCCAGCAGGTCGCTCATGTGGACGTCGACGGCCTCGAAGCCGGCCCGGTCGAAGGCCGCGGCCATCTCCACCTGCCCGTTCACCCCCTGCTCGCGGAGGATGGCCACCCGGGGCCGGGCTCCCCGGCTCACGAACGGTGCGGCCGGGTCCTCGGAAGGATCGAAGGTGGCGTGGGCGTGGAGCCCCGGGTCATCGGGGTCGCAGCGAGCGGCCTGCTCCTCGTCGGCGCAGCCGGGGTCGTCCCGGAGCGCCTGCATGCGGTGGGTGGTCTCGGACCAGATCCCCCTCAGCTCGGCGCGCGAGGCGTCGAGGAGGATCCGGGTGCCCTGCCGGATCACCACCCGGTCGCCCGGGGCGGGCCGGCCGATGCGGGCCAGGCAGCCCGCCAGGCCCGCGGCCTCGAGCGAGGCGGCCACCGTTCCCGCATCGGGCGCGCGGACCTGGAGCACCGCCCCCAGCTCCTCGGCGAAGAGCACCGCCCGCGGGTCGCCGGCCAGTGGGGAGAGGTCGACCGCCAGGCCCATGCCCCCGGCGAAGGCCATCTCCAGCAGGGTCACGAGCAGCCCGCCGTCGGAGCGGTCGTGGTAGGCGAGCAGGCGCCCCTGGGCGCTGAGCGCCTGGACGCCGGCGAAGAAGGCGCGGAGCAGGGCGGGGTCGTCGAGGTCGGGCGGGCGCTGGCCCAGGTGGCCGTGGACCTGCGCCAGGGCAGAGCCGCCCAGGCGGTGCTGGCCTCGTCCCAGGTCGACGAGGACCAGTTCGGTGTCGCCTTCGTCGCCGCGGAGCGCGGGCGTGAGCGCGCGGCGCACGTCGGTCACCGGGGCGAAGGCGGTGACCACCAGCGAGAGCGGGGCGGTGACGGCGCGCTCCCGGCCGCCCTCCTCCCACACCGTTCGCATGGACATGGAGTCCTTGCCCACCGGGACGGCCACCCCCAGCGACGGGCACAGCTCCTCGCCCACCGCCCGCACCGCGTCGTGGAGCCGGGCGTCCTCGCCCGGATGGCCGGCGGCCGCCATCCAGTTGGCCGAGAGCCGCACATCGGACAGGGCGGCGATGGGGGCCGAGGCCAGGTTGGTGATGGCCTCGGCCACCGCCAGCCGTGCCGAGGCGGCGGCGTCGAGCAGGGCCACCGGCGGCCGCTCGCCCATGGCCATGGCCTCGCCGGTGTGGACGTCGAAGGCGGTGGTGGTGACGGCGGCGTCGGCCACCGGGACCTGCCAGGGCCCGACCATCTGGTCGCGAGCGGTGAGGCCGCCCACCGTCCGGTCCCCGATGGTGACGAGGAAGGTCTTGTCCGCCACGGCCGGGAGCCGCAGCACCCGGGACACCGCCTCGTCGAGGTCGACGGCCTCCAGGTCGAGGGGGTCGTGGGGCGGAGGAACCCGGGTGCCGGTGCGCTTCATGCGGGGCGGCTTGCCGAGGAGCAGCGAGAGGGGCATGTCGATGGGGAGGCCGCCCAGCCGCGCGTCCTCGAGCACCAGCTGCTCCTCGGCGGTGGCCGTGCCCACCACCGCCATGGGGCACCGCTCGCGGGCGCACAGCTCCTCGAGCAGGGAGAGCCGCTCGGGCGGCACCGCCAGCACGTAGCGCTCCTGGGACTCGTTGCACCACAGCTCCAGCGGGGAGAGGCCGGGCTCGTCGCTGGGCACCCTCCGGAGCTGGAACACCGCCCCGCGGCCGCTGCCGTGGACCAGCTCGGGCAGGGCGTTGGAGAGGCCGCCAGCCCCCACGTCGTGGATGGAGGCGATGGGGTTCCGCTCGCCCAGCGCCCAGCAGCGGTCGATCACCTCCTGGCAGCGCCGCTGCATCTCGGGGTTGTCCCGCTGCACCGAGGCGAAGTCGAGGTCCTCATGGGAAGCGCCGGAGGAGAGCGAGGAGGCCGCGCCTCCCCCCAGGCCGATGAGCATGGCCGGCCCGCCCAGCACCACGATGGCCGCCCCGGGCGCGAAGGGGACCTTGTGCACGTGGCCGTCGCGGACGTTGCCGTAGCCCCCGGCGATCATGATGGGCTTGTGGTAGCCGCGCACCTCGGGGCCGGCCGGGCCGGGGACCTCCAGCTCGAAGGTGCGGAAGTACCCGGTCAGGTTGGGGCGGCCGAACTCGTTGTTGAAGGCGGCGCCGCCCAGCGGGCCGTCGATCATGATCTCCAGGGCCGAGGCGATGCGCCCGGGCTTGCCATGGTCCACCTCCCAGGGGCGGAGCGCACCCGGGAGGCGAAGGTCACCTACCGTGAATCCGGTCAGGCCGGCCTTGGGCCGGGCCCCTCGCCCGGTGGCCCCCTCGTCGCGGATCTCGCCGCCCGAGCCGGTGGCGGCGCCGGGGAAGGGGGAGATGGCGGTGGGGTGGTTGTGGGTCTCCACCTTCATGAGCAGGTGGACCGGCTCAGGGTGGGCGCGGTAGACGCCGTCCTCGGGGTCGGGGAAGAAGCGCCCGGCCACCGGCCCGGCCACCACCGCGGCGTTGTCCACGTAGGCCGAGAGGACCCCGGCCGGGCTGGCCTCGGTGGAGCGGCTGATCATCTCGAAGAGCGACCGCGGCTGGCGCTGGCCGTCGAGGGTCAGCTCGGCGTTGAACACCTTGTGCCGGCAGTGCTCGCTGTTGGCCTGGGCGAACATCATCAGCTCGACGTCGGTGGGGTCGCGGCGCAGGCCGCGGAAGGCCTCCACCAGGTAGTCGATCTCGTCCGGCGAGAGCGCCAGCCCCAGCTCGCGGTTGGCGCGCTCCAACGCCGGCCGCCCCCCCTCGAGGAGTCCCACCGTGCGCAGCGGCCGGGGTTCCTCCCGGGCGAAGAGCCGCGCGGCGTCCTCGGCGCGGTCCAGCACCGACTCGGTCATCCGGTCGTGGAGGGCCGCCCGCAGCGCCGGCCCATCGGCCACCGGGCCGCTCACCGCCCAGAGGACGCCCCGCTCGATGCGGCGCAGCCCGTGCGCCCCGAGGCCGCAGGTGCGGGCGATGTCGGTGGCCTTGGTGGACCAGGGGGAGATGGTGCCGAGCCGGGGCACCACCCAAAGGCGCAGGGGGCCGGGTCCGCGGCCGCCCTCCGGGCCAGTCGGGGGCGGAGCGGTGCGCGGGCCGTAGCGCAGGAGCCGGTCCAGGACCTCCCGGGCCGCCGGGGAGAGGGGCCGCTCCAGGTCGACGAGGTGGACGAAATCGGCGGCCAGGCCGGTCACCCCGGGGTTCCGGGCGCGGACCCGGGCCAGTCGCTTGGCCAGCCGGGCAGGGGTGAAGGCCGGGCTGCCGGTGAGCTCGAGAACGGGCACGGGGCGCCTCCCTTTCGGACCGGCCCATCCTGCCCGGATCGTCGACATTAGGCCAACGAATCCTCGTGATGATATTCATTAGCAACCATGATTTCTCCGATCGACGCCCACGAGCTCCTCGCCTTCGTCACCGTGGCCCGAGAGCGCGGCTTCTCCCGGGCGGCCCGGCGGCTGGGCCGCACCCAGTCGGCCGTCAGCCAGGCGGTGGCCCGGCTGGAGGCGGACCTGGGCGCCCGGCTCCTCCTGCGCAGCGGCCGGGCCACCGAGCCCTCGGAGGCGGGCCGGCAGCTTCTGCCCGGAGCCCAGCGCATCCTGGACGAGATGGAACGGGCCCGGCAGGGCCTGCGGGCGCTGGGGAAGCTCGAGGCCGGGCTCCTCACCGTGGGCACGAGCGACACCTTGGCCTGCTACGCGCTTCCCCCGGTGGTGGCCGCCTTCCGGGCGCGCTACCCCGGGGTGGACCTCCGCCTCGACAACCGCCCGTCGCCGGCCACCGCCGAGCGGGTGGCGGAGCGGGCGGTGGACCTGGGCGTGGTGTCGCTCCCCCTGCCGCCCGACCTCCGCGCCGGGGGCCGACCCCTGGCCGAGCGGCTGCGGATCGAGCCGCTGGCGGCGCAGGAGGAGGTGGCCATCTGTCCGCCCACCCATCCCCTGGCGCGGCGCCGCGGCCGGATCTCGCTCTCGGCCCTGCTCCCGTATCCGCTCCTCCTCCTCGACCGGACCACCGGGGCGCGCTCGCTCCTGGACGCGGAGCTCGACCGGCTGGGGGCGGCGCCCGAGGTGGCCATGGAGATGAGCAGCGTCGAGGTGCTGAAGAAGCTGGTCGAGCTGGGGCTGGGAGTCTCGGTGGTGCCGGCGCTGGCGGTGGCGCGGGAGGTGGCGGCGGGCGCCCTGGCGGCGGTCCGGCTCTCGGGGAGCGCCGCCGCGCGCCGGGTGGGGCTGGTGACGCCGGCCGACGGGCCTCCCTCGGCCGCGGCGGCGGCCTTCGCCGAGATCGCCCGGGGGGCGCTGCGGCCCGCGCCCGGCGGCGGCGCGCGGGCCGGGGTGGCAGCGGCCTCCGCGCTCGCCCCTCGCTCCCGGAACCGCTAAGGTGCCGGGCGATGCCAGCCTCGAGCGAAGCCCCCGCCGGCGCGCCGCTCTCCCGGGGCTGGCTCGTGAGCCTGTGGGCGGGGGTGGGGCTCACCCTGGCCGCCGGGCTCTTCCTGCCCGACCTCAACTACAGCGACGCGCCGCAGTACGCGGTGATCGCCCTGCGGATGTTCCGCGACCACGACTACCTGAACCTGACCTCCACCGGGGTAGGCGACTACCTCGACAAGCCCCACCTCCTCTTCTGGTCGGCGCTGGCCGGCTTCCGGCTCCTGGGCGTGCACGACTACAGCTACCGTCTGGCCTCGGTGCTGGTGAGCCTGCTGGGCGCGTTCGCGGTGGGTCGCCTGGGGCGCAGGCTCCACGGCCCGCGGGCGGGGCAGCTCGCGGCGTTGGCCTTCATCACCGCCCAGACCATCCTCCTCGGCGACCACGACGTCCGCACCGACGCCCTGCTCACCGGCTTCACCGCCCTGGGCACCTGGCTCCTGGTCCGCTGGCTGGACGAGGGCGATCTCTCCTCCCTCCTCGGCGGCGCGGCCGCCATGGGGCTGGCCGTGTCGTCGAAGGGGATGGTGGCGGTGGCGGTGGCCGGGCCCGCCCTCCTCCTCTACTCGCTGGGGCGCGGGCGCCTGGGCCGGCTCCTCTCGCCGCGCCTGCTCCTCGGGCTGGCCGCCTTCCTGGTGGCCCTGGCGCCGGTCCTCATCGCCTACTACCTCCAGTTCGATCTGCACCCGGAGAAGGAGGTGCTGGGCGCCACCGGGGTCTCCGGGGTGCGCTTCTTCCTCTACGACCAGAGCGCCCGCCGGTTCGGGGGCGGCGAGGGCGAGGCGGCGGCGGGCGACCACCTCTTCTTCTTCCACTCGCTGCTCTGGGCCTTCTTGCCCTGGAGCCTGCTCCTCTACGCGGCCTGGGGGCGCCGCCTGGGGGACCTCTGGCGCGGCGGGCTGCGGGCCTTCCGCGCCGTCGAGGAGCTGAGCTTCCTCTGGCCGCTCGCCTTCGTGGCGCTCATGGGGTTCTCGCGCTTCAAGCTCCCCCACTACCTGAACGTCCTCGTGCCCATGCTGGCGGTGCTGGTGGCGGGGTACCTGGTGGCGTTGGAGCGGGAGGGCCGGGCGCGCGCGCTGCGCGTCCTGGAGCGGTTGCAGTGGGCGGTGGTGGCGGTGCTGCTCCTTGGGGGCGCGGTCCTGAACGGCTGGGCCTTCCCGGTGCGGTCCCCCTGGGTGGCCGCCGGGGCGGCGCCGCTCCTCGCGCTCCTGGTCCTGTCCTTCCGCCTGCGCGATCCGCTGCAGCGGGCCTGGGTGCCCTCGGCGGCGGCCATCCTGCTGGTGAACTTCGCGCTCGACGCCAGCTTCTACCCGCAGCTGGCGGAGTACCAGCCCGGCTCGGCCTTCGCCCGGCGGGCCCTGGCCCTGGGCCTCGACCCCGACCGCACCTGGTTCCTGGACACGCTCTACCGGCCCTTCCAGTTCTACACCGGGAGGGAGATCCAGCTCGCTGACCTGCCGCAGCTCGAGCGCGAGGCGGCCTCGGGGCGGCCCACCTTCGTGCTGGTCGGGGAGAAGGGGAGGCGGGAGCTCTTGCAGGCTGGCGTCCCCTCGCGGGAGCTCGCCTCCTCGCCGGATTGCCGCATCACCATGCTCAGCTGGGCCCTGCTCGACCCCTCGACGCGGGGGGAGGCCTGCCCGCGGGCGCACCTGCTGGCGCTGGGCCGGTGAGTCAGGGCCGCAGCCGGTAGCGGGGAAGGGTCATGGCCAGCGACTGGAGCCCCTCGCAGAAGGTGGGATGGGCCATCTCCAGGTCGACCAGCGCGCGGGCGCCGGCGCCGGCCTGCATGAGCACGGCCAGGACGTGCACCAGCTCACCGCCCTCGGCGCCCACCACCGCGGCGCCCAGGATGCGCTCGTCCCGCGGGTCGACGAGGAGCTTCATGAGGCCTCGGGTCTCGTCGAGCTCGATGGCCCGGGCCACCTGCCCGAGGGGCAGCCGCGCCACCTCGTGCGCCACGCCGCGTGCCCGCGCCTCGCGCTCGGTGAGCCCCACCACCCCCACCTGCGGGTCGGTGAAGACGACGTGGGGCACCAGCCGGTCCTGGCGGGTGCGGGTGCCGCTCCCCGAGAGCAGGTCGAAGAGGATGCGATGGTCGTCCCAAGCGCTGTGGGTGAATTGCGGCCCGCCGGTGACGTCGCCGACCGCGTACACGCCCTGGGCGCTGGTTCGGTAATGGGCGTCCACTCGGACGAAGCCCCTGTCGTCGAGGGCGATGCCGGCTGCCTGGCAGCCGAGGTCGTCGGTGTTGGGGCGCCGCCCGGTGGCCACCAGGAGGTGTGTGCCCTCCACCGCGCCGTCGGGGAGCCGGACCCGGATCGCGCCCGGGCCGCCCTCGACCGCCTCGGCGCGGGCCGAGAGGGCCAGCGCCACCCCCTCGCCGCGGAGCGCCTCCTCCAGGGCGCCCGACACGTCCTCGTCCTCCCGGGAGAGGAGGTGGGCGTTCGGGTCGACGACGGTCACCGCCGCCCCGAAGCGCCGGAACATCTGCCCGAGCTCGCAGCCGACGTAGCCTCCCCCCAGCACCAGCAGGTGCCCGGGGAGCTCGCGGAGCGCCAGCGCTCCGGTGCTGGTGAGGAAGGGGACCCGGTCGAGGCCGGGCAGGGGCGGGATGGCTGGCCGGGCTCCCACGTTCACCACCACCACCGACGCGGCCAGGCGCTCGCCCCCGACCAGGACCTCCCGCGGGCCCACGAACCGCGCCGTCCCGCTCACCACCCGGAGGTGGGGCCCGGCGGCCTCGAGCCGCCCCGCAACGCCGGCGCGCCACCGGGCGACGACGGCCTCCTTGCGCGCCACCACCGCCTCGAGGTCCACCGCCACCTCGCCGACGCGGACGCCGAGCCGGCCCGCACCGCGGGCGACCTGCGCGGCCCGAGCGCTGGCGATCATGGTCTTGGTGGGGGTGCAGCCGGCGTTCACGCAGGTGCCGCCCAGCTGGCCGCGCTCGACCAGGGCCACCGACTGGCCCGTGGCGGCGAGCCGGGCGGCCAGGGGGACGCCTGCCTGCCCGGAGCCGATCACCAGGACATCGAGAAGGGTGGGCATGGGGCACCTCGCGAGGGGTGCGCCCGTGATAGCGGTCCCGGCGGCTATCCGCCCATCTTGCCCAGGGCCTGCTCCGCCCAGGCGATGACCGGCTGCGGCAGGACGCCGAAGAGGATCACCGCCGCGGCGAAGGCGCCGGCGATCAGCTGGTAGCCGAGCGGGGGATGGAGCGGCGAGGGCTCGGCGGCGTTGGGAGCGTCGAGGAACATCGCCCGGATGATCCGCGCGTAGTAGTAGAGCGAGACGGCGGTGTTGAGCGCGGCGATCACCAGCAGCACGGCGTACCACCCCCCGCCCGCTTCGCCGGTTCGGGCCCAGACCGCCGTGAACAGGTACCACTTGCCGATGAACCCGGCGAAGGGGGGCAGGCCGGTGAGGGAGAGCAGGAAGACCACGAAGGCCACCGCGGTGAAGGGCTGGCGCTTCGCCAGCCCGCGGTAGTCGAGGAGCGACTCCGACCCGGTGGCGCTCGCCACCAGCATCACCACCACGAAGGCTCCCAGGTTCATCACCAGGTAGAGGGCCAGGTAGATCATCACGCTCTGCGCGCCCGCGGCGGAGGCGGCGGAGAGCCCCATGAGCGTGTACCCGGCGTGGGCGATGGAGGAGTAGGCGAGCAGCCGCTTCAGGTTGGTCTGGGCGATGGCCACCAGGTTGCCCAGGGTCATGGTGGCGGCGGCGACCACGCCGATGACCGCGGGCCAGGGCACCGCCTCGAGGAGGGCGGCGGCGCCCTCCTGGGCCTCCCGCGGGCGGAAGGCGGAGAGGAAGAAGCGGAGCGCCAGGGCGAAGCCGGCCGCCTTGGGCCCCACCGAGAGGAAGGCGGTGAACGGGGTGGGGGCGCCCTCGTAGACGTCGGGGCACCACATGTGGAACGGGACGGCGGCGATCTTGTAGCCCACCCCGGCGGCGACGAAGGCGATCCCGACCACCAGCGCCAGCCGGGCCGCGGCCAGCGACGGGCCCGAGCCCTGGAGGGCGGCGGCCACGGCCGGCCCCAGCTCCGCGAAGGAGAAGGTCCCGGCCAGGCCGTACAGGTAGCTCATGCCGAAGAGCATCACCCCCGAGGCGACGCCGCCGTAGATGACGTATTTCAGCGCCGCCTCGGTGGCGCGGCGGTCGCCGCGACGGAATCCGGCCAGGACGTAGCTGGTCATGGAGACGAGCTCGATGGCCAGGTACATCATGAGCAGGTCGCTGGCGCTGGCCATGAGGAACAGACCCAGAACCACCGCCAGGAGCAGCGCGTGGAACTCGCCCACGCGCTCCTTGGCCACCTCGCTTCCCAGGGCCACCACCACCACCGTCACCGCGCCGGCCGCGAGGAACAGCCACTTGAAGTAGGTGGCGAAGCCGTCGCTCTGGATCATGCCGTTGAAGAGCGCCTGGCCACCCTCGGGCTGTCCGGCCAGCAGGACGGCGGCCGCGGCCAGCACCAGCAGCGCCACGCCGGAGAGGCGGGCCACCCGGCCCGGGCTCCGGCGCCAGACCAGGTCCAGCACCAGCACCAGCAGCGGGCCGGCGGTGAGGGCCAGCTCGGGCCGGAACCAGGCCAGGGAGGTCAGGTTCGATTCGACGAGGGGGAGGAGGTCCATGGCGTCGGGCCCGCCCGGCTACAGGGGGCTCATCCCCTTGATCAGCGTCTGCAGGGTGTTGCCGATGACCGAGAGGACGGCCTGCGGGTAGAAGCCGAGCACGATCACCATGGCGCCCAGCGGGTAGAGGCTGAGCCGCTCGCGCCAGTTCAGGTCGGGGTAGCCCTGGTAGGCGGGGTTGAGCTTGCCCAGGAACATGCGGTGGATGGCCCACAGGTAGTAGGCGGCGGTGATCACCACCGAGATGGCGGCCACCATGGTGTAGGTGGTGAAGACCGGGAAGGCGCCGGAGAAGACCATGAACTCGGAAATGAAGCCGGCCAGCCCGGGCAGCCCCAGCGAGGCGAAGAAGGAGAGCCCCACCACCGCCGCGTACTCCGGCAGCGCCTGGGCCAGCCCGCCGAACCGCTCGATCTCGCGGTGGTGGGCGCGGTCGTAGATCACCCCGGCCACGAGGAAGAGCATGGGGCTGATGAGCCCGTGGGTGAACATGTTGAGCACCGCCCCGGAGATGCCGGCCGGGGTCATGGCCGCCATGCCCAGCAGGGTGAAGCCCATGTGCGAGACCGAGGAGTAGGCGATGAGCCGCTTCAGGTCCTTCTGGGCCAGGCAGACGAAGGCGGCATAGACGATGTTGATCAGGCCGAAGACGGCGATGGCCCCGGCCGCCCACTGCGTGGCGTCGCGCAAGAGCGGGTAGTTGAAGCGGAGGATGCCGTAGGGGCCCATCTTGAGGAGGACGCCGGCCAGGATCACCGAGATGGGCGTGGGGGCCTCCACGTGGGCGTCGGGCAGCCAGGTGTGGAAGGGGAACATCGGGATCTTGATGGCGAACCCGATGAACAGGGCCACGAAGGCCAGCTTGGTGAAGGCGAAGCCCAGGATGGGCGCGGCCCGCTCGAACTGCCCGGCCGCCCCTTGCCGCGCCAGCTCCACCAGGTTGAAGGTGTGGGCGGCGGTGTCGCCGCCGGCCAGCTCGGCCGGCGCACTGTTGTAGTACAGGCCGATGATGGCCAGGAGCATCAGCACCGAGCCGGCCAGGGTGTAGAGGAAGAACTTGATGGCCGCGTACTCCTTGCGCGGTCCGCCCCAGATGCCGATGAGGAAGTACATCGGCAGGAGCATCACCTCCCAGAACACGTAGAAGAGGAACATGTCCAGGGCGACGAAGGTGCCCATCATCCCGGTCTGCAGGAGCAGCAGCAGGGCCATGTAGCCGGGCACCGCCCGCACCGAGAAGTGCTGGGGGTGTGGGTGGGCCGGGTCCTGGTGGCCGCCCTCGACCATGCCGGCCAGCTCGGCGGCCCGTGCCCCGGACCACCAGGGCATGGAGGCGATGGTGGCCACGAAGGAGATGATCCCGGTGAGGAGGACCATCGAGATCGAGAGCCCGTCCACGCCCAGGAAGTACTCGATGTTGAAGGCGCGGATCCAGGTGACGTGCTGGACCAGCTGGACCTGGTCGGTCGAGCCGTCGAACATCCGCCAGGCGGCGATGGCGGCGAGGAGGGAGAGGCCGCTCCCTGCCAGCGCCAGGAGCCGGGCGCCATCGTCGACGGCGCGCCGCGAGAGGCGGAGGATGGGCCGCAGCACCACCAGGAGCACGACCAGTGCGGCGGCGGCGAGGGGGGCGAAGGTAGCCCAGCTGAGGATGCTTCCAGGGGTGAACATGGCTCGGGGTCTCCGCTACCGGATGAGGAAGTTGAGGAGGACCACCACCAGCGCGCCTCCCAGCGCGCCGTAGAGGTAGGTCTGGACGTGGCCGGTCTGGATGCGGCGGAGCGAGCGGCCCAGGCCCGCGGTGCCGAAGGCCACGGCGTTGACCGCACCGTCGACCAGGTACCGGTCGATGGCGCCGTCGAGCTCGGCCACCAGCCGGCCGATCGCGCCGACCAGGTGGACCAGGCCGTCGACCACGCGCTTGTCGATCCAGGAGAGGAGCCCGGCCAGCCGCACCGCTGGGCCCACCACCACGAGGTCGTACAACTCGTCCACGTAGTACTTCTGGTAGACCACGTTCCAGGCGCGGGCGAAGCGCTCCTTGAGGCGCGCCGGCACCTGGCTGCGGCCGTCCTTGTACAGGGCCCGGGCGGAGAGCCAGCCCACCGTGGCGGCCAGGACCCCGAAGAGCTGGAAGAGCCACTCGGTGCCGTGCGCCGCCTCGCGGAAGTGGACCTCGGCCACCACCGGCTCGAGCCAGCGCTCGAAGGCGGGCGCGACCCCGGTCCAGAGCGTGGGCAGGCCCAGGAAGAGGCTCAGCACCGAGCCGACGGCCAGCACGGCCAGCACCGCGGTGATGGTCCAGGGCGACTCATGGGGGACATGGGCGTGGCCGCGATCGTGGCCGTCCCCGTGCCCCGCGTCGACGCCGTGCCCGTCGTGCCCGGCCGCTCCCCCCCGGTAGCTGCCGGTGAAGGTCATGTAGTACGACCGGTACATGTAGAAGGCGGTGCCGATGGCGGTGAGGATCCCCAGGAGGTAGATGGCCGGCCCGAGCCAGGGCACCGGGGCGCCGAAGAGCGCCAGGTGGTCGCTGGTGAAGGCCTTCCAGAGGATCTCGTCCTTCGAGTAGAAGCCGTTGGCCACCGGGAACCCGGCGATGGCGATGCAGGCCACCAGGTAGGTCCAGCGGGTGATGGGCATGTGCTGGCCCAGCCCGCCCATCTTCCGCATGTCCTGCTCGTGGTGGCAGCCGAGGATGACCGAGCCCGAGCCCAGGAACAGGGTGGCCTTGAAGAAGGCATGGGTGACGAGGTGGTAGGTGCCGGCCCAGTAGGCGCCCACGCCCACGCCGATGAACATGAAGCCCAGCTGGGAGACGGTGGAGTAGGCCAGCACCTTCTTGATGTCGTACTGGAAGAAGCCGATGGAGGCGGCGAAAGCGGCGGTGAGGGCGCCCACCAGCGCCACCCATCCCATGGCGCTGGCGGAGAGGGCGAAGAGGAAGCTGAGGCGCGCCACCATGTAGACGCCGGCGGTGACCATGGTGGCGGCGTGGATCAGGGCGGAGACCGGGGTGGGTCCGGCCATGGCGTCGGGGAGCCAGACGTAGAGCGGCAGCTGGGCGCTCTTCCCCATGGCGCCGACGAACAGCAGGATCCCCACCAGCGCCAGGACCGGCAGCCCCCAGATGGTCGCCCCGTCCAGCCGGGCACGCACCCCGGTCGCCTCCACGGCGATCTGGTCGCGCAGCTCGCGGAAGGAGAGGGTCGGGCCCACCTTCACCCCCTCGACGAGCGGGGCCAGAGCCTCGGCCTGGGCGGCGTCGGTGGCGGCGGCGAAGGCCCCCAGCTCCGGGACCGGCTGGTACTCGAGGTTCCGCAGCGCGGCCGGGCGCGGTGTCCAGGCGCCGCCCAGGGCCCAGAAGAGGAGGAGGAGGCCGAGCAGGAAGCCGAAGTCGCCGATGCGGTTGACCACGAAGGCCTTCATGCCGGCGGCGGCCTTCTGCGGGTCGGTGTACCAGAAGGCGATGAGGAGGTAGGAGGCGAGGCCCACGCCCTCCCACCCGAAGAACATCACCACGAAGTTGTCCCCCATCACCAGGAGGAGCATCGCGAAGACGAACAGGTTCAGGTAGCAGAAGAAGCGCCAGTAGGCGGGCTCGTCGGCCATGTAGCCGATGGAGAAGACGTGGATGAGCGCGCCGATCCCGGTGATGACCAGCACCAGGGCCATGGAGAGCGGGTCGAGGGAGAAGGCCAGGTCGGCGGAGAGCCGGCCGGCGGTGAAGAGGTTCCAGAGCCGTTCGTGGAGGGTGCGCTCCTCGGCCCCCAGCCCCAGCATCCGGGTGAAGAAGAGCAGGGCCACCAGGAACGAGGCCACCACCGCGGCCACGGCGATCGCGTGGACGGCGCGCCTGCCCAGCGCGCGCTGGAGCTTCCAGCCCAGCAGGGCGTTCACCACGGCGCCGGCGAGCGGCAGCGCCGGGATGACCCAGAGGAAGCTCGCCTGCGTGACCGCGACGGGGTGGTCCATGCTCACTCCCTGAGGAGGTCCGCCTGGCGGACGTCGATGCTCTTCGAGGTCTGGAACAGCGCCAGAACGATGGCCAGCCCCACCGCCGCCTCGGCCGCGGCCAGCACGATGACGAAGAGGGCGAAGACCTGGCCGGCCACGCCCCCGGCGCCATAGCGCTCGAAGGCCACGAAGTTCACGTTGGCGCCGTTCAGCACCAGCTCCACGCCCATGAGCACGCCCACCGCGTTGCGGCGGGTGGCCACGGCGACGAGCCCCAGGGCGAAGAGCAGCGCGCCGACCACCAGGAAGTGGGCGAGGGTGATGGCCATGATCATCCCTCCTTCAGTTCCTTGCGGGCGATGATCACGGCGCCCACCAGGGTGGCGAGCAGGACCAGCGAGGCCACCTCGAAGGGCAGGAGCCAGCGGGTGAGGAGGGCGTCGCCGATGGCCGCGGTGGTGGGGGCGAGGGGGCCGGGGGCGGCCTGGCGCCAGGGCGCGAGGAGCGCCACCGAGAGGAGCACCGGCCCCATGGCCACCAGGAGCAGGAATCCGCCCACCAGCCCGAAGCTGCGGTTGGAGATCCGCACCTCGGTGATCTTGTGGGTGAGCATGACGGCGAAGAGGACCAGGACCATCACCCCGCCCACGTAGACCAGCAGCTGGGTGATGGCCACGAAGTCGGCGGAGAGCTGTACGTAGAGCGCCCCGGCGCCGAGCAGGGCGGCGAGCAGCCCCACCGCGCTGTAGACGATGTTTCGGGCGAAGGCCACCAGGGCGGCACCGCTGAGGGTCACCGCCGCCAGGAGGTAGAAGATGGCGGCGAAGGCTCCGCCCTGGCCGGCGGCGGAAGCGGGCGCGCCCCCCACGGCGGGGGCGATGGCCACCGTCCCGAGCGCGGCCACGAACAGCACCACCAGCGCCGACACGGCGGCCCAGGCGATGAGGCTACGGAGGCGAGGGGGCATGGAGTCGTCCTAGGGTGTCTCGGGCTTGGTGGGCGCTGCCGTCGCCGCCGGGGCGGCTGCCGGTGCCGGTGCCGCCGCCGGGGCCGGGGGTGGCTTCGCAGCCGCCGGTGTCGCAGCCGCCGCCGGGGCGGCTGGCCTGGCGACCGGCTTGGGGGACCCCGGCTCGGGCGGCAAGAACTCCGGCGCCGGGGCGTCCCAGGCGCGGGCCTCCATCATGGGCCGCAGGATGGAGCCGAGCGGCGCCCGCGGGTAGTAGGTCGCGTCCTTGGGGACCTTGTAGACCGGCCAGGGCTTCAGCGGATCCGACCAGCGGAAGACCAGGTTGCGGATGTGGCGCTGCGAGGCCTCGAACTCCCGGGTGTGCTGGATGGAGCCGGTGGGGCAGGGCTCGACGCACAGGCCGCAGAACATGCACTTGGCCTCGTCGATGTCGAACTGCGTCACCAGCCGCTGCTTGGGGTTCTGCGGGTCCTTCTCCAGCACGATGGCGATGCAGGCGATGGGGCAGGCCCGCTCGCAGGCCTGGCAGCCGGTGCAGACGGAGATGTCGACCTCGAGGAACCCGCGGTAACGCGGCGGCAGCATCTCCCGCACCGGCAGCGGGGTGCGGTCAGGGTACTGGACGGTGGTGGGTCGCCGGAGCAGGTGGGAAAGCGTGACCGACAGCCCGTGCCAGAAGGAGCGGACGGTGGTCCCGACGGCGCCGACGTATTCGCGGATGGTGAGAGGCATGTCGTTCGGCCCGGTCACCAGTTGGAGAGATCGACCCGGTCACCCACCGCGGCGATGTTGCGGTAGGTGAGCCGGAGGAAGAAGTAGCCGCCCACGAGCACCGAGGCGGTGGCCAGAAGCCCGGTGACGACCCCGGCGGCGGGGACGCTGGTGAGCAAGAGCTGCCAGAAGAGCGCGCCCACCAGGGAGGCGAAGGCGAAGGGGACCAGGTACTTCCAGCACAGGGACATCATCTGGTCCACGCGGATGCGCGGCAGGGTCCAGCGCACCCAGACGATGAGGTTCATGACCACCGCGGTCTTGGCCACGAAGACGGCCAGCGAGAGCACCTCCAACCCCCACCAGGCCGGACTCGGGATGGCCCCCGCCCCGCGGGCCGCGGCGAAGACGTCGGGGCCGGCGAACGGCACCTGCCACCCTCCGAAGAAGAGGGTCACCGCCACCGCCGACATGACCCACAGGTTGCCGAACTCGACCAGGAAGTAGATGGCGAACCGGAAGGACGAGTACTCGGACAGGTAGCCGGCCACCAGCTCCGACTCGGCCTCGGGCAGGTCGAAGGGGGTGCGGTTCCCCTCGGCCAGCTGGGCGGTGAAGAAGATGACGAAGGCCAGCCCGGCGAAGGGGCTCTCGAGCGCGAACCACTGCCAGGGCCAGGGGCCCTGGGCGCGGATGATGCCCTGCATCGACAGGGTGCCAGCCATGAGCACTGGGATCATGGCCGCCAGGCCGGCCGGGATCTCGTAGGAGACCACCTGTGCCGCCGCCCGCATGCCCCCGAAGAGCGACCACTTGGAGTTGGAGGCCCAGCCGGCGAGGAGGATGCCCACCACCACCAGAGCGGTGACCGAGAGCACGTAGAAGATGCCCACGTCGAGGTCGGCGGCGATGAGCCCCTCGCCGAAGGGGAGGGCCACGAAGGTGAGGGCGAACCCGACCAGCACGAAGTAGGGCGCGGCGCGGAACAGGATCTGGTCGGCGTCGGCCGGCACCAGGTCCTCCTTGAGGAGGAGCTTCACCGCGTCGGCGATCCACTGCAGGAAGCCGGCCGCGCCCACCCGGTTGTAGCCCACGCGGCTCTGCATCCGGGAGGACACGCGCATCTCCCACCAGACCGTCATTCCGGAGATGACCGCGCCGAAGGTGACGAGCACCACCGCCAGGACCACCACCGCCAGGGCGTGCAGGAGCAGCACCCGGCCCTCGGACCAGCCCTCGGGGGCGATGCCGGAGATGGGCGAGAGGACCAGCACGCCACCGAAGAGGGCCAGCGGCAGCCCCAGGCCCACCGCCAGGGTGAGGAGCAGGACGCGCCGGGCGTGCCTCGCGGCGCTCTTGGCCGGCGCGGGGGAGGCGTTGGTCATCGATCGATCTCCGGGGCCACCACGTCGAGCGAGGCGATGAGCGCCACCAGGTCGGCCACCATCAGGCCGGGCGACACGGCGTCGACGATGCCCATGGCCGTGAAGGAGCCGGTCCGGGCACGCACCCGCCAGGCCTTCTCGGTCCCGTCCGACACCACGTAGTAGGACATCTGTCCGCGAGCGCTCTCCACCCGCGAGAAGGCCTCGCCCGCCTCCGGCTTGATGCGGCGCGGGACCTTGGCCATGTACTCGCCCTCGGGCACGGTCTCCAGCGCCTGGCGGACGATGCGCGAGGACTGGCCCATCTCCAGGCAGCGCAGGTAGTACCGGTCGAAGCAGTCGCCCACCGCGCCCACGAACCCCCTGCCCACGGGGACCTCGAAGCGGAGGTGCGGGTAGGCGCCGTAGGGCAGGTCACGCCGCACGTCGAAGTCCACGCCCGAGGCGCGCAGGTTGGGGCCGGAGAGCCCGTAGTCCCTGGCCATGGCGCCGGGGATCACCGCCACCTTGGCCAGCCGCTGCACGAACACCTCGTTGAAGGAGATGAGCCGGTCGAACTCGACCAGGAACTTGTCGAAGTGGTCGAGGAAGCGGAGGGTGCGGTCGCGCCAGCCGTCGGGCAGGTCGAAGGCCACCCCGCCGATGCGGTGGTAGTTGTAGGTGAGCCGGGCGCCGCACAGGGCCTCGATGAGGTCGTTGATGGTCTCGCGCTCGCGGACGCCGTGGAGCATGGGGGTGAAGGCGCCGATGTCCATGGCCATGGTGCCCACCGAGATGAGGTGGGAGGCGATGCGGCAGAGCTCGCAGGAGATGGCGCGCAGCCACTGTGCCCGGGGAGGGATCTCCAGCTTCAGCAGCTTCTCCACCGCGATGGCGTACCCCTCGTTGGCGAACATGGCCGCCACGTAGTCGACGCGGTCGGTGAAGGGCATGAATCCGGGGTAGCCGACGGTCTCGCCGATCTTCTCGATGGAGCGGTGCAGGTAGCCGACGTCGGGGATGGCCTTGCGGATGACCTCGCCGTCGGTCTCGACCAGGAAGTTGATGACCCCGTGGGTGGACGGGTGCTGCGGCCCGAAGTTGAGGATCATCTCCTCGCTGTCGGTCTCCACCCGCCTGAGGATGAGCTTCTCCATTGGTCTTCGTCCTCTAGGGCTTGGCGGCCGGGGAGGGCGGCGCCGCCGGCGGGGCCGGGGGTGGCGCGGCCGCGGCCCGGGCCTTCTCGTCCAGCCGCCGGAGCTCGACGAGCGGGTTCTCGCGCACGTTGGAGATTCCGTGGTAGCTGCCCGCCTCCTGGTAGTCCTTGCGCAGCGGGTGGCCGATCCAGTCGTCGGGCAGGAGGATCCGGCGCAGGTCGGGGTGGCCCTCGAACTCCACGCCGAAGAGGTCGTAGACCTCGCGCTCGAACCAGTTGGCCGCCTTCCACACCGCCTCGACCGAGGCGACCTTGGGGCCGGCGCGGTCGACCTCGACCTTGAGCACCAGGCCGTGGCGGTGGCGGAAGGAAAAGAGGTGGTAGACGAGCTCGATGGCGTTCTTCTTGGGCCAGTCCACGGCGGTGAGGTCCTCGAGGAAGTCGAGCTCCAGCCCCGGCTCCTCCTTGGCGAACCGGCAGACCTCGGCGATCCGCTCCCGGCGCACCGGGCAGGAGGGATCGACCCGGGGCTCGCCGAGCGCCCCCACGTCGTCGCCGAACCTGGACCTGAGTCGCTCGTGGAGCTCCTGCGTCGTCATGCTGACCCTTTCCGTGGCGCCGCCTCCCCGGCCGGACCCCGGCCCGCCGGCGGCTCGGCCTAGGGGACGGCGGCGCTCGCCGGGCGCCTCTTGGTGCTCCAGCGTTCCCGGTGCACGATCTCCTGGAGCCGAAGCAGCCCCTCGGTGAGCGCCTCCGGCCGCGGCGGGCAGCCCGGCACGTAGACGTCCACCGGCACGATCTTGTCGACGCCCTTGCAGACGGAGTAGGCGAGCTGGAACAGGCCCCCGCAGTTGGCGCAGGAGCCCATGGAGATGACGTACTTGGGCTCGGACATCTGGTCGTAGAGGAGCTTGGCCCGCAGCGCCATCTTGTAGGTCAGCGTGCCGGCCACGATCATGAAGTCGGCCTGGCGCGGCGAGGCCCGGGGGATGGCCCCGAAGCGCATCAGATCGGCGCGCGGACCGCCGGTCTGGATGAGCTCGATGCCGCAGCAGGCCAGGCCGAACAGCAGGTACCAGAGCGAGTTCTGGCGGGCGAGGTTGATGAGCTCGTCGAGCTGGCTGGTGTGGAACAGGGTGACGTCGCCCCCCGCCTCGCCGTGGCCGCCGGTCCCGGGCATCCCGATCTCCTCCCCGCTAAGCGGCCGGCCGGTTGCCGGCCTGGTCCGCCCCGGCCCCGGCGGGCGCACGCCGGCCCTGGGAGGCCCCGGTCTGGGCGGGGAGCCGCTTGACCCAGTCCAGGTCGCCCCGGGCCCATACCCAGGCCAGGCCCACCACCAGGATCACCGTGAAGGCGAGGAGCTCGAAGAGGGCGGTCCAGGCCCGGACCGGGCTCTCCTCCACCCAGCGGCGGTAGACCACCACCACCGGGAAGGTGAGGCCGATGTCGACCTCGAAGATGACGAACACCAGGGCCACTAGGTAGAAGCGCGGGTTGAAGTTGAACCAGGCCACCCCGATGGGCCGCTCGCCGCACTCGTAGATGGTGGCCTTCTCCGCGCTGGGCACGCGTGGCCCCAGGAGACGGGAGAGGGTGATTCCACCCAGGGCGAACACGAGCGCAACCAGCGCGAATGCCAGGACGGCGCCGAAATGGAATCCCATGCGGTCGACCTTCGCTTCGCGTATCCTGCTGCGAATCCAGCAGGAACGGAGGCGGGGATACTCCCGACAAGGTAGGCAAGTCAAGCGGCGAAACCCATTGACAAATCGAGACCGCGCAGGCACTTAAGGGCCCGCCTGGTCTCCCCGCGATCATGACAGAACTCCACTACGTCCCCGTCGTCGTGGTGCTCCTCCTGGCGGGCGCTCTGGGCGCCTTCCTGCTCTACCTGTCGAACGTCCTCGGCCCCCGCCGCCCCAGCCAGGTGAAGGAGACGCCCTTCGAGTGCGGCTCGCTGCCGGTCGGATCGGCGCGCGAGCGCTTCGGCGTGAAGTTCTACGTGGTGGCCATCCTCTTCATCGTCTTCGACATCGAGGCGGTGTTCGTCTACCCGTGGGCGGTCTTGCTCCTGCCGGACGCACAGGGACACGCAGGGCTGGGCTGGCCCGGTTATGTCTCCATGGGGATCTTCGTCGCCACCCTGGTGGCGGGCCTCGTCTACGTCTGGAAGAAGGGCGTGCTCGACTGGGCCGACTAGGGGTGGACGAGCGTCCCGGAGGCGAACGCGAAATGGTTTCCGAGCTCGACGTCGTTCCGGCCATCACCACCCGCCGCGAGGAGGCGCTGACCGGCCTGCAGGGGCTGGTGTCGAAGGGCCTTGGGTGGGCGCGCAAGTACTCCATCTTCCAGTACCCGTTCGTCACCGCCTGCTGCGGCATGGAGTACATGACCGTGTCGGCGGCCCGCTACGACCTGGACCGCTTCGGCGCCATGCTCCCCCGCTTCTCCCCCCGGCAGGCCGACATGCTCATGGTGGTGGGCACGGTGAACTGCAAGCAGGCGCCCATCCTCCGCCGCATCTACGAGCAGATCGCCGAGCCGAAGTGGGTGGTGGCCTTCGGGGTGTGCGCCAGCTCGGGCGGCTTCTACGACAACTACGCCACCGTGCAGGGAATCGACCGCATCGTCCCGGTCGACGTCTACATCCCCGGCTGCCCGCCGCGCCCGGAGCAGGTCATCGACGGCATCATGCTCCTGCAGCGGAAGATCCAGGACCAGGCCCACCGGCTCGTCGAGCCCAGGCCGCTTCCTCCCTCGGGCGCGCACGAGGGGTAAAGGCAGGCCCGCCATGTCCAAGGCCGTGATCGCCGCGCTGCTGGAGCGCTTCCCCGACGCCGTGACGGACGCCTACGAGGGCGTGGGTGGCGACGACTGTGCCTTCGTGGCGAAGGAGCGGATCGTCGAGGTGTGCCGCCACCTGCGCGAGGTGGAGAGGTTCGACCTGGCCCCGTACATCACCGCGGTGGACTACCTGGGGATGGAGCCGCGCTTCGAGGTGGTCTACAACCTGGTCTCCATTCCGCGCAGCGCCCGCGTCCGCCTCCGGGTCAAGGTCCCGGAGGGCGACGGCTGCTCGGTGCCCTCGGTCACCGGCGTGTGGCGCGGGGCGGACTGGTTCGAGCGGTACTGCTACGACATGTACGGCATCCGCTTCAGCGGCCACCCCGACCTGCGCCGCCTGTTCATGTACGACGAGTTCGTGGGCCACCCGCTGCGCAAGGATTACCCGCTGCGGGGTCGCCAGCCGCTGGTGCCGGAGCGGCAGGTCGACGAGAACCTCCGCGGCCCCGGCCCGGCCACCAGGGACTGACCGATGACCGCACCCGCCCACTCGCCCCCGGCCCCGTCCGCCCAGGAGAACGACGCGCCGCTGCCCGTCAAGCGGATGGTGGTGAACCTGGGCCCCTCCCACCCGGCCATGCACGGGGTGACCCGGGCGGTGGTGGAGCTGGAGGGCGAGACCATCCGCGCGATGAAGCTGGACATCGGCTTCCTCCACCGCGGCTTCGAGAAGAGCTGCGAGACGGTCACCTGGGGCCAGTGCTTCCCCTACACCGACCGGCTCAACTACGTCAGCTCGATCATGAACAACGTGGGCTTCGCCCTGGCGGTGGAGAAGCTCTGCAGGCTGGAGGTGCCGGAGCGGGCCCGCTACCTGCGGGTGGTGACCAGCGAGCTGCACCGCATCTGCGACCACCTGACCCTGGTCGGCGCCATGGCCATGGAGCTGGGCGCGGGGACGGTCTTCTTCTTCGCCATCGAGGGGCGGGACCTGATCTGGGACCGGCTCACCGAGCTGTGCGGGGCCCGGCTCACCTCCAACTACGCCCGGATCGGCGGCGTCTCGCGCGACCTGCCCGAGGGCTGGGCGGACAAGACCCTGCGCACGCTCGACCGGGTGGCGGAGCTGTGCGAGGAGATCCACGGCCTGCTCACCCGCAACCGGATCTTCCTCGACCGCACCCGCGGCACCGGGCGCGTCCCGCGCCAGGACGCCATCGAGCTGGGCTTCACCGGCCCCTGCCTGCGGGCCAGCGGCGAGGCCTACGACGTGCGCAAGGCCTTTCCCTACCTGGTGTACGACCGGCTGGACTTCGACATCCCGGTGGGCGCGAACGGCGACAACTTCGACCGCTACCTGATGCGCATGGAGGAGATGCGGCAGTCGGACCGGATCGTCCGGCAGTGCTTCCAGCAGATGCAGCCCGGCGAGATCATCGTCCAGGACTTTCGCTACGCCCTGCCGCCCAAGCCGCTGGTCTACGGCACCATCGAGGGCGTGATGGCCCACTTCAAGCTGGTGATGGAGGGCATCAAGGTGCCGGCCGGCGAGGCATACAGCTACACCGAGGCGGCCAACGGCGAGCTCGGCTTCTACCTGGTCTCGGACGGCGGCGGCCGCCCCTACAAGCTGGGGCTGCGCGCCCCGGGCTGGCCCATGCTGGCGGCGCTGCCGTTCATGACCAAGGACGCCCTGCTCGCCGATCTCATCCCCACCTTCGACAGCATCAACATGATCGGCGGCGAGGTGGAGCAGTAGCGCCCCAGGGAGACGCGATGGCCGAAGACAACAAGCCCCAGGCCGCCCCGCCGCCCAAGCCGGCCGGGCCGCCGCCGCCGCCCCCCCCCAAGAACCCCGGCCTCGTCACCGCCACCATCGACGGCCGGGAGGTGGTGGCCAAGCCCGGCACCAGCGTCATCGAGGCGGCCCGGAGCCTGGGGATCACCATCCCCTACTACTGCTACCACAAGCGGCTCAGCGTCGCGGCCAACTGCCGGATGTGCCTGGTGGAGATGTCCAACGCCCCCATGGGCAAGCTCATGCCCGCCTGCCAGATGCCGCTGGCCGAGGGCGTGGTGGTGAAGACCGACACGCCCAGGGTGAAGGACCAGCAGCGGGCCACCCTGGAGTTCCTGCTCCTCAGCCACCCGGTCGACTGCGCCATCTGCGACCAGGCCGGCGAGTGCAAGCTGCAGGACTACTACCAGACCTACGATGCGCAGCCCTCGCGCCTCGACATCCCCAAGGTGAAGAAGGCCAAGCGCGTCTGGCTGGGGCCGCTGGTCACCCTGGACCAGGAGCGCTGCATCCTCTGCACCCGCTGCGTCCGCTTCATGCGCGAGGTGGCCAAGGAGCCGCAGCTGGGCGTGGCCGAGCGCGGCACCGACAGCTTCATCGAGACCTTCCCCGGCCAGCCGCTCGACTCGAAGTACGCCGGGAACGTGGTGGACATCTGCCCGGTGGGCGCCCTCACCTCCACCGACTTCCGCTTCCGGGGGCGAGTGTGGTTCATGAGCTCGGCCCGCTCCATCTGCACCGGCTGCAGTCGGGGCTGCAACACCTTCCTCGACTACCTCTCCGACACCAGCTACCGCTACCGGCCCCGGGAGAACGACGCCGTCAACCAGGAGTGGATGTGCGACGACGGGCGGCTCTCCTACAAGCCGCTCAACCGCGACCGGGTGCTCTCGGCGCGGGTGGGGCGATCCCAGGGGGAGAAGGCCGGCGAGGTGGTGCCGAGGCAGGCGGCGGTGGCGCGGGCGGCGCAGCTGCTCTCCGAGCAGGCCCGGGCCGGGAGGCTGGCCCTGCTCCTCTCGCCGAGCGTCTCGCTGGAGGACGCCCTGGTCACCCTGGCGGTGGCCCGCGAGGGGCTCTCGCTCGTCGAGGCCTACCTGGGCGGGCGGCCCGACGGCTGGCAGGATCAGTTCCTGAAGAGGGCCGACGAGAACCCCAACCGGCGCGGGCTGGAGCTGGCCGCGCAGGGGATGGGCCTGACCCTCCGGCCCTTCGCCGACCTGCTCGAGGCCGTGGGCGCCGGCGAGGTGCGGGCGCTGTGGGCGGTGGGCACCGAGCTGCCGTCCGAGGGAGAGGCGGTGCGGCTCGCCGGCCTCACCGTGGTCGCCCAAGCCACCAACGACGGGCCCCTGGCCCGCGCCGCCGAGGTGCTGCTCCCGGCCTCGCCCCACGCCGAGTCGGACGGGACCTTCGTGAACTTCGAGGGGCGGGCCCAGCGCTTCGAGATGGCCTACTTCCCCCGCGGCGACTCCCGGCCCCACTGGAGCCTCGCCGGCGAGCTGGGCCGGGCGCTCGGGGTGAGCCAGCTCCACGCCAGCGCGCGCGAGGCCTTCGCCGCGCTCGGGCCGCGGCTGGGCGCGGCGCTGGGCGACTTCCGCTGGGACTCGCTCCCCTCGGTGGGCAAGCGGCCGGGCCTGGTGCCGCTGGCGGCCGGCACCGTCGACGGCCGGCTGCCCGGGTACCGCGAGCGGGTCCCGTCCGAGGGCAGCGAGGATCAGCGGCGCGCCCTGGCGCGGCTGCCGCAAGGAGGGCGGCCGTGAAGCGCTTCTTCGGGATGGTGATCACCATCGCCGTGGTCCTGGTCCTCCTGGCCGTGGGGGGTGGGGTCGGCTACCTGTTCGCCGCACTGCTGGCCTGGGCCTTCGGGGGGTTCGGCGGCTGGAACCCGACCCGCGCCTACCTGGGCGCGGCGCTCGCCAACATCCTCTACCTGATGCTCCTGCTGCTCATGACCGCGGCGGCCCTCCTCACCGTGGCCGAGCGGAAGTGGTCGGCCCTCTTCCAGAACCGCATCGGCGCCAACCGCATCAAGGTGATGGGCCACCCGCTGGGAGGCATCCCCTTCCTGGCCGCCGACGCGCTCAAGATGCTGACCAAGGAGCGGGTCGAGCCCGCCGGCCGCAGCCGCTTCCTGTACGCGCTGGCCCCGGTCCTCTCCTTCGCCCCCGTCTTCGCGCTCTTCGCGGTGGTCCCGGTGGGAGCCCCGCTGAGCGTCTCCCAGATCCCCGGGTTCGGCAGCGCCCCGGCCGGCCTGGAGCGCATCGCCCTCCAGGTGGCTGCGCCCGACGCCGGCCTCCTCTACCTCTTCGCCATCGCCTCGCTGGCCGTGTACGGCACCTCGCTGGCCGGCTGGGCCTCCAACAACAAGCTGGGGCTCCTGGGCGGCGTCCGCGCCTCCTCGCAGATGATCAGCTACGAGGTCTCCCTGGGCCTGTCGCTGGTCGGCTGCATGCTCGCCTACCGGACCCTGCGGCTCGACGAGATGGTGGTGGCCCAGGGCAGCGCGGTGCTGGGCCCGGTGCCGGCGCTGGGCCTGCTGCTCCAGCCGATCGGCTTCCTGGTCTTCTTCGCCAGCTCATTCGCCGAGACCAAGCGCGCCCCCTTCGACCTGCCCGAGGGCGAGAGCGAGATCGTCGGCTACTTCGTCGAGTACTCGGGAATGAAGTTCGGCCTCATGTTCCTGGCCGAGTTCGTGGAGATCGTGGTGCTGGGGGCCATCGTCACCGCGGTGTTCCTGGGCGGCTGGCACCCCGTCCTCTTCGAGGGCTGGCTGGAGCAGCACCTCTCGCCCTTCCTCTTCGCGACCATCGGGGCGGGCGCGTTCCTGGCCAAGACGGTGCTGGTGATGTGGCTGCAGTTCGCCATCCGCTGGCTCCTGCCCAGGTTCCGCTTCGACCAGATCCAGAAGCTGTGCTGGAAGATCCTCCTGCCCGCCGCCCTGGCCAACCTCTTCGTCACCGCGGCGGTGGCGCTGCTCGACCCGAGCCTGACGCTCCTGGCCTGGGTCGGCGTGGTCACCTGGGTGGCCATCGGCGTCCTCACCGCCACCTCCGGGCGCGAGCCGGCCGCCGAGGGGCTGCAGGCCCACGCCGCCCACGCGCGCGACGCCCACGCCGCGGGAGGGCACTGACCCATGCCGTACTCGCTCCAGCCGCCGGCCACCGACCTGCGCGCCCGGATGTACTTCCCCGAGGTCATCCGGGGCCTGGGCACGCTCACCCGCCACTTCCTGCGCAACCTGTTCTTCGCCCGCGATCCGAACCCGGACATCCTGGACCGGTCGCGCCAGGGCAAGAGCTCGCAGGTGGTCACGCTGCTGTACCCGGAGGAGAAGCAGCCGTACCCGCCGGGCTATCGCGGGCTCCACCGACTGGTGCCGCGCGAGGACGGCCGGCCCCGCTGCGTGGCCTGCTACATGTGCGCCACCATCTGCCCGGCGCAGTGCATCTACATCGAGGCAGGCGAGCTCCCCGAGGACCCCATCGAGAAGTACCCGGTGCGCTTCGTCATCGACGAGCTGCGCTGCGTGGTGTGCGGGTTCTGCGTGGAGGCCTGCCCCAAGGACGCCATCCGCATGGACACCGGCGAGCACGCGCCGCCGTCCTACCGCCGCGAGGCCCAGATCCTGGACGAGAAGGCGCTGCTCCGCGGCCCGCCGGTGTCATATCAGAACGACCCCTGGCTGCGGCGCGGGCACCCGGGCATCCCGCCGGCCGAGCTCGAGGCCATGCGGGCGCGGGCCCGGCCCTTCCCGTCGGTGGCCACCGACGAGGCCAGCCAGACCCCGGGCTTCTCGGTGCGGGCGCTGGCCGCCGAGGCCAAGCAGCGGGCGGAGACGCGCTAGGTAGGCGCGGGGGCCTTCGGGGCGGGGCACGGGCCCGAGGGGGGCGAGGCCTCTCCCGGCCTCAGGCCGTGCGGGAGGTCGAGTCCGCCCGGACCTGCCAGGGGCGGGGTCCGGCCGGCTTGCCGCCCGGTCGGCGGTTCCGCGGTCGTCAGATCTTGAACTTCGCCCCGATCAGCATGGTGAAGGTGGTGTCGTTGTAGTCGCCGAAGTGCGGGTGCAGGCCCAGCTCGGCGAAGAGGCGGGTGGTCGAGTTGATCTCGTAGTAGCCGCCCGCGCCCAGGCGCAGGGTGGCCCCGACGTTGGATGTGCTGCCCTGCCATTCGTCGAAGAGGCCCAGGCCCACGTCGCCGTAGGCGCCGAGCTGCGGGGTGGCGAACCAGGTGAATCGGGCCGCGGGCACGAACTCCAGCACGTGCTTGTTGCTCGAGAGCCCGGCGAGGGAGGCCGAGCCCACCCCGGAGAGCTGGAGGTTGGGGACGAGCCGGGCGATGGGGAACTCGCCGTCGAAGCGGAGCTGGTAGCCAGAGTCGTTCCCGGCCTCGAGCCCGAACATGCCGCCCAGCCAGATGCCGCTGCCATTCGAGGGGGGCGCGGCGGTGCGACGGCTCTGGGCGTGGGCCGCGACCGGGGCGGTGAGGATGGCGGCCAGGACGAGACCGGTGATCGAGCGCGAGGTCATGCGACCCTCCCTGGTGTGGGTTTTCACGGACGCCGAATCCTAACCGGGAATCGCTCGATCCGAAACGTTTGTGCGGGGGTGCGACCAGGAGTGATGTGGGAGAGCGGCAACCTGGCCCAAGATGGGGCCTGCGCCGGCCGTCCGCGCTACGTCGCCCGCCGCACGCCGTGACGCGCCGCCAGGTAGGCGGCCCAGGCCACGCCCATCACCACGCCCGCGACCAGCGGACCCAGCAGATCCAGGAAGTCGCCCGGCCGCACCGGGTGGACCAGCGTGGAGACGGCGCTCGCGATGTCGAAGGTGCCGCGCCCGGCGTGCATCCCGCGGAAGGCGATCATGGTGGCGCTGACGAGGAGGAATGCCGCGGAGGAGACCACGGCGCCGAGCAGCCCGCGCCCGACGAGCGCCGGGAGCGAGAGCCGCGCGCCGACCCGCGGGGTGGCCGTCTCGGTCGCCTCGTCGGGCCAGGGAGGGATCTCCCGGGCGCCCAGGGGGACGAAGCGCTGCAGCATGAGCAGGCCGGGGACGGCCATGGGGATGGTGAGGAGGAAGAAGTCGCGCCAGCCCAGGGCGTCGATGAGAACGCCGGCGGGAGGTCCCGCCACCGTCCGGCCCAGCGCGAAGATGCTGGAGAACAGCGCGTACTGGGTGGCGCTGAACCGACGCTGGGTGAGCCGCAGGAGCAGCACGTTGAAGGCGCCGGTCCCCAGCCCGATGGCGCCGCTCTCCAGCGCCATGGCCAGGTACATCACCGGACGGTTGACGCCGACCTGGGCCACCACGGCGTACCCGCCGTGCGCCAGCGCCTGGACCAGCCCGAACAGCCACAGGGCCCGGCCCACCCCCCAGGCCTGGGAGAGGATGCCCCCCAGGAACGTCCCACCCAGCGTGGCGAACAGGCTGACCGTACCGGTGGCCACGCCCACGTCGAAGGCGCCGTACCCCAGCTCGCCGAGGAAGGGGCGCACCAGCGCCTCGGCCACGTTGTTCGAGATCTTGTACAGGAAGAGGAAGCTGGCGATCTCCAGGGCACGGGGGTGGCGAAAGAAGGAGACGAACGGCTCCCACACCGCTTCCCGGAGCGAGGTCGGCGGCGGCGGGACCCGCTCGGGCTCCGGCGCGAACACGGCGATGGGCAGGAGCGCCAGGAAGATCGCACCGAGGGCGACGAAGACCGTGGCCCAGCCGATGCTGGGGCCGAGCGACACGATGATCGCCCCGCTGACGTACATCGCCACCCGGTAGAGGGCGACGCGGGCGCCCACCGCCAGGCCCTGCTCGTCCTTGTGCAGCACCTCGACGGTGTAGGCGTCGATGGCGATGTCCTGGGTCGCCGAGGAGAAGGAGATGACGAAGGCCAGCACGGCCACCGCGGCCACGGTCGGCTCTCGGGCCTGCAGCGCCAGCCCCGCGATGGACGCCGCCAAGAGCAGCTGCCCGACGCCGATCCAGACGCGCTTGCGTCCCCGCCTGGGCGCGAAGCGGTCCATGAGGGGCGACCAGAGGAACTTGAAGGTGTACGGCGCCTGGGCGAGGGTGATGAGGCCGATCGACCGGATGTCGACCCCCCGCTGCTGCATCCAGAACGGGATGGCAGTGACGATGAGTCCGAGGGGGAGCCCCGACGAGAACGAGAGCAGGGACACCGCGCCGAGGCGCCAGCTGGAGACGGCAGCGCGCAGGGAGGCGAGGGTCGAGGTTCCGCCGGCCAAGCGGCCCCTTATACCGCGAGCGGCCAGAGCGCCGCAGCCCGGTGCGATCTAGGGAGGTCCCGTCGGCGGCGAGGGTCGGACCGCCGCCGCGAACTCGGTGGCGCCGAGGGTGTTGAGCACCTGGCCGCGGCGGGTCCAGCCCCGGCGGGCGGTCAGCGCCGCCAGGCGGAGGCAGGAGAGGCCTGCCACGTCGTGGGCGTCCACCGAGAGGACCACCGGGATCCCCCGGGCGTGGGCGGCCCGCAGGTGGCGCGGCTCGAGGTCGAGCCGGCGCGGGTCGCCGTTCACCTCCACCGCGCCACGCGATGCGGCCAGAGCGTCGAGGACCTCCTCGACGCGGACGGGGTAGGCCTCGCGCTCACCCAGGAGCCGTCCCATCCCGTGCCCCCAGATCTTGAACACCGGGGCGGACATGGCCCGGACCAGGCGCCGGGTCATCTGCTCCTCGTCCATGCGCATCCGGGAGTGGACGCTGGCCACCACCACCTCCAGCTGCTCCAGCACCGTGTCCGGCCAGTCCAGCGCCCCGTCCTCCAGGATGTCGGCCTCGGTGCCCTTGAGGAGCCGGATCCTCACCCGCTCCTGCACCCGGTCGACCTCCTCCCACTGCCGGCGGAGCCGGTCCAGCGACAGGCCGCCGGCGTACCCGGCGCTCGGGGAATGGTCGGTGACGGTGAGGTACTCCATCCCCATGGCCTGGGCGGCTCGGGCCATCTCCTCCAGCGAGGCCCGGCCGTCGGACCAGGTGGTGTGGCAGTGGACCATGCCCCGCACGTCCTCGGCCAGGACCAGGTCGACGGGGAGCGAGCCGTCGCCCGCCGCCTCCAGCTCGCCCGCGTCCTCGCGCAGCTCGGGCGGCACGTAGGACAGGCCCAGCGCGCGGTAGAGAGCCTCCTCGCTCTCCACCACCACCTTGGCGGTGGGGTCGGGTGGCGTGTCCGGATCGGTGCCCGAGGGCGGAAGCCGGTGCAGCCCCCACTCGCTGAGCGTGTAGCCGAGCTCGCGGGCCAGGCCCCGCAGCCGGAGGTGGTGGGCCTTGGAGCCGGTCATGTGGTGGAGCAGGGTGGCGAGGTCCTCCGGCGCAGCCACCCGCAGGTCCACCTGCAGCCCGCTCCCCAGCCGGGCGGTGGTCTTGGTTTCGCCCCGGGCCAAAAGCTCGGCGCCGGGGTAGGCGCCCAACCGCGCGGAGAGAGCCGACGGGTCGCGCGAGGCCGCCACCAGGTCCAGGTCGCCGACCGTCTCGCGCCCGCGCCGGGCCGAGCCGGCCAGCTCCACCGCCGCGGTCCCGGGCGCGCCCCGCAGGTGGGCGAGGAGCGGCTCCGCCTCGTCCAGCGCCCGGGCGAGGAGCACGCGTCGATCGGCGGCCTGCGCCCGCACCCGCTCGATGCCTGCGAGGATGCGGGCCTGGGTCCGCTCGCCGAAGCCCTTCACCCCGGCCACGCGCCCGTCGCGGCAGGCGGCCTCGAGATCGGCGAGGCCGCAGACGCCCAGGGCGGCGTTCAGGGCGGCGACCTTCCTCGGCCCCAGGTCCGGCACCTGGAGCAGCTCCAGGATCCCCGGGGGGTGTCGGGCCCGGAGCTTGTCCAGCGTGTCGCTCCGGCCCGTGGTGTGGAGCGAGGTGATCTTCCCGGCCAGCGCCTCGCCGATGCCCGGCACCTCGGTGAGCCGCTTCTCGGCGACCAGCCGGCCGAGGTCCTCGGCCAGCCCCTCCAGGGCTCGCGCGCCGGTCTCGTAAGCGCGGACCTTGAAGGGGTTCTCGCCCTCGAGCTCGAGCAGCGAGCCGATCTCCCGCAGGGCCCGGGCCACGCCGAACTTGTCCAGCACGAGGCGCTTATATACCGTCCCGCGGGAGCGCGGAGATGGCAGCTCGACGAGGGACCCGGGAGGCGAGCGTGGGCCACGAGGAGCACCGGAAGCAAGCCCCCCGGACCGTGCGGGTCTTCGTCATCACCGCCTCCGACTCGAGGACCGAGGCGGAGGACACGAGCGGCACCTACCTGCGCGGCGCGGCGGCGGCGGCGGGGCACGAGCTGGCGGGGTACCGGCTGGTGAAGGACGAGCCGGCGGAGATCCGCGCCGCCCTGGCCGAGGCGGCGGCGGCGGGGGCCGACGCCGTCCTCCTGAACGGCGGGACGGGCATCGCCGCGCGCGACCGGACCTACGAGGCGGTGGTGGCGGTGCTGGAGAAGCGGATCGACGGCTTCGGCGAGCTGTTCCGCGCCCTCTCCTACGCCGAGATCGGCAGCGCCGCCATGCTCTCCCGGGCGGTGGCCGGCGCCTGGCAGGGGAGGGCGGTCTTCTCGGTGCCCGGCTCGACCGCGGCGGTGCGCCTGGCCTGGGAGAGGCTGATCGGGCCGGAGCTGCCGCACGTCGTCCGGGAGCTGCGGAAGGACAGGGGGGGCGGGTGAGCGTGGCCCGGCGATGATCTCCCCCCGCCGCGCCCGCGCGCTCCGCCCGCTGCTCGAGCGGCTCTCGACGGCCCTGGACCGGCGGGCGCGCATCGCCGCCGACCCGGTGGAGTTCCCGCGCGCCTTCGCCGACCCGGCCGACGCCGAGGTGGCGGGGCTGCTGGCCGCGAGCCTGGCCTACGGGCGGGCGGATCTGTTCCGGCCGGTGGTGCGGAGGGTGATGGAGGTCGTGGGGCCCTCGCCGGCCCGCTTCGCCCGCTCCTTCGCGGCCGCGCCGGACGCCTCGCGCTTCGCGGCGATCGCCTACCGCTTCAACCAGCCCGCCGACCTCTCGGCGCTGGTGGCCGCGGCGGGCGAGGTCCTCCGGCGCCACGGGGGGCTGGGAGAGAGGTTCCGGGCGCTCTACCTGGAGGCGGGCGGCGGCCCGGGCGCGCTCCGGCCGGCGCTGGCGCGCTTCGCGGCCGAGCTCCGGGGAGCGCCGCAGGTGGGGCCGCTCCTGCGCGGCCGCGGCCGGCGCGGCCTGCGCCACCTCCTGCCCGACCCGGCCGGCCCCGGGGCCTCCAAGCGCTGGAACCTCTACCTGCGCTGGATGGTGCGGGGCCCGGACGGCGTCGATCTGGGGCTGTGGCGCGGCGTCCCTGCCTCCGCGCTGGTGGTGCCGCTCGACACCCACGTCCACCGGGTGGCCCGGGCGCTTGGCCTCACCGCCCGCCGCGACGCGAGCTGGCGGACCGCCGAGGAGATCACCGCCTCCCTGCGGCTGGTGGACCCGGACGACCCGGTGCGACACGACTTCGCGCTCTGCCACCTGGGCATGAGCGGGCGCTGCCCGGCGCGGCGCGATCCGGTTTGCTGCGCGGCCTGCCCGCTGGGCGGCGCCTGCCCCGCCGGTCGGCGGGAGCGGGCGGCGAGGCCCGAGCCGGGCTAGCATGGTACGGTGGGAACCGCCTCCTCGAGCCTCCGCCACGCCTTTCGTGCCCTCCGCCACCGCAACTTCCGCCTGTTCCTCTCCGGCCAGTTCGTCTCGCTGGTCGGCACCTGGATGCAGTCGGTGGCCCTGGGCTGGCTCCTCTACCGGCTGACCGGCTCGCCCTTCCTGCTGGGCCTGGCCGGCTTCCTCACCCAGATCCCCAGCCTGGTGATCTCGCCGCTGGCCGGCGTCTGGGCCGACCGCTGGAACCGCCACCGCCTGGTGATCGGCACCCAGGCCCTGGCCATGGTGCAGGCGCTGGCGCTGGCCGCGCTGGTCCTCTCCGGGCGGGAGGCCATCGGCCCCATCCTGCTGCTCAACCTGCTGCTCGGGGTGGTGAACGCCGTCGACGTCCCCGTCCGCCAGTCCTTCGTGGTGGAGATGGTCGCCGGCGGCAACGACCTCCCCAACGCCATCGCCCTCAACTCCTCCGCCTTCAACCTGGCCCGCCTGGTGGGCCCGTCGCTGGCCGGCGTCCTGGTGGCGGTGGTGGGCGAGGGCGTGGTCTTCCTGCTCAACGGCCTCAGCTACCTGGCGGTCATCGGCGCCCTGCTCGCCATCCGCGTGCCGCCCGGCGGTCACCGGGGCCGGGCGGACGCCGACCTGTGGCCGCACCTGCGCGAGGGGCTGGCCTACGTCGCCGCCTTCAAGCCCATCCGGGCGGTGCTGCTGCTCCTGGCCGCGGTGAACCTGCTCGGCATCTCGGCCACCGTTCTCCTCCCCATCTTCGCCGGCGACGTGATGCGGGGCGATGCCGACACGCTCGGGCTCCTGGTCGGCTCCATCGGGGTGGGGGCGCTGATCGGCGCGCTCTACATGGCCACCAGGCGCAGCGTCCTGGGCCTGGGCCGGGTCATCGTGGTGGCGGTGGTCCTCTTCGGCGCGAGCCTGCTGGCCCTGGCTGCCTGCCGGCGCTCCTGGACGGCGGCGCCGGTCCTGGCCGTGACCGGCTTCGGGATGATGGTCCACATGGCCTCGTCCAACACCATCGTGCAGACCCTCGTCGACCCGGCGAAGCGGGGCCGGGTGATGAGCTTCTACGCGGTGGCCTTCATGGGCTCGGCGCCCTTCGGCAACCTGGTCATGGGATCGCTGGCCGCCCGCATCGGCGCTCCCTGGGCGGCCGCCCTGGGTGGCCTCTGCTGCCTGGCCGGGGCGGCTGCCTTCGCCCGGGCACTCCCCGCGCTCCGGGCCGAGGTGGTCCCCATCTACCGGCGCATGGGGGTCATGCCGCCGGAGGCCCAGTTCGGGGCCGGGCCGCAGGAGGTTGCCGGGGAGTAGGGCGGGCGCGAAGGATCGGCCGTCACCGCGGCCCGCTCCGGCGCACGACCTCGAAGGCCTCGGCCCGCAGCGCGCACAGGGCGAGCTCGTCCATGGAGAGGGCCTGCCGCGCCTGCTCCACCAACCCGGTCCAGTTGGCGTCGAGCCCCGAAAGCGGCGGCTCGGGCATCCGGGTGGAGAGGGGGCCGGCGTCGGGCGGAGGCGGCTCGAGCCCGGCGCCCGCCTCCCAGACCAGCTGCTCGGCCACGATCAGGGCGGCGTTGAGCAGCTCGGGCCGGCCGTGCACCCGCACCTCGTGGTGGGTAGCCACCAGCTGCTGGATGGAGGCGGGGAGGCCCCAGGCCCGGGTGAGCAAGGCCGAGGCCTGCGGGTGGGCCTCGTCGATGACCGGCGCCAGCTCCTCGAAGGGCGTGCGGCGGAGAACCGGGTCCTCCGCCAGGGCCAGGGTGGCCGCGGCGAAGCCGACGTCGTGGAGCAGCCCGCACAGGAATGCGTGCTCGGCCTCCACCCGCGTGCGCCGGCACACGACCCGGATCACGTGGGCGGTGGCGCTGGAATGTCGGGCGAGGCGGGCCATGGCCAGGTCGTGGCCGGGGGCGCGGAAGACCTTGAGGTGGAGGGCGGCCTCCAGCACCAGGTCGCGGACCCCCTTCACGCCCAGCCGGATGGCGGCCTGGTGGAGGGTCTGGATGGGCGAGCGGGAGGAGTAGGCGGCCGACTGCGCCACCGAGACCACCCGGGCGGTGAGGACCGGGTCGCGCTCCAGGGCCGGGGCCACCTGCTCGAAGGTGACGTCGGGGCGCTGGGCGAGCTGGAGGATCTCCACCGCCGCGGCAGGGAGAACCGGCGGCTGGTAGCTGGGCGAGGAGAAGGTCCGCTGCAGCCGGGCGGTGAGCTCGTCCTGGTCGAGGGCGGCGGAGGGTTGCAGCACGGGGGGCCATGGAGCGAGTGGCGTGCCAGAGCACACCCCCCAGCTGGCGCCGGGTTCGGCGTTCCGCCCTGGGGCGAGGCCGGCCCATGGGTGGGCGGGGCCCCGCGACCGCTAGTCCTTCTCGACCCCGGCCAGGAAGAGCTGGTCGAGGAAGGCCGTCGCCAGCGACCCGGGGCCCCGCGCCGTCCGGCCGGCGCGGCCGGCCGCGAGCTTGAAGAGGGCCGAGCCGGCCACCGCGGCCCGCAGCGGGCTCGGTGCCGCGGCCAGGAAGGCGGCGATGACCGCCCCCAGGGCGCAGCCCACGGCGGTGACGCGGGTGATGAGGGGGTTCCCGCCGGGGACCGAGAACACCTCCTCCCCGTCGGTCACGAAGTCCACGGCACCGCTCACCGCCACCACCGCGCCCAGCCGGGTGGCCAGCTCGCGCGCGCGCGGCAGCGCCTCGGCGGAGCCGGCGGTGGAGTCCACGCCCTTCCCCCCGGCGGCCTCCCCGGCCACGGCCAGGATCTCCGAGGCGTTGCCCCGGATCACGGCGGGGCGGTGCTCGAGCAGCTCGGCCACCACCCGGGTGCGATAGGGGAGTGCCCCGGCGCCGACCGGGTCGAGGACCCAGGGCCGGCCGGCGGCGCGGGCGGCAGCCGCGGCCGCGTGCATGGCCCGGGCGTCGGGCGGGGTGACCGTCCCCACGTTGAGCAGCAGCGCCTGGGCCAGGGCGGCGAAGCCGCCCGCCTCCTCCTCGGCCACCACCATGGCCGGCGAGGCGCCCACCGCCAGCAGGGCGTTGGCGGTGAAGTTGTCCGCCACCAGGTTGGTGATGCAGTGGACCAGGGGCGCCTTCCTTCGCAGGGCCGAGAGGTCCGCGGCGAGCTCGGGGTGGGGCCAGAGGCGTTCGGTGCTCACGGGAGAACCCTAACCGCGGTGGGGGGGCGGATCGACCGGCCCCGAGGGGCGGTGGGCGGACCCCTATACCCGGCGCATCCGCTGCCGGAGCTCGAGGACGATCTCGCCCTCGCGGAAGACGCGAACCGCCCCGGTGGTCTGGGAGACGGTGATGGCGATGGCCTTCGACTCGGCGCTGATCGAGGCGGCGGCGCTGTGCCGGGCCCCCAGGCCCATGGGCAGCTTCACCTCGCGGGAGCCCGAGAGGAGGTATCGGCCGGCGGAGAGCACCACCCCGTCCTCGCGGATGACGAAGGCGCCGTCCAGGGCGGAAAAGGTCTTCACCGCCTCGCGGATGGGCGGGTCGAGGGCGTTGCGCTCCGCCTCGCTGATCCCCTGGAACGGGTTGAGGATGAGCTGGCGGCTCTGCTCCATCACCGCGGTGGAGTCGCCGATGACGATGATGGTGCCGACCGGGTGCCCCTCGTAGCCCTCGGCGCCGATCTCCATGGAGGTGTGGATCAGGCTCTCCACCACCTGGGAGGAGAACTCGGGAGGGAGCCCCAGGGTGTCCACCCGGATCTTCTCCTCCGGGTCCTCGGAGCCGATGGTGACCTTGACCAGGGTGTCCATCACCTTGTCGTCGCCGGGCCCGGACAGGGCCAGCACCGTGTCGCCGTCCTTGAGCAGGCCCGAGGACTGGGCCGCCACCACCGCCACCTTGATCTTCTCCACCCGCGTGTAGTCGTAGGGGGGGATGATCACCGCCGTGTACTTCTTGGCCTTGAGCGGGTTGGCCAGCGCCTCGGTGGTGACCGCATACACCAGCTTCTTCTTGGCGGGGCGGCCCCGGAGCTCGGTCGAGGTGAGCGGGTGATCGGACACGTAGAGGAGCCGGTCCACCTCCGGGCGGGACATGAGGGCCAGGGCGCCGCGAAGGAACTCCCGGTCGAACTTGCCTTCCGGCATGGGCCGAGGATCGTCCCGCCGCGCTGCCGAGTAAAGGAAACGGTGGCCCGCGTGGCGCCCGGCGGGAGCGCCGCCCTTGCCTTGACAGGTCCTGCCCCGCCGTTTAGGTTCTCCGCCTTCTTTTTCGGCCCCGCGGGGGGCGCGGACGCGAGGGAGAGCACTTGAACAAGAAGGATCTCAAGAGGTTCAAGTCCATCCTGGAAGAGCAGAAGCGTCAGATCTTGGTCCAGGCGAAGAAGACCCTCACCGAGGAAGCCAGCTTCGACACCGACGACCTCCCCGACGAGATCGACCTCGCCTCGAGCGAGTACACGCAGTCGATGATCTTCAGACTGCGCGACCGGGAGAAGTTCCTCCTCGCCAAGATCGACAAGGCGCTGGCCCGCATCGAGAACGGCACCTTCGGGATCTGCGAGAAGTGCGAGGAGGAGATCTCGCTCAAGCGCCTGGAGGCCCGCCCGGTCACCACCCTCTGCATCCGCTGCAAGGAAGAGCAGGAGCAGAAGGAGAAGAGCTTCGGCTAGGCCTAGACCTCGAGCTTGAGCAGCTTTCCCCCGATGAGGAGCTGGTCGCCGGGGGAGAGCGGGGTCGGGCCCGAGAGCTTGCGGAAGGTCCCGTTGGAGCTGCCCAGGTCGGTGACGGTGACCGTGTCGCCGGCCAGGTCGATCCGGGCGTGGCGGGCGGAGACGTAGCGGTCGCCCGGGAACATCACCTCGCCGGCCTCCCGCCCGACCACGTTCTCGCCCTCGTGGAGCGGGTGGATCTCGCCCAGGCCGCCCCCCTCGAGGAGCTGGGCCAGGCGCAGGCGGCAGCCGGGATCGGCGCCCCCCCAGGCCCGTCCCCCCCCCGCCTCCGCGGGCGGCCGTGGGAGCGGCTCCACCCGGAGGAGCTGGCGGCCCAGCCGGAGCTCCTCGCCCGGGCCCATGCGGTGGGGCGCCCGGATGCGCAGGAAGGTGCCGTTCACGCTGCCCAGGTCCTCCACCGTGACCTGGTCGCCCTTCACCGAGAAGGAGGCATGGCGCGGCGAGATGGTGGGATCGTCGGCGATGAGCAGCTCCCCCTCCAGCCGCCCGCACACGCAGCTGGGGCCGGTGAGCGGGTAGGAGGGGCCGGGGGTGCCGTCGGTCCGGACCGAGGACAGGCGCGGGCCGCGCCCGGCGGGCGGGGCGGTGCGAGGCGCCTCCGGCGCCGGGGTGGCGGCCACCTCCGCCCCGCACTGCGTGCAGAAGCGGGAGCCGGGCTGGCGGGGCGCCCCGCAGCGGCCGCAGGGGGTGGCGGTCGCCGGAGCCGGTGGGCGGGCCGCCGGGCGGGTCAGGGGCTGGCCGCAGTCGAGGCAGGTGAAGAGGCTCGGGTCGTTCTCCCGGCCGCAACGCTCGCACTTGACCGGCTTGGCCACCGGACCGCATTTCGCCATGCGCCCGGCGGCGGGTCAATGAGGCTCCCGCGCTCACGGGACGGGACGCAGGGTACAATGGGACCCCATGGTCGAGTGCGCCGAGTGCCACGGACGGTTCGAGGAGGGCTCCCGCTTCTGCCCCTACTGCGGGACCGCCGCCGCCCCGGCCGCAGCGCCGGCCGACCCGTTCGTCGGCGCCGTGGTCAACGGCAAGTTCCGGGTCGAGGCGCTCATCGGCCAGGGGGGGATGGGCCGGGTCTACCGGGCCCGGCACCTCACGCTCGATAGGCCGGTGGTGCTGAAGATGCTGCACCGCGCCTACTCCGGCGACCCCCAGATCGTGCAGCGCTTCCAGCGCGAGGCCCGGGCCGCCTCCCGCCTCAACCACCCCAACTCCATCGCCGTGCTGGACTTCGGCGAGGCCGAGGACGGGACGCTGTTCATGGCCATGGAGTACCTGGCCGGCCGGGATCTGGCCCGGGTGGTGGCCGAGGACTTCCCGCTGGGTGAAGCCCGCATCGTGCGCATCGGCGCACAGGTGCTCTCCGCCCTTTCCGAGGCGCACGCCCAGGGGGTCATCCACCGCGACCTCAAGCCCGAGAACGTGATGGTGGAGCCCCGGCGCGGCGAGCCCGACCTGGTCAAGGTGCTCGACTTCGGCATCGCCAAGATCGTGACCGCCGGGGACGGCGAGCCCAAGCTCACGCAGGCAGGGCTGGTATGCGGCACCCCGGAGTACATGAGCCCGGAGCAGGCACGCGGGGCCGAGCTGGACGCGCGCAGCGACCTGTACTCGATGGGCGTGCTCCTCTACCAGCTGTGCACCGGGGCGCTTCCTTTCCAGTCGGACACGCCAGTGGGCTTCCTCACCGCCCACCTCAGCCTGACCCCGGTTCCGCCGAGCCAGCGCCGCCCGGACCAGGCCATCTCTCCCGCGCTCGACGCCCTGATCGTGCGCGCCCTCGAGAAGGACCCGGCCCGCCGCTTCCAGTCCGCCGACGAGATGCGCACCGCCCTGCTCGCATGCGGGGTGCAGGCCGCCGCGCCGGCACCGCCCGCGCCAGCCCAGCCGGCGACCGGCGCCGCGGGCCCGCCCTCGCGCCGGCCGTTCTGGTTCTTCGTCGCCGCCATGGCGGTGGCGGTGGCGGGCGGCAGCGCCGTGGTGGTGATGGTCAAGAGGACCTCGGCGGACCGGCGGAGCTTCGCGCGCGACTCCGCCGCCCAGGCCTCGCCCGCGGCGTCCCCGGCGCGGCAGCCGGTTCTGCAGGCCGAGCCGCCACCGAACGCCCGGGCGACGGCCGCGGCGGAGCCGGCGCTTCCGCCGCCGAGGGTCGAGCCCACGCCGGCGGCAGGCCAGGGGGAGGTGGCGGCGGTGGAGCCGCCGCCCGCTCCGCCGCCCGACGCCGCCAAGGCCTCCCCCCGTCCAGCCCGGCCCGCGGCCCATCCCGCGGCCACGGGCCGGGACCCCGCCAAGGCCATGGCCCTCCTCAGGAAGGCCGAGGCGCACCGGGCCCGGCAGGAGGTGGAGGCGGCCATCCCGCTCTACCTGGCGGCGCTCGAGGCGGACCCCTCGCTGGCCGAGGCACACAAGAAGGTGGCCCTCTGCTACCAGATCAAGGGGGACCCGGAGCGCGCGGTCCTGCACTACAAGCGGTACCTCGCGTCCGACCCGCCCGACGCCGACCGGGTTCGGGCCATCCTGGGGACGCTGGAGTGAGGTGGGCTACCCGTCCACCACCGCCACCCGCAGCACCTCGCGACCCATCCGCACCACGTCCGCGTCGCGCAGCTCGCGCTCGGTCCGCGACGGGAGCCGCACGAAGGTGCCGTTCGACGATCCCAGGTCGCGCAGGCGCACGCCGCCCGCGGCGTCCACGACCAGCTCGGCGTGGGCCTGGGAGAGGTAGGGGTCATCGCCGAGGTTCACCGCGCAGCCGGCCCTGCCGACGGTGACGGAGGGTCCCGGGCGGACGAAGACGCGGCCGGTGACGCCGCCCTCCAGGATCTCCTCGAGCACGATGGCCGGACCGCCGGGGCGCGGCGCGCCCAGGCGCCGGGTGCCGTCGGGCGGGGGCGGGGCGGCGGGGGGCAAGGGGCCGGCGTAGCGCAGCAGGTGGTCGCCGGTCACCAGGTGGTCGCCGGGCTTGAGCGGGATGGACAGCCCGCGCAGGCGCAGGTGAATACCGCCGGGCGCACCCTCGTCCCGCAGGTGGAGGGATCCGTTCCGGAACACGAAGGAGGCATGGTGCGCCGCGAGCGTGGGATCGTCGGGAAAGACGATGGCGCCCCGCGACCGGCCCACCTCGGTGACCTCCGCGTCGAGGCGGAAGACCGCCCCTTCCTTGCCGGCGCCGCGCTCCAGCACCAGGCGGGCGCGGCCGGGGGCGAGCTTGGCGTAGGTGGTCGGGACGGCGTCGGGGAGGGCGCCGACCGGGGCCATCACCTGCGTCCCCCGCGATCCCAGCGCCTGGCCGCAGCTCGGGCAGAAGGTCCCGACCGAGGCCGGCGCCCCGCAGCGGGGGCAGCGGGCGACCAGGGCGACCGGCGGGCTCCGCCGCGCGGCGACCGTCGCTCCCGGGCTGGCGCGCTGGAAGGAGCGGACCACTGGCTGGCCGGGGGGCAGGTTCGGCGATCCCGCCCGGGTCACGGCGGGGGCGCTGGGGCTGCCCTGGGGGGCGGGCCGCGGAGCCGGGGCGGCGGGGGCGACCGGCTGGACCCGGGGGGCGGGGTCAGCGGGAGCGGCGGGCGCGGCGCCCTGGACCGGGGGGGGTGGCTGGGGCGTGGGCCCGCCGAGGGGCTGGCCGCAGCCCACGCAGACCTTGGTGCCGGGCTCGTTGTAGACGTCGCAGCGCCGGCACACGACCCCCAGGATGCCGGTCAGGCGGCCGAACTCGACCTCGGCGTCGCAGGCCGGGCACCGGCTCAGCGAGACCTCGTACTCCGCGCCACAGGACTTGCACTTCACCGAGGGCCTCCCGACCCGGGACAGTACCGCCGGCCATGGCCCTCCTCAACTGGAGGGCGGCAGGGCGGGGGCGTGCTCTCCTTTCCCCACAACGCAGGATGCCGCAGGGTGGCCGCTGGCGTGGCCCGCCGCGTTGCGTTACCAATCTGTGACGGGGCACATGGCGGCGGCGCGGCTTGCCGCTTGCGGAAGGGTCCATCTACCCTGGCTGGAACGCCTTGCTGAGGCTCAACGACATCCTCGATCGCGTGAGCGGGTACCATCCCGACCCCGACCTCGACCTCATCAAGAAGGCGTACGTCTACAGCGCCAAGGTCCACCAGGGGCAGCTGCGGCGCAGCGGCGAGCCCTACCTCATCCACCCCCTGGAGGTGGCCGGGCTCCTGGCCGAGCTGAAGCTCGACGAGGCCTCGGTGGTCACCGGACTGCTCCACGACACCATCGAGGACACGCTGGCCACCGCCGAGGAGATCGCCGAGCTGTTCGGGCCGGAGATCGCCGAGCTGGTCGACGGGGTCACCAAGCTCTCGCAGTTCAGCGCCGCCAACACCCAGGAGGAGAAGCAGGCCGAGAACTTCCGCAAGATGGTGGTGGCCATGGCCAAGGACATCCGGGTCCTCCTGGTCAAGCTGGCCGACCGCACCCATAACATGCGGACGCTCGACGCCATGAAGCCCGAGTCGCAGGAGCGGATCGCCCGCGAGACCCTGGACATCTACGCGCCCCTGGCCAACCGGCTGGGCATCCAGTGGATCAAGAACGAGCTGGAGGAGCTCTCCTTCAAGTACCTGCGGCCCGACGACTACCTCGGCCTGGCCGCCAAGGTGGCCGCCCAGGCCAAGGAGAAGGAGAGGTTCGTGGCCGAGGTGGTGGAGATCATCCGCGGCAAGCTGGCCGAGAGTCAGCTCACCGCCGACGTCTCCGGCCGCATCAAGCACATCTACTCCATCTGGCGGAAGATGCGGCAGCTGGACATCGAGTTCGACCAGGTCCAGGACGTCGTCGGCTTCCGGGTGATCCTGGACACGGTGGCCCAGTGCTACGAGACCCTGGGCATCGTCCACTCCTTGTGGAAGCCCATCCCCGGCCGCTTCAAGGACTACATCGCCATCCCCAAGCCCAACCTCTACCAGTCGCTCCACACCACCGTGGTGGGCCCGGCCGGCGAGCGGATCGAGGTGCAGATCCGGACCCGGGAGATGCACCGCATCGCCGAGGAGGGCGTGGCCGCCCACTGGGCCTACAAGGAGCGAGGCCGCGGCGCCAAGGGGCCGGAGCTGTCCCGCAAGGACGCGCAGGAGTTCGGCTGGCTCCGGCAGCTGGTGGAGTGGCAGCGCGAGCTGGCCGACCCGCGCGAGTTCCTGGAGACCGTCAAGGTCGACCTCTTCTCCGACGAGGTCTTCGTCTTCACGCCCAAGGGGGAGGTGAAGAGCCTGCCCCGCGGCTCCACCCCGGTGGACTTCGCCTACACCATCCACTCCCAGGTGGGCGAGCACTGCGTGGGCGCCAAGGTGAACGGCAAGCTGGTGCCGCTCCGCCACGTCCTCAAGAACGGCGACACGGTGGAGATCCTCACCGCGGCGCAGGCCCACCCGTCCAAGGACTGGCTGGGCTTCATCAAGACCAGCCGCGCCCAGGCCCGCATCCGCCAGTTCCTCAGGCAGGCCGAGCACCGGCGCTCGGTGGAGATCGGCAAGGAGATGGCCGAGCGGGAGCTGCGCCGCTACTCCCTGACCCTGAACCGGCTGCAGAAGAGCGGCGAGTTCGACAAGGCCGCCCAGGCGCTCGGCCACCGCGCCGGCGACGACCTCCTGGCGGCGCTGGGCTACGGCAAGGTCTCGCCCCTCCAGATCCTGCAGCAGCTCCTCCCCGCCGAGAAGCTGGCCGAGGCCCCACCCGCTCCCGAGGCCGGCCCGGGCAGCCGCATCAGCGAGCTGTTCCGCAAGATGGCCCGGCGCCCGGTCGAGGGGGTGCGCATCAACGGCATCGACGACGTGCTGGTGCGGTACGGGAAGTGCTGCAACCCGGTGCCCGGCGACGCCATCATCGGCTTCATCACCCGGGGGCGCGGCGTCACCGTCCACACCCAGGCCTGCGAGAAGATCCAGGGGATCGATCCCGAGCGCCGGGTGGACGTGACCTGGGACGTGCGAGGCGAGCTGAAGCGCCCGGTCTCCCTGCGGGTGGTGACCAACGACCGGCCCGGGATCCTGGCCGAGATCTCCCACATCTTCAGCGAGGCGGGGATGAACATCTCCCAGGCCAGCTGCCGGACCACCAACCCCGGCGAGCGGGCGGTGAACGACTTCGAGGTCACGGTCGGCGACCTGAAGCAGCTCACCTCGGTGATCCGCAGCATCGAGCGGATCGAGGGGGTGCAGACGGTCCAGCGGGCCTGAAGCCCGCGCCCGCTTCAGGGCTCCAGGTACTCGTACTCCCGGCCGGCGAAGTTCCGGAACACCCAGCGCTTGCCCTCGTGGGCCACGATGTAGTCCGGGTTCACCGGGATCTTCCCGCCGCCGCCGGGCGCGTCGACCACGAAGTGCGGCACGGCCAGGCCCGAGGTGTGGCCGCGCAGCGCCTCCATGATGCGGATGCCGGTCTCCACCGGCGTCCGGAAGTGGCTGATCCCCTGCGCCAGGTCGCACTGGTAGATGTAGTAGGGCCGGATGCGCATGAGCAGGAGCTTGTGGTTCAGCTCCTTGACGATGGCCGGGTCGTCGTTCACGCCCTTGAGCAGCACCATCTGGTTGCCGATGACGCAGCCGGCGTCGGCCAGCCGGCGGGCCGCCTCGTAGGCCTCGGCGCTGCACTCCTTGGGGTGGTTGAAATGGGTGTTCACGTAGACCGGGTGGTGCGGCCGCAGCATGCGGACGAAGTCGTCGGTCACCCGCTGCGGCAGGGTCACCAGGTTGCGGGTCCCCAGCCGGAAGATCTCCACGTGCGGGATGGCTCGGAGCCGCCCCAGGATGTAGTCGAGCCGCTCGTCGGAGAGGGAGAGGGGGTCGCCGCCGGAGATGACCACGTCGCGGATCTCGGTGTGCCCCTCGATGTAGGCCAGCGAGTCCTCGATCTGCCGCTTGGCCGCGGCGCTGGTGGGGTCCGAGACCTTGCGCTTGCGGGTGCAGTGACGGCAGTACACCGGGCAGTTATGGGTGATGTAGAAGAGGACGCGGTCGGGGTAGCGGTGGGTGATGCCCGGCACGGGCATGTCCCGCTCCTCGGCCAGCGGGTCCTCGCGGTCCGAGGGCAGGATGTTCAGCTCCCCCAGGGTCGGAACCGACTGCAACCGGATCGGGCAGGTGGGGTCGGCCGGATCCATCAGCGCCGCGTAGTACGGGGTGATCCCCATGTGGAACTCGGCCTCGGTGCGGGCCGCCGCCTCCCGCTCCTCGGGCGAGACCTCGATCACCCGCTCCAGCTGGTCGAGCCGGATGATCCGCTCCCGCTGCTGCCAGTGCCAGTCGTTCCAGAGTGCGTCGGGGACCTCGCGCCAGATCCCGCGGGACCCGGGGGTGAACCGGGAGGCGACCGTCCGGGTGCGGGCGGGCGGGGCGAGGAGCAGGTCGCCCTCCCCCTGGCCCGACGGTTCCTCGGCCCCCAGCCCTGGGTCTCGCCGCGGCGCTCCCGCTAGCAGCTCGGACATGTTTCCTCTCGTCGCCGGGGCACCTGGCCGGCGGTGCGACATCCTTTAACACCGCCCGGGCCGACTGACACGCCGGACGTGGCGCGCCCCGTGATTTGACTTGCCCGATCGGTGCCGTTAGCTTCCGCGCGCTCCGATGGACTGGCAGGACATCTTCCCCGAGGCGACGCCCGACGAGTGGCGCGACTGGCGCTGGCAGGAGCGCCGGGCCCTGCGCACGGCCGCGGAGCTCTCCCGGGTGGTGCGGCTCAGCGAGGACGAGCGGCGGGGCCTGGCGCTGGCCGAGGGCCGGTACCGGGTCGCGGTCACGCCCTACTACGCGGCGCTGATGGACCCGGAGCACCCGGCCTGCCCCGTGCGGATGCAAGCCATCCCCACCGCGGCCGAGGGCCGGGCGGCCCCTGGCGACCTGGAGGACCCGCTGGGCGAGGAGCCGAGGCGGCCGGTGCCGGCGGTGGTCCACCGCTACCGCGACCGGGTGCTGTTCCTGGTGGGCGACCGGTGCCAGGTCTACTGCCGGCACTGCACCCGGCGGCGCATCACCTTCTCGGGCGCCATGGGCTTCGACCGGCGGCTGGTGGAGGAGGGAGTCGCCTACGTCCGCGCCCACCCCGAGGTGCGCGACGTCATCGTCTCGGGCGGCGACCCGCTGGTCCTCTCCGACGAGCGCCTCGCCGGGCTGCTGGACGGTCTGCGGCGGATCCCCCACGTGGAGATCCTGCGCCTCGCCACCCGCGCCCCCGTGACCTGTCCCATGCGCGTCACCGAGGATCTGGCCGTGGCCCTGCGCCGGTTCGCGCCGCTGTTCGTGATCACCCACTTCAACCACCCCAAGGAGTGCACGCCGGAGGCGCGCGAGGCCTGCGAGCGGCTGGTGGACCACGGGGTGCCGGTGGAGAACCAGACGGTGCTGCTCCGGGGGCTGAACTCGTCGGCGCGCATCCTCCAGGACCTCAACCAGCGGCTCCTCACCTTCCGCGTGCGCCCCTACTACCTGCACCAGGGAGACCTGGCGGCCGGGACCGGCCACCTGCGCACGCCGCTCGAGGCGGGCGTGGCCATCCTGGAGGAGCTGCGCGCGCGGACCAGCGGCCTGGCCGTTCCCCACCTGGCGGTGGACCTCCCCGGCGGCGCCGGAAAGGTGACGCTCGCTCCGGACTACCGCGTGGAGCCGCCGCCCGGCGCCCCGGCCGCGGGGCCGGGGACCTGGTTCCGCGGCTCCGGCGGCGAGCTGCGCTTCTACCCCGAGCCCCCAGAGCGCGATTGCGCCTGCCCGTACGAAGCGGTCTACTACGCCGCCCGCGGCCCGTCCGCGTCCGGGGACCGCACACGATGACCTTTCGCATCGTCGAAGCGCTGGTCGGCTTCATCACCGCGGTGATCTCGGCCATGGGCTACGGCGGCGTGGTGCTGCTCATGGCCGTGGAGAGCGCCTGCATCCCGCTTCCCTCCGAGATCACCATGCCGTTCGCCGGCTACCTGGCCTACCGCGGCGAGATGAGCCTGCAGGGCGCGGCCCTGGCCGGCGCCATCGGCTGCGTGGTCGGCTCGGTCCCGGCCTACTACCTGGGCATGCTGGGCGGGCGGCCGCTCATCGAGCGCTACGGTCGCTACCTGCTGGTCTCCCGCCGCGACCTCGATCTGGCCGATCGCCTCTTCCGGCGCTTCGGGCAGTGGGTGGTCCTGGCCGGGCGGCTGCTCCCGGTGGTGCGCACCTTCATCGCCTTCCCGGCCGGGGTGGCCCGCATGCCCAAGGGCAGGTTCCTCGCCTACACCTTCGTCGGCTCCTACCCCTGGTGCCTCGTGCTGGCCTGGGCGGGGAAGAAGCTGGGCGAGGCCTGGCACACCGACCCCCGACTCCGCGACGCCTATCACCGCTTCGAGCTGGTCATCGTGGTCGCCGCCGCGCTCTCGGTGGTGGCCTTCGTGGCACACAAGCTCAGGGAGGCGCGCCGGGACCGCGCGGGTGCCCGCGCCGCAGGAAAGGCGTGAGGCGCTCCCGGTCGCCGCGCGCCACCCTGGTCGCCGTGGCCCTGGTGGCCGCCTCGGCCGCCTGGCGCGCGGCAGCCGAGGAGCGCATCCGGGTCCGGCGGGATCCGGGAGGGGCCATCGAGGAGCTTCGGCTCGAGGACTACGTGGCCGGGGTGGTGGCGGGCGAGCTTCCGCCCTCCTTCCCGGCCGAGGCGCAGAAGGCGCAGGCGGTGGCCGCCCGCAGCTACGCGCTCACCCGCAAGCTCGAGGCGCAGCTGGCCGGGCGCGACTGGGACATCGGCGCCGGCGTCCTCGCTCAGGTGTACCGCGGTGCGGTGGGGCCGGCCGCGCGGGCCGCCGCCCAGGCCACCGCCGGCGAGGTGCTGGTGCTGGGGATGGAGCCGGTGGAGGCCTACTTCCACGCCGTGTGCTGCGGGCAGACCGAGTCCGGGCTGGCGGCGCTGGGCAAGGACCTGCCCTACCTGGTTCCGGTGGAGTGCGGCCGGTGCGAGGACGCCCCCGGGGCGCATTGGCGGCTGTCGGTGGCGGCGGCGGAGCTGGGCAAGCTCGCCGGCCTGGGCGGGCCGGCCGACGCGGTCCGGGTGGTGGCGCGCACCTCCACCGGGCGCGCCGACCGGGTCGAGGTGGCCCGGGGCGAGCGGGCGGCGGTCCTGGCCGCTGCCGATCTCCGCCAGCGGCTGGGCTTCTCCCGCCTGCCGTCGCTGGACTTCGAGGTCGCCGCCGAGGGGCGAGGCTTCGCCTTCCAGGGGCGGGGCCAGGGGCACGGGGCGGGGATGTGCCAGTGGTGCGCGGCGGCCATGGCCCGGGCGGGCAAGACCTACAAGGAGATCCTGGCCCACTACTACCCGGGCACCGAGGTGGTGAGGATGTACTAGCCGTGAATATCTCCGACTTCGACTACCCGCTGCCGGAGGAGCTGGTGGCGCAGGTCCCGGCCCAGCCCCGGGACGCCTCGCGCCTCATGGTCCTGCCGCCGGGCGGCGGCCTCTGGCACGCCGCCTTCGGCGACCTCCCCGGCCTGCTCCAGCCGGGCGACCTCCTCGTCTTCAACGACACCAAGGTCATCCCGGCGCGCCTGGTGGGGCGCAAGGAGAGCGGCGGGCGGGTGGAGCTGCTCTTGTGCGAGCCGCTCCAGGGCGGGCTGGGCCGGGCCTGGCGAGCCATGGGGCAGGCCTCGAAGCCCATCCGGCCCGGGGCGGTCCTGGCCTTCGACGGCCTCTCGGCCCGGGTGGAGGCGGCGCTGGGGGAGGGCTTCTACCAGGTCACCCTCGACCGGCAGGGGGCGGAGCTGGAGGCGGCCCTGGCCCGGGCCGGGACGGTCCCGCTGCCGCCCTACATCCGGCGGGCCGCCACCGCCGAGGACGCCGAGCGTTACCAGACCATCTGGGCGCGCGAGCCGGGCAGCGCCGCCGCCCCCACCGCCGGCCTCCACTTCACCGAGCGCCTCCTCGAGGAGCTCGGCCGGCGCGGGGTGGGGCGGGTGGCGGTCACGCTCCACGTGGGGCCGGGCACGTTCCTCCCGGTGCGCGGCGACGACCTGGAGCGCCACCGGATGCACGCCGAGCGCTACCAGGTTCCGGCGGCCGCGGCCGCGGCCTGGGCGGCCTGCCGGGCGCGCGGGGGGCGGGTGGTGGCGGTGGGGACCACGACGGTGCGCACCCTGGAGAGTGCGCTCGCGCGGGGCGCGGTCTGCGCCGGCGAGGGGAGGACCGAGCTGTTCGTGCGCCCTGGCCACGCCTTCGGCGCGGTCGACGCGCTCCTCACCAACTTCCACCTGCCCCGCTCGACCTTGCTCGTGCTGGTGTGCGCCTTCGGCGGGACGGAGCGGGTGCTTTCGGCCTACCGCGAGGCGGTGGCCAGCCGATACCGCTTCTTCAGCTACGGGGACGCCATGCTGCTCCTCGGCCCGCCCGGGAGCCGCCGTTGACGCCCGTCAGGGAAGGCGCGGCGGCCGCTCGATGAACGCGGCGCGGCGGCCGCGGCTGGGCTAACATGGCTGCGCTCACGAAAGGGGTGCGAGGGGGTGCAGAGCGTCTCGATCAACCTGGAGGCGGCCCAGTTCCTGGCCGGCTGGCGGCCCGAGAGCGGGAACCTCTTCCTGCCCGTGCTCTCCGACTCCCGGGTGGGCGAAGACGTGGCCGTGCGGGTGGGCATCTACGGCCAGAGCATCCGGGCCACGCTCTTCGGCAAGGTAGCCCTGGTGCGGCGCGTGGGGCGGCCGGCGCTCCCGCCGGGAGTGGAGATCGTCCTCGACCGGACCAGCCTGGCCGCGGCCGGCTTCCTGGCGCTGGCCGCCCGCGGCGAGGCGGTGAGCTTCCGAGAGCGTTCGCCCCGCTACGCCGCGGAGCGCCCCCTGGCGATCGAGCACGCCGGCGCGCTGGTCTCGACCACCACCCTGAACGTCTCCGAGGGCGGGTGCGCGCTTCGCTGGCCGGCGCAGCTCCCCCTGGTGGGCGACGTGGTCACCGTCCGGCTGGGGCGCGGGATGTTCGCCCCGGCGGCGCGCGCGGTGGTGTGCTGGAACCAGCCCGGCGGGACGGTGGAGCGGAGCGTGGGCCTGCGCATCCTCCCCTCGGGCCGGGCCGGCCGTGCCTGGAAGGCGCTGGTGAGCGACCTGGCCCACTCGGGCGCGCGATCGGCGTGAGGGGCCCGGTGACCCGCCTCCAGGTGCTGGCCGAGGACGGTGCGGCCCGGCGCGGCCGCCTCTCGACGCCCCACGGGGAGATCGAGACCCCGGTCTTCATGCCGGTGGGCACGGCGGCGACGGTGAAGACGCTGGAGCCGCGCGACCTCGAGGCGCTGGGCGCGGGCATCGTCCTGGCCAACACCTACCACCTGTACCTGCGCCCCGGGCACGAGCGGGTGCGTCGGCTGGGCGGGCTGCACCGATTCATGTCCTGGGGCGGGGCGCTGCTCACCGACTCGGGCGGCTTCCAGGTGTTCAGCCTGGGTCAGGGTGGCGCCGGACGGGAGCGCGGTGGGCCGGGCCTGGTCGACATCGGCGAGGAGGGCGTGACCTTCAAGAGCCACCTCGACGGCGCTCGACACTTCCTCTCTCCCGAGCGCGCCATCGAGGTGGAGGAGGCTCTGGCGGCCGACGTGATCATGGCCTTCGACGAGTGCCCGCCAGCGCTGGCCGAGCGGCGCTACCACGAGCTTTCCCTGGCGCGGACGCAGCGCTGGCTGGTCCGCTGCCGGGCGGCCTGGCGAGAGCTGGAGGAGCGGCGCCGCGAGGATCCGTCGGCCCACCCCACCAGCCTGTTCGGCATCGCCCAGGGGGGCCTTCACGCCGACCTCCGGAAGCGGGCCATCGAGGAGGCGGCGGCGCTGGATCTGCCCGGCTACGCGCTGGGCGGCTACGCGGTGGGGGAGTCGCCGGCCGAGATGTGGGAGGGGGTGGCCCGCGACGCGCCGCTTCTGCCCTGCGACAAGCCGCGCTACCTCATGGGCGTGGGGACGCCGGAGGACATCCTCAACGGCATCGCCGCCGGGGTCGACATGTTCGACTGCGTCCTGCCCACCCGCACGGCGCGAAACGGCCTCCTCTTCACCAGCCGGGGCAAGCTCACCATCCGCAACGCTCGCTACGCCGACGACCAGGGCCCGGCCGACCCGGCCTGCGGCTGCTACTCCTGTCGCACCTTCAGCCGCGCCTATCTGCGCCACCTCTTCCGGGCCGGGGAGATCCTGGCACTGCGGGCGAACACCCTGCACAACCTGCACTTCTACCTGTCCCTCATGGCCGCAGCGCGGGAGGCCATCTCGGATGGGTGCTTCGAGGCCTTCCGGCGCGAGCGCCTGGCGGCCTGGCGCGAGGGCGGCTAGGGGGCCGGTCGGCCGCGCGGGGCGGCCCGGGGAACAAAGGGGTTGCGGCCCCCGTCGAAATCACGCTAGAACACGGCGCTTTTCCGACCAAGACCGGACGGACCGGAGCATCCCCCATGGTTCCCGAGCTCAGCGCATTTCTCGCCCAGACCGCCGCCGAACCCGCCCAGGGCGCGGGGGGGCTGGACGCCCTCTTGAAGGGGATGGGTTTCCCCATCCTGGCGATGGTCGCCATCTTCTACCTCCTCGTCTGGCGGCCCCAGTCGAGGGACCGCAAGCGCCACACGCAGTGGCTTGCGGCGGTGAAGAAGGGCGACGAGGTGGTGACCCAGTCCGGGATCATCGGCACCATCCACCTGGTCGAGGACAAGGTGGTGACGCTCGACGTGGGGGGCGGCACCAAGCTCCGGGTGCTGAAGTCGCAGGTGGCGAGCGCCTGGAAGCAGAGCGAGCCCGTGGCGCCGGCCAAGCCGGAGGCGAGGAAGTAGATGGAACAGTCCTGGTACTGGCGGGCCGGCCTGATCATCGCGGTCGCGCTCGTCTCGCTCTACGAGCTCGTTCCCAGCTGGTTCTACTTCCGGCTGCCTCCCGGCGTCCGGAACTCCGAGGTCTACGAGAAGGCGGTGCCGCGCTGGGCGCCGGCCCCGGGGTCGCACCTCAACCTCGGCCTGGACCTGCAGGGCGGCATCCTCCTGGACATGGGCGTGGACGTGGACCGGGCCGTGAAGGCCAAGGTCACCCGGCGCGCCGACGCGGTGGCCGAGTACCTGAAGGACAAGAGCGTGGAGTTCGAGTCCGCCGGTCCGGCGGCGGGTGGCCTGCGGGTCGAGGTGAGGGCCAAGGACCCCGGCGTGGTGCAGGGCGTGGTGCTGAAGAGCTTCTCGGACATGGTCGCCTCCAAGGTCGACGGCGGAGTGCAGTTCGCCTTCAAGGAGGCGGACCTGCGCGGCTTCCGCGAGAAGGCGGTGGAGCAGGCGGAGAAGGTCATCCGCAACCGCGTCGACAAGTGGGGCGTGTCCGAGCCCGACATCAAGCGCAAGTCCAACAACCAGATCCAGATCCAGCTCCCCGGCCGTCAGGACCCGGAGAAGGCCAAGGAGCTGCTGGGCCGCACCGCCCAGCTGGAGTTCAAGATCGTCGACGACGACAGCCAGGCGCTCGACCCGGCCCAGCAGAAGCTCCCCCGCTGCGAGTCCAACCGCGCCGGGCTGGTGCTGCCGCTGCCGGCGGGCGGTTGCTGGGCCGGCGACCGGGGCGAGCTGCCCAACGGCGAGGTGCTGCGCACCATGGCCGTGGCCAACACCCGGGCCGAGCTGGACAAGGTGATCCAGGAGAAGCTCCAACCGCTCATCGACCCGGCCAAGGACGTCATCGGGGTGGGCGAGGTCACCATCCCGAACCAGGCCGTGGCGGTGTCCTACTACCGGACCTACCTGCTCAGGGCCAAGACCGAGCTGACCGGGGACTACATCGCCGACGCCAACACCGCGCCGGACCAGGACCCGATCCGGCGCGGCAGCTGGGTGGTGACCTTCAAGATGTCGCCCGAGGGCTCGCGCCTCATGGGCAAGCTGACCTCGGAGAACATCCACCGGCGCATGGCCATCGTCCTCGACGACAAGGTGGAGAGCGCACCGGTCATCCAGAGCCAGATCACCTCCAACGGCCAGATCACCCTGGGCTCGGGCCGCAACTCGCGCGACCAGCTCGACGAGGCCAACGCCATCGCCCTGGTGCTCCGCTCCGGCGCGCTTCCCGCCCCGGTGACCATCGCCGCCGAGTCCACCGTCGGTGCCACCCTGGGGCCGGAGCTGGTCACCAAGGGCACCCGGGCCGCGCTCATCGGCCTGGCCCTGGTGCTGGTCTTCATGATCCTCTACTACCGCGCCAGCGGCCTCATCGCCGACCTGGCCCTGGTGCTGAACGGCCTGCTGGTCCTGGCCATCATGGCCATGATCCAGACCACCCTGACCCTGCCTGGCATCGCCGGCTTCGTGCTCACCCTGGGCATGGCCGTCGACGCCAACGTGCTCATCAACGAGCGCATCCGGGAGGAGATGCGGGCGGGGAAGGCGGTCAAGGTGGCGGTGCAGCAGGGTTACGACAGGGTCTTCTGGACCATCGTCGACTCGCACGTCACCACGCTGGTGGCCGGGTTCATGCTCATGGAGTTCGGCTCCGGCCCGGTGCGCGGCTTCGCCGTGACCCTGATCATCGGCCTGGTGGCCTCGCTCTTCACCTCCATCGTCGTCACCCGGGTCATCATGGAGTACTTCACCCGCCACGACACGGCGAGGCTGAGCGTCTGATGCAATTCAAGACCTTCGACATCGTTCCCCACGGCACGAAGATCGACTTCGTCGGGAAGCGCTACATCGCCGTGACCCTGTCCCTCATCGCCAACCTGGCGGTGATCCTCTGGGCGCTCCCCTTCGTGCACGGTCTCTCCTACGGAGTCGACTTCGCCGGCGGCACCGAGATGGAGGTCCAGTTCGCCAACGCCGTCGACCCGGGCAAGGTCCGGACCGCGGTGGAGGAGCTGGGCTTCAAGGGGGCCTCGGTCCAGGCCTACGGCCCGGAGGCGGAGCACAGCTACCTCATCCGCGTCGAGCGGGTGGCCCTGCTCACCGCTCCCGACGTGCAGCGGGTGGCCGAGGCGGTCAAGGCCAAGCTGCCGCTGGCCGACTACTCCTTCAACCCCGAGTTCGGCGACAAGATCGACTTCTCCTTCAAGCAGGCCCCGCCCGACGAGGCCGGACAGAAGGCCCTCCAGGAGTCCCTGAGGGCGGCGGTGGAGGGGGCCGGGGTCCAGGTATCCGAGGTGCGCAAGGAGCAGGGCCTGGAGGCGGGCTCCAGCTCCTACTCGGTCATCACCCAAGGCATCCAGGACAAGGTGAAGGGCGGCCTGGCGGAGCGCTTCGCGGTCGACAGGCCGGAGGTCCGGCGGGTGGAGTACGTGGGCCCGGCGGTGGGGCGCGAGCTCCGCATCCAGGGGTTCAAGGCCATCCTCTACGCCATGGCCCTGATCGTGGTCTACGTCGGGCTCCGCTTCGACTTCCGCTTCAGCCCGGGCGTGATCATCGCCCTCATCCACGACGCGGTCATCACCACCGGCTACTTCGCCTTCTCCGCCCGCGAGTTCAACCTCACCTCCATCGCCGTGATCCTCACCGTGGTGGGCTACTCGGTGAACGACACGGTGGTGGTCTACGACCGGATCCGCGAGAACCAGGGCAAGTACAAGGGCCGGGGGCTGGCCGACATCGTCAACCTCTCGATCAACGAGGTGCTGGGCCGGACCTTCCTCACCTCGTTCGCCACCGCCCTCTCGCTGGTGGGCCTGCTCATCCTCGGCGTCGGCACCATCTTCGACTTCGCCTTCGCCATGCTCATCGGCATCATCTCCGGCACCTACTCCACCTGGTTCATCGCCGCCCCGATGACCATCTGGCTGGAGGAGCGGGCCGC
>DATKMW010000074.1:0-33369 GCA_035541675.1 Anaeromyxobacter sp. | reverse complement strand
CTTGATGGCCAAGATGCCGGAGACCACCAGGATCCCGCCGATGGAGAGGTCGCAGCCGCCGCTGATGATGGTGAGCGTGACCCCGAAAGCCAGGATGAGCAGGATCGAGGTGGAGTTCAGCATGTCCAGCAGGTTGTAGGCGGTGTAGAAGTCCGTGCCCGAGAAGATCATGCCGACCAGCATGATCAGGATGGCCGCGAAGGCCTTCTGCCGGGTGAGGATCTTGAGGAGCGAGTTCCAGGCCGTTGACGACCGGGTCGCCGTGGTGCTGATCGCGGTCACGCTCATGGCGTCGCTCCCTAGACCTGCTTGCGGTTGTCGAGCCAGATGGCGAACACCAGGATGGCGCCCTTGACCGCGACCTGCAGGTAGGTGGAGACGTTGAGGAGGTCGAGGCAGTTGGACATGAGGGTGACGAGCAGCACCCCCATCACCGTGCGCAGCACGCTGCCCTTCCCGCCCTTGAGCGTGGTGCCGCCCACCACCACCGCCAGGATGGCGTTGGTCTCGTAGCCGGCGCCGATGACCGGAGCGGCCGTGGTGATGCGGGAGAAGAGCACGATGGCGCCCACCCCGGTCATGAAGCCGCACAGGGTGTAGAAGAGGACCAGCGAGCGCGAGACGCTGATGCCGGCCAGGCGAGCGGCGGTCATGTTGCCGCCGGTGAGGCGGATGGCGCGGCCCTCCACCGTCTGCTCCTGGAAGACCCAGAGCACGGCCAGGCAGGTGAGGAAGATCACGAAGGACACGGAGAGTGGGCCCAGCTTCCCGCCGCCGATGGTCTCGAACAGCGCCTTGCTGGCCGAGATGTCCCAGAAGTGCATGGTGGCGCCGCCGCTGTAGAGCAGGGCCAGCGCCGAGAACACGGTGCTCATGCCGAAAGTGAGGAAGAGGGCCTCGGCCTGGGTCAGGGCGCCCGAGCTCAGGATGACGACGGCGTTCAGGAGACCGCAGACCGCGCCGATCACCAGCCCGACGAGGAGCGCCGGCACCTGCCCGAGGGGCTGGATGAGGGAGATGGTGACCACGGCCACCAGGTTGATGGTCCCGGCCACCGACAGGTCGATGAAGCCGCCGATGATCACGAAGGTCATGCCCAGCGAGACCATGATCAGCGGCCCGAACTGGCGCTCGATGTTGACCAGGTTCGCCGGGGACAGGAACTTGGGCTCGACCACGGCGGTGATCACCACCAGCGCCGCGATCATCACCAGCACCAGGTAGTCCCGGAGGAAGGAGGCCGCGGATCTCAGGGCCCCCGGCACGGCATCGACCGCCACGGCTCCGACGGCAGCGTTCGGTCCCTGCATGGCTAGGCAGCTCCCCGGCCCATGCCCAGCGCCGAGCTCATGATCTCGTCCGCGGTCGACTTCTCCGGCAGCAGTTCCCCGGTGATCCGCCCCTCGAAGATTGTCAGCACCCGGTTGCTCATGTTGAGCACCTCGGGGAGCTCCGAGGAGATGAGGATGATCGCCCCGCCGCTCTCGGCGATCTGCTTCATCAGCACGTAGATCTCGTACTTGGCGCCGACGTCGATACCGCGGGTCGGCTCGTCCATGATGAAGATACGGGGCGAGATCTCCAGCCAGCGCCCCACGATGCACTTCTGCTGGTTGCCGCCGGAGAGGTTGCGGGCGGCGGTCTTGGTCGAGGGGGTCTTGACCGCCAGCGCCTTGACCTGCCTCGCCCCGATGGCCTTCTCGATCGACCTCCGGATGAATCCGAACCGGCTGAACTTCCGGAAGGCGGCCATGGAGATGTTGGCCTCCACCGAGAACGGCAGCACCAGCCCCTGGAGCTTGCGGTCCTCGGGGATGAAGCCCAGGCCGGCGTCCTTGGCATCCCGGGGGTTCTTGATGCTGACCGGCTTGCCCTCGATCCACACCTGGTGCCCGCGGACCTTGTCAGCACCGAAGAGGGCGCGGACGATCTCGGTCCGGCCGGCGCCCACCAGCCCCACCAGCCCCAGGATCTCCCCCTTGTGCAGGGTGAAGGAGATGTCGTGCAGCTTGCGGGTGTTGATGCCCTTGACCTCGAGCAGCGGGGCTCCCACCGCCTGTGGGCGGGGGGGATACTCGTTCTCGATGGTGCGCCCCACCATCTTGGTGATGAGCTCGTTGCGGGTGAACTCGCTCCTGGGCTTGGTGTCGATGATCCGCCCATCGCGCATGACGCTGACCACGTCGCAGAAGTCGAAGACCTCGGCCAGCTTGTGGCTGATGTAGATGATGGAGATGCCCTGCTCCTTGAGCTGGCGGATGATCTTGGCCAGCTCCACCAGCTCCTCGCCGGTGAGGGAGCTCGAGGGCTCGTCCATGATGATGAGCTTCGACTTGAAGCTGAGCGCCTTGGCGATCTCCACCATCTGCTTCTCCGAGACGGAGAGCTCGGAGACGAGCTTGGTGGTGGGGACCTTGCAGGCGATGCTGTCCAGGATCTCCCGGGCCTTGGCGTGCGTGCCGCGCATGCCCTGCATCTCCCGGAAGCGGCCGAGGAAGACGTTCTCCCCCACGCTCATCGTGTTCACCAGGTTGAGCTCCTGGTAGATGATGGCCAGCCCCATCTGCATGGACTGGTGCGGGGTGGTGCGCTCGATGGTCTGCCCGTCGAAGACGACGGTCCCGCTGTCCTTCTCGTAGACGCCGGAGAGGATCTTCATCAGCGTCGACTTGCCGGCCCCGTTCTCGCCGACCAGGCCGTGCACGGTGCCCCGTCGCACGTCGATCGACACCCCGTCCAGCGCCCTGACCCCCGGGAACGACTTGCTCACGTCCCTGATGGAGAGGATGACGTCCGAGCCAGGAGCATCCATGGTCCCACCCTCGTCGAACGGTGTCGAACAAGGCTCGCTCCGCCCGGAGACGGAGCGAGCCCTCTCAAGCTGGAGTGCTTCTTACCACTCGGGCGGCTCGAACGTCTTGACCGAGTCCTTGTCGATGACGGCCAGCGGGACCCAGTTGATCGGCTGGACCTTCTTGCCGGCCAGGACGTCCCGGGCCAGGCCCAGGTCGGTCTTGGTCATGAGCACGAAGTCCTGGGCGATCGAGACGGCCTGATCGCCGTTCTTCACCTGCACGTAGCCGGCCCGGTTGCCGTCCACGCCGACGATGAACAGGCCGGAGAGGTTGGCGGCCTTGGCGGCCTGGATCACGCCGGTGGCGCCGTTGTCCCAGTGCACGAACACGCCCTGGATCTCCTTGCCGTGCTTGACGATCATGTTCTCCATGATCTTCAGGGCCTCGTCCGTCGACCACTGGGTGCAGGCCTTGTAGTCGATGACCTCGATCTTGGTGCCCTTGATGGCCTTGTTGAAGCCGTCGTGGCGCTTGATCTGGGCGTCGTGACCGGCCTGGCCGCCGATCTCCACGATCTTGGCTCCGTTGGGGAAGGCCTTGATGAAGGCGGCGGCGGCCTGCTCGCCGGCCATGGTGTCGTTCACGCCGGCGAAGAAGTCGCGGAACTTCTGGTTGGCCGGGGACAGGTCGGACGAGAACATGCCCACGACCATGCCGGCCTGCTTGGCCTTCATCAGGGCGGGAACGATGGCGTTGATGTCGTTGGGGTTGACGAAGATCGCCTTGGCCTTCTGGGCGATGGCGTTGGTGACGATCTGCGACTCGGCCTGGGTGTCGCCCTTGGCGTCGAAGGTCTGCAGGTCGAAGCCGAACTCGGCGCCGTACTTCTCGAACTGCTTGGCGGCGAAGGCCTGCGACTCGTTGGCCCGGTTCGAGATGACGAACACGGCCTTGGGCTTCATCTGGGCGCTCGCCACCGTGGCCACCGCGGCCAGCAACGCGAACGCGATCACTTTCAGTCTCGACATGCTGATCCTCCCATTCATTGTGGAACGTGAAACGCCGACGACGGTCAACTGACGCGGTCCTGGGACGGGATCTTCACGATTCTCTCGTGCCACCCGCGGCGCACTTCCCGTCCCTTTCTCGTGAGGTCGCACCTTAGGCGCTTCGCGTCCCCAAGGGGACATCGGAAACTGCCCACTATGTGGACGGAAATGAACTCGAGCCTCCCGACGATCGGGACCGGGAAGCCGCCAACCTCCCATCCCGGCGGGAGGAAATCAAGCGCCCTGCGAGGATACGGCTCGCCGGGGCGGGCGTTCCCCTGTACCGGGTCGCAGCCCCGTCCTGGCCCCGGATGGAGCGTGCCGGAGGGAATGCCAGCCGGGCCCTGGCCCGCCCGCACCCGTCCCGCGGCGGCGGGCCGGCTGGCCGCGAGCGCGCGGCGGGCGGTTCACTGGGGTCCACCTGTCGGCAACTTCTCGCCGTCGCGCGCCTGCGGGGACGGGTCTATCGTGCCGCGCCGAGCGAACGGAGGTCGTGCCATGGCCGTGCAGGACTACGACGTCGTCGTCATCGGCTCCGGGATCGGCGGCGGTTCGGTGGCCAGGGCGCTGGCCCCCACCGGCGCCCGCATCCTGGTGCTGGAGCGGGGCGAACGCCTGCCGCGCGAGCCGCAGAACCGGGACCCCGTCTCCGTCTTCGTCGACCTCCGCTATCGCTCCCCCGAGACCTGGTACGACCTCAAGGGAAGGCCCTTCCGGCCCGGGCAGTACTACTACGTGGGCGGCGCCACCAAGATGTACGGCGCGGCCATGTTTCGGCTGCGGGAGCGCGACTTCGGGGCGGTGGAGCACGAGGAGGGACTGTCGCCGGCCTGGCCCATCCGCTACGCCGACCTCGAGCCGTACTACGCCGAGGCGGAGCGGATCTTCATGGTGCACGGCCAGGCGGGCGTGGATCCGACCGAGCCGCCGCGCTCCGGCCCCTTCCCGCACCCACCGGTGCCGCACGAGCCGGTGATGCAGTGGGTCTTCGACGGCCTGGTCCGTCAGGGCCTGCACCCCTTCCCCATGCCCATGGCCGTGGACCTGGGGCTGCCCGGGGCCCGCTGCATCCGGTGCAACACCTGCGACGCCTTCCCCTGCCAGTACGGCGCCAAGGGCGACGGAGAGACCTGCCTCATCGACCCGCTGCTCGAGCACCGGAACGTGACCCTGCAGACCGGCAGCCGGGTGACGCGCCTCCTCACCGACGACACCGGCCGGCGCATCGTGGCCGCCGAGGTGGAGCGCGGCGGCGCCACCGAGCGGATCCACGCCCCGCTGTTCGTCCTCTCCGCCGGGGCCATCCAGTCGGCCAACCTCCTGCTCCGCTCGGCGACCCCGAAGCACCCCCAGGGCCTGGCCAACTCCTCCGGCCAGGTGGGCCGGAACTTCATGAACCACAACTGCACCGCGTTCATGTCGCTCCTGCCCTTGCGCACCAACGACACCCAGCTCCCCAAGACGCTGTCCCTGAACGACTACTACTTCGGCGGGGAGGCCTCGCGCTGGCCGCTCGGCAACCTGCAGATGCTGGGCAAGATCCTGGAGCCCATGCTGCGGGACGCCATCCCGGCCGTGCCCCGGCCGGTGCGAAGGGCCCTGGCCGCTCACAGCGTCGACTGGTACGTGATGTCCGAGGACCTGCCCAGCCCGGAGAACCGGGTCCTGCCCCGCCCCGACGGCGCCATCGAGCTGCGCTGGACGCGGACCAACATGAAGGCCCACCGGCGCTTCGTGGGCCTGGCCCGCAAGTTCATCAAGCGGGTGGGGTTCGCCGCGGTGCTCTCCCAGCCGTTCGGCCAGGAGACGCCCTCGCACCAGTGCGGCACGGTCCGGTTCGGGAGCGACCCCGCCACCTCCGCGCTCGACCCCCTCTGCAAGGCCTGGGATCACGACAACCTCTACGTGGTCGACGCGGGCTTCTTCCCCTCCTCGGCCGCCTCGAACCCGGCTCTGACGGTGGCGGCGCAGGGGCTCCGGGTCGGAGAGCACCTTCGCGGCCAGCTCGGCCGGAGCTGACGGGGCGGGCGCGCCCGGGCGTCACCGCGGGGCGGGAGCGCCGACGCCGACCACCTGCCCGTCGAGCAGCGCCATCGCCGTGTCCTCGTCGGTCACCAGCAGGTCGACCAGCCGCCCGGCCAGGGCGGCGGCGATGGCGGCGGTCTTGTCCGGGCCACCGGCCACCGCGATGCGGCGAGGGATGCGGACCAGGGCGGCGGGGTCGAGCCCGACCACGCGGGCGTCGAGGTCGGTATCGAGCCAGCGTCCGGCGGCGTCGAAGTGGCGGAAGGCGATGTCGCCCACGGCGCCGCGGCGGCGGAGCGCCTCGAGCTCGTCCGGGCCCAGGAGCGCGCCGGGCCCGGAGGAGGCCGAGGTGGGGCGGGGCACGCCGATGCCCACCACCGCCAGGTCGGCGCGGGCGCCGAGCGCCAGGGCCTCGGCGACCTGGGGGTCGGCGAGCAGCGCCTCCCGGACCTCCCTCGAGGCCACCACGCCCGGGGCCTGGATCATCCGCGGGCGCGCGCCGCACCGCTCGGCCAGGCGACGGGTCAGATCGGCGCCGTTCACGCCCGAGTCGACGCTGCCCAGGCCGCCGATGATCTGCACCACCTGCACGTGCGGAAGCTCCAGGCGCGGCAGGCCCTCCACGAACGCCCGCAGCGAGCTCCCCCAGGTGAGCCCCACCACCTCCCGGCCGCGCACGACCCGCTCGAAGAGCGAGGCCGCCGCGGCGCCCAGCCGGTCGAGGAGCGTGACGCGCGCGGCGCGGGGCGCGACCACCGCCTCGCGCAGGCCGAACCGCCGCTCCAGGGCGCTCTCCAGATCTTCGCAGCCGGAGCCGGGCAGGCTCACCGAGATGCGTACGATGCCCGCCGCGCGGGCGCGGGTGAGGAGCCGGCAGACCTTGACCCGGGAGAGCCCGAAACGGTCGCCGATCTCCTCCTGGGTCAGGTCGTCCTCGTAGTAGGCGCGGGCCACCCGGTAGAGGAGTCGGGCCTCGTAGGAACCTGGCTCGGAGGTACGCTTCAGCATACGCACGAAAGTTCTTGCACGAAATTATGTTCAATGGCAGGATGCCTCCGTCGCCGGGAAAAGGCAAGCCCGTTCCGCCTGCCGGCGCCCGCCCTGGAGAGGTCGAGCATGGCCCACGTGCTGGTGATGCCGAGGCAGGGGAACACGGTGGAGTCGTGCGTGCTCGTGGCCTGGAAGGTGGCCGAGGGTGCGACCGTGGCGGAGGACCAGGTGGTGTGCGAGGTGGAGACGGACAAGGCCACCTTCGAGGTCCCGGCCGGTGCGGCCGGTGTGCTCCTGAAGCGTCTCCGCGCCGAGGGCGACGACGTCCCGGTGATGGAGCCGATCGGGGTGATCGGCCGGGCCGGCGAGGACTGGAAGAAGGCGCTCGAGGGCGGGCCGCAGGAGGCCGCGGCGGCGGTTGCGGCGGCACCGAGCGCGCCGGCGGGCCCGGCGACCGCCCCGGCAACGGGTGCGGCGGCGCCCGCTGCGGCGGCGCCGGGCGATAGGAGGCCGATGTCCCCCCGGGCCCGGCGGCTGGCGCGGGAGCAGGCGGTCGACCCGGCGGGCCTTCCGCCGGGGAGCGGCCCGGGTGGCCGCGTCATCGAGCGCGACGTGCGCACGGCGCTGGCGGCGCGCCCGCCGCTCACCGCCGCGGCGCGCGCCGAGGTGGCCGCAGGGACGCCCGTCCCCTCGGCCGGCTCCGCGCTCGGCGGCCGGGTGGGCGCCGCCGACCTGGCTGCGCCCGCCCCGGCGCCGGCCGCTCGCGCCGCCCCGTCCGCGGGAGGGTCGGGCTACACCGAGGCCCCGCTCCGCAGCATCCGCAAGATCATCGCCGAGCGGATGAAGGCCTCGCTGCAGAGCACCGCGCAGCTCACCTTCCACGGCTCGGCGCCGGCGGCGCGGATCCTGGCGCTCCGCGAGCGCTTCAAGGGAAGCGATCCGGCCCTGGGCCTCACCGGCGTCACCATCGGTGACCTGGTGATGTACGCCGCCGCCCGGGTGGTCCGGCAGTTCCCGGCGCTGAACTCGCACCTGATCGGCGGCACGCTGCGGACCTTCGAGCGGGTCCACCTCGGCTTCGCGGTCGACACCCCGCGCGGATTGATGGTGCCGGTGGTCCGCAACGCCGACGGGCTCTCCCTGGCGCAGCTCTCGGCCGAGACCAAGCGGCTGGCCACCGCTTGCCAGGGCGGGGCCATCTCGCCCGACGACCTGGCCGGCGCCACCTTCACCGTCAGCAACCTGGGTGCCCTGGGGGTGGAGAGCTTCACCCCGGTGCTCAACGCGCCCGAGGTGGGCATCCTGGGCGTCTCGGCGGTGGTGCCCAGGGCCGCGGCCGGTCCCGACGGCGCCCTGGTGCTGGAGAAGCGGATGGGGCTCTCGCTCACCGTCGACCACCAGGTCATCGACGGAGCCCCGGCCGCCCGGATCCTCCAGGCCTTCTGCGCCGCCATCGCCGACGTGGACCTCGTCTGGGCGCAGCAGGCGCGGCCGTGAGCAAGCACGACGTGGTCATCCTGGGGGGCGGGCCGGGCGGGTACCTGGCGGCGGAGCGACTGGCCGCCGCGGGCCAGAAGGTGCTGCTGGTGGAGAAGGGCGCGCTGGGCGGCGTCTGCCTGAACGTCGGCTGCATCCCCACCAAGACGCTCCTGGCCGCGGCCAAGCACTACGTGCAGGCGCGGGAGGGGGAGCGCTTCGGCGTCAAGGCAGAGAAGGTGACCTTCGACTGGGCCGCCATGCAGGCCTGGAAGCGGGCTGTGGTGGAGAAGCTCCGCAGCAGCCTGGCCGACACCGAGCGGCGCCTGGGGGTCGAGGTCCTCGCCGCCGAGGGTCGGCTCCTCGGGCCGGGGAGGGTGGAGGCGGGCGGCGAAGTCCGGGAGGCGCGGGCGGTGATCGTGGCCACCGGATCCACGCCGGCCTGGCCGCCCATCCCCGGGGCCCGCGAGAACCCGAAGGTGGTCGACTCGACCGGCCTCCTGGAGCTGGCCCAGGTCCCGCGCCGGCTGTGCGTGGTCGGCGGAGGCGTGATCGGCGTCGAGCTGGCCGGGCTCATGGCGGCGCTCGGAGCCGAGGTCGAGGTGGTCGAGCTGCTCGAGGAGATCGTCCCATTCATGGACCGGGACCAGGCGGCGCTGCTGCGCCGGGCCATGAAGCCGGTGAAGTTCCACCTCGGCTGCCGGGTGGAGCGCATCGAGGGCGCGACCGTGAGCTACGCCGGCAAGGACGGCGCCCCGGCGCGCGTGGAGGCCGACCTGGTGCTCCTGGCCGTGGGCCGCTCGCCCAGCGTCGCGGGCTGGGGGGCGCGCGAGGCCGGCCTCGACGCCGGGCCCAAGGGCGTGGTGGTCGACGAGCGGATGCGGACCAACCTGCCCGGGGTGTGGGCGGTGGGGGACGTGACCGGCAGGAGCCTGCTCGCCCACTCCGCCTACCGCATGGCCGAGGTGGCGGTCGCGGACATCCTGGCCGCGGCCGGCGCCTCCGGCGCCGGGCCCGATCGCATGCGCTACCACGCCATCCCCTGGGTCGTGTACGGAATGCCCGAGGCGGCCGGGGCGGGGCTGACCGAGCAGGAGGCCCGCGCCAAGGGGCACGCGGTGAAGACCGCCACCCTGCCGCTCCGGGTCACCGGGCGCTTCGTGGCCGAGCACGGCTTCTCCGCGCCCGGCGCGGTGAAGCTGGTGGCCGACGCCGGCAGCGACCGCCTGCTGGGCGTGCACCTGGTCGGCGCCTACGCCTCGGAGATCATCTGGGGGGCGGCGGCGCTGCTGGAGCAGGAGCTCCGCGTCGCCGACCTGAAGCAGATCGTGTTCCCGCACCCGACCGTCGGCGAGGCGATCCGGGAAGCGGCCTGGGAAACCCACTAGGAGCGAGAGACAGAGCCATGCCCAAGAACCTGTTGGTGGACCCGGCCGCCGTGAGGAAGCCAGGGGTGCTGGAGATCGCGAGCATCCCCGTGAACCAGTATCGCCCCGACTACGCCGCCGAGCGGGCCCGCTTCTCCGTCCCGGGGCTGGTGCGGCTGTGGGTGGACATGGTGGTCATCCGCGAGTTCGAGTCCATGCTGGACGCCTTCAAGACCAAGGGCACCTGGCACGGGATCTCCTACAACCACAAGGGACCGGCTCACCTCTCCCTCGGGCAGGAGGCCTCCGCGGTGGGCCAGTGCGCCGGCCTGGAGGTGGAGGATCAGGTCTTCGGCTCGCACCGGAGCCACGGCGAGATCCTGGCCCGCTGCCTGTCCGCCTCGCGCAAGCTGGAGGAGCGGAAGCTCCAGGAGGTGATGGAGGGCTTCCTCGACGGCGAGACGCTTCGCGCCGCCGAGAAGGTGGCCCACGCCGGCGTGCGCGAGCTGGCCGAGGCCTTCGTGCTCTACGGCACCCTGGCCGAGATCTTCGCCCGCCGCGACGGCTTCAACCGCGGCCTGGGCGGCTCCATGCACGCCTTCTTCGCCCCGTTCGGCTCCATGCCCAACAACGCCATCGTGGGTGGCTCGGCGGACATCGCCACCGGGGCGGCGCTCTTCAAGCGCATCAACCGCAAGCCCGGCATCGTGGTGGCCAACATCGGCGACGCCTCCATGGGCTGCGGGCCGGTCTGGGAGGCCATCTCCATGGCGGCCATGGACCAGTACCGGGCCCTGTGGCCGAAGGAGATCGGCGGCGCGCCGCCCATCCTCTTCAACTTCTTCGACAACTTCTACGGCATGGGCGGCCAGACCCAGGGCGAGACCATGGGCTACCAGATCCTGGCCCGGGTGGGCGCCGGGGTGAACCCGGAGAACATGCACGCCGAGCGGGTGGACGGCTACAACCCGCTGGCGGTGGCCGAGGCGGTGGCGCGCAAGCGCAAGCTGCTCCTCGAGGGCAAGGGGCCGGTGCTCCTCGACACCGTCACCTACCGCATCTCGGGCCACTCGCCCTCCGACGCCTCCAGCTACCGCTCCAAGGAGGAGATCGAGCTGTGGAAGGCGGCCGACGCCATCGAGGGCTACGGCGCATACCTGGTCGAGCACGGCGCGGCCACTCGGGCCGAGCTGGATGCGGCCCGGGCCGCGGTGGTGGAGAGGCTGGTGGCGGTGGTGCGCCTCACCACCTCCGACGCGGCCGAGAAGCGGGTGGCCGGGCCTTTCATCGAGTCGGTGATGCTCTCCGGAGGCAAGGTGGAGAGGCTCGAGGAGCGGACGCCAGAGCTGCTCCAGCCGCTCTCCGAGAACCCGCGGGTCAAGGCGCTGGCGGGCAAGTCCCGCTTCGCCCAGGACGCCGAGGGAAAGCCGGTCTCCAAGAACAAGCTCTACCAGTACCGGGACGGCCTGTTCGAGGCCATGCTCCATCGCTTCTCCATCGATCCGACCATGGCGGCCTGGGGCGAGGAGAACCGCGACTGGGGTGGGGCCTTCGCCGTGTACCGCGGGCTCACCGAGGCCCTCCCCTACCATCGGCTCTTCAACAGCCCCATCTCCGAGGGGGCCATCGTCGGCGCCGGGGTGGGCTACGCCCTGAGCGGCGGCCGCGCCGTGGTCGAGCTCATGTACTGCGACTTCCTGGGCCGGGCCGGCGACGAGATCTTCAACCAGGCGGCCAAGTGGCAGTCGATGTCCGCCGGGCTCCTGCGCATGCCGCTGGTGGTGCGGGTGTCGGTGGGCGCCAAGTACGGGGCGCAGCACAGCCAGGACTGGACGGCCCTGGTGGCCCACATCCCCGGCCTCAAGGCCTACTTCCCGGCCACCCCGCACGACGCCAAGGGCATGCTCAACCTGGCCCTGGCCGGCACCGACCCGGTGGTCTTCTTCGAGAGCCAGCAGCTCTACGACATGGGCGAGCGGTTCGAGCCGGTGCCCGAGGGCTACTACCAGACGCCGGAGGGCGAGCCGGCGCTGCGCAAGGCCGGGAAGGACCTCACCATCGCCACCCTCGGCGCCACCCTCTACCGCGCCCTCGACGCCGCCGAGGTGCTGGAGAAGAAGTACGGCGTCTCCACCGAGGTCCTCGACCTTCGCTTCATCACCCCGCTCCGGTACGACCGGCTGCTCGAGTCGGTGAAGAAGACCGGGCGGCTGGTGCTGGCCAGCGACGCCTGCGAGCGCGGCTCGTTCCTCCACACGGTGGCCTCCAACATCACCCAGCTCGCCTTCGACGAGCTGGACGCACCGGTGGCGGTGGTGGGGAGCCGCAACTGGATCACCCCCGCGGCGGAGATGGAGGAGCTCTTCTTCCCGCAGAAGGACTGGATCCTGGACACCGTCCACGAGCGGGTCCTGCCCCTCGCCGGCCACGCCTGCAACACCGTGCAGACCCCGCTGGAGCTGGCCCGCCGCGCGCGGTCGGGGGTGTAGAGCGGGCGGGCCGGCAGGCGCGGGCCGGTCTCGCCCGGACCGAGGCTAGGCCAGCGCCTTCTCCAGGGCCTGGCGCATGACCTCCTTGTTCGGCTGCTTGCCGGTCCACATGACGATGTTGAGCGCCGCCTGGTTGATGAGCATCTGCAGGCCGCTCTGCCACCTCAGCCCCCGCTGGTCCGCCTCCCTGAGGAACGGGGTGAAGGCGGGGTTGGGGATCACGTCCTGGACGTAGGTGCCCTTGCCGATGCTGTCGTAGTCGATGTTCGGCTTGTCGTTCACGTTTGGATAGAGGCCGATCGAGGTCGCGTTCACCAGGATGTCGGTGCCGGCCGGCACCGTGAGCTTGCCCTCCCAGGGCACGTACAGCGCCTCGACCCGGGTGTTCTCGCGCAGGGTCCTCATCAGGCCGTCGGCCAGCGCCTGGTCCCGCGGGACGTTCACCACCGTGAGCTTGGCCGCGCCGGCCAGGGCCAGCTCCACGCAGATGGCCCGCGAGGCGCCACCCGCCCCCAGCACCACCACCTTCTTCCCCTTGGGATCCACGCCGGCGCCCTGCAGGGCGATCATGAACCCCTGCCCGTCGGTGTTGTGGCCGGTCAGCTTGCCCCCGTCGTTCACGATGGTGTTCACCGCGCCGATGATCCGGGCGCTGGGGGCGACGGCGTCGAGGAACTTCAGCACCTCGATCTTGTGGGGGATGGTGCAGTTGATCCCCCGCATCTTGAAGGCCTTGAGACCCTTGATGGCGTCTCCCAGGTCGTCCGGGCCGACGTCGATGGTGAGGAAGTGCCAGCGCTCGAGGCCCAGGTCGGCGAAGGCCGCCTCCTGGATGACGACGCCCGGGTTCTCCGCCACCGGGTGGCCGAAGACTCCCACCAGGTTGTCCAGGTAGTTCTGCTGCTTCACGGGGCTCCTCCTCGCCGCGCGCGCGGCTCCAACTCCGGTCCCGACGGCCGGCGAGGTTAGCGCCTCCGACACCGGGTCACCAGGCCACGGAACTGACCAATGGGGTGACGGAAGTGAAGCGGCCGGGCCGGCCGGGGGAGTGCCGGGCGGCGGCGGACTGGCTAAGATGCCGCTCGTGACCGGAGTGGGCGCCCTGGGCAAGCTCCTCCTGGCCGTCGGGCTCTCCACGGCGGCGCTGGGAGGGATCCTGCTGCTCGCCGATCGGGTGCCCTGGCTGCGGCTGGGCCGCCTGCCGGGGGACCTCTCGGTGGAGCGGCCGGGCTTCCGCCTCTACTTCCCGCTGGCCACGTCGCTGCTCGTCTCGGCAGCGCTCACCCTGGTCCTCTGGCTGCTGAGCCGCCGCAGGTGATCGTCGGCCCGGGCCGACCGGGCCATGGCGTCCCGGGCGGCGTCCATCCGGTAGAGCTGCTCGGCCCCGTCGTGGCGCGGGACCACCTCGAGCGCGAAGCCGCCGCAGATGGCCAGCCAGGTGGCCACGGTGAGCGGCCCGGCCAGCCGATGGATCGCCAGGATCGACCGCGAGAGAACGTCGGCGCGCTGCTCGTCCATGGACGCCTCCTCCGCGAGATGGGCGGGCCGGTCCGCGCCCTCCCTCGCGAAGAAGGCTAGCAGAGGACCGGTCGCGCGCCTTCCCGCGACCGAGGGTTCGTATTCTCCTTGAGTCGCGGGGTCGCAGCGCCTGGTCACCGTGGGTGCGCGGCCCACATGCTCGGACCACCCACCGTCGGTTACACAGACGCAGGGTCGGAGCCCGAGGGCGCCTCAGCGGACCAGGTCGTGGAAGGCGTCCTTCACGTGCGAGACGGCCCGGTGGGTGCGCCCCCCGATGGAGGTGTCGCCGCGGGTACCCACCATCAGGCCAGCGCAGAAGCCGACCAGGGCGGCGACGAGCAGCGAGGCGATGAAGGCGATCCGGCTGCGGGGCATGGTCAGATCCCGATCTGCTCGACGGCGTAGCCGCGCTCCCGCAGCGCGCGCAGGATCTCCTGCACGTGCTCGGGCCCGCGGGTCTCGAGCGTGAGCTGCAGGGTGGTGTCGCCGAAACGGCTGGCGAAGGCGCGGGTGTGGTGGACCTCGATGACGTTGGCGCGGTGGCTGGCGACGATCGACGACACCCGGGCCAGCTGCCCGGGCTTGTCCAGGAGCGCCACGCTGATGCGGACCAGGCGGCCGTCCTTGACCAGGCCCCGCTCGATGACCCGCGCCACCAGGTTGACGTCGATGTTGCCGCCCGACACCACCGCCACCACTCGCTTGCCGACCAGCACCGGCAGCCGGTGGTGCATGAGCGCGGCCACGGCCACCGCCCCCGCTCCCTCCGCCACCGTCTTCTCGCGCTCCAGGAGGTAGAGGATGGCGCTGGCGATCTCCTCCTCGGAGACGGTCACCACCTCGTCCACCACCTGGCGAGCCAGGGTGAAGGTGAGGTCGCCCACGCGCTTCACCGCGATACCGTCGGCCAGGCTCTGGGCCGGGTCGAGGATCACCGGCTGTCCGGCCTCCAGGGCCACCTGCAGCGAGGGGAGGAGCTCGGACTGAACGCCCACCACCCGGATGCCCGGACGCCGCGCCTTGAGGGCGGCCCCGATGCCACAGATGAGCCCCCCGCCGCCCACCGGCACCACCACCGCCTCGAGATCGGGGACCTGATCGAGCAGCTCCAGCCCGATCGTGCCTTGGCCGGCCACCACGCCCGGGTCGTCGAAGGGGTGGATGAAGGCCAGCCCCTCCGCCTGCTCCAGGCGCCGGGCCTCGGCGTGGGCCTCGTCGTAGCTCCCCCCGTGCAGGACGACCCGAGCGCCGTGCGCCCGGGTGCTCGCCACCTTGATGATGGGGGTGGTCTCCGGCATCACGATGGTCGCCCTCACGCCCAGGCGACCGGCGTGGTAAGCGACCCCTTGCGCGTGGTTGCCGGCGCTGGCGGCGATGAGCCCCCGCTGCCGCTCGGCCTCGGAGAGGAGCAGGAGCCGGTTCAGGGCGCCGCGCTCCTTGAAGGAGCCGGTCATCTGCAGGTTCTCGAGCTTGAGGTGGGCGTCGACGCCGGCCAGCCGCGAGAGGGTCTCGCTGCGGGCGCAGGGCGACGCGTAGACGCGGTCGCGGATGCGCGCCAGCGCCGCCTCGATGTCGGCGAGCGTCACCATCAGGTCGAGGGACCGTATCCGAGGCGAGCCGCGCCAGGCAAGCACGGGGCGCGCGGATCAAGGCCCGGAGGATCTGGGCGGATAGCCCGTTGGCCCCCGGGTGGCACGCCTGGTGAGTCTCAGTGCTGCACGAGGCGCCGCGCCAGCTCCACGCGATTGCGCACGCCCAGCTTGTCGAAGATGGTCTTGAGGTGGCTCTTCACCGTCTGCGAGGCGATGCCGAGACGCTCGGCCACCTCGCGCGACCGCAGCCCGTCGGCTACCAGCAGGGCCACCTCGCGCTCCCGCTGGGTCAGCCCGTCGGCCGGAGCCGACTGGATCTCGGTGCCGAGCGAGACCGGCTCGGGGAGAGGCTCGCGCCACAGGTGCAGCTGGGTGCGGCCCTTGCCCACGGCGGTGACCTCGATGCGGAGCCGCTCCCCCTGGCCCTCCAGCACCAGCGTCCGCCGGATGCCTGGCGGGCCATTCTGTGCAGCGTCGGAGAGCCCCCGGAGCTCGCCGGGCAAGGCCTGGCCATCGGTTGCCTCGCCGAAGAAGACCCGGAGCATCTCCTCGGCCTGGCGGTCACAGCGGAGGATTCCCCCTGTCTCACAATGCGCTGCGGCCCCCCGGGGTGCCGGGACCCTTACGTTCGCGCGCATCATCTGCACACCCCCAATCGTCCCGCGTGTGGAGACGAAGCCCACATACTACAGGGCAGCGATCGGGTGATCACCCGACGCTAGAGGCAGGTTAGCTCTTTTGGGTCCCCCTGTTCCAGCACCGAGATGGGGCAGCGGGCCCCGTGATCGATCAAGTGTCCTAGAGGGCTTCCCCCGCCGGATCACTCGTCCTTTCGCCGGATCAGGGGGGACCCCTTCAGCGCAGCTCCACCTCGAACCCCAGCCGCCGGGCTGCCTCGAGCAGGTCGTCGCTGGGCTGGACCCGGGCCGGGACCGAGATGGTGGTCTCGGACTGCTCCGGCACCACCGCACGCACCGTGACGGCGCAGCCTCCCGGGTGCTTGGAGAGAAGCGCTCGCAGCTCGCCGCTCCGATCGCGGTCGAGGCGGTCCACGTCGATGCGCATGGACACCTCGGTGGTCTTCTGGGTGCGGACGGCGGCCAGCGGCAGGACCTCGATGGCGGTGATCTCGGCGCGGGGGTTCTCCTCCTCCCGGCTGTTGATCTTCACCTCTCCGTGGACCACCACCGGCTCGTCCCCCTTGAGCAGCTGCTCCCAGTCGGCCCAGCCCTTCTGTGCCGGCCGGCCGCCCTGCGAGGCGCGGGAGGCCCAGCAGATCACCTCCACCGTGCCGGTCAGGTCCTCCAGGGTCACGAAGCCGAAGCGGGTGCCCTTCTCCTTGTTCATTCGCTCCCGGAGGGCAGCGACGATCCCCACCACCGTGACCTTGTCGCCCATCCGCTTCTGGGCCACTCCGGCGCAGGTGGTCGAGCCGTAGCGCCGGGCCTCTCGCTCGTAGCCCTGGAGCGGGTGGCCGGTGAGGTAGAAGCCGAGCGCCTCCTTCTCCAGCGCCAGCCGCACCCGCTCCGGCCACTCCTCCACCGTCTGGTCGCCCACCTGCTCGCCCGGCCTCGGGTAGCGGGGCCGGGCCGCCACCGCCGCCGCGGCCGGCCCGCCGAACAGGCTCGCCTGGCCGCTCTGGCGGTCGGCCTGGGCGGAGGCCCCGGCGGCGAAGGCGGCGTCGATGCCGAAGAAGAGCTGCCAGCGCGGGACTCGCTCGAAGTCGAAGGCGCCGCTCTTCACCAGCGCCTCGACCACCTTCTTGTTGATGCGGCGCGAGTCCACCCGGGTGGCGAAGTCGTACAGGTTCTGGAACGGTCCTCCCTCCCCGCGCGCCTGGACGATGGCCTCGACCGCGGCCTCGCCCACGCCGCGCACGGCGCCCAGCCCGAAGCGGATACGGCCAGGGAAGGCGGCGAAGTCCTTCCCCGACTCGTTCACGTCCGGGGGCAGCACCTCGATCCCGTCGGCGCGTGCCTCGGAGATGTGGAGCACCACCTTGTCGGTGTTGGAGGCCTCGCTGGAGATGAGCGCGGCCATGAACTCGACGGGGTAGTGGGCCTTGAGCCAGGCGGTCTGGACGGTGAGCAGGCCGTAGGCCGCGGAGTGTGACTTGTTGAAGCCGTAGGCGGCGAACTTCTCCATCAGGTCGAAGACGTAGCTGGCGACCTTCTCGTCCACCCCCTTGGCCGCCGCCCCCCTCTCGAAGATGGCCCGCTGCTTGGCCATCTCCTCGGCCTTCTTCTTCCCCATGGCCCGGCGCAGCAGGTCGGCACCGCCCAGCGAGTAGCCGCCCAGGACCTGGGCGATCTGCATCACCTGCTCCTGGTAGACGATGACGCCGTAGGTCGGCTCCAGCACCGGCTCGAGCAGCGGGTGGGGGTACTGGACCGGCTCCCGGCCGTGCTTGCGGTCGATGTAGACGTCGACCATGGTGCGGCCGTCCTCGAGCCGCTGGTCGAGCGGCCCGGGCCGGTAGAGCGCGCCGGCGGCGATGATGTCCTCGAACCGCGAGGGCTTCATCTTGATCACCATCTCGGTGAAGCCGGAGGACTCCATCTGGAACACGCCGGCGGTGTCGCCGCGTCCGATGAGCTCGTAGATGGCGGGGTCGTCGTGGGGGATGTCCGCCGCCTGCAGGTCGCCCAGGTCGGGGTGGTTCTGCCGCACCAGCCGGATGGCGTCGTCGATGACGGTGAGGGTCTTGAGCCCCAGGAAGTCGAACTTGACCAGCCCCGCCGCCTCCACCTCGTCCTTGGCGAACTGGGAGACGAGCATGCCGGACTTGTCGTCCTGGTAGGCAGGCACGTACTCCCACAGCGGCTTGTCGGCGATGACCACCCCGGCGGCGTGCAGCCCGGCCTGGCGATTGAGCCCCTCCAGCGCCATGCCGATGTCGAGCAGGTCCTTGGTGGTGACCGTCTGCTGCACGCCCTTGTCATCGACCCACTGCGAGATGACCGAGGGCTTCTGGTACAGCTCCTGGAGCCGGGGCTCGGGCGAGGCCTTCTCGCTCCCGAACACCAGCTCCTTGAGCGGCGGGGTCTTGCCCTGCACTGGGTCGGGCACCAGCTTGGCGATGCGGTCGCCCTCGGCGAAAGGGAGCCCCATCACCCGCACCACGTCGCGGATCACCGAGCGCGCCTTGAGCGAGCCGAAGGTGATGATCTGCCCGACGTTGTCCCTTCCGTACTTCTCCCGGACGTAGCCGATGACCTCGTCACGCCGGTTCTGGCAGAAGTCGACGTCGAAGTCGGGCATGGAGACGCGCTCGGGGTTGAGGAAGCGCTCGAAGAGGAGGTTCCACCGGATGGGGTCGAGGTCGGTGATGCGCAGCGCCCAGGAGACGATGGAGCCGGCGCCGGAGCCGCGCCCCGGGCCCACCGGGACCTTGTGCCGCTTGGCCCAGTTGATGAAGTCCTGCACGATGAGGAAGTAGCCGCTGAACCCCATCTTGCCGATGACGGCGAGCTCCATCTCCAGCCGCTGCCGGTAGGTGTCGCGGTCGTGAGGGTAGCGGTCGGCGATCTCGCGGAAGCGGGCGTCGAGCCCCTCGCGGGCCAGCTTGCCGATGTACCCGTCCTCGCTGGTCCCCTCGGGCAGGGCGAAGCGGGGCAGGAAGGTCTTGCCCAGCGGCAGCTCCACGCTGCAGCGGGCGGCGATCTCGGCGCTTCGCTCCACCGCGTCCCGGTAGTCGGGCAGCGCCGCCAGCATCTCGTCGGGGCTGGTGACGAACAGGCCGTCGGTGTCGTGCCGCAGGCGCTTGGGGTCCTGGAAGGTCTTGTTGGACGCGATGCACATGAGCACCTCGTGCGCCTTCGCGTCCTCGCGCCGCACGTAGTGGGCGTCGGCGGTGGCCACCAGCGGGATCCCCTCGTCGCGGGACAGCTGGGCCAGCCGGGCGTTCACCTCGATCTGCTCGGGCAGGCCGTTGGACTGGACCTCGAGGAAGAAGGAGCCCGGCTCGAAGATGTCCCGGTACTCCCGGGCGGCGCGGCGGGCCCCGTCCATGTCCCCCTGGCGGGCCAGGCGCGGAACCTCTCCCGCCAGGCAGGCGGTGAGCCCGATGAGCCCGGCAGCGTGCTCGCGCAGGATCTGCTTGTCGATGCGGGGATCGTAGTAGAAGCCCTCGGTGAAGGCCTTGGAGGAGAGGAAGCGCAGGTTGGCCCAGCCCTCGGCGTTGCGGGCCAGCAGGATGAGGTGCCGACCGATCCGCTCCGAGCGGTCGAGCCGGCCCTTGTCGCCGGCCACGTAGGCCTCCATCCCCAGGATGGGCTTCACGCCCGCCTCGCGGGCCTTCCGGTAGAAATCGACCGCGCCGAAGAGGTTTCCGTGGTCGGTCACCGCCACGGTCCCCATGCCCTTGGCCTTGACCGTCTTGGTCAGGTCGTTGATGCGGATGGCGCCGTCGAGGAGGGAGTAGAGCGTGTGGAGGTGCAGGTGGACGAAGTCGGCCATCGGGGCATGGGTTCTTAGCAGGCGGGCCTGACGGCGGCCACCCCGCCGGGTCGAGCGATCTCGGCTCGCCTGCCTGCCCACCGAGGCGGCGATCGCCGGCCGCCTTGACCCGGCCCGGAGCGCCGGGCCCTAGCAGCCGACGCCGCTCACCGGCGGGCGCCCTCTGGCTCGCAGCTGCAGCCCGGCGCCGCCCGCCTCGGGCCGGGCCGGGGCGGTCGGGCGGCCAGGCAATGCGTCCCGTGGCCATGGGCCGAGCGCCACCGGGAGATCTCCCCGCCATCCCGGAGCGGGGCGGCTGGCAGCAGGTGCCTGGTAGGCGGCCGGAAAGGGGGCGGGAGAAGCGGCGGATCCGACGGCCCCTGCGGGATTGACGCGCTGAGGGGGCGGCCCCCGGTCGGAAGCGGGATCGGAGTGACGCATCCGGTCGCGGGTTTTGCGCGCACCCACCGTCGATCGCGGAGAAGGCGGCCGGGGGGCGTCAGATCGGCGCCCGTCCCCCGTCTAGCACACCGGCGAGTCCGAGGCCTTGGTGGCCCGGAGCCGAGGACTGCGGGGAGGCGAACGTGACGCTCTACGAGGTTGTGGTGGCCGGTGGAACCGCTCTTTCGCTTGGCCTGGTGGCCATCTTGGCCGCGCTCCGGCCGGGCCGCCACGTGCACCCCATGCTGTGCCTCAGGGTCCGGCCGGACCGGGACTGCCCGCAAGAGTGCCTCCGCTCCTGCCCGCTCGTGTCGGCCAAGCCCGCGACGCCGCTCGGGCGCCGGGTGGGCCACGCCGGGGGTCGCGCCTAGCCTCCCCGGATCCACTGGCCCCGGGTCGTCGGCGGCGGGACCGGGTCGAGCAGGGGCGGGCCCCGTCACTCCGGCCGGTGCACGACCGCCTCGAGGTTGTGCCCGTTCTCGTCGAGCACGAAGGCGGCGTAGTAGGTCGGGTGGTAGTCGGCGCGGAGCCCCGGGCCACCGTTGTCCTTCCCCCCCGCGGCCAGGGCCGCGACGTGGAAGGCGTCCACCGCCTTCCTGCTCGGAGCGCAGAGCGCGAGGTGGGTGGGGCGCGCGTTCTCGGGATCCTGCGACAGCCACAGGTCGGGCTTCTTGTCCGCCCCCATCCCCAGCATGCCGGGGAACTCCATCAGGACCTCGTAGCCGAGCGGGGCCAGCGCGGCGGCGAAGAAGGCCTTCGACCTCGCCAGGTCCCGGACCTTGAGCGTGAGGTGGTCGATCATGGCTCCTCCCTGATCTCCGTGGGCAGCGTGTGAGCGTCTTCCCTACCGCACGGAGGGCTCGGGCGTGAACGCCCCCTTCAAGGGGTCAACGGTGGGTGCACGTGGGCGCGGCGCAGCATGTGACGACGCGCACACCCTGGGGGCGCCGGCCGGGTTAATACTGGAGCATGGCGATGAGCTTCGTGGCCCTGGGCGTGGGGGACGCGTTCTCGGCGATCCACTACTCGAGCGGACTGGCGGTGGAGGCGGACGGGCGCTGGCTGCTCGTTGACTGCCCGCATCCCATCCGCAAGGTGCTGCGCGAGGCGTCGGGCCAGTCCGGGGTCGCGCTCGACGTGGGGAGCTTCGAGGCGGTTGTGATCACCCACCTGCACGCAGATCACTGCGCGGGCCTGGAGGACCTGGCCTACTTCTCGCGGTTCTCCCTGGGCCGCCGGCCGAGGCTGGTGGCCCATCCGGCGGTGCTTTCCAGGGTCTGGGAGGGGCGCCTGGCTGCGGGGATGGAGTCGCTCAGCGACCCGGTGGGCTGGACCAGCCGCCCCATGCGGCTGGAGGACTACTTCGAGGTCACCCCGCTGGACGACGGGCGGCGGGTCGAGGTGGGGGCCTTCGCCATCGCCTGCCGCCCCACCCGTCACCACGTGTTCACAACCGCCCTCCGCATCCGGGCCGGCGGCCGCGAGCTGGGTATCTCCTCCGACACCGATCACGATCCGGCGCTGGTGGAGTGGCTCTCCCGCGCGGACCTGTTCCTCCACGAGACCGGGGCGGGCATTCACACGCCCTACGCCGCGCTGGCGGCGTTGCCGGCCGAGGTCCGGGCGCGGATGCGGCTCATCCACTATCCCGATGGCTTCGAGCCGTCCGATGGCGCCGTGGAGCTGATCGAGGAGGGCCGGCGCTACGCGGTGTGACGCCCCGGACCCTCGAGGGGCCGGGGCCGTCACCCTCGCTGTCGCCGCCTGGCGGTCGCCGGGGCCCAGACGGCCCGGTACGAGCGGCAGCGGCGGATGAGGCAGACGGCGCAGCGCCCTACTCCGCCGAGAAGGCCCAGGCGCGCCCACGGCGAGGGAGGGCAGCGCGCCCGGACCGACGCGGCCCGACGCGGGGCGGCAGCGGCGCCGGGTGAAGCGATCATGGCGAGGCCCCGGGCCGGAGAGCGGGTCGAGGCGGGGGACGAGAGTGGGCCAGGCCGTGCGAGGTCCCGAGGACCTGCGCGAGGCGACGGACGCCCGCCAGAGGTGTTCATCCCCCACCGTCCAGAAGCGTCCGGGCGCGCTCGGGGTGGCCCCCGGCTGCCCGGGCGCCCCATCGGGGACGCCGAAGGCGTGAGCCCCTTCGCCGCCGCGCGTTGCGCATCGAGTCAGAAGCGCACTCGCAGCCGCGACCCCGGCGCCGCCGGGTGTGGTCGCGGCGCCCGCGGGCGGCGCCGACAGGGGTTCCGGAAAGGAACGGAGGGATTCGGTCATGACGGCGAGATGGCTGGCAGGGCTGCTGTGTGCGCTGGCGGTGGTGGGGTGCGGGGGAGGGGGCGGGGGAGGAGGCAAGAGCAAGAGCTGCGCAGACGTCTTCACCACGCCAGTGAGCTACACCGGACAGGAAGTCGTCGCGGGCTGCTACAACCCCGGGACCTACGACATCACTGCCACGGTCTCGCAGACCTCGGGCACCTGCGACATGGTCTTCACCTGGGGAGCCGTGGGCGGCTCGACCCATGACTGCGAGGCCAAGCTCTCCGGCGACGCCACGAACGGCTACGACGTGGACTCCAACTCCGGCGGGTGCAGCGCGTATATCAATTCGGCGTCGATCCATCTGCCGCCCAACCTCTCTACGTTCACCGGGACCTTCGACTGGACCGTGACCTGCGGCAGCGGGACCACGACCTTCGAGAACATCGCCCAGGAGTAGCAGCCCGGCTTCCCTGCAAGCGGGCCACACTGGGCGGGGCGGGCCCCGCCGGCCGCGCTCCCGCATGGCGGCGGATGACAGGGGCGGGACCGGCGCTCACCTCGAGCGGCAGCTTCCCAGCTTGCAGCAGCGACCGCGGCCCCCGCACCCCCACTCCCTCGGGGGGCGCGGGGGTGCGCGGCAGACGGTCGGGCCCGGCTCGGCGTGGACGGCTCGGGTGCGACGGGCCGGCGGATGCTCTAGGCTCTGGGCCATGTCGCCGCGCGCCCGCGTCCGGATCGGGGTCTCCGCCTGCTTGCTGGGGAAGAAGGTCCGCTACGACGGCCAGCACAAGCGCGACGCCTTCCTGACCGAGACCCTCGATCCCTTCGTGGAGTGGGTGCCGGTCTGTCCGGAGCTGGAGCTGGGGCTGGGCGTCCCCAGGGAGCCCGTCCGCCTGGTCGGCCGCCCCGAGGCGCCGCGGCTCGTGGCCGAGCGCAGCGGCGCCGATCACACCGAGGCCATGCGCGCCTTCGCCGAGGCCCGCGTCGCGGCGCTCGGCAAGGAGGGCCTCGCCGGCTTCATCACCAAGAAGGACTCGCCCTCGTGCGGCATGGAGCGCGTGCGCGTGCACCCGGCTCGCGGCGGGCCGCCCCGGCGCGAGGGGGTGGGGGCCTTCCTGCGCGTGCTGCGCGAGCGCCTCCCGCTCCTGCCCGTCGAGGAGGAGGGTCGGCTCCACGATCCGGCCCTGCGGGAGAGCTTCGTCGAGCGGGTCTACGCCCACGCTCGCTTCCAGGCGGCGGTCGCCGAGGGGATGACCCGCGGCAAGCTGGTGGCCTTCCACACCGCCCACAAGCTCCTGCTCCTCGCCCACAGCCCGGCGGCGTACCGGCGGCTGGGGGCGCTGGTGGGCGGGCTCGGGCGCGGCTCCCTGGCGGAGGCGGTGGCCGCGTACGGCGCCGGCCTCATGGACGCGCTGCGGGTCCCCGCCACCCGGGGGCGCCACGCCAACGTGCTCCACCACGCGCTCGGGTACTTCCGCGAGCTCCTCCCGGCGGACGACCGCCAGGAGCTCCAGGCGATCGTGGGCGACTACGCCCGGGGGCTCCTGCCGCTGGTGGTGCCGCTGACGCTCCTCCGCCACCACCTGCGGCGCCACCAGGTCGAGTACCTGGCCGGCCAGGTCTACCTCGATCCCGATCCCCGGGAGTTGTGCCTCAAGAACCACGTATAGCGGCGCCGTGACCGTCCCGGCCGAACGCATCCGCTCGGTGAACCAGGCCCCCGTGCGAGGGGACCGGTCCTTCGTCGTCCACTGGATGACCATGAGCCGCCGGACCCGCTTCAACCCGGCCCTGGAGCGCGCCGCCGAGCTGGGCCGCGCGCTGGGGCGACCGGTGCTGGTGCTGGAGGCGCTCCGCTGCGACTACCCCCACGCCAGCGACCGGCTGCACGCCTTCGTGCTGCAGGGGATGGCCGAGAACGCCCGTCGCCTGGCGGGCAAGGCGCTCTACCACCCCTGGGTGGAGCGCCGGCCAGGCGAGGGGAGGGGGCTGCTGGAGGCCCTGGCCCGGCACGCCTGCGCGGTGGTGGCGGACGACCACCCCGGGTTCTTCCTGCCGCGCATGCTGGAGGCCGCGGGGAAGAAGCTCGAGGTGCGGCTCGAGGCGGTGGACGCGAGCTGCCTGGTCCCGTTCCGGCTGGCGGGCCGCGACTTCCCCACCGCCTACGCCTACCGCCGCTTCCTGCAGCGCGAGCTGCCGGGGTGGCTGGAACGGATGCCGGCCCGGGATCCGCTCCGGCTCGCCCCGCCTCCGGGTCGCGCAGCCGTGCCCGGGGAGGTCCGACGGCGCTGGCCGGCCGAGCCGCCCGAGGCGCTGCAGCGGCCGGGGAGGCTCCTGGCGGAGCTCCCGGTGGACCACTGCGTCGGCGCCTGCGCGCGTGCCGGAGGGTCGGCCGCGGCCGAGGAGCGGCTCTCGGCGTTCGTGAGGGGCGGCCTGGGGCGCTACGCCGACCTTCGCGACGACCCCGACGCCGAGGGGACCAGCGGGCTCTCGCCCTGGCTGCACTTCGGCCACCTGGGCACCTTCGAGGTGGTGCGCGCGGTCCTCTCGCGCGAGGGGTGGACCGCCGAGCGGCTCTCGCCGAGCCCTCGCGGCGCTCGCGCCGGATGGTGGGGTACCTCCCCCTCCGCCGAGGCCTTCCTGGACCAGCTCGTCACCTGGCGGGAGCTGGGCTTCGTGAGCTGCGCCATGCGCCCCGATCACGGGCGGTGGGAGTCGCTCCCCGCCTGGGCGCGGGCCACCCTGGAGAAGCACGCGCGCGATCCCCGGCCCCACCTCTACTCGCTCGAGGAGCTCGCCGGGGCGCGGACCGGCGACCGGGTCTGGAACGCGGCCCAGGGGCAGCTGCTCGCCGAGGGCACCATCCACAACTCGCTGCGGATGCTGTGGGGCAAGCGGCTCCTGGAGTGGACGGCCTCGCCCCAGGAGGCGCTGGAGCGGCTCCTCGCGCTCAACGACCGCTACGCGCTGGACGGGCGGGACCCCTGCTCCCTCTCTGGCATCCTCTGGTGCCTGGGGCGCTACGACCGGCCCTGGGGGCCGGAGCGCCCCATCTTCGGCACGATCAGGTACATGTCCTCCGAGCGCGCCCGTCGCAAGCTCAGGCTGGCGCGGACGCTGGAGCGCTACGCGCCCGAGCCGGCGCGATAGCCTGCGCGCCCCGGCCCGCGGTGGCTCACCACCAGCAGGGGCTGGGGGCGGATAATGTCGCCGGGGCGGGAGGCCTCGCGGGCCTCGCTTTCGGCGGGCAGGTTCTGGAGCACCACCGGACCGAGGTGGACCGGGCCTTCGTCCCCGTCCCCGTCGAGGCGTCCCTCCGTCGTGAACGGGACCCGGGTCTCGATGGGGACCTCCGCAGGCTCGTCCGCCGTGATCGCGCGCATCGGCAGGATCGCCTGCAGCAGCGCCCCGAGGACGCCTCTCGGCCGCACGGGATGCCCCCGCTGGCCGCACCGTGGCAGGCGGGATCGGCGACAGCGAGCGGGAAGGTCCCCGGGGAGCTCAGCCGCGGCCCTGGCCGGCCTGCACCGACCCACGGTGGAGTGGGCCGTCGAGGTGCTCGGCCCCCAGCGCCAGGTAGAGGTGGTCGCCCACCAGGGTCAGCTCGCACCGGCAGCGGCGGTCGTCCCTCCGGCTCAGGGCGGCGAGCAAGGGCGGATCGACCGCGGCCAGCTCGGCGCGGGCCAGCCGGTCGAGCCGGCGCGCCTCGGCGTCGGCGACGAAGGCGCTCATCCACCGGGGAGCGTCGAAGAGCACCGCCACCCTGGCCCCGGCGCCGCGGGCCAGATCCCGGGCCACCCGCTCGACGTCGGGCCGGCCCACCCTCAAGAGGAGCGAGGGCGTTCCGTCGGGCCGGCTGGCCTGGAGGTCGGGGGCGTCAGGCTCGCTCAGCCCCGGTCCGAAGGCGATCCCCTCCTCCCACTGCCAGGCCAGCGCCAAGATCCGCAGCCAGACGCGCTCCATGGTCTCCGAGGGGTGGCGCGCGACCTTGAGCGCCAGGGCCTGGTCGACGCCGCGGTCGACGTTGGCGAGCTTCAGGTCGACGTGGTGGAGGACGGAGGGGAGGGCCATGGCGCCCGCGGAGCCTACAGCAGCCCCCGGGCCTGGAGCAGGGCGACGGCCACCCCGACCAGCGACTCCCCGGCGATGAGGCCGGAGGCCACGGGGATGGTGTACACCCGGGCGGCCCCGGGGCTGCGCCGGGCGTAGATCCAGGCCGCCAGGCCGCCGATGAAGAAGGCCATGGCCGTGTAGCCCTGGAAGGTGAAGGCCATCCCGAAGCCCACCGGGGAGGGGATCCACTTGCGCATCCGCTCCGGCGCGATCTTCTCGAGCAGCACCGTCCCCACCCCCAGCACCGCCCCGGCGACGATGGCCTGGGTCGCGTAGGGCGGCAGGGAGCCGATGCCCCTGGCCAGCAGCTCCGCCACCGCCCTCCACACCTGGGCGGCCGGGGCGGCGAACCGGTCGCCGCCGATGGCCGAGGCGTCGGGCACGAGGAGGAAGTAGCCCCAGGTCGCCACCAGCGCGCCGCCGAACACGCCCAGGAACTGGGCCAGGAACTGCTTGCGGGGGTTGGCGCCCAGGAGGTAGCCGGACTTGAGGTCGGTGAGCAGGTCCGCCGAGCTGCTGGCCGACGACGAGGTGATGTTGGCGGTCATCAGGTTGGCGGCGACGTTCTGGGGGATGAGCACGCCGTAGAGGAGCTGGGTGACCTTGCCCATGGTCCCGATGGGCGTGGTGTCGGTCTCGCCGGTGGCCCGCGAGGCCACCACCGACATGAGGGCCGAGACCAAGACCGCCACGCTGCCCAGGAGCACGGGGATGCCGAAGGCCCTTCGGTTGAGGACCAGCGCCAGCACCGCGCTGGCCAGCACGCCGATCGCGAACCAGGAGGCCGGCACCTCGATCCGGTCCATGGGGTCGTCCCCTCGCGACGGGCGGGCCCGCCCCAAGAGCCCCGAGAGGCCGCTGAAGGCCCGGGCGATGGTCCTCCAGGAGAAGGCGAAGCTGGTCAGCGCGGCGCAGGTCATGAGCGAGGCGCCGCCCCACACCGACCAGCTCACGATCCCCCGGAACCCGAGCTTGGTGATCACCCCCAGCTCGTGCAGCCGCGGGGCGAGGACCCCGTAGTTCACCACCGCCCCCAGGGCCATGGAGGCCGCGGTCCGGATGCCCATGATGGCGCCGGCGGCGGCGAAGACCGTCGAGGCCTCCACGGTCAGCGTGTAGCCCGCGGGGCTGGTGAGCAGCGCCATCCGGTCGAGACCGAGCCAGGAGGCGAGCTGCGACACCGGGAGGTAGTTGGGGATGAAGCTGGGGCGGCCGTCGCGGAACCAGCCCACCAGCCCGCCCAACCCCATGGCGGTGAACAGGGCCCGGGCCTTCCGCCGGGCCCCCTCTCCGGCACCGTGCAGCGAGCGGAGCGTCTCGGCCGCGGCGATGCCCGAGGGGAAGGGGAGCTGCTCGACGTTGATCATGGTCCGCTTCATGGGCACGGCCAGGAACACCCCCAGGAGCCCGGTGGCGCACACCAGCCCGGCCACCGTCCAGAAGGGAGGGTTGTGGCCGGTGATCATGAGGTAGGCGGGGAAGGCGGAGACCAGCGTGGCGCCGGTGGAGTACCCGGCGGCCGACGCCGTCGACTGCATGCAGTTGTTCTCCAGGATGGAGACCTCGCCGGGGTCGGGCCGGTCGAAGAGGCCGAGGAACCGTCCGCGCCCGCCGCCGCGCCGCGCCGGGAAGGCGGCGTGGAAGATGCGGAAGATGGTGTAGGAGATGATGCAGGCAGTGATGGCGACGCTCAGGCTCCAACCGGCCTTGAGCCCGACGTAGAGGTTGGAGAAGGCCATGACGCAGCCCAGCAGCGCGCCCATGATCACCGCGCGGAAGGTGAGCTGGGGGACCCGGTCCCCGGCGTAGACGTGCTCGAACCAGTGGCGCTCCAGCTCCTCGGGGGTGCGGGGCGTTGCGGGCGCAGGGGGCGGGGCGGGCAGGCTGGGCTCGGGCGTGCTCATGGATCCTCTGGGGTTGGGCGATGCTTCCACGGCGGGGGCTTCCGGGCAAGCCGCGGGCCTGGGGTTCTCCGCCTTGCCGACCGGGCCCCGGCCGCCTATGGAAATAGGATGCTTCGCGTCGATGTCTTCGGCGATCTGGTCTGCCCGTGGTGCTACCTGGGGAAGCGGAGGCTGGAGAGCGCGCTCTCGGGCTTCCCCCACCGCGAGCAGGTGGAGGTGGTTCACCGCGCGTTCGAGCTCGACCCGACGCGGCCGCGCGGCCAGACCTACGACCGGGTGGCCTCGCTGGCCGAGAAGTACGGGCTCACCCGGTCCCGGGCCCGGGCCATGGAGGAGGAGATGGAGCGGCGCGCGGCCGGCGACGGCCTCGAGTACCATCTCCTCGAGGGCGTGGTGGGCAACACCTTCGACGCCCACCGGCTGATCCTGCTGGCGCGGGGACGCGGGCTGGCCGGCGCGGTCCTGGAGCGGCTCTACCGCGCCCACTTCACCGAGAACCGCTCCATCTTCGAGCCCGCCTCCCTGGCGGCGCTGGGCGCCGAGGTCGGCCTCGACCCCGAGGAGGTCCGGCGGGCGCTGGACGGCGACGCCTGCGCCGCCGAGGTCCGTGCCGACGAGCGAGCGGCGCGGGATCTGGGCATCACCGGCGTGCCCTGCTTCGTGCTGGGGGGAAGGCATGCCGTGTCCGGTGCCCAGCCGGCCGAGGTCCTGGGCCGAGCGCTGGAACGAGCCTGGGCGGAGGCGGCCGAGCGGGAAGCCAGCGCAGCGGGCCGCTGACCCGGCCCACCTTGCGCCCGAGCCCCTCCTCCCGCGGGTGGCGCGGCCCGTCGAGGGGCGCGGCGGTGCCGGCCTCGGGCGGGCCGGCGCCGCGGGCCACCTGGCACGCCTGGGCGCGGGGGTGCCCGATCGAGGCGGCCCGACCCGGGCCACCAGGGGGCGGGCGGTCCCGACACCCCGGAGGCGACGGGCGAGGGCGTCTCCCGCACCTGCCGCCTCGGCGGTTCCCGAGCGGGTGAACCGGCGCGGCGAATCCGCCGAAGCCCTGCCGGGCCAGGGGTGTGACCTGCGCCCGGCGCCGGCTATCATCCCGCCCTCGCCCTCCCTGGAGGCACCGTGATCGCAGAGACTCCCGAGCCGCCCTACCTGGCGGTGCTGTTCTCCAGCCAGCGGACCGACGGCGATGACGGGTACGCCCGCATGACCGAGCGCATGGTCGAGCTGGCCCGGGAGCAGCCGGGCTTCCTGGGGGTGGAGAGCGCCCGGGACGCGCAGGGCTTCGGGATCACCATCTCCTACTGGCGGGACGAGGCCTCCATCGCCGCCTGGCGGGTCCACCTGGAGCACCGGGAGGCCCAGCGCCTGGGCAGGGAGCGCTGGTATGCGTCCTACCGGCTCCGGGTGGCCCGGGTGGAGCGCGAGCACGGGAGGGACGGCCTCCGCAGCGGCGGCCGGCCGGGAGGCGGTGCCTAGGAGCTCGCCGCCGCCGGCGGGATCCGCCCCGCCCACGGCGCCGCCGCCTCGAGCTGCGCCGCCAGGCGGAAGAGGGTGGCCTCCTCGCCGAAGCGCGCCACCACCTGCACGCCCACCGGGAGGCCGTCGGCGGAGACGTGCAGGGGCACGCTCATGGCCGGCTGCCCGGTCTGGTTGAAGAGCATGGTGTTTCCGGTGGCGTCGAAGCTCCGGGCTGCGACGGCCTCGAAGAGCGCGTCGATGAGCCAGCGTGCCGGAAAGCGGGCCGCCACCCGCAGCGCCAGCCGCTCCGGCGGGCGGAGCGCCAGGGCGCCGACGCGCAGGGGCGGCTGCGCCAGGGTGGGCGTGACCAGCAGATCGTGGGTGGCGTGGAAGGCGGCCATGGCGCGGGCGGCACGGTGCATCTCCGCCTCGGCGGTCACCAGCTCGCTGGCCGAGAGGCGGCGGCCGGCCGCCGCCAGCACCGCAGTCTCCGGCTCCAGCTCGCGGGCCCGCGGCCGACGGCCCAGCGCCGCCGCAGCCCGGGCCAGGTCCGCCCCGACCTGCGCCGCCAGGGCCACCAGGTAGGCGCGGAGGAGCGGCTCGACGGCCACGTCGGGGTGTGCTTCCTCCACGTCGTGCCCCAGGTCGGTGAGGAGGCGCGCCGCCTTCTCCACCGCTGCGGCGCACTCGGGGTGGGTGGAGCGGGCGAACAGCGAGCGGCGGGTCACCGCCACCCGGAGCGGGGCCAGCGGCGCGCCCACCTCCGAGAGAAAGGGCCGGACCGGCGCGGGCGCGGCGTAGGGGTCGCCGGGTGAGGGGCCGGAGAGGACGTCGAGCAGGGTGGCCGAGTCGCGCACCGAGCGGGAGAGCACGCCCTCGACCACCAGCCCGGACAGGAGCGGGCCGTGGACGGGGCCCAGGCTGACCCGGCCGCGGCTGGCCTTGAGTGCGAACAGCCCGCAGCAGGAGGCGGGGATGCGCAGCGAGCCGCCACCGTCGTTCCCGTGGGCGGCGGGCACGATGCGGGCCGCCACCGCCGCCGCCGATCCGCCGGACGAGCCGCCGGGGGTGTGGTCGAGGCTCCACGGGTTTCTGCACGGGCCGTGAAGCTCGGGCTCGGTCACCCCTTTGATTCCCAGCTCGGGGGTGGCGGTCTGTCCGAAGAGCACCAGCCCCGCCGCCTTGAGCCGCCGCACCACGCCGCTGTCCTCCGGCGCCACCACCCCGGAGAGGAAGCGCGAGCCCTCGGTGAGCGGGTGGCCGCGCCAGGCGGCGATGAGGTCCTTGAGCAGGAAGGGGACGCCGGAGAGCGGGCCGGCCGGCAGGGGTCCCCGGGCCCGCGCCCGCGCCTCGTCGGGGAAGGTGGCCACCAGCGCGTTGAGGGCCGGGTTCCGCCGCTCGGCGCGTTCCAGGGCGGCCTCCAGGAGCTCCGGCGCCGACACCTCGCCGCGGGACACCAGCTCGGCGAGGCCGAGGGCGTCGAGGCGGTCGTACTCGGGCAGGCGCAGGCGGGGCTCCCGGGGCGGCGAAATCGCCACCTCGACTGTAGCAGGGACCGCGCCCGCGGGCGCGGCCCGGGCGGCGTCCCCCCCCCCGCGTGGTGGCGCCTTCCGAGCCAGGCGAGCGTTACCTCAGGCCGGTTCGCCCGCCGCCCACTCGTGCCGATCCCCCTGGTGCAGGGCGGCATAGACCGCGTCGCGGAGCACGTTGGCCTCGGCGTCGGTGAGCGTCCGCTCGGGCGAGCGGAGCACCACCCGGAGGAGCACGTTCTTCTGGCCGGGCCTGAGCCCGAGCCGTGCCACCGCCGCCGCGGGGAGCGCTTCCCCGGGCGTCTGGCAGAGGATCTCCACCGCCTCGACGTCCCCGGCCCGTGCCCCCAGCGCCTCGCGGACGCGATCGCCCAGCTCCTCGGGCGTCGCCTCGGCTGGGACCGCCACCGAGAGATCGCGGCGGACGGGCGGCTGGCGCGAGACCGGGCGGTAGGGGCGGAGGTCCAGCATCTGCCCGGCGATCCGGGGATCGCCGGAGCGCAGGAGGCGGATGTCGCCGAGCCCCTTGCGCAGCATGACCAGCCGGTCGAGCCCCAGCCCCATGGCCAGGCCGCTGGCGCCCTCGGGGAGCCCCGCCTCGCTGAGCAGCGCGGGCAGCGCCAGGCCGCACTCGCCGATCTCCACCCAGCCGCCGCCTTCGGCCACGTCGATCTGCCGCCCGGCCAGGGTGTAGGGGTGCGCCGCCGGCGTGGTCCGCACCCCACGGCCCGGCGCCCCGGCCTGGGCCACGGCGGCGATCATCCGCGACAGGTCCTCCTCGCCCAGCGGTGGGCCGAGCCGGATGCGCCAGAGGTCCACCTGGTGCGGCTCGCCGGTGTGGAGCCGGTCGATGACGTCGCGGCGGTACACCAGGCCCGGGCAGACCAGCAGCACGTCGGCCGGAGGCGCGGCGGCGAGTCGCCGGAGGAGGGGAGGCACCACCGCCGAGGTCTGGGTGCGGAGGAGGGTGCCCTCGGAGACGTAGCGGCTGTGGCGGGCGTCGCGGGCGGCGCCCCGGGCGGGGTAGTGGAGCCGGTCGTAGTTGTCGGCCACCGAGACCACCGGGCTCCTCCGCTCGACCACCACCGGGCAGCGCCACAGGCCGGTGAGAGCCACGGTCAGCTCGCGGAGGAGGTCCTGCATGGCGTGCCGGCCCTGGGCCGGATCGGTGAGGTCGCGCAGGGCCAGCGCGCGGGCGAGCGACTCGGGTGAGAGGACGGGACGGGACATGGCACGGACCTCCGGAGGCGAGGGAACCGGGCGCGGCTCGGCCGCGAGCCGGGCCAGGCATTCACGGTGAGGAGAAGTCCCCCCCGCCGGGTCCGTGCCGTCTCGAAGGTGCTGGAGCGGTCCCGCCGCGTTCGACGCTACGGTCCCGCCCGGTGCCCGGACCGGTGCGGGGGGCCGCGAAATCGAGCGGCCAGGGTGCGCGCGCGCAAGGAGACCACGGGACGAGGATAGCGGCCGGGGGCGGCGGGATCAACCCGGGCCGGGGCGAGGGTCACTGCTTGAGCTGGGTCCCGTGCCCGCCCTCCTCGTCGAAGGCGTGGGCCATGGCGAAGTGGTAGACGGCGAAGGGCTCGTCGCCGCCGCCCCCCCAGAGCTCGAACAGGAAGTGGCCCTGCTCGCCGTCGGGGTCGGGCACCACCTGCACGAAGAGCACCTCGCGCACCTCGATGGCCAGCTCGGCCACCATCTGCTTGCCGCGAAGGAGCTGGACCAGCGGCACGCGGTCGTCGTCCTCGTCGAGGTGCCAGTGGAGGTCGTCCTGGTCGAACAGGGTGGCGTCGGGGGTCCCGGCCCGGACGATGCAGTTGGGGTGGCGCTTGAGCCAGCGCCAGAACCGGTCGAAGGTGAGGGTGGAGCCGGTCTCTACGGTCACGGCCATGGGTGGGGAATATACACCGGCGCGGGGGGCGAGGCCCGTCAGGGC
>DATKMW010000073.1:0-37310 GCA_035541675.1 Anaeromyxobacter sp. | reverse complement strand
CTTGATGGCCTTGAGCTGCTGGCGCAGGTAGTACTCGCGCTGCGTCTTCGACATCTCGCCCTTCACGGCGGAGTCGATCTTGTTGGAGAGCTTGAGGATCTCCCGCTTGCGGTTGAGGAGCTCGAGCACCAGCTTCATGCGTGCCCGCAGCTCGACGGTCTCCAGGACCTGCTGCTTCTCCTCGATGGGGACGTCGACGTTGGCGGCGATGATGTCGGCCAGGTGGCCGGGGTGGGTGATGGACTCCACCAGCTCGGTGGCCGCGGCCGGGAGCTCGGGCATGAGCTCGATGACCTCGCGGGCCAGCTTCTTCAGGTTGATGGCCAGCGCCTCGATCTCCACGTCGTCGGTGCTGGAGCGGTCCTCGATGGGATCGACCCGGGCCTTGAGGTAGGGGGTCTCCTGCACCAGCTCCAGCACCTTGAAGCGGGCCAGGCCCTGGACCACCAGGGAGTAGTTGTCCTCGCCCATCTTGAGGAGCTTCACGACTCGTGCGATCGTACCAACGGTATAGAGGTCGGCAGCGCCCGGGTCCTCCTCCTCGGCGCGGCGCTGGGTCACCACGCCGATGACCTGCTCGTCGCGCACCGCGTCCTTGATGAGGGCGATGGTCTTCTGCCGGCCCACCGCCAGCGGGAGGACGCCGCCCGGGAAGAACACGGAGTTCCGCAGGGGCAGGATGGGCAGCACCGCCGGGATGTCCTCCTTGGCGATGAGCCCGGGCGGCCCGATGGCGGGAGCCACCTGCGCGCCCGCGCCAGTGCCCTTCTTCTCCTTCTCCGACATGCCGGCCCTCCTTAAGTCCGCCCCGGTGGGCTCGATCAGGGATACCCGCGCGAGGCGACGTTATCAACAAAATCCGGGTGGATAGCCGGGCGCTTGGGTACGCCCGCCCGCACCACCGGGCGGCTCACGGTTCGCCGAGCGGATTGCCGCGGGGGCGCGGGGAGAGCTGCCCGTCGGGCTCCCCGCCTGCCCCGCCCGGCTCGGTGCGGCAGGGCCCCTCGGACGGCGCCCACAGCCCACCCGAGCGCTCGTCCTCGCCGCTGGCGGAGACGTGCGTGCCGCCCGCTGGGATCTGCTGCCGCGCCGCGGGCGGGCCCTCGGCGGGGGACCATGCGCTTCGTCGGTGCACCTACACTGGATAAGACCGAGTTGGCCTTTGGCAAGTGGCAGGGCTCGCGGCGGCTTGCAAATCCCGCCCCCTCGTCTAGCATCGAGCCGCGAACCGCGACCCCGGAGGAGCCGCCATCCTTCGCCTCGGCCACATCAGCGACCTGCACCTTTCGGAGCGCTCGCGCTACCCGCGCAGCGGCTTCACCCAGCGCGACTGCGACAAGCACTCGGCCAAGCTGGCGCGCGGGCTCCTGGAGGCGCTCCAGGAGGTGGGCGTGGACCACCTCCTGGTCACCGGGGACGTGACCTTCTCCGGCGAGCCCCGCGAGTTCGAGCGGGCCGCCGAGCTCCTGCGCCCCTTCGCCGCGGCCCGAAAGCTGACGGTGGTGCCCGGCAACCACGACGTGTGGACCGAGGAGTCGGTGGAGACCGGCCGGTTCCTGCGCGCCCTGGGGCCGGACGGGCTGGGGATGCGCCGGGCTGCCCCCACCTACCCGCACCTGGTGCTGCTCGGCGACGAGGCGGCCCTCATCGCCCTGGACAGCGCCCGCTACGGCGACGACCCCTGGACCACCCCCGGCCGCCTGGGGTCGGAGCAGCTCCGCGCCGCCCGCACCCTGGTGCGCGAGCAGGCCAAGGCGGGGCGGGCGGCGCTGGTCGCCTTCCACCACCACGTGGTGGTGCCGCCGGAGCGGGTGGCCTCCGACGCCAAGCTGGCGAGGATGCCGCTGGCCGACGCCGATCAGGTGGTCCGGCTGGTGGCCGAGCTGCACGTGGCCGCGGTCCTGCACGGCCACCGCCACACCGCCTTCCGGGTGGACCTGCCCGGCGCATCCGGGGCCACGCCGGTGCTCTGCGCCGGCTCGGCCTCCCGGGTGGCCGACGAGCCGGTGCGGCGGGCCCGCGCCTACGTGTACGAGATCGATCGCTCCGGGGTGCGGAGCGTCGAGGCGCTGGTGGCCGGGACGGAGTGAGCGGCATGCGCAAGGTGCTCCTGGTGCTCGTGCCCCTGGGGCTGGCCCTGCTGGTGGGGGTCATGGTGGCCTCGGCGCTGCGCGCCCGGGACGAGGCGGCCGGGGCGCAGGCGGAGCGGGCGCGGATCAAGCGGGAGTTCGACGAGCGGGCCGCCCTGCTGCGCTCCCTGGCACCGGAGAGCGCCCAGGACTGGCGCGACGAGGCGGGGGCGCTGCTGCGCGCCTACTTCCAGGCGCTGGCCGAGGTGCGGAGCCGGTTCCCCCACGCCCCGGCCCCGCCCACGGCGCTGGCCGCGGCCGAGGCCGAGCACAAGGGTCCGCTGCCGGAGAAGGACCGCGACACCCTCGAGGACTTCCAGAAGTACGCCGACTCGCGCCTGGCGCTGCTCCGGGGCGGCTACGTCCCTCTGGCCGCCGCCGTCTCGGGCGGGCTCCGCCTCGACCTCCTGGCGGTCGAGCCAGGGGCCTCGCCCGCGGGCGGGCCGGGGCTGCGGGTCGATTTCGCGCTGTGGGGGGTGCCCCGCCTCGTGGAGCGGGAGCGCACCTCGAGTCGCAACGTCTCCCGCACCTTGCTCCCGGTCGCGCTCAAGGCGCTGGAGTTCCACTTCCTGGACGCAGCGGGCAAGGCCTACGGCGAGATGAACGGGCCGGGCGAGCCCTACCAGAAGCTCGTCGACCCCGAGCGCTTCGCGCCGGACTTCCCGCCGGGGATCCTCTTCGGCACCTGGTGGGTCGAGCTCTTCCCGCGCGAGGCGGCGGCGGTCGAGATCCGCCTGGACGTGGAGCAGCGAGGCCCCACCGGCTCGGCCCGGCCGCTGGCACTGGGCCTGCGCCTGTCGGTGCAGGACTCCTGGCGCATCCCGCCCGGCTCGACCTACCAGGCCGAGGTGCGCGAGGTGGCTCCGGCGGCGGGGAAGTAGGCGTGGCGCCCCGCAGCCGGCCCAGGGCGGACGGCGAGCAGGGGGCCGCCCCCCGCCGGCGGGGCCGGAGGGGTGCCGCGGCGAACGCCCTGCCGTCGCCGAGCGGCGAGGCCCCCCTGGCGGAGCTCGACCGCGACGCCCTGTCGGTCTTCCTCTACGTGGCGCTCACCCCGGACGAGGCCCGGTCGGCGGTGAAGGAGCTCGGGCTCTCCGTCCCCGGCTTCCGGACCGAGGCGCTCTCCGACGTGGAGCGCTGCGACCTGCTGGCCGACGAGATCCGGGCCCGGCCCGAGGCTCGGGCCTCGGTGCTGGAGCTTCTGCGGGCCGCCTTCGGCCGGCTGCCGCTGCCGACGACGCCCCTGGGCGCCGAGGCCGCCAGCGACCTGCTGGCGATGGCCGGCTCCGAGCACGGCCTCACGCTCGCCCTGTGGCGGGTCCTGGCCGATCCCGATCCCGAGGTGCGGGTCCGGGCCGCCCCGGCGCTGGAGCAGCTCGCGTCCGAGTACTACGCGCCGCCGGGCGAGCAGCCGGAGGAGCCGCGCGAGGGGCGGGAGGGTCGCGACGGGGAGGCCCGCGCGCTGGCCCGGGCGCGCCAGCTGGAGAAGGAGGTGGCGCGGGCGGAGGAGCGGGCCGAGGCCGGGCGCCGGAAGGCGGAGGAGCAGCGCGAGAGGCTGCAGGAAGCGCTCCGGGAGGCGCGGGCGCGGGCGGCCCAGGCGGTGGACGAGGCCGCGCGGGCGCGCGAGGCGGCGGAGGCCGCCAGCGCCGGGCGGGAGCGGGCCGAGGCGGCGCTCGCGGCGGCGCAGTCGACCGACGCCGCCGCCGACCTGCAGCGCGCGCGTTCCGCGCTCAGGGAGCTCGAGGGCAAGGTGAGGGGCCTGGAGTCGCGGCTGGAGCGGCAAGCCTTCCGCGAGGCGGACCTCACCGCGGCGCTGGAGCAGGCGGAGGCCCGCGGCAGGGCGACGGGCGCGCATCCGCCCCCCGCCCCGGAGGCGGCGGAGGACGAGCTCGAGGAGGCGCCGGCCACCTGGCTGAGGCCGGTGTTCACCCGCGAGTTCTACGACTCGCTGGAGGGCTGGGACCTGCGCATCCAGCGGGCCGCCTTCAAGCAGGCGAACCTCCTCGCCCAGGACCACCGCCACCCCAGCCTGCGGGCGCTTCCGCTGGAGGGGCTGCCGGGGTACTACCGGGTCCGGGTGGCGACCGACGTGCGCCTGCTCTACCGGCGCGGGGAGCGGCAGAACGAGATCGAGATCCTCTCCCTCATCGACCGCGAGGACCTGGATCGGTACGTGCGGCAGGCGAAGACGCGGTGAGCGCTCAGGTCAGCTTCCGGTACACCCCGACCACCACGCCCAGGATCATCGTGCTCTTGAAGTCGCTGTCCCGCACGTAGATGGGGGCCATGCGCGGGTTGGAGGGCTGGAAGCGGACCCGGTCCCCCTCGAAGTAGACCCGCTTCACGGTGGCCTCGTCGTCGATCATGGCCACCACGATCTCGCCGTCCTGGGCGTGGAGCTGCTTCTTCACGAAGACGTAGTCGCCGGGGAGGATGCCGTCCCCGATCATCGAGTCGCCCTGGACCCGCAGGCCGTAGACCTTCTTGTTGGTGCCGAGCAGGAAGGAGTCGACCTGGACCGTGTCCTCCACGTGCTCCTGGGCCAGCACCGGCTGCCCGGCCGCCACCCGGCCGACGATGGGAACCTCGACGAGATGGGATCCGGCGCGCGTCGCCCCGGCGCGGAAGGGGATGACGTTCCCGTGGCCCTCGCCGAGCTTCTCGCGCGCGGCCAGGGTGGGGATGAGGGCGCGCGACTTGACCGGGTCCCGGGACAGGTAGCCCTTGCGCTCGAGCGCCTTCAGGTGGTCGTTGACCCCGTTGGTGGAGCGGATGTCCAGGGCCTCGCCGATCTCCCGGATGGTGGGCGGGTACCCGCACTCCTCGATCTGCCGGGCGATGAAGCGGAGCACCTCGAGCTGGCGATCCGTCAACGAGTGCATGGGCGGCCCTCCTGAACGCAAGTATACTGGCTCGGCGTTCAGACCTCAAGCTTCCCGCCCCGGGGTCTCGCCGGCCCCCTCGCCTGCCTTGCCCGGGGCCCGGGCGGGCGAATAGGGTGCCGGGCGGCGGGCCCATGATCCCTTCCCTCGGCACCTCCGTCCGGCTCTCCCTCTACGCCCTGCGCCGGGAGGCCTGGCTCTCCGCACTCGGCCTGCTCGCCGCCGGCGCGCGCCGCGCTTCCTCCCTGCCGGCGCTGGCCGCGGGCGGCGCGCTCCTGCTGCGTGCGGGGCTGGCGGCCGCGCTCGCGCGGGGGGACCCCCGGGGCGCCCTGGACGGCGCGGTGGCCATGGCCACCTCGCCGCGGTTCCTGGGGATCGTCGGCGGCCTGTGGCTCGCGGGCGCGGTCGCCGCCGGGGCGCTCCGGGCCGCCTGGGTCGCCGGTGCGCTGCCGGTTCTGGCCACGTCCATGGCCGGCGCCCCCCGCGGCAGCGCCGGCCTCGTCGACGGGCTCCCCGGCGGCTTCCTCCGGGTGCTGCCGGCGGCCGTGCTCGGCCTGGCGCTGGAGGCGTCGGGCCTGCTCTTCGGTGCCTCGCTCCTCGGCGGGACCCTCCTGCTCGGCCCGCGGGCGCTTTCCGGGGGAGCCGGCGGCGCCGCGGCGCTGGCCGCGGCCGGGGCGCTGGCGCTCACCCTGGCGGTGGCCGTGCCCGTCGCCCTCTTCACCGCCGCCGAGGCCCTGGTGGTGCGGGCGGCCCTGACCCAGGAGCCGCTCGCGTCCGCCCTGGCCGAGGTGACCCGCCGGATGGTCGCGCGGCCCGGCGCCTTTCTGCTGGGGGCGCTCCTCTTCGGGGCCGCCGCGGTGGCGGCCTCGGTGGCGGTGCAGGGCGCGGGCGGGCTGGCCACCGGGTTCGCCGCCGGCGCGCCGGCGGCAGCGCTCGTCGGGCCGCAGATGATGATCGGGGCGGCGGCCGCCCTGGGCGCCGCCGTGGTCGACCTCGCCTGGCTGGGGACCCTGGCGGCGCTCTGCTGCGCCCGGGACCCCGGCGCGTCTGGGAGCCTGCCCGCCTAGTCCGCAAGTGCTCGAGGTCGCGTTGTGGGACCGGCAGGGGAGGGCCCATGGTCTCGATCCCCTGCAGCTTTCGCCGATGGATGCGCGGACAGGCTCCTAGCGCCCCAGCCAGCGCCGGATCGAGAGCTTTCGCGACCGCAGGGTGAGGAGGTGGTAGCCAGCGGCCGCGGCGGTGAGCAGCACGCCGGAGGCCAGGGCCACCCCGGCCAGCGCCACGGAGCCGCGGGCGGCCAGGACCACCAGCCCGCCGAGGGTGAGGGCGGCGGCCAGGGCGCCCAGGACCACCATGACGCCCACCGCCCGCACCTGGCCGCCCAGCCGCTCCAGCTGGTCGGAGGCCACGTTCACGCGGAACTTGCCGCCCTCCAGGTCCTGGAGGATCTGGGCGAGCTGGCTGGGCAGTTCCTCGGTCAGCGCCTGGATCTTGAGCAGGGAGCGCATGAGCACCCCCGAGGCGTCGCCCGGGTTGAAGCGGGCCAGCAGGAGCTCCTTGGCGTAGGGGAGGCCCACCGCCAGCACGTCGAGGTCCGGGTGCAGCCGCCGGATGAGCCCCTCGGTGGTCATGGCCGCCTTGGCCAGCAGGGCATACTGCTTGGGGATGCGGATGTGGTGGCGCACCGCCAGATCGAGCAGCTCGCGCAGCAGGGTGCCGGTGCGGATCTCGCCGAGCCGCAGCCCCAGGTAGCGGTCGAGGATCCCGGTCAGGTCCTGGCGCAGGGCGGCCAGGGGCGTGCTCGACTCGGAGACGCCGATGCGGGAGAGCACCCGGGCCACCGTCTCCGGGTCCCGCAGCGCCACCGCCACCATGAGCGTGACCAGCGCCTCCTGCTGGGTGTGGGTGATGCGGCCCACCAGCCCGAAGTCGAGCAGGGCGATGCGATCGCCGGGCAGGACCAGGATGTTGCCCGGGTGCGGATCGCCGTGGAACAGACCGTCCTCGAAGAGCTGCCGGAACGAGGCCTCGATGATGTTGCGCGCGGCGCGTTCCAGGTCGTAGCCGCCCTCGGCGGTGACCTCCGAGGCCTTCACCCCCTCCACGTAGTCGAGGGTGAGCACGGTCCCGCTCGAGAGGGCGGCGTGCACCCTGGGGATGACGATGAACTCGCGACCGGCCGAGGCCTCGGCCATGATCTGGGCGTTGCGCGCCTCGTGGGTGAAGTCCAGCTCCTCGTGGATGGTCCGATCGAACTCCTCCACCACGCCGGTGGGGGTGGTGACGCCGGTCTCCTCCACCACCGCCTCGAGCAGGCGGGCCAGCTCGTGCAGGAGGCTCAGGTCGGCCTCGATCCGCTCGCGGGCCAGGGGGCGCTGGACCTTGACCACCACCTGCTCGCCGGCATGGGTCACCGCCCGGTGCACCTGGGCGATGGAGGCGCTGGCCAAGGGGTTCTCGTCGAGGGAAGCGAACAGCGCCTCCACCGGCCGCTCCAGCCCGCGCTCGATCTCCCGGCGGATCTCGGCGATGGGCAGCGGGGGACAATCGTCCTGCAGGACGGAGAGCTCCTCGATCCAGTGTGCCGGCAGCAGGTCCGGCCGCGAGGAGAGGATCTGGCCGAGCTTGACGAAGGTCGGCCCCAGCTCCGCCAGGAGCTGGCGGAAGCGGACCGCCGTGTTGCGCCCGGGCGCCGGGGGCGCTTCCCCCGGCGGGGGCGCCCCGCGGCCCAGGACGTCCCGGAGCCGCATGCCCTCGAGATAGGCCCCGAAGCCGTGCCGCACCATGGCCGCGGCGATCTGGCGGAGACGGTTCAGGTCCTGGAGCGCCCGCCCGAGCATGGGACGGGCGACTCTAGCACCCGGATCCACGGCCCGCCATGGGCTGCGCCCCCGCCCCCGGTGCACGGGCAGGACACCTGGCCCGTGCAGAGCTGCCCCGGCCTTTGGTAGAACCGCGGGACCGATGCCGGAGATCGCCACCCCCACGCCCATGATGCGGCAGTACCTCGAGACCAAGGCGAGGTACCCGGACGCCATCCTCTTCTTCCGGCTGGGCGACTTCTACGAGATGTTCGGCGAGGACGCCCTGACCGCCTCCCAGGCGCTGCAGATCACGCTCACCTCGCGCTCCAAGGGCGACGACAAGGTGCCCATGTGCGGCGTGCCCTACCACGCCGCCCGCGGCTACGTGGCCAAGCTCCTGGAGCGCGGCTTCAAGGTGGCCATCTGCGACCAGGTGGAGGAGCCCGGGAAGAGCGCCCTGGTTCGCCGCGAGGTGACGCGGGTGGTGACTCCGGGCATGGTGCTCGACGAGCAGGTGCTCGATCCGCGGGAGGCTGCCTTCCTCGGGGCGGTGGTGCCGGGGGACCCCGGCGCCGGGCTGGCGCTGCTCGACGCCTCCACCGGCGAGCTTCGCTGCGGCGAGGTCCCGGACGACGGCCGCCTCGTCGACGAGCTGCGCCGGGCCGGGGTGCGCGAGCTGGTCTTCCCGCGCGGCGCCGACCCGGCCCGGGTGGAGGCGCTGGCCCGCGCCGCCGCGGCCCCGGCCGCGCGCCGCGACGACGCCGACTTCGCCCGCGCGGCCGAGAAGCTCCGCCGGCACCTGGGGGTGGCGAGCCTCGACTCCTTCGGCGTGGGCGGGCTCACCCTCGGGCTCGAGGCGGCCGCGGGCGCGCTCGCCTACCTGGCCGACACGCAGCGGGCCGCGCCTCGCCACGTGGATCGGCTGTCGCGCCTCCCCACCGACGACGTGCTGCAGCTCGACGAAGCCACCCGCTCCCACCTGGAGCTGGAGCGGACCATGTCCGGCGGGCGCCGCAAGGGGAGCCTGCTGGCGCTCCTCGACCGCGCCGTGACCGGCGCCGGCGGCCGGCGGGTGTGCGAGTGGCTTCGCTACCCGCTGCTCGACCCGGCCCGGATCGGCGCGCGGCTCGACGCGGTGGAGGAGCTCTTCGGTTCCTCGGTGGCCCGCGAGGACCTGGCCGCGGCCCTCCGCCCGGTGGCGGACCTGGAGCGCCTTCTCTCCCGCCTGGTGCTGGGGCAGGGCAACGCCCGGGACCTGCGGGCGCTGGCCGGCGCGCTCCTGGCCCTGCCAGCGGTGGCCGACCTGCTCGAGGCGCGCCAGGCGCCCCTCCTCTCCGGTTCGGGAGCCCGGCTGCGCGGGCTCGAGGGGCTGGCCGCCCACCTCGATCGCGCCGTGGCCGAGGAGCCCAGGGCGACCCTGGGCGAGGGGGGGCTCATCCGGCGCGGCCACTCGGCCGAGCTGGACGAGGTCGTGGCCGTGGCCGAGGACGGCAAGGGGACCATCGCCCGGATGGAGGCCCGCGAGCGGGAGCGCACCGGCATCGGCTCGCTCAAGGTCCGCTTCAACCGCGTGTTCGGGTACTACCTGGAGGTCACCAAGCCCAACCTCCACCTCGTCCCCGCCGACTGGGAGCGGCGCCAGACCACCGTGGGCGGCGAGCGGTTCGTCACCCCGGAGCTGAAGAGCTTCGAGGAGAAGGTGCTCACCGCCGAGGAACGGCGCTTCGCCCTGGAGGAGAAGCTCTTCGAGGAGCTGCGCCAGGCGGTGGCGGCGCAGGCCGGGCCCATCCGCACCGCCGCCGACGCGGTGGCCACCGCCGACGCCGTCCTCTCCCTGGCCCGGGTGGCGGCGGAGCGCGGCTACGCGCGGCCGGAGGTCGACTCCTCCGAGGTGCTGGAGATCTCCGGCGGGCGCCACCCGGTGGTGGAGGCGCTCCTGCCCGAAGGGCCGGCGGGCTTCGTCCCCAACGACCTCAAGGTGGCGGCGCGGGGCGCGGAGGGGGAGGGCGCCGCGGCGGCGTCGCTCCTCGTCATCACCGGGCCGAACATGGCCGGCAAGAGCACGGCCATGCGCCAGGCGGCGCTCATCGCCCTGCTGGCGCAGGTGGGCAGCTTCGTGCCGGCCGCCCGCGCCCGGGTGGGGCTGGTCGACCGGATCTTCACGCGGGTGGGGGCCTCCGACGACCTGGCCCGCGGCCGGTCCACGTTCATGGTGGAGATGACCGAGACGGCGGCCATCCTCCACAACGCCACCCGCCGCTCGCTGGTGGTGCTCGACGAGATCGGGCGGGGAACGTCCACCTTCGACGGCGTGTCCATCGCCTGGGCGGTGGCCGAGCACCTGCACGACGAGGTGGGCTGCCGTACGCTCTTCGCCACCCACTACCACGAGCTGCAGGACCTGGCCCGCGAGCGACCGGCCGTGCAGAACCTCACCGTGGCGGTGCGCGAGGTCGGCGACCAGGTGGTCTTCCTGCGCAGGCTGGTGGAGGGCGGGGCCTCGCGGAGCTACGGGATCGAGGTGGCCAAGCTGGCCGGGCTCCCCGCCGCGGTGCTGGCGCGGGCTCGCGAGATCCTCCGAAACCTCGAGGCGATGGAGGTGGACGAGGGTGGGCACGCCGCCCTGGCGCGCGGTCAGCGCCGGCGGGGCGATCCCGCGGCGCAGCTCGGGCTCTTCGGCGCGCCGGACCCGCTCGCGGCCGAGCTGCGCGAGGCCCTGGCGGCGCTCGATCTCGACGCGCTTCGCCCCCTCGACGCGCTCAACCTGCTCGCGAGCTGGAAGAAGAGGCTGGGCGGGTAGTCGACCGACGCGGCTCCAGCAATGGCGAAGCGGACGACCCCAGAGGAGATCGTCCGCCTCGGTGATCGCTCGCGCCGGGGCGGGGCCCCGATGCGATCAGGTCGACTTCGGGCCGCTGTGGCAGGTCTTGCAGACCACCGAGGCGCCCTTGTCCTTGTTGGCCTTGTGGCAGTCCTGGCAGAGCTTGTGGCCGGACTCCTTCGTGAGGGTCATCTTGCCGCCGTCCGGCTTGCCGTGGCAGACCTCGCACTTCGTGTCCTTGTGCTTGTCGTGGTGGAAGGTGATCTCACCGTTCTTGTTGGGGATCTTCACGCCCTCCTTCGGCGCCTCCGCCGCGGCGACGACGGTGGCGAAGGCGAGGGCGAGCAGGGCAAAGGGGATTCTCTTGATCACGTTGCGAGCTCCTGGACGGGCAGGTGGGCCCTTCCGGAATGTGGGACGCGGCACCATAGCTCAGATTCACGCCGGGGGTGCAGAGCAGCGTCGCGCTGTAGGATCTTTCAACACCGCTCGGCCCGCGGGCGCCCGGGGCCGCCGCGGGCCCCGAGCGGTGATCGGGACTTCCTGGCGGCCGAAAAATGGACGTCGATATCGAGGGCTGGGAGATTCTCGGCCGTGCGGCCCCGCGCTGCCATCGCCGTTCTGGCCGTCGCTGCCTTCGTCCTCACCCAGCCCGCTCCCGCGAGCGCGTCGGGTGGGCGCAGGAAACCGCACACATCTTCCCACACCCAGGTCGGCCCCGGCCGGACGCAGCGTCCGGCCGCGCGGCCCTCGAGGCTGGAGGCTGCCAAGGCGGCGCTGACGGCGCTGGTGCGCGACCGGAACCGGCGCCGCTTCCGCCACAACTGGGAGAGGGCCATCGCCGGGTTGCTCCACGCCGCGCGAGGCCCCGATCGCCCCGCCGCGCTCTACGAGGCGGCGCGCGCGCGCTACGCGCTCTACCGCTGGTCGGCCGACGAGGCCGATCGCGACGAGGCCCTGCGGCTCGCCGCCGAGGCGGGCAAGGTCGGCGCCCCGGAGGGCAAGGCGCTCGCCGCGGCCATCCGGCGCGAGGCCGGGGACGACCGCCCGCCGCCGCCGCGGCACGCCGCCGGGAAGCGGACGGCATCGCCCGCTCCGGCCGCGTCGGAGGAGGAGGAGTCCACCGACCCCGCGCTGGAACGGGTGGTGAACGCGCTCTCCGAGGCGGCGGAGCCGGCCCCGGCCGCCGTGGCCGAGGCCTCCTCCGCCCCGGCCCAGGTCACCGAGGTGCGGGCCTGGTCCGGCCCCGACTACACCCGCGTGGCGGTGTACCTGTCGCGCTGGGTCGGCTGGCAGAAGCTGGAGCTGCCCGCCGACCTCGCCCACCCCCGCCGGCTGGCGCTGGACCTGCACCCGGCCCTGCTCGAGGGGCGCACGCTGGAGCGACCGGTGGGGGCCCTGCGCCTGTCGCGCGTCCGGGCGGCGCAGTACGGCCCCGAGACCGTGCGCGTCGTGCTCGACCTCCCCGGGGACGACCGCGTCCAGGTGTTCCAGCTGGAGGATCCACCGCGCCTGGTGCTCGACCTGGGCGGCGCCGGGCTCGCCCCGGAGCCCGCGCCGGCGCTCGCCGGGCCAGGCGAGCCGACCCGCCCCGAGGGCGAGGGGGCCGGCCCGCCGGCGCCGGGCGGCGCGCCGGCGACCGGCTCGCAGGCTTCCTCCGCTCCGCCGGTGCAGCCGGACGCGGCCGCCGAGCCGGATGGCCCGGACACGCGGGTCGAGCTGCCGGAGCGAGCGGTGGCGGCCCTGGAGCGGCCGCCGGCCGTCCCGGCGGCCCCGGGCCAGGCTGCCGGCGAGCCGGCGGCCCCGGAGCCGGAGCAGGGCGCCCCGGCCGGCGCCGACGAGGACGACCGGCGCCCCATCCGCCGCATCGTGGTCGACCCCGGCCACGGGGGGCACGACCCGGGGGCCATCGGGCCGTCCCGGGTCCGGGAGAAGGACGTCACCCTGGCGATCGCCCAGCGGCTGTCCCGGCAGCTCCGGGAGGCGGGGTTCGAGGTGGTGCTCACGCGCCGGGACGACCGCTACCTGGCGCTGGAGGAGCGCACCGCCCTGGCCAACGCCGCCCACGGCGATCTGTTCGTGTCGATCCACGCCAACGCCCACCCGCGGCGGACACGCACCGGCGTGGAGACCTACTTCCTGAACGTGACCGACGACCGCTACGCGACGCGCCTGGCCGCGCGCGAGAACGGGGTGGATCTGTCGGCGGCCGGGGACCTGGCCAGGATCCTGACCGACCTCGACGCCCGGGCCAGCGCCGGTGCCTCGCTGCGCCTGGCCCGCCTGGTCCAGCGCGAGGTGTGCGGCGGGGTGCGGGCGCGGGTGGGGGACGTCCGCGACCTGGGGGTGAAGAGCGCCCTCTTCTACGTGCTGCTCGGGGCGCGCATGCCGGCGGTCCTGGTCGAGACCGGCTTCATCTCCAACCGCACGGAGGAGAGGCGCCTGGCCTCCCCGCGCTACCAGGAGGAGGTGGCCGAGGGGATCGCCCGGGCGGTCTCGGCCTTCGCCCGCTCCGAGCCCCAGATCGCCCGGGGCCCCTGACCGGAGACCCTCGGCGCCCCCCGCCGGCCCGCGCTACTCCGTCTGGCCCAGCTGCTTCAGGATGGCAGGGTTCTCCTCGGAGTCGGCCAGCACCGCGTGGCAGGTGTCGCAGTCCTGGGTGATGGTCTTGCCGTCCTTGGAGGCGTGCTTCTCGTCGTGGCACCGCCAGCAGCCGGTGGTGTCCTCGTGCCCGAGCAGGCTCTTGTAGGTGCCCCAGCCGATGTTCATCTCCGGCCAGACGTTCCGCCCCCAGGCCTCGGCCAGCGCCGCGGCGGCCGCGATCACCGCGTCCTTCTTGGCGCTCCACACCGCCGGGTACTCCTTCTCGTAGAAGGCCGAGAGCGCCGCCTCGATGCCCTTGGCGGCGGCGGCCCGGTCCGGGTAGCTCGCGGTGATGGCCTTCAGCGCCTCGCGCTTCGCGAACGGCAGGGAGGCGTCGATGCGCTGGGCGCCGATCGCGGCGTCGACCTCGAAGGCGGCGCTGCGGAACTGGTGGGTGGGGCGGTTGTGGCAGTCGACGCAGTCCATGGTCCGCCAGACCAGCTTGGACGGGTCGGGCGGCGCCGCGCCCGCCTCGGGCTGGGCCTCGAAGCGCTCCACCTTGCCGTCGGGGCGGGTGATCTCCACGGTCTGCACCGTCTCGCGCTTGGGGTCGGCCAGGTAGCGGATGGCGACCCCGCTCGAGACGTGCCAGTGGATCCCGCGCCCCTGCGCCCCACCGCCCACGTGCATGAGCAGCACCGTCTGCTTGGCGCTGCTCTTCTCGTCGTCGGCGTGGTGGGTGATGACCTTGAGCCGGTCGCCCACGAAGCGGGTGGGCCAGTGGCATTGCTCGCAGGTGTCGCGCGAGGGGCGGAGGTTCCGGACCGGGGTGGGGATGGGCCGGGGGTAGAGGTTGAAGGTCACCGAGACCACCTGCCAGGCGCCGGAGAGCTTCGACTTCACGAACCAGCTCGCGCCGGGGCCGATGTGGCATTGCACGCAGGCGACGCGGGAGTGCGGCGAGTGGGTGTAGGCGGCGAACTCCGGGTCCATCACCTTGTGGCAGGAGCCGCAGAAGGCCGCCCGGTCCATCACGTCCACGCCCTTGAAGCTGGCCCCGGCCAGGATGATGACGTTGGCCGCGGTGAGCACGCCGAAGAGGGCGGCTCGCCGGCGCGTGGCCGGGCTGTTCAGGTCGATGACCGGCAGCGGCTTGACCTCCCCGTGGCGGGCGCGCCAGCGCTCCAGCAGGTAGGGGAGCGGCATGAGCAGCAGCCCCACCACGAAGACCACCGGGAGCACGAGGTAGGCGATGATCCCGACGTAGGGCGACTCCTCCACCCCGACCACCGAGAGGAAGAAGAAGAGCACCACCAGGAGGCCGCTGGCGGTGGTGAGGACCGCGCCGGACAGGCCAAGCCGGGTGCGGATGAGGCGCTGGAAGAACTCGCGCATGGTGCTCTCCGGGTGAATGGGGCCGCCGCGACGCCGGCGCGCCCAAGGGCGCGCGGATTACACCCCCGCGCCCGTCCCCGTGGTATGACCCGCAAGGGGGAGATCGCAGCCGCCTGGCCCGGCCGCCCGGAGTGCGGGGCGCCCCGAGGTCGCCGACTATACTTCCCGGACCCGATGCCACCTCCCGACGCCCTGCCCACCCTTCCCGCCTATCCCGCCTACGAGTTCGACACCCGGGTCCAGGACCTGCCGCCGCTCTCCGGGGATCCCAAGGTCGACTTCCTGGCCAGCCGCAAGCTCGTCGAGGACGTGCACCGGGCCGGTGGCAGCGGGCACACCGTGGTCCGGCTGCAGAGCGCGGCCATGGATCGGATCGTGGGGCTGCTCTGGGACCGCGCCCGGGAGGAGGCGGCCCGGCAGTTCCCGGAGAGCCCGGTGGCGCTGGTGGCCATCGGTGGTTACGGGCGCCGGGACCTCGCGCCCTACAGCGACCTCGACCTGCTGGTCCTCCACGGCGACGGGAAGCCGGACGGATTCGTGAAGCTGGCCGCCGAGCGGCTGGTGTACGCGCTGTGGGATCTGCGCCTCGAGGTCGGCTACTCGGTCCGCGACCTGCGTGCCTGCGACCAGCTCGCCTCCGAGGACCACACCGCCCGCACCGCCCTGCTCGACCTGCGGCTGTTGGCCGGCGACCGGGAGCTGTTCCGCGCCCTGGAGCGGGCGGAGCTGCACGGGCTCTCGGCGGCCAAGGTGGAGAAGTTCCTCGCCGACAAGATGGACGAGATGCGGAGCCGCAGGGAGCGGTTCGGCGACTCCCTCTACCTGCTCGAGCCCAACCTCAAGGAGTCGGAGGGCGGCCTGCGCGACCTGCAGTCGGCCCTCTGGCTGGCCCGGGTCCGGTTCAAGGTGGCCGGGATCACCGAGCTGCTCTCGCGGGCGCTCCTCCCCGAGCGCGAGATCCGGGAGATGCGGCGGGCCCGCGACTTCCTCTGGCGGGTCCGCAACGAGATGCACTACCTGGCCGGGCGCAAGTGGGACCAGCTCACCTTCGACGTCCAGCCCCAGGTGGCGGCGGCCATGGGGTACGCCGAGGGGGAAGGGCGCCAGGCGGTCGAGGAGTTCATGCGCCACTACTACATGGCGGCCAAGACGGTGACCGTCGCCTGCGACGCCATCGTCGACCGCTGCCTGGAGCCGCAGAACGCCAGCGGCTGGCGCATGGTGCCCCCGCCGGCGGCGGTGATCGGGGCGGAGCGGCCCGTCCCCATCCTGCGCGGCCAGCCCACCCGCGCCGCCGACCGCTTCCTGCCCGGCGGCGAGCTCAAGGTGTTCCGGGGGCGGATCACCGTGGCCGACAAGGAGGCGTTGCGGCGCACCCCCGCGGCGCTGGTGCGGCTCTTCGCGGCCGCCGACCGGGAGCACCTCGACCTCTACCCGTACGCGCGCGACCTGGCCGCCCAGGTGGCCACCGAGCTGCCCCGCGGGGCCGCCGATGACCGGGAGATGAACCAGGAGCTGCTGGCCTGCTTCGTCCGTTCCGGGACCCGCGGCCGGTTCCTCGCCCTGATGCACGAGATCGGCGTGCTCCCCCACGTGCTCCCGGAGTTCGCCCGCATCACCGCCCGCCGGCAGATCGACCTGTACCACGTGTACACGGTGGACGTTCACACGCTCTTCGCGGTGCGCCGCCTGTTCGCCCTGCGCTGCGGGGACGTGACCGAGCCGGTCCTGGGCGAGCTGATGCAGGGCCAGGCCCGCCCCCTGCCGCTCTACCTGGGCACGCTGTTCCACGACATCGGCAAGGGAAGCGGGCGGGACCACTCCATCCAGGGCGCCGAGATCGCCGTGGAGGCCTGCACGCGTCTGGGGGTGGATCCCGCCGACGCCGCCGACATCGAGTGGCTGGTGCTCAAGCACCTGCGCATGGCCACCATCTCCCAGCGCCGGGACCTCTCCGACCCCCACCTCATCCACTCCTTCGCCGACGAGGTGGGCACGCTCGACCGCCTGGAGAAGCTCTACCTCCTCACCTACGCCGACATCGCCACGGTGGGGCCGCGCACCTGGACCGAGTGGAAGGCCCGGCTGCTGCGGGACCTCTACGAGAAGACGCGGGACGCTCTGGCCAGCGGCGAGCGCCGCCCCGAGCCGGGCACGGCCGAGCACGCCGGGCGCCGGCGCGTGGCCGAGGCCTTGGGGGCGCGCCGTCCCGCCGCGCCGGAGGCCGCCCGGGAGGCGTTCCTGGGCGCCATGCCGGCCCGGTACTTCGTCACCGCCGCCCCGGAGGACGCGCCGCGCCACCTCCGGCTCCTTCAGCTCGGGCGCGATCGCCCGGTGGCGGCCCAGGTCCGCCACCGCCCCGGGCTCGGCTTCTCCGAGGTGGTCATCACCGCGCCCGACCGGCCCGGGCTCCTGGCCACCGTGGCCGGGGTGTTCGCCGCCCACCGGGTGGACATCCACCACGCCGAGGTCTTCTCCACCCCCCGCGACCCGGCCCTGGCCGCGCTCGGCGGCCGCGCCCTCGACGTCTTCCAGCTCCGCGGCCCGGAGGGCTCGACCCTGCCGGCGGGCCGCTGGCGCGCCGCCCGCCGCGACCTGGCGCTGGTGCTCAGCGGCGCCGAGCCCCTCGAGGCCCTCATGGCCCGGAGGCTGCGCGCCTCCTCGCTGCCGCCCAAGCCGGTCCCGGGCGTGCCCACGCGGGTGGTGATCGACAACGACAGCGCCCGCGGGCACAGCGTGGTCGACGTGTTCACCGCCGACCGGGTGGGGCTCCTGCACACGCTCTCCCGCACCTTCTTCCAGCTAGGACTGTCGGTGGATCTGGCCCGCATCGCCACCGAGGGGAACCGCGCCGCCGACGCCTTCTACGTGCGGACCGCGGAGGGGCGCCGGCTGGAGGGTGCGCAGGCGGAGGCGGTGACCGCGGCGCTCGAGGACGCGCTCGCGCGGCAGGAGTGAGCCGAGCCGGCGGCCCTCGCAGGCCTGCTCCCGTGCGGGCGACCGCTCGCCCGCGCGTGACCCGGGGACCGATCCGGGGCGGCGCTCCCTTGTCCAGCCAGCCGACCGTGGACACCATGAACACGGGAGATCGGGTGGGCACAGAGCGGAACGGATGAGGCGCAGCATCCACATCGGCGTGGTGACGGCTTGGCCGGAGGCAGATTGGGAGAGCAAACAGTTGCTCGCCGCCTGCGCTCGCCGCTGCCACACCGCGGTCCTCGACCCCGCGGGGCTCTCGGCCTGCGTGGGGCCCCGCGGCCTGACCGTGACCGCCGACGGGCTTCCGCTCTCGGTGGATGCGGTGATCCTGGCCCGCGGCCTGGGTCGCGGCGGGGATCCCGACGTGCAGTTCGAGCTCTACCGCACGCTGGAGGAGTGGGGTGTGCTGGTGGTGAACCGGCTCGGGGCGCTGCTCAGCGCCCAGGACAAGTTCCGGACCTCGTCGCTCCTGGCGCGGGCCGGGGTGCCCACGCCGCCGGCGGTGGTGGCCCAGTCGCCCGACGACGCCGAGGCGGCGCTCGAGGCGCTGGGGCGAGGGGGCGAGGTGGTGGCCAAGCCCGTGGCCGGCTCGCTCGGGGACGGCGTGGAGCGGGTGAGCGCCGACCCGGCGGGGCGCGCCGCGGTCCGCGCGCGGGCCGAACGAGATGGGGCCATCTACCTGCAGGCCTACGTGGCCCATCCCGGCCGGGACCTCCGCGCCTTCGTGGTGGGAGCCGAGGTGCGCGCCACCGTAGAGCGGCAAGCGCCTCCCGGGGAGTGGCGGACCAACGTGGCCCTGGGGGCGAGCTCCCGCGGGGTCGCCTGCCCCGGGGAGGTGGCGACCGCGGCGCTGGGGGCGGCCCGGGCGCTGGCGCTCGATTACGCGGGGGTGGACTTGGTGCTCGGGCCCGACGGCCCGACGGTGATCGAGGTGAACGGGAACCCCAGCTGGCAGGGGATCGAAGAGGCCACCGGCCTCGACATGGCGGACGCCATCGCCGACCACGTGCTGGGTCGGACCTTGCGCCGGCCGCTAGCCAGTGCACACGCAGCACCTGCATGGAACGGGGCGACAAATGGCTGAGGACAAGAAGAGCGGCAGCAAGGGAGCGATGACGGTCTCGGAGGCCGGTCGCAAGGGCGGTGTGCGGGTGCGCGAGACGCGGGGACGCAAGTTCTACGAGGAGATCGGGCGCAAGGGCGGCGAGACGGTGAAGGCCGAGCGAGGGCGCAAGTTCTACGAGGAGATCGGCAAGAAGGGCGGTGACACCGTCAAGGCCGAGCGGGGCCCGCGCTTCTACGAGGAGATCGGCCGCAAGGGCGGCGAGACCATCAAGGCGGAGCGCGGCACGCCCTTCTACGAGGAGATCGGCCGCAAGGGCGGCCACAAGGTCCGCGAGCTGATCGAGAAGGGCAAGGCCGAAGGCGAGGAGGCCAAGCTCGACGGCGGCGAGCAGTGAGCGGCCCCGCCCATCGAAGGGGATGGCAGATGTCAGAGCCTGAGGAGAAGGGCGCGCGCAGGGCCGAGCCCCGCGACGAGCGCAGGAGCATGACCGTCTCGGAGGCCGGCCGGAAGGGCGGCCTGGCCGTGCGCGACGAGCGCGGCCACGCCTTCTACGAGGAGATCGGGCGCAAGGGCGGGCAGCGCGTCCGCGAGCTGGTCCAGCGCGGCAAGAGCCGCGGGTAGGGGAGGCGGGCCCGGCCGCCTCCCGCGCCGCCTTCTTTGTTGCGGCGCGGAAAGCTGGTAGATCGCCGACATGGCGGTCGCGCCCATCCTGGAGATCGATCCCGCCCACCCGCAGCCGCGGGTTGTGGAGCGGGCGGTGTCGGTGCTCTCCTCGGGCGGGCTCCTGGCCTACCCGACCGACACCTACTACGGCGTCGGCTGCGACCTGTTCGACAAGCGGGCCATCGAGCGCATCTACCAGCTCAAGCAGCTCCCTCGCACCCACGAGCTCTCCTTCGTCTGCCAGGATCTGGCGGAGATCGCCCGCTACGCCATCGTCGATAACTCCGCCTACCGCGTGCTGCGGCGCAAGGTCCCCGGCCCGTACACCTTCATCCTGCCCGCCACCCGGCTGGTTCCCGACCTGGTGATGCGACGCCAGAAGACCGTGGGCATCCGCATCCCCGACAGCCCGGTGGCGCTGGAGATCGTGCGCCGGCTCGGCCACCCCCTCATCTCCACCTCGGCCGCCACCCCCGCGGGCGAGGTGCTCATCGACGCCAAGGACATCAAGGAGCAGCTCGGCCACGGCCTGGAGCTGATCCTGGACGGGGGCTACAAGGCCAACGAGCCGTCGTCGGTCATCGACCTCTCCGGCCCCGAGCCGGTGGTGGTCCGCGCCGGCAAGGGCGACGTGTCCGACCTCCTGTCCTAGCGGTGCGCCGTCGCCGGCCGTGCCCCCGCCTGTGGCTCGCCCCGAACTTTACCTCGGTGCCCGAGGCGCTATCGTCTGCGCGGTGAGCCCGCTCGAGCCTGCCCTCGACGTCTTCCTCGCCCACCTCCGGGTGGAGAAGGGGCTCTCGGAGAACAGCGTCGAGGCCTACGGTCGCGACGTGCGCGCCTACCTCGCCACCCTGGACCGGGTCGGCGTCACCTCCTGGGAGCGGGTCGGCCGGGCCGAGGTCCGCGCCCACCTGGCCGCGCTGGTCGGGGCCGGGCTCTCGGCCCGGTCGCAGGCCCGGGCCCTGTCGGCCATCCGCGGCCTCCACCGCATCCTCCTCGCCGAGCGGCTCGCCCAGGTCGATCCCACCGAGGAGGTCGACTCGCCGCGGGCCGTGCACCGCCTGCCCGGGCTCCTCTCCCGCGAGGAGGTGGAGGAGCTGCTCCGGCAGCCCGACGGGAGGACCGCGGCCGGCCGGCGCGACCGGGCCATGCTCGAGCTCCTCTACGCCACCGGGCTGCGGGTCTCCGAGCTCGTCTCGCTCGGCCTCAACGACGTGGACCTGGAGACCCGGGTCGTCCTGGCGCGCGGCAAGGGGAACAAGCAGCGGCTCGTGCCGGTGGGGACGCCTGCGGTCGAGGCAGTGAAGGCCTACCTGGCCCTGGGCCGCGAGCGCCTCCTCCGGGGCCGTCGCACCCGGGACCTGTTCGTCACGCCCCGCGGGCGGCGGCTCACGCGCCAGGGCTTCGGAAAGCTCCTGCGGCGCTACGCGCGGGCGGCGGGGATCGCCCGGGCGGTATCGCCGCACAAGCTCCGCCACTCCTTCGCCACCCACCTCCTGGAGGGCGGCGCCGACCTGCGCGCCGTCCAGGCCATGCTGGGCCACGCCGACGTGACCACCACCCAGATCTACACCCACGTCGATCGCGCCCACGCGCGGCGGCTCTACGACCGCTTCCACCCCCGGGCCTAGAGCGGCCGCGGCCAGGGCGCGCGCCCGCGCGGGCCGCGTTGACCCCGGGGCGCCGGTGGGCTAAAGAACCGCTTTCCTTGTGAGGGGTTGCGTTGGATCTCGAGCTCGTCGGCCGCCTGCTGAACCTCATCGTCCTGGTGCTGTCGCTCACGGTTCACGAGTTCTTCCACGCCTGGACCGCGTGGCGGCTCGGGGACGACACGGCGGCGCGCATGGGACGGATGACCCTCAACCCCATCCCGCACATCGACCTGGTGGGGACCATCCTGCTGCCCCTGCTGCAGCTGCCGATCGGCTGGGCCAAGCCGGTGCCGGTCAACCCGGCCAACTTCCGGCGAGGCGTCCGCATGGCCGCCGGGGACACGCTGGTGAGCGTGGCCGGCCCGCTGTCCAACCTCGGGCTGGCGCTCTGCTCGGGCGTCGCCCTCGGCGCGCTGGCGCGCTTCGCGCCGGGGGTGGTGGCCCCGGGGAGCGCCTACCGGGTGCTGCTGCAGCTGCTCATCGAGGCCAACGTCGGCCTGGCGGTGTTCAACCTGCTCCCGCTCCCGCCCCTCGACGGCAGCCACGTGCTCGGCAACCTGCTCCCCCCGCAGTGGCGCGGGGCCTGGATCCAGCTCCAGCGGATCGGCCCCATCCTCCTCTTGGTGGTGCTGTTCCTGGGCCGCGGCCTGGTGACGCGGATCATCGCGCCGCCCATCGAGAGCATCGTCGACTTCGTCTACGGCATCGCCAGAAGCCTGGCCGGATAGCCCCGGAGATCCATGACCACTGCCCAGCGCCCAGTCGTCGTCAGCGGCATGCGGCCCACCGGCCGCCTCCACGTCGGCCACCTCCACGGCGCCTTGGCCAACTGGGTGCGGTTGCAGGAGGAGGCGGAGTGCTTCTTCTTCAGCGCCGACTGGCACGCCCTCACCACCCAGTACCACGACCCGGGCATCATCAAGACCGCCGAGCGCGAGATGTTCGTGGACTTCATCGCCGCCGGGCTGGATCCGCACAAGTGCACCTTCTTCGTGCAGAGCGAGGTGAAGGAGCACGCCGAGCTGTTCCTGCTCCTCGGCATGATCACCCCGGTCGGCTGGCTGGAGCGGACCCCCAGCTACAAGGAGATCCAGGAGAACCTCACCGACCGCGACCTGGCGCTCTACGGGTTCCTCGGCTACCCGGTGCTGATGACCGCGGACATCATCCTCTACAAGGCCACCCGGGTGCCGGTGGGGATCGACCAGGTCCCGCACCTCGAGCTGGCGCGGGAGATCGTGCGCCGCTTCAACGCCCACTTCGGCGAGGTGTTCCCCGAGCCGCAGCCGCAGCTCACCTCGGTGCCCAAGATCGTGGGCACCGACGGTCGGAAGATGTCCAAGAGCTACGGCAACACCATCGACCTGGGCGAGGACGAGGAGTCCACCCGCAAGAAGGTCATGGGGGCGGTGACCGACCCTGCCCGCAAGCGCCGGCAGGATCCCGGCAACCCCGAGGTGTGCGGCATCTTCTACCTGCACAAGGTGACGAGCGACGAGGCGACCGTCGCCTGGGTGGACCGGAACTGCCGCAGCGCCGGGATCGGCTGCGTCGACTGCAAGAAGAAGCTCCTGGAGCGGCTGCTCCCCGAGCAGGAGCGGATCCGCGAGCGGCGCCAGGCGCTCCTGGCCCGGCCCCAGGACATCGACGACATCGTCCAGCTCGGGACCCGAAAGGCCCGCGCCGAGGCCCAGAGGACCATGGAGCAGGTCCGCGGCGCCATGAAGCTCGTGCTGCGGTAGCCTCTCCAGGGAACGATGGCGACGCAGAGCGACACCGGCGCCGACCCGGGCGCGAGCCCGAGCGAGGCGGGCGGCCGCGCGGTCGCGGACGCCTTCCGGGTCCGGCTCCCGCCGTTCCGGCCCGGGGAGCCGCCCTTCGAGGGGCCGCTCGACCTCATCCTGCACCTGGTCCAGGAGCACCAGGTCGATCTCTTCGACATCCCCATCGCCTCCATCACCGAGAGCTACCTGGCCACGCTCAGGGCCATGGAGGCGCTGGACATCGACGTGGCCGGCGAGTTCCTGCACATGGCCGCCCAGCTCCTGCTCATGAAGAGCAAGCTGCTCCTGCCCCGGACCGAGGTGGCGGAGGACGCGGCGCCGGAGGACGCCGGGCCGGACCCGCGGGCCGAGCTGGTGCGCCGACTCCTCGAGTACCAGAAGTACCGCGCCGCCGGGGAGGAGCTGGGCGGGCGGGACATCCTCGACCGGACCGTGTTCACGCGGCGGGCGCGGGCCGAGCGGCCGGCGACGCTCGAGGGGCCGGAGGGGCTGGCCGACGTCTCCGTCTTCAAGCTCATCGAGGCCTTGGACCGCGCCCTGGCCCACGCCCGGCCCGAGCTCGTCGCCGAGGTGGTCACCGACCGGCTCACCATCAACGACGCCATCTCGCGGGTGGCCGAGGTCCTGCGCATCTCGCGCCGGGCCACCTTCGAGGAGCTCCTGGCCGGGCCGCCCGAGCGTCGCCACTCCCGCTCGAGCATCCTGGCCACCTTCCTGGCCATCCTGGAGATGGCCCGGCTGCGGCTCCTGCGGATCTTCCAGGCGGCCATGGACGTGGGCGGGGTGGGGGCGGAGATCATCGTCGAGGCCCGGGAGACGCTGGGCGACGTCACACCCCAAGGCCAGGAGGACTACCGGTGAGCGCGGAACCCCAGGACCAGGCTGGCCAGGCGAAGGCGGAGGAGGCCGGCCCGGCGACTGCCCCGCCGCCAGCCGTCTCCACCGAGGAGCTGGCCGCCCTGCAGAGTGCCGAGGAGGCCCGCCAGGGCGACCCGGCGCTGGAAGAGGTCGAGACCGCCCAGATCGACGTGCCCGAGGAGAAGGAGGAGCCCTTCGAGCGGCTGGCCGCCGAGGCGCGGCGGCTCAACGAGGGGCGGGTGCGGACGGTGGTGGAGAGCCTGCTCTTCCTGGCGGAGCGGCCGCTCACGGTGGAGGAGCTGCGGCAGGCGACCGGGCTCGAGCCCGAGCGCATCGCCCGGGCGCTGGACCAGCTCACGGGCCAGTTCCGGGAGGGGGTCTCCGGGGTGGTGCTGCACGAGGTGGCCGGCGGCTGGCAGCTCCGCACCTCCCCGCTGAACTCCAGCTTCGCGCGCCGCTTCCTCCGGGTGAAGCCCCAGCGCCTCACCCGGGCGGCCCTGGAGACCCTGGCCATCGTCGCCTACCGGCAGCCGGTGACCCGACCGGAGATCGAGGACGTGCGGGGCGTCGACAGCGGCGCGGTCCTGAAGGCCCTGCTGGAGCGGCGGCTGGTGAAGATCCTGGGCAAGAAGGAGGAGCCGGGGCGCCCCATCCTCTACGGCACGACCCGGGAGTTCCTGGAGTTCTTCGCCCTGAAGGACCTGGCCTCGCTGCCCACCCTGCGAGAGTTCCACGAGCTCTCCGAGGAGCACCGCGAGATCGTGGAGAAGGAGGCGCCGGAGCCGCAGGCCCCCAGCCTGGAGGGGGTGGTGGCCGAGCTCGCCGACCCCTCCCTGGGCGCGGCCCTGGAGGCCCGGCGCGCCGAGGGCGACGCCGCCCTGGACGAGCTGGAGCGGGCCATGGCCGACGCCGACGAGAAGGGGCGGGCGGCGGAGGCAGCGCTGGGCGAGGGGGAGAGGAAGGACGAGCCCGAGCCGGCCTCGCCCGCGGCGGAGACCAAGCCCGGGGGCGGAGGCTAGGGTGGCGGAGGAGCGCCTGCAGAAGTTCCTGGCGCGGGGCGGCGCGGCCTCGCGGCGCGGCGCCGAGGCGCTCATCGCGGCCGGCCGGGTCAAGGTGAACGACCGGGTGGTGACCGCCCTGGGCACCAAGGTGGACCCCGCCAAGGACCTCGTCACCCTCGACGGGAGGCTGGTGTCCGCGCCCGAGGCGGGCAGCTACTACCTCCTCTACAAGCCGCCCGGATGCGTCACCACCGCCTCCGACCCGGAGGGGCGGCCCACCGCCATGCAGTACCTGGCCGAGGTGCGGACGCGGCTGTTCCCGGTGGGGCGGCTCGACTACGACGCCGAGGGGGCGGTGCTCTTCACCGACGACGGCGAGCTGGCCAACCGCCTGGCCCACCCTCGCTACGGCCACCGCCGCGTCTACCTGGTGAAGGTGAAGGGCGAGCCCGACCCGCGGGCCCTGGCGCGCATGGCGGCGGGCGTCCGCCTCGAGGACGGCCCGGCGCGCGCCCTGGAGGCGGAGGTGCACGAGCGCGCCGACCGCAACGTCTGGATCCGGGTGCGGGTGGCGGAGGGGCGCTACCACCTCGTGAAGCGGCTGTGCGAGGCGGTCGGCCTCTCGGTGCAGAGGCTGTTCCGGCCGGAGTTCGGGGGCGTCAGCGTGCAGGGCCTGCGCCCCGGGCAGTTCCGCGCCCTCACCCCGGCCGAGGTCAGGGCCATGCGCCAGCGGCTGCAGGCCCCGGACGACGACCGGCCCTCGGTTGCGGCCGGCCGCAGGCTGCCCCGGGCGGCGCGGCGCCACGGCCACGGCCCGCCGCCGGCTCCGGGGGCCGAGCCGGCCGCCGCGCCCCGTGGGCCCCCTCGCCGCCCGGGCCGGGGAGCTCCCGGCAAGGGCTAGGGCGCGCTCGGCGGGGCTGCCGGCGCGTGCACCGCTCCGCTTGCGCGGCGGGGGGCGAGCGGCGAGCATGGTGCCCGTGCGCGCCGCGCTCCTCCTCGTGTCCTCGGTCCTCGTCGCCGCCGCGGCCTGCAACCGCGGGCGCGAGCTCGCCTCGTCCGACCCGGAGCAGCGGGTGGCGGCGGTGCGGGCCGCCGCCGGGCAGGGTGCCTCGGGCACCGCGGTGCTGCTCGTGGCGCAGCAGGACCCGGACCCCCTCGTCCGCCGCGCGACCGCCGAGGCCTTCGCCTCCCGGGAGGGCTCGCCCTCGGTCGAGGCGCTGAGCGGGCTCTTGGGCGACCCGGACCCGGAGGTGGTGGGCCTCGCCGCCCGGGGCCTCGCCGCCCGCCCCACGCTCCCCCAGGCCCGCGACGCCCTGGTGGCGGCCTACGGGCGCGCCACGCCGGCCGGGCGCGCCGCCATCGCCGACGCGCTGCAGTCGGTCGGGACCTCGCTCCGCGAGGCGGTCGAGCTCGAGGCCCGAGCCCTCTGGGAGCGCAACGTGGCCGCCCTGGCCGGGCACGGGCCGGCCCGGGCCGGCGCCGCCGAGGAGCTCGGGGCCAGCGCCCGGACCGAGGCGGTGGAGCGCCTGTCGTCGCTGGTCGACCCGGCGCACGATCCGGACCGGGAGCTGGTGGCCGCCGCCGCCCGCGGCCTGGGCGAGGCCGGGGACTGGTCGGCACGCCGCCACCTGGAGGATCTCCTGGAGCAGGGCGACATGGAGCTGGCCGAGGCCGCGGCCGACGCGCTCGGCCGGCTCGGGGACCCGGGCGCCGCGGACGCGCTGGCCACCGCCGCCGTGCAGGGGGCGGGCCGGGTGCCCGGGGCCGCCGTCGAGGCGCTGGTGGCGCTCCCGCAGGCCCCGGAGGTGGGCGCGTCGCTGTGCGAGGTGGCGCTCCGGGCGCTCGACCCGGCCGTGGCGGCGCGCGCCGCCCGCGCCGCCCGCGAGCGCGAGGCCGAGTGCCCGGTCAAGCTGCTCGTCCCCCGCCTGGCCCGGCCCGGGGCCGCGGCGGCCCTGGCGGCCATGGCCGAGCTGCACCCCCCCGACGGCGACGTGGTCCCGCGGGTCATCGCCCTGCTCGACCCGGGCAAGGACCCCGACGCCGACCTGCGGGTCGCCGCGCTGCAGGCGCTGGGGCGCTCGAGGAGCCCGCAGGCCGCGGCAGCGGTGCGCGACCGGACGCAGGCGCTGGCCGCCCGGGTGACGGCGGCCCGGACCCGCTGGGTGCCCGGGCAGCTCGGTTCCTCGCCGCTGGCCGGGATCGACGCCGTCGGCGAGTCGCGGGTTTCGGCGGTGGTGGCCCGCGCCCCGGGGCCGGGCGTGGGCGCGGAGGCGGGGGAGCCGGCCCTCCCTCCCTACTTCCCGCCCCCGGCCGGCGACCTGGTCGAGCTGGGCGCGGCCCTGGCGGCGGCGGGGCGCGCCCATGCCGGCGGCACCGAGGCCTTGCTCGCCGCCCTCGCCGCCGACCCCGACGCCGGTGTGCGCGCCGGCGCCGTGGAAGGGCTCGGTGCGCTCGGAGGCGATCGGGCCCTGGCCCTGCTCGGCGCGGCCCTCTCCGATCCGGCCGATCCGGTGCGCGCGGCGGCCGCCGCCGCGCTGCCGCGGTTCGGCCCCCGGGGCGCCACCCTGCTGGCGAAGGCGCTGGCAGCCCCCGGGCTCGCCCCCGATTCCTGCGTCCCGCTGGCGCGCGCGCTCGGGGAGGCGGGCTCGGCCGAGGCGGTCCCGGCCCTGGCGCAGCGGCTCTCCGGCCCCTGCGGCGGCGCCGCGGCCCAGGCCCTGGCCCGCATCGGCGCCCCGGCCTCGGCCGGGCCGCTCACGGCCGCGCTCGACCAGCCCGAGGGGCCGGGGATGGTGGAGGTGATCGAGGCGCTGGCGCAGCTGGGCAGCGGCGCCGGGGCCGCCGCGCTCACCCGAGCGCTCACCAGCGACCGGCCGCAGGTCCGGGCCGCCGCGGCGCGGGCCCTGGCCGCCATGCGGTACGAGCCGGCCGGGGACCGGCTCGAGGCCCTGCGCAGCGACTACTACGGCAGGGTCCGCCGCGCGGCGGTGGAGGCTCTGGCCAAGCTGCCCTCGGCCGCCGCCGGCGAGCGTCCCTGACACCTCCGGCGTGGTAGAACGAGCCCATGGCGGACCTGCGCGCACTGAAGGACAAGGCGGCCGACCTGGTCGCCCGGGGCAAGCTGGACCGCGCCGCCGAGACCCTGCGGGCGGTGCTCAAGGCGGATCCGCGGGACGCCGCCACGCGGCAGCGCCTGGCCGAGGTGCTCCGCCGCGCCGGCCGCACCGACGAGGCGGTGGGGGAGTACGAGGCGGTCGCCGACCGCTACGCGCGCGACGGCCTGTTCGCCAAGGCCATCGCCCTGTGCAAGACCATCCTGGAGATCGACCCGGAGCACGGCGCGACCCAGGCCACCCTGGCCGGGCTCTACGCCGCGCGCGCGCGGAGCGCGCCGCCGACCCGGCTCACGGCCATGGCCCTCCCCGCGGTGCTGGTCCCCTCGACGCTCCAGCCCGCACCGTCAGACCCGGCCGAGGGGAACGTCGAGCTGCCCCTCCCGGCGCCTCGAGGGGCGATCGCGCCGCCCCCGCCGCCGGAGGAGGGCACCGCGGCCCGGCCGCTCTCGGCCGCCCATACGCCCCTCTCGCAGATCCTCTCGGCGGCGCAGGCCGCGACCGAGGCGGGGATCGAGGAGGAGGTGATCCTGGACCTGGACGAGCCGGTGGAGCCCTCGGCGCCACCTCCCGCCCCCGGCGCCGGGGAGGAGGATCTCGCCGGCGTTCCCGACGACGCCATCCTGGAGGCCGGGCCCGAGTCGCCGGCCGCCGCCGAGCCGCCTCGCGGCGTCCCGGTGCCCGGCGACATGGCCCTGCCGCGGATCCCGCTCCTCTCCGACCTGTCCCGCGAGGCCTTCATCGCCCTCACCGACGGGATGGTGCTACGGCGGGTGCGGGCCGGGGAGACGGTGCTGCAGGAGGGCGAGCGGGGGACGAGCTTCTTCGTGGTGGCGGGCGGGGAGCTCGAGGTCACCAAGCGCGACGACCGTGGAGAGCGCATCCGCCTGGCCCGGCTCCGGGAGGGGGACTTCTTCGGAGAGATGGCCATCCTCTCGGGCGCGCCCCGGCTCGCCACCGTCGCGGCGCTCCAGGACGCCGAGGTCCTGGAGATCCGGGCCCAGGACCTGCTGGAGCTGGCCGGCCGCCACCCGCACCTGGCCCAGTCGCTCCGGCGCTTCTACCGGCAGCGGCTGCTGGCCAACGCCATGGCCGTGAGCCCGGTGTTCCGGCCGTTCTCGCGCCAGGACCGGCAGAAGGTCATGGTCCAGTTCCGGGCGCGCGAGGTGGCCGCCGGGGAGGTGGTGGTCCGCGAGGGCGAGCCCTCCGACGGGCTCTACGTGGTGCTCGAGGGCGCCCTGGGGGTGAGCCGCCGCCAGGGGACGGCGAGCGTGGAGGTGGCGGAGCTCCGCGAGGCCGACGTCTTCGGGGAGATGAGCTGCCTGCGGAAGACCCCGGCCACCGCCACCGTCACCGCCCGGCGCGCCGGGACCCTGCTGCGCCTCCCGCGCCAGGGCTTCGACGAGCTGATCCTCTCGCACCCGCAGATCCTGGAGGTCGTCGCCCAGCTCACCGAGGAACGAGCCGAGAACCTGGACGCCATCCTCTCCGGCCACGCGCAGTGGACCGAGGAGGGGCTGGTGCTGGTGTAGCGGTCCCTCAGCTCGCCGCCGGCTGGGCCGGGGTGGTCGGCAGGGCGGCCGGGGGCTGGCCGAAGCGGGTGCGGAGCACGGCGCCGAAGGTGAGGAACCAGGCCGCCACCCAGGCCATGGCGCCGATGACCGGCACCTCGGCCAGGATCGAGAAGAGCAGCGTGCCCGCGGCCAGCTCCAGCACCGCGGTGCGGCGCGAGGGCGGGATGGGGAGCGCGCGGCCGAGGTAGGCGCTCAGGGCGGTGATCCCCAGCACGCCCCCGCCGACCACGAGCAGCGCCTGCACCGGGATGAGGAGCAACCCCACCACGGTCACCGCCAGAAGGACCGCCAGCACCACCATCCCGATCGACCCCAGCATCCCGGCGAACAGCGACCGCCACGGGCTCCCGGCCATGGCGCCGGAGACGGCCTCGAGCCGCCGCGGCATCACCGAGAGGACGATGAGGCCGAGCACGAAGAGGACCGCGAACCGGACCAGGGTGCCGACCACCATGGCCACGGGGGAGAGGATGTCCGGGACGAGGTGGATGGCGAAGCGCCCGGGCATGCTGGGCAGGGTGGGGAAGGAGACGGAGTGGGTGGACCCGGCCACATGGGCGGCCGGGTCGACCTGGACGCGGCCGCCGATGCTGATCGCATCCTGGCTGACCTCGGCCCCGGGCCCGACGTGGACGTCGCCCAGCACCGCCACCACCTGGCGGGCCTGGGAACCGCCGGCCAGGGTGGCGCTGCCCAGCACCGCCACCACGTCGCGCGCCGACGAGCCCGGGTCGAGGGTCACCGAGCCGAGCACCGAGGCGGCGTCGCGCGCCTGGGAGCCGCTGCGCAGGTGGAGGTCGCCCTTCACCACGTTGACGTCGCGGACCTCCTCGCCGGGGAGGATGACCAGGTCGGAGCCGGTGACCTGGCGGTCGCGCGCCCGCCGCGACGAGGACCCGTCGAGCTCCTCGACCCGCTGATCCGCCGCCTCGCCCTTGGTCGATCCCCGGCGGCGCTCCTTGGCCATCTCCCCCTGGGCGTTGCGCATGGCCTGCTCGGCCGTGCGCATGGCCTCCTCGGCCGCGCGCTCGGCGCTCCGCGAGAGGCCCGGGGGCAGCACGCCGTGGAGCGGCCCGCCCCGCCGCACCACCAGGAGCTCGCCCTGCCGCTCGGCGGTGAGGCCCGCCTGGGCCAGCACCGCCCGCAGCGCGTCCTCGACCGGGACGTCGTTGAAGGTGGCGGTGATCTCGCCGTGGAGCTCGCCCGAGGGGAGCACGATGGAGAGCCCGCCGGCGGTGGCGATCTGCTTCAGGGCATCGGCCACCTCGTCCTCCTCGAACGCCTTGCTGAAGCGGCGTCCGCTGGGCTTGTCGAACCCGGAGAGGACCGCGGTCTCGGTCGGGGTCGCCTCGGCCTCCTCGGCGATCACCACCGTGTTGCCGGTGCGGGTGGCCACCAGGCCGGTGCCGGTGAGGGTGGCGCGGAGGGCGTCCTCGGCGGCCACTTCGCGCAGCTTCAGGGTGAGGGTGCGGGCGCCGGCCCGGCCGGTGTTGAGCACCAGGTTCCAGCCGGCGGCGTCGGCGATCTTGTCCAGGACGTCGTTCACCGGAAGCGTGCCGGAGAGGGTGACCCGCCTCCCCGAGGCGCGCGACCAGTCGCCGCGCAGGGCGTCGGGCGCCGGGCGCGCCGCGACTGCGGCCGACGGCGGAGGAGGCGCGGGCGGCGCCGCCGGGGCGGGCGGCGTGGCCGGTGTGGCCCGGAGGGCGAGCGCGAGGACGAGGATGGGGAGCATGGGTCTCCGTTCAGTGAGCCTCGGTCCGCGGCGAGGGGATGAAGCGGGAGAGAGCGAGGAGCAGCGGGATGCAGAGGGCAGCCGAGGTGACGGCGACGGGGAGACGGAGCACGCCCCACAGGGACGGCAGGACCTCGGCGCCGAGCCGCAGGGCGTGGGCCACGTCGCCGAGCTGGTCGGCGAAGCGGGTGGCGGCCGGGATCCAGGCGGCCCCGCCGCCGGCGATCACTGCCACCGCCAGGGCCAGGAGGGCGCCGACCACCACCGCCGCCGCGGCGCGCCGCTCCCGGGCCACGGTGCGCTCGCGCCGGGCCACCCGCTCCAGGACGCCGGCGGTGAAGTCGGCGGGGAGCTCGGGGGCGGGGAGGGCGTCGAGGGACAGGGCCAGCTCGCGGTAGGAGTCGACCAGCACCGCGCAGGCCTCGCAGCCGGCCGCGTGCGCCTCGACCTCCACCGCCTCGGCCGGGAGCAGGGCCCCGTCCAGCAGGCGCTGGGCCTGCGCGTCGGTGAGGTGTCCGGTGAGCGTGTTCACGGCCGCGCCTCCCCCGGCCGCGCCAGCTCGGCGCGCAGCTTGGCGCGGGCTCGGTGCAGCCAGGTCATGACCGTCCCGATGGGCACGTCCATGGCCTGGGCGATCTCCTTGTACGACAGGTGCTCCACGTGGAAGAGCTCCACCACCTCGCGGTAGTTGGGCGGCAGGGCCGAGACCGCGCGCAGCACCATGCCCTCCTCCTCGCGCCGCTCCAGGACGTCGTCGGCCCGGGGCGCGGCGGGGTCGGCCGGCTCGCGCGGGCCGCCCTCGTCGGAATCGGCGTCGAGGCCGACCTCCTGGGGGCGGACCCCGCGCCGCCGGGCCAGGTCGAGGCAGTGGTTGCGGGCGATGCGGAGCACCCAGGGGGCGAACGGCTGCGACGGGTCGAAGGTGCCGAGGGCGGCGTAGGCCCGCACGAAGGCCTCCTGGGCGGCGTCGCGTGCGTCCTCGGGGTGACGCAGGACGCGGAAGCAGAGCCCGTAGACCGTCCGCTTGTGCATGTCCACCAGCCGTCCGAAGGCCTGCTTGTCACCCCGCGAGGCGGCGAGGGCGAGGGCCGCCTCAGCTGTCAGGGGTGAGCCGTGCACCCGCTCCTCCGCGGGCAGCGACAGTACCTCCAAACCCAGGGCGGGAGCGGCGGCCAGGACCATGCCTGGCCTTACGGACGGAGCGCGGCCGCATTTCGTCGCACCGCCGATGGCCGAAGGCGCCGGAAGGCCATTCACTGCCTCCGTCCCCACCCGTGACGAACGAGACCGAGAGGTTGCGCCCTTGCCCCCATGCGGGCCGGGTCCCGTTCAACCCGGATGCGCCGTCCGCGAAGGGGGCTCAGCGCCCTGGCTCCGGAGCACGGAATCGGACGGCGAGCGGACGAGGCACTAGATTGGCGCGGTGTCCACCCCCCTGCAGCCCCGCATCGACCTGGACGGCAGCGTCGGCGAGGGTGGTGGGCAGATCCTCCGCACGGCGCTGGCGCTCTCCGCCGTGAGCGGTCGCGCCTTCGCCATCGATCGGGTGAGGGCCAACCGCATCAAGCCTGGGCTGCGGCCGCAGCACCGCGAGGCGGCCCGGGCCATGGCCCGGATCGTCGACGGGCGGCTGGCGGGCGACGATCTGGGGTCGACCGCCCTCGAGTTCACCCCCCGGCAGCCGCCGCGGGCCGGCACCTGGGCCTTCGACATCGGCACGGCCGGCTCGACGCCGCTCCTGCTGCAGACGGTCTGCTGGCCCCTGGCGCTCGGCGGCGGGAGCTCCACGCTGGTGCTCCGGGGCGGCACCCATCAGGACCAGGCCCCGAGCTTTCACTACCTGGCGCTGATCTGGGCCCCGGCCGTGGCCCGCCTCGGCTTCCGGATCGCCGTGGAACTGCAGGCGGCGGGGTTCTACCCCGAGGGCGGGGGCGAGTTCACTGCCCGCATCGAGCCGGCCAGCCCGATGCCGCCGCTCGACCTCCGCCACCGCGGGACGCTCCATGAGGTGGAGGTGGTGTCGATGGTCGGCGGCCTGGGCTACGAGGTGGCGGAGAGGCAGGCTGCCCGAGCGCTGCGCCGGTTGCGAGACCACGGCATCTCCGCCGAGGCGGAGCGGGTGCCGCTGCCCGCGCGCGGCTCCCGCGGAGGCCACGTCCTCATCGTCTCCACCTTCGAGCGGACGCGCGCCGGCCACGGCGCGGTCACCACCGGCGAGCGGACACCCGAGGACGTGGCCGACCTGGCGGTGGATGCCTTCCGGACCTACCTCTCCGGCGGTGCGGCGGTGGACCGGTACCTCGGCGACCAGCTCCTGCTCCCGGCCGCGCTGGTGGTGGCCGGGCGCCCACCCAGCCCTGCCGGCGTGGTCCCCTCGGTGCGCTACACGGTGAGCGTGGTGACCCCCCACCTGCTCACCAACGCCGAGGTGATCCGCCGCTTCCTCGACGTCCAGATCTCCGTGCAGGGCCGGGTGGGCGAGGAGGGCGAGGTGCGGGTCGGGCCCGGCGCCTCGGCCGAGGCGGCCCCCCGGCCGCGGGGGTGAGCGATGCCCGGCCGCGTCCGCGCCCTCTCCCTTTTCCTCGGCGCCGCGCTCGCCGCCGCCAGCTGCGCCGGCCCGTCCCGTCCCGGGATGGACATACCGCCGCCGGGACCGCCCGGCGCCCGGGCGGACACCCCGGCGGCCGTGCTCTCCCGCTTCGTCGACGCCCTCGAAGCCGGGCGCTGGCAGGAGGCCGACGCGCTCCTCTCGGCGCGCTGGCGCGCCGCCTACGGCCCGGCGCGGCTGGCCGCCGACTGGGCCGGGGCCGGGCCCCTGGCGCGCGAGGCGGCCGGGCGCGTGGCCCGGGCGCTCGCCGCGGGGACGCCCCTGGCCGTGGACGGGGGCCGGGCCACGCTGCCCGTGGCCGGGGGCCAGGCGCTGCTCGTGGCGGAGGCGGGCCGGTGGCGGGTCGACGCCTTGGAGTGAGCCGCTGCGCGCACCCGTTGAGAAGCCGACGTTCGCCCGCTATAAAGGCGCGGCCATGGACGACCGCACCGCCCTCGACGCTCTCCGCAAGGTGATGGACCCCGAGTTGCACCGCGACCTCGTGTCGCTGGGCATGGTCAAGGACCTCGCCGTCAAGGGGGACACCGTCCGCCTGCGCGTCGAGCTCACCACGCCCGCCTGCCCGCTCAAGGACGCCATCGGACGCGACGTGGAGGCCGCGCTCCGGCAGGCCGGATTCCAGCGGGTGGAGGTCTCCTGGGGAGCCCAGGTGCGCTCGGCGCCGGGCGTCGCCCAGAGCCAGCTCACCCCGGGGGTGAAGAACATCATCCTGGTCGGGGCGGGGAAGGGCGGGGTGGGCAAGAGCACGGTGGCCGTGAACCTGGCGGTGGCCCTGGCCAGGCAGGGTGCCTCGGTGGGCATCCTCGACGCCGACGTCTACGGCCCTTCCATCCCCATCCTCACCGGCGTCAACGAGCGCCCGGTGTCGAGCGACGGGAAGCGGCTCGACCCCTTCGTCGCCCACGGGGTGAAGGTGATGTCCATCGGCTTCCTGGTCGAGCCCGACCAGGCCCTGGTGTGGCGCGGTCCCATGGTCACCGGCGCCCTCATCCAGCTCCTCCGCGACGTGAGCTGGGGCGAGCTCGACTACCTGGTCCTCGACCTCCCCCCCGGCACCGGCGACGTGCCGCTGACCTTGGCCCAGAACGTCCGCGCCGCCGGGGTGGTGCTGGTGTCCACTCCCCAGGACGTGGCCCTGGCCGACGTGATCCGCGCCAAGCTCATGTTCGACAAGGTGTCCATCCCGGTGCTGGGGCTGGTGGAGAACATGTCCGCCTTCGTCTGCCCGCACTGCCAGACCGAGACCGCCATCTTCGACAAGGGCGGCGCCCGGCGGGCCGCGCAGAAGATGGGCATCCGCTTCCTGGGCGAGATCCCCATCGACCTGGCCATCCGCGAGGGCGGGGACCGCGGCCTGCCGGTGGTGTCCGGGAAGCCCGAGAGCCCCGAGGCGCAGGCGTTCCTGGCGCTGGCCCGCAACGTGGCCGGCGCGGTGAGCACGCAGATCCTGAAGGCGCCGCGCCTTCCGGTCATCGGCGCGCAGCCCAGCGCCTGACGAGGCACCCCATGGAGAAGCCCGCTCCCGCGCTGGACGGATCCGAGCCCGGGGCGCTGCCGCGCGACGGCGAGGAGGGCCCGAGCGGCGCCCGGGGGCTGGTCCCCGAGAGCCTCAAGAAGGCCATCCTCGCCGGCGTGGGCGCGCTCTTCATGACCGAGGAGGGCGCCCGGCGCCTGGCCGGCGAGTGGAAGCTGCCCAAGGAGCTGGTGGGCTTCATCGGCCAGCAGGCGCGCGGGGCCAAGGAGGAGGTCCTGCGCGTCTTCTCCGAGGAGATCCGGCGGTTCCTGGAGTCGGAGGTGGTGCGGAAGGAGCTCCTGCGGGCGCTCGGCACCATGGCCGTGGACATCCGCGCCGAGATCCGGCTCCGGCCGGCGGAGGGGGGCGAGCCCCGGCCCGAGGTGGCGGCCGAGGTCCGCCCGGCGGCGCAGCGCCGCCGGAGGTCGAGGCGGTGAAGGGGGCCTCTCGCCTGGTCGCCCTCCTGGGGGCGCTGGGGCTGGGGCTGTTCCTGTGGCGGAAGAGCCCGCGCGACGTGGTGCTGGTCTACGACCTGTCGGGCGTGGGCGCTCCGCGGAACCTCGAGGTGGTCCTCTGGCGCGGGGGCGAGGAGCTGCGGCGCGCCGAGTTCCCGGCCCCGCGGGACCAGGTCCGCCACGAGCTGCACCTGCCGGACGGGCGCTACCGGGTGGATTACCGCATCGACGCCCCGGGCGGCCCGGTCCAGGGCGAGAAGGAGCTCACCGTCGACCAGGGCGGGACCATCGTCCTCTCCCTGGGCCCCTGACGACCGCGGCCCCTCACGGGCGCGGGGTGGCGCCCGCGGTCTCGGCCGGCGCCGTGCGCAGGGTGAAGCGGAAGGTGGTGCCGCGGCCGACCCGCGAGCGCACCCGGATCTCCCCCCCGTGCGCCTCGACGATGCTCTTCACGATGGCCAGGCCGATCCCCATGGTGCCGCCCTTGCCGCCGCCGGGACGCTCGTCGTGGACCTGGTAGAGCCGGTCGAAGATGTGGGAGAGGTGCTCGTCGGAGATCCCCGATCCCTGGTCGCTCACCGCGATCTGGACGCGGTCCCGGCCCGAGGAGGCCGCCGCCAGGCGCACCGCGCCGCCGTCGGGGCTGTACCGCTCCGCGTTCACCAGCAGGTTCACCAGCACCTGGACGATCCGGTCGCGATCCCCCCAGACCGCGGGCGTGCCCCGCGCCACCCGGGCCCGCACCCGCAGGCCCCGCTCGGCGAAGCGCGGGGCCAGGGAGAGGATGGCCTGGGAGAGGACCTCGCCCACCTCCAGCGGGGCGAAGGCGTAGGTCTCCTTGGTGAGCTCGTGGCGCGAGAGCTCGATGAGCTCGTCGATGAACTGGCGCAGCCGGCGCCCGCTCTGGGCTAGCACCTGCATGGCGCCGCGCTGGCGGCCGGACAGCTCCCCCAGCTTCTCGCCCAAGAGCAGCTCGGAGTAGCCGAGGATGGTGACCAGCGGCGTGCGGAGCTCGTGGGAGATGTTGGCCAGGAAGTTGTCCTTCTGGCGATCGGCGTCCTCCAGGGCCCGGACGGCGCGGGTGAGCTCCTGGGTGCGGCGGGCCACCTCGCTCTCCAGGCGGGAGCGCTCCTCCCGCAGCGCGGTGAAGAGCCGGGCCTTCTCCAGGCCGATCGAGGCCTGGAGGGCGAAGGCATCGATGGCCTCGGGGTCGCCCTTGCGCAGCCGAGGGGTGCCCACCGCCAGCACCGCCACCGGCCGCCCCTCGCTGCGCAGCGGCGCGAGGATGACCCGGCGGATCTTCACCAGGCGGTAGAGCCGCCTCAGCTCGCGCTTCCCCTCGGTGGAGAAGAGCTCCTCCACCGCCCGCGCCGGCTGGTCGGTGTGCACGGTGCGCCGCTCGGAGAGGCACCGCCGCACCAGCGGCGCGCCGAGCGGGTCGATGCGGAGATCGGCCAGCGGCTTGCCCAGCGCGTGCTCGAAGGCCTCCCGCAGGGCGGGCGGGAAGGAGAGGTGCCGCCAGGTGAAGGCCGAGGTCCCGTCCAGGGCCGGCCCCAGGATGCCGCAGTGGAAGCCGAGCCGCCCCAGCTCGCGCGCCAGCACGCCGAAGGTCCCCCCCTCGTCGGTCTCCACCATGAGGTGGGCGCCGGCCAGGTGCAGCGCCGCCATGGTGTCGCGGGCCTGCTTCAGCTCGGCCAGGGCGCG
>DATKMW010000072.1:0-51889 GCA_035541675.1 Anaeromyxobacter sp. | reverse complement strand
CGGCTCCTCGGCTACCTCGACCGGCTCGACCTGGAGCAGGTGCGCCGCACCGGCGCGCTGGCGCGCGAGGGGCTGGAGCGGCTGGCCCGCGACTACAAGGGCTTCCTGCAGGGCGTCCGCGGCGCCGGGTGCCTGCTGGCCTTCGACGTGGTCCGCGCCGACTGGCGCGACTGGCTGCGCGACCGCGCCTTCCGCTACGGCCTCCTGATGCTGCCGGCGGGCGAGCGGACCCTGCGCTTCTACCCCCGCTACGACATGGAGCCCGCCGCCATCCAGGAGGCGCTGGAGCTGCTCCGGCGCGCGGTGGTCGACCTGCTCGGCACCGAGGCGCCCGCCGGCGCGCGGCCCGGCCCCGAGGTGCGGGTGGGCACCCTCGACGTGCCCCCGGGCACGCTGCAGGCGGTGGACCTGGGCGGCCCGGAGGGGCACGCCCTCCTCCCCGAGGTGCACGCGCTGGAGGCCGCTCAGTACGGCCGCAAGGAGGGGCGCGAGCCGCTCCTCCTCTACCCGCCGGAGGTGCTCGAGGCCACGCTGGCCCACCCCCGGGCGGTGGGGGTGGGGCTCAAGGACCGCGTCTCGGGCCGGCTGGTGGCCTACGCCGTGGGCAGCCCGCTCGAGAACCACAACGAGCTGGGGGTCCGCGAGGACCCGAGCTTCGGCGACAACGACACCCTCTACCTCCAGGCCATGGCGGTCTCGCCGGCCCTCAAGAACCGGGCCGAGGTGGAGGGGCTGGCGCTCGACGCCTTCCGGGCGCGCGCCCAGGCGATCGGGTTCGCCGCCGTCTCCACCCTCATCGAGGCGCGGGTGCTGGAGACCGGGCCGGCCTGGATCCGGTCGGCGGCGGTGCTGGAGACGGTCGAGGACTACCTGAAGAGCGGCGTCCCCTTCGTCTACCTGCGGGCGCCCGTCGGCGCGGCCGGGGAGGGGTGAGCGATGGCCGGCCCGGACGGGGTGGAGCGGATCCTGGTCGACGGCGAGTGGGTGGCCTCCTGCTCCGGGGTGGCGCGCGAGATCCGCAACCCGGCCCGGGGCGACCTGCTCGGCATTGTCCCCGACTGCGACGCCAGGGACGTGGACCGCGCGGTGGCCGCGGCCCGCCGGGCCCGGGGGCCCTGGGCCCGGACCCCGGGGGTGGAGCGGGCGGTCCACCTCCACAGGGTGGCGCAGGAGATCCGGGAGGCGGGGCGGGAGCTCGCCCAGCGGATGACCCTGGAGAGCGGCAAGCCGCTCATCGAGTCGGTCGACTGCATCGAGTGGGTGGCGGCCTGCTTCGACTACTACGCCGAGGTGGGACGGGCGGGCCGCGGCAGCACCTTCCCGCCGGTGGCCCCGCACCAGCTCAACTTCACGGTGAAGGAGCCCTACGGGGTGGTGGCGGCCATCGCGCCCTTCAACTTCCCGCTCCTCCTCATGGCCTGGAAGGTGGCGCCGGCGCTGGCCGCCGGCAACGCCCTGGTCTGCAAGCCGCCGCACCAGAACCCGCTCTCCAACCTGCTCATGGCCCGGGCCTACCGGCACCTGCCCCCGGGCGTGGTGAACGTGGTCACCGGCGACGGCCCGCGCACCGGCGAGGCGCTGATCCGCCACCCCGGGGTGGACCTGGTGGCCTTCACCGGATCGACCGAGGTGGGCCGGCACGTGGCCGAGGTGGCCGGGCGGCAGCTCAAGAAGGTGAACCTGGAGCTGGGCGGGATCGACCCCTTCGTCGTCTTCGCCGACGCCGATCTGGAGGTGGCGGCCCGCGGCGTGGCCTGGGCGCGCCTGCTCAACGCCGGGCAGGTCTGCACCTCCTCGAAGCGGATCTACCTGGTGAAGGAGATCGCCGAGGAGTTCACCCGCCGGCTGGTGGAGCACGTGGGCACGCTGCGGGTGGGCGACCCCATGGCCCCGGACACCGACATCGGCCCGCTCATCTCCCGGGAGGCGCTGGAGCGGGTCGAGGCGCAGGTCGAGGCGGCGGTGGGGGAGGGGGCCCGGGTGCTCCTGGGCGGGAAGGCGCTGCCCGGCCCCGGCCACTTCTACGCCCCCACCGTCCTGGCCGACGTGAAGCACGGCAGCCTCTCCACCACCGAGGAGGTCTTCGGGCCGGTGATCGCCCTCACCGTGGTGGAGGACGCCGACGAGGCCATCCGCCTGGCCGACGACTCCCGGTACGGGCTGGGCGCCTGCATCTACACGCGAAGCCTGGAGCTGGCCATGAAGGCCATGGAGGGGATCCGGGCCGGGAGCTTCTGGATCAACGACCCGCTCACCGACAACGACGCCGCGCCCTTCGGCGGCGCGCGCTGGAGCGGTATCGGGCGCGAGCTGGGGGAGGAGGGGCTGGACGCCTTCCGCGAGCCCAAGCACGTGCACCTCGACTGGGTGATGGAGAGGAAGAGCTTCTGGTACCCGTACCGCGAGCGGGAGGTCAAGTGATGACCCGCGAGCCGGCAGGCGCCGTGCCCCGCACCTTCGCCGTGGTCGGCGGCGCGGGGGCCATGGGCCGGATCACCGTGCGCGACCTGTGCGAGACCTGTGCGTCGACCGACGAGGTCCTGATCGCCGACTTCGACCTGCCCCGGGCCGAGGCCCTGGCCGCCTCCCTGGCCGGGGAGGGCAGGCCCCGGGTGCGGGCCCTGCGGGTGGACGTGGCCGACCGGGCCGGCGCGGCCGCGGCGCTGGCCGGCACCTTCGCGGTGGTGAACGCGGTCCAGTACCAGCGCAACCTGGAGGTGATGGAGGCGGCGCTGGCCGTGGGCGCGCACTACCTCGACCTGGGCGGCCTCTTCCACGTGACCCGCCGCCAGCTCGAGCTCGACGGCCGGTTCCGGGCCGCGGGCCGCACCGCCCTGCTGGGCATGGGCGCCGCGCCCGGGATCACCAACCTCCTGGCCCGCCACGCCGCCGAGCGGCTCGACGAGGTGCGCGAGATCCACCTCAGGGTGGGGTCGGTGGACCGGACCCGCTACCGGCCCGAGCCGGCGCTGGCGGTGGCCTACTCGCTGAAGACCATCCTGGAGGAGTTCTCCATGCCCCCGGCCGTGTTCGCCCGGGGCGACTGGAGCTTCCTCGAGCCCATGTCGGCCGGCCGGCCCCACCGCTTCCCCGCGCCGGTGGGGCTCCGGCGCCCGATGTACACGATCCACTCCGAGGTGGCCACCCTCCCGCTCAGCTACCGCGACCGCGGCCTGCGCGAGGTGAGCTTCCAGATCGCCTTCGACCCGACCTTCGTCGACCGGGTCCGGTTCCTGCGCGATCTGGGCATGGCCTCCCATGAGCCCCTGGAGGTGGCCGGCGTGAAGGTGGCCCCGGTGGACGTGGTGAACAAGGTGGCCATGAGCCAGCCGCCGGCCCGCCAGGTGGGGAGGCTCGACCAGTACGAGGTGCTCCGGGCCATCGTCAAGGGCAAGAGCGGGGGGAAGAAGGTGACCTGGGTGGTCGACTGCCACGCCCGCGGCATGCCCGCCTGGGGGCTGGGCCTCGACGTCGACACCGGCTCGCCGCCGGCCATCGCCGCGCAGATGCTGGCCGCCGGGGAGATCTCCGCGCCGGGCGTGGTGGCGCCGGAGGTGGCGGTGCCGTGCCGGCCCTTCTTCCGGCGGCTGGCGGCCCGGCGGATGCGGCTGGTGGCCGCGCGCCGCGCCGGGTGGAGCGTCGCGGTGTGACGCCCGGCGCTCGCGGGCCGGCCGGCTCAGGGCCGCGCTGTGGCCGCCCCGGCGGCGCGGCGGTCGGCGCGCACCACGGCCTGCACCGCCCCCACCACCACCGCCGCGCCCACCCACTGCACCAGGGCGAGCCGCTCCCCCAGGGCCGCGGCGGCGCCCGCGACCCCGAACACCGGGATGAGCGTGAGGTAGAGGGCCGCCCGGTTGGCCGGGACGCGCCGGAGCGCCGAGAGATAGAGCCAGAAGGAGAAGGCGTACTGCACCACCCCGGTGGCGGCGGCCCAGAGCGCCGTCGGGAGCGAGAGCCGGAAGGGCGCCGCCGCGCCCCGGCAGAGCGCCAGCGCCAGGAGGGCCCAGAGGAGGCCCACGGTCTGCTGCAGCGCCGCCAGCGGGAGCGGGGCGATCCCGCCCACCAGCCTCCGGCTGACGGTGACGTAGGCCGCGGCCAGGAGGGCGGCCACGCCCACCAGGACGTCGCCCAGGAAGGCGCCGTCGCCCAGGCCCTCGGCGTGGGGCAGCACCACCAGGGCGACGCCGGCGGCGGCCGCCGCCACCCGCAGCAGGGTCCGGCCCCCGATCCGCTCGCGGAGGAAGACGGCGGCCAGCAGGACGGTCATGGGCGTCTCGGCGGCCCCGATGAGCGCGGCGCTGCTGGCCAGGGTGAGGCGGAGCCCGAAGAGGCCCACCGTGTAGGCCAGCCCGGGCTCGAGCAGGCCGCTCAGGGCGGCCAGCGCGGCGGCCCGGTCCAGGCGCAGGGGCGCGCGCGTCAGGGGGACGGCGGCCCAGAGGAAGGCCACGCTGGGCACGAGCTGCACCACCAAGAGGGCGAGCGGCGGGACCTCCCCCAGCAGCGCCTTGGTGGCGACGGTGCCGAGCCCCCAGCAGGCGGAGGCCGCGACCAGCGCCAGCCCGGCGCCCAGCACCGGTCGGCGGGGCGCGGGCGGAGTTCGCTGGGACGGTGCGCGCATGGGGGACCCGGGAGCGTCGAAGGCGGGCCACTGTACTCGACCCCCCGGCGCCCGCCCAGCGCCGGACTCCGCGTCGGTGCCCGCGCGCCGGCACCGTCGCCCCCCGAGCGCTCATGCGACCCATAGAGGAGACCTGCTTCTGGCTGGCCCGGCTCCCGCGGCGGGAGGTGGCGGCGCTGGAGGCGCCGCTGGAGACGGACCTGGCGGTGGTGGGCGGCGGGCTGACCGGGCTGTGGACGGCGCTGTTCCTGAAGGAGCTCGACCCGGGCCGCGAGGTGGCGGTGGTGGAGCAGGGGGTGGTCGCCTCCGGCGCCAGCGGCCGGAACGCCGGCATGCTGGCCGAGACCCTCGATCACACCCATGCCCTGGCCATCCACCACTTCGGCCGAGCCGAGGCGGCGCGGCTGGCGACGCTGGGGGAGGCCAACGCCCGGGAGCTGGTCGGCTTCCTCTCCGAGCGCGGCATCGCCTGCGACCTGGAGCTCACCGGCCGGCTCATGGTCTCGCTCACCGAGGCCCACCTGGAGCAGGCGAGGGGCGACCTGGAGGTGGCGCGGGGCCTGGGGGTCGGGACCCACCGCCTGCTCTCGCGAGAGGAGGTGCAGGCCGAGGTCCGGTCCCCGCTCTACCTGGGAGGCCTGGAGGTGAGCGGCGGGGGCATCCTCGACCCGGCCCGGATGACCGACGGGCTCCGGCGCGAGGCCGAGCGGCTCGGCGTCCGCGTCCTGGAGCGAACCCGGGTCGAGGCGCTCGAGCGGGACGGCGCCGGGGTGCGGCTCCGGGCCAACGGGACGGTGCTCCGCGCCCGCCGGGCGGTGCTGGGCACGAGCGCCTACACCCACCTCCTGCTGCCGCGGGTCGGGAGGCGCTTCCTCCCGCTCTACGACTACATCCTGGTGAGCGAGCCGCTCGGGCCGGCCCGGTGGCAGGCCATCGGCTGGCGGCGGCGGCAGGGGATCACCGACGGCCGGACCTTCTTCAACTACTACCGGCCCACCGCCGACGGCCGGGTGCTGTGGGGGACCAGCGAGGCGGCCTACTACCGCGGCAACCGGGTGGACCCGTCGTGCGACCACTCCCCACGCCACTACCAGTCGCTGCGCGAGAGCTGGCGGCGCACCTTCCCGGAGCTCGCCGACCTCGAGTTCCCCTGGGCCTGGGGAGGCCCCATCTGCTCGACCACGCGGCTCACCCCCTTCTTCGGCCGGGCCCTGGGCGGCCGGGTCCTCTACGGCCTGGGCTTCACCGGGCACGGCCTGGGCTCGACCCGCCTGGCGGGCCGGATCCTGGCCCACCTGGCCCTGGACCGGCAGAGCGAGCTGCTCTCGCTGGCCATGGTGCGCCGTCCCCCCTTCCCCTACCCGCCGGAGCCGCTGCGCGGCTGGGCGGTCGAGGCGGTCACCCGGGCGCTGCGCCGGGTGGACGAGGGCCAGGCGCCGGGGGTGATGCTGCGGGTCTTGGAGCGGATGGGGATCGGGTTCTCCAGCTGACGGCGGAGCGGATCCCGCCGCCCGCCCCCGGGCTAGCTGGAGGCGGCCGGCCCCGGAGGCCCCGCCGCCGGGCGCCGCACCAGGCCCAGGGCGCCGAGGAGGAGGGCGGCGACGCCGGCGCCGAGGGCCGCCGCCGCGACGAGCCAGGCGGGCAGGTGGCGGGCGATCTCCCGGTCGCGGTTGTCGAGCCGGAGCGCCACGTCGCCCGGAGCGAGCCGCGCCGGGCCCTCGCCGCCGGCCAGGCTCAAGGTCCCGGCGCGGAGCGCCTCCTCGAGCGGTATGCCCCGCACCCGGACCTCGACCCGGTCCCGGGCCGCCTCGGCGGTGAGCGCCCGGTCGGCGCCGGTCCACCACACCTCGCGCGGGAACGCCCACCAGGACCAGAGCCCTCCCAGCGAGATCGCCACCAGAAGGGCTCCAGCGGCCAGGACCGACCTGCGGACGGGGTCCATATCGCCTCCCGCGCCAGGGTACCGCCCTTCGTCGCCGGGGGCGTCGGCGCCCGGGGGCACCGCGCAGGAAAGGCGCATTCCCGGAGCGGGTGGTGTAGGGATCGCGGATGCCCCGCCCCTGGACCGTCATGCCGCACGGGCCGCTGGAGCCCGTCGACCTGAACCTGTGGTGCGTCAGATCGGCCGTCCCGGGCCTCCCCGGCCTGGACCGCCGGATGTACCTGGTCCGGCGCGGCGACGGCGGCCTGGTCTTCTACAACGCGGTCCCGGTCGACGAGCCCACCCTCTCGGCCATCCGGGCGCTGGGGACGCCGGCGCAGCTGATCGTGCCGCACGAGCTGCACGCCATGGATGCGGCGGCGTTCCGGGAGCGGCTGGGCGTGCGGGCCTACGGGCCGGCGGCGCGCCGCCAGGCGGTGGCGATGCGCGTGCCGCTCGACGGGACCTTCGAGGAGCTGCCGCCGGATCCCGCCATCGCCGTCGAGTCCGTCGCCGGCGTGAGGACCGGCGAGGGCGTGCTCCTCGTCCGCAGCGGGCCGCGCCTCTCGCTGGCGGTGGCCGACGTGGTCACCCACGTGCCGCACGGCCGCGGCCTGCGGGGAGCCATCTTCCGGCTGGTCGGCTTCACCGGCCCCGAGCCCAAGCTGCCCCCGCCGGTCCGGCTGCGCGTGGTGCGCGACCGCGCCGCGCTCCGCGCCCACCTGGAACGGCTCGCCGCCAGCCCCGGGCTGACGCGGATCCTGCTGAGCCACGGGCCGGTGGTGGAGCGCGACCCGGCCGGAGTGCTGCGCCGGATCGCGGGGGGGCTATGAGGCGGGGCCTGCTCGTCGGCGCGCACGCCATCGTCTACAGCCGGGACGCCGAGGCGGACCGCGCCTTCTTCCGCGACGTCCTGCGCCTCCCCGGCACCGACGCCGGGGAGGGATGGATGATCTTCGGGCTGCCCCCCGCCGAGCTCGCGGTCCACCCGGCGGAGCGGAACGGCAGGCACGAGATCTACCTGATGGTGGACGACGTCGACGCCCTGGTCCGCTCGCTGCGACGGAAGGGGGTCCGGTGCTCCCCGGTCCGCGAGGCGGGGTGGGGCCGGCTCACGCGGGTGACGCTGCCCGGCGGCGGCATCCTCGGGGTCTACGAGCCCCAGCACCGGCGGGCACCGCGCCCGCGCCGGAGGCGGGCCCGGCCGTCGGGCGGCGCGCCGCCCCGGTAGCGCCGCTCACGGCGCCAGCCGCGTCGCCAGCCTGCCCACCAGCCGCACCGCCGCGTCGATTCGCTCGTCCCAGGGGGCGCCGCAGCTCAGGCGGATGCAGCTCCGGTGACCCTGCGCCGGCGAGAAGATGGGGCCGGGGGCGATGCTCACGCCGGCGTCGAGGGACCGCGCGTGCAGCTCCAGCGAGTCCACCCCGGCGGGCATCTCCACCCACAGGAAGCAGCCTCCGGCCGGGGTGGAGACGCGGGTCCCGGGGGGGAAGGCGTCGGCCACCGCCGCGGCGGTGCGGGCCGAGATGCGGGAAAGCTGCTCGCGCAGGAGGCGCAGGTGCCGGTCGTACCCGCCGCCCCGCAGGTAGCGCGCCACCGCGCGCTGCACCGGCGTGGCGGTGGCCACGCTGAGCGAGAACTTGAGCAGCTCCACCCGCTCCCGCCAGCGGCCCGGGGCGGCGAAGCCGATCCGGTAGCCGGGGGCCAGGGTCTTGGAGAAGGAGCTGCACAGCATCACGCTGCCGTCGCGGTCGAAAGCCTTGACCGGCCGGGGCCGGGCGGTGCCGAACGCCAGCTCGCCGTAGACGTCGTCCTCCAGGAGGGGGATGCCGCGGCGCGAGACGATCCCGGCCAGCCGCTCCCGGGCCGCCTCCGGCATGCAGCTCCCCAGCGGGTTGGAGAAGCTGGGCACGGCCAGCACCGCGCGGGCGCCGTGCCGGTCGATGCGCCGCTCCAGCTCGTCGAGGTCCATGCCCACGTCGGGCAGGCAGGGCACCTCCACCACCCGCAGCCCCAGCGCCTCCAGGGCCTGGAGCGTCCCGTAGTAGGCGGGCGACTCCAGGGCCACCACGTCGCCGGGGCGCACCGCGGCCAGGAGGCCCAGCTGGATGGCCTCGGTGGCGCCGCCGGTCACCACCAGGTCGTCCGCGCCCAGGTCGCAGCCCCAGGAGAGGGCGCGGCGGGCGATGGCCTGGCGCAGCTCCAGGTGGCCGGGCGGCATCTCGTAGCGCAGCCCGCCCTCGCCGCCCCGCACCGCCGAGGAGAGGGCGCGAGCCAGGCCGCGGGCGGGGAGGAGGGAGGGATCGGGGGTGGCGTGGGAGAGGTTCACCACCCGCGGGTCGCGCGCGGCGTGGAAGACGCGGGCCACGAGCTCCGCCACCTCCACCCGCGAGGCGGCGGCCCGCGCCGGCACCACGGTGGGCCGGGGCGGCGGCGGGCGCGACCGGAGCCGGACGAAGTGGCCGGAGCGCGGGCGGGCCTCCACCAGCCCCAGCGCCTCCAGCTGCGCGATGGCGGCGAGCACGGTGGAGACCGAGGCCCCCTCCTCGGCGGCCAGCCGGCGCACGGAGGGGAACCGCTCCCCCGGGGCCAGGGTACCCCGCCCGATGGCCGCGGCGTAGCGCCTGGCGATCTCCTCGTACCGGGGGAGCGCCGGCTCCCGGCGTGCGCGGAGGGCGGAGCTCATCGGGGCAGGATAGCACAGACACCCATGTGGTGCATCTGTGCTCATCTCATTTCAGTTTCTCTGTATCTGTTCTCAGCGCCGGCGCGAGGGCAGGTTACCGGTCGCATGATCCTCGATCTCTCGCAGAGCCAGGCGTGGAGCGCGGTGGTGGGCCGGACCGGCATCCTGGTGCGGGTCGGGTCCGGGCGGGTGTGGATCACCCGCGAGGGCGACCCCGAGGACCACGTCCTCGGCGAGGGCCAGGTCCTGGAGAGCGGGCGGCGGGGGAGGCTGGCGGTGCTGGCGCTCTCCCCGGCGCGGCTGGAGATCGCCGAGCCCGCCTCCCCGCGCCCGGTCCGCGCGCGCCGCTACTCACCCGCGCTGTGAGGCGGTAGAGGAAGGACATGAAGCTCGCCCTCTTCCAGGTGGACGCCTTCGCCGAGCGCGTCTTCTCGGGCAACCCCGCCGCGGTCTGCCCCCTCGACGCCTGGCTCCCCGACGAGACCCTGGCGGCCATCGCCGCCGAGAACAACCTCTCGGAGACGGCCTTCCTGGTGGGCGAGGGGGCCCGCTGGAGCATCCGCTGGTTCACGCCGCGGGTGGAGGTGGACCTGTGCGGCCACGCCACCCTGGCCTCGGCCCACGTGGTCCTCGGCCGGCTCCGCCCCGGCGAGGACTCGGTCACCTTCCAGTCGCGCTCCGGCCCGCTGCGGGTGACGCGCTCTCCCGACGGGCTGCTGGCCATGCTCTTCCCCCGCCATCCCCCCGAGCCCTGCCAGGCGCCCGAGGCCGTGGGCCGGGCCCTGGGGCGCGCGCCGCAGGAGTCCCTCCGGGCCCGGGACCACCTGGCCGTGCTCGGCTCGGAGGAGGAGGTGCGCTCGCTCCGGCCGGACCTGTCCGCCGTGCGCGAGCTGCCCGGCCACGGGCTCATCGTCACCGCCCCGGCCCGGACGCCCGGGCTCGACTTCGTCTCGCGCTGCTTCTTCCCGCAGCTGGGCATCGACGAGGATCCGGTCACCGGCTCGGCCCACTGCGTCCTCACCCCGTACTGGGCGCGCAGGCTGGGCAAGGCCAGGCTCGAGGCGGCCCAGGTCTCGCGGCGGGGCGGCCGGCTCCACCTCGAGGACCGCGCCGAGGCGGTGGTCATCGCCGGCCGGGCGGTGACCTACCTGGAGGGGACGATCGAGCTGTGAAGCGCCCTCGGCCGGGCTCGCCCCTCCTCGCCTCCAGGCCACGGAAGGGGGTGGCGCCTCGACCGCCCCATCCGCATTGGGGGATGGAGGAGGCGGGTCCCCATGTCGTCCGAGCGGCGCGGAGCCCTGGTGGTGACCGGCGGCAGCCGGGGCATCGGCGCGGCGGTGGCGCGCCTGGCGGCGGCCCGCGGCCACGACGTGGTGGTCGGCTACCTGGAGCGCGGCGACGCGGCCGAGGCGGTGGCGCACGACCTCGTCCGCGCCGGCGCTCGGGCCGTGGCCATCCGGGCCGATGTCGCCCGCGAGGACGAGGTGGTCCGCCTCTTCGAGGAGGCGACCCGCCTGCTCGGACCGGTGACCGGGCTCGCCACCTGCGCCGGCGTGACGGGTGGCTTCTCCCGGGTGGAGGAGGTGTCGGCCGAGACGGTGGCCCGCGTCCTGGCGGTGAACGTCACCGGCACGATCCTCTGCGCCCGGGAGGCGCTGCGGAGGATGTCCACCCGCCGCGGCGGAGGGGGTGGGGCCATGGTCACCATCTCCTCGGGGGCGGCGCAGCTGGGCGGCGCCGGCGAGTGGGTGCACTACGCCGCCTCCAAGGGGGCGGTGGAGACGTTCACGGTGGGGCTGGCCCGCGAGGTGGCGGGGGAGGGGGTCCGCGTCAACGCCGTCTCGCCCGGGCTCGTCGAGACCGAGCTCCATGCCGCCGCCGGCGATCCGGACCGGCCCCGCCGGCTGGCCGAGGGGGTCCCGTTGCGCAGGCCCGGCACCGCCGCCGAGATCGCCGAGGGGGTGCTGTGGCTGCTCTCCCCGGCGGCCTCCTACGTCACGGGCACGGTCCTGCGCATCGGCGGGGGCCGCTGAGCGCGCGCCACCAGCGCCCGAGCCTCCTTCCCGCGATCGGAGATCCCATGGCGCGATCGTCCCCTCCCTACGAGCTCTTCTACTGGCCCGGCATCCAGGGGCGCGGCGAGTTCGTCCGGCTGGCGCTCGAGGCCGCCGCTGCGCCGTACCTGGACGTGGCCCGGCTCCCGCCGGGGCGCGGCCGCGGGCCCGGGGCGCTGGCGCGGCTCCTCGAGGTGCCCGGGCCCTGGCTGACCCCGCTGGGCCCGCCGGTGCTCCGCCACGGCCGGACGCTGGTGGCGCACACCGCCGCCATCCTCCAGTACCTGGGGCCGCGCCTGGGCCTCGGGCCGCGCGACGAGCGGGGCCGCCTGCGGGCCCACCAGCTCCAGCTCACCATCGCCGACCTGGTGGCCGAGGTCCACGGCACGCACCACCCCATCTCCCCCTTGCTCTACCACGAGGACCAGAGGGCGGAGGCGGCCCGCTGCGCGGCCGCGTTCCTGCGCGACCGGATGCCGATGTACCTCGGCTACCTGGACCGCGCGCTCGACTCGAACCCGTCGGGGCGGGGCCGCTGGCTGGTCGGCCGAGGCCCGACCTACCCCGACCTCTCCACCTTCCAGGTGGTGGCCGGCCTTCGCTACGCCTTCCCCGGCGCCATGGCGCGCCAGGAGCGGCGGGTGCCGCGCCTTTGCGAGCTGCACGATCGCGTGGCGGCCCTGCCGCCGGTCGCCGCCTACCTCGCCTCCGAGCGCCGCCTGCCGTTCGGCGAGGCGGGCATCTTTCGCCACTACCCGGAGCTCGATCGGGCGCCGGGCGGGCGGAGGGGGAGCGCGCCCTGACGGAGCGCGGGCCCGCTAGCTGGCCACGGTCAGGTCGAGCGAGATCTCGAGCTTCAGCACCTTGGAGATGGGGCACCCGGCCTTGGCCGCCGCGGCCGCCTCCTCCACCTTGGCCCGGTCGGCCCCGCGCGCCCGGACCACGGTCTTGAGCGCGCTGTGGGTGAGGGTCAGGTTCTCGAAGGTCACGGTGCAGGCGGTCTCGACCGCCTCGGGGGTGATGCCGCGCTCGCCCAGCTGCGCGGAGAGCGCCATGCTGAAGCAGCTGGCGTGGGCGGCGGCGATGAGCTCCTCGGGGTTGGTCCCCGGGGCGTCCTCGAACCGGGTCCGGAAGCTGAACTTCTGGTCCCAGATGGCCTTGCTGGCCACGCCGAAGGTCCCGCGCCCCTCCTTGAGCCCGCCCTGCCACGTCGCGCTCGCGCTGCGCTTCATGCCGTCCTCCGGGGAAGTGACGCCGGGCATATTGCGCCGGCTCCCGCGGCCGGCCCGGCCACGGTGGGGCGTCGGGCCGGGCGCCGGCACCCCGCGGGGCCGCGCCGGGCCCGGTCACTCCTCCTCGACGCCCAGGGCCCTGCGGACGGCGGGGTTCCCGCACAGGATCCGGAACTCGAGCACGGTGAGCCAGGCGGTGCGGGAGAGCCGGCGGCCGCGAAGGGTCAAGCGCACCCGCTCGGCCTCGTGCGTGACGGTCGCGTCCACGCCGGCCTGGGAGAGGTCCCGCTCCAGCGAGCGGAGGTGGCGGTGGATGCGGAGGGCCCGCCGTCCCTCCGGCGAGGAGAGGGCCAGGTAGTGCCGGTTCCGGCTGAAGGCCCGGTCCTCGCGGAGGCGCTGGAGCATGCGGTGGAGGAAGCTGGCCATGGAGGTCAGGAGGAGATGGGGCCCGGGCGAGGGGGTTCACTCCGGGATGATGGCGCTCCGCTCCACCGCGCGCTCCACGGCGGCCCCGGCCCGCCGCCGCACCGGCCCCACCACCACCGCCACCAGGTTGCGGCGGCGGTAGGTCTCGCGCGCCACCCGCTGGACGTCGGCGGGTGTGACCGCCTCCACCCGCCGGCACCGCTCCTCGAGCCCTTCCGGCGAGGAGAGCACCTCGCCGGCGCCGTACCACCCGGCCAGGTCGGCCACCGAGTCGAGCGAGAAGGCCAGGGTCATGCGGTGTCGCCTCTGGACGCGGGTGAGCTCCTCCTCCGGGACCGGCCTCTCCGCCAGCCCGCCCAACACCCGCAGCACCTCCTCCAGCACCCGGGGGAGCTTCCTCGGGGCGCAGGCGCCGTCGACCACGGTCATCCCCGCGTCGGCGAAGGTGTCGATGCCGGCGTGGAGCGCGTAGGCCAGCCCGCGGCGCTCCACCACCTCGAAGGGCAGCCGGGAGGAGAGGCCGTCGTCAAGCAGCCGCCGGATGCAGAGGTGGATGGGGTAGTCGGGGTGGCGCTCGGGCGGGCAGGGGAAGGAGAGGGAGAACTCCGTCTGCGCGTCGTCGTGGTCCACCACCTCCAGCCGCGGCCCCTCGGGCCAGGGCGGGGCGGACAGGTCCACCGAGAGCCGGCCCCGGGGCAGCGCCCCCAGGTGGCGGTCGGCCAGCTCGGCCACCTCGCGCGGCCTGACCGGCCCGGCCACCGCCAGGACCAGGTTGGCGCCGCCGTAGTAGCGCTGGTGGTGGGCGCGCACGTCCCGGGAGGTGAGCCGGCGCACGTTCTCGGCGGTGCCGGCGATCTTGAAGCCCAGCGGGTGGGGACCGAAGACCAGCCGCTTGGATAGGTTGTCGGGGTCGATGTCGCGGCCCGAGGCGTCCACCTCGTCGAGGATCTCCTCCAGGATCACCTCGCGCTCGACGGCCATCTCCCGGAGCAGGGGGCGGCGGATGAGGTCCCCCAGCACCGCCAGCCCGGTGCCGACCTGGTGCGGGTGGATGGGGGTGTAGTAGCAGCCGTGGTCCCGCGCGGTGATGCCGTTGAGGCTCCCACCCACCGCCTCCACGGCGGCGTTCATGGCCACGGTGTCGGGGTAGCCGACCGAGCCGCGGAAGAAGAGGTGCTCGAGGAAGTGGGAGACGCCGTTCTGCGCCGGGGTCTCGTGGCGCGAGCCGGCCCGCACGTAGAGGGCGATCATGGCCGAGTGCAGCCCGGGCGCCGGCGCGGTGAGGACCCGCAGGCCGTTGTCGAGGACGCTCCGGTGCATCGCGCCCCAGTCCGCCTCCGCCGGCCGCGCCCGGGAGGTGCGGATCCGCACCGCGCCCGCGCGGTAGGCGGCGCCGCCGGGGGGCGACCCCTTGGCCCTGGTCTCGTGGGTGGTACGCCTCGGCCGTCGCATCTCGCCGTCAGCTCCTCGGGGCCTCTTCCCCGGCCACGCCGTCGCCCGCCGGGCGGGCCTCGCCGCCGGCGGCCGGGAGGCGCAGCACGAAGGTCGTGCCGCGCCCCACCTCACTCTGGCACTGGATCGTCCCGCCGTGCTCCTCGATCACCTGCTGCGTGAAGGACAGCCCCAGGCCGGTACCGCGCTCCTTGGTCGAGTAGAACGGCTCGAAGATTCTGGTAAGGTCACCAGGGGGGATGCCCCCGCCGGTATCCCCGATCCGTGCCTCCACGCCGCCCTCGATCGGGCGGGTCCGGACGGCGATCCGCCCTCCGCCTGGCATCGCCTCGCGCGCGTTGCGGAGGAGGTTCAGGAACGCCCCGCGGAGCTGGGCCTCGTCCCCGCGGATCGCGGGCAGCTCGGGCGAGAGGTCCCGGTCGACGGCCACGCCCGCCGCCGCCAGCTCGGGGGCCAGGAAGTCGAGCAGGCCGCCGAGCAGCTCGTTCAGGTCCTGCCGCTCGCGGGCCGGCCGGGGAGGGCGGGCGAAGCGGAGGTAGTGCTCGGCCACCCCGTTCAGCCGGTCCACCTCGCGGGAGATGGCGGCCACCATGGCCACCGCCTCGCCGGGCGGCTGGGGGAGCGAGGCGATCTCCTCGGAGAGGAGCTCGGTGTTGAGCCCGATGGCGTTGAGCGGGTTGCGGATCTCGTGGGTGATCTGGGCCGAGATGCGGCCCACCGCCGCCAGCCTCTCGGCGCGGCGCAGCTCGGTGCGCTGCCGGTCCAGCGAGGCAGCCATGGCGTTGAACTCCCGGGCCAGCAGGCCGATCTCGTCGGCCCGGTCGACCTCCACCTTGCGCGACAGGTCCCCGGCCGCGACCGCCTTCACCCCCTCGGTGAGCCGCTGGATGGGGGAGAGGAGCCGCTGGGAGATGAGGGCCGCGCCCGCCCCCACCGCCAGGGCGATGAGCGAGTAGAGGACGATGAGCACCACCGTGGTCGACTCGGTCCGCTCGGTGGCCCGGATCCGGTCGTTGAGCTCGCTCTCCAGCGCCACCTGGAGCAGCTTCACGTCGAGGCCGAGCCTCTTCTCCAGCTGGCGCACCCGGTTCAGGCGGGCCTCGAAGGCGGCGGAGCCGGCCGGGTCGCCGCCCTCGCCCTCCTGGATGGCGTCGAACAGGGCGCCGGCCTCCCCCCCGTACTCGGCCCAGCGCGAGGCCAGGACGTCGAGCCGGCCCTGGACGTCTGCCAGGAAGCGGGCCTCGTCGCCCCGGGCGAACGGGGCCGCCGCGGCCAGCACCCGCTTCCCCTCCTCCAGCTTCTCCTTGACCAGCGCCGGGAAGTGGGCCCGGGCGACCGGGAGGTAGACCTGCCGGGAGGCGCGGTCCATGGACCGTGCCTCCAGTGCCCGCGACGCCACCCAGTCCCGGACCTCGAGCTCGGCGGCGATGCGGGTCAGGGGCAGGTACCCGGTGGTGAGCAGGCGGAGCTCGCGGCGCAGCTCGTGCAGGCGGACCGCGGAGAAGGCCGCGACCGCCCCGAAGGCGGCCAGGGAGACGGCGAAGGCCAGGAAGATCTTGGCTGCGACGCGGCGCATCGCCGGGGGAGATACCACCGCCAGCCCGGCCCGCGCCAGGCCGCGCCGAGGTCCGCCCTTCCGCTTCCCAAGGTCGGGTGATCCGCGGTAGTGAGAGGATCCCTGAACCGGAGCCCTTCCCCCGTAGCACCTTCCCCGGAGTCCCTCCCCATGGTGCTGAGCGGAATCTTCGCCTTCGTCGCCCTGGTCGCCGTCCTCGCCGCCGTCGCCTTCTTCATGTCCGCCCGCTCCTCCAAGGCCGCGCTGGCGGTGCACGCCCAGGAGGTGGCCAAGCTCCGCGCCGAGGCCGAGGCCGGGGCCCGGGCCGCGGGAGAGGCCCGCGCCGAGGCCCGGGACCGGCGGGAGGAGGCCGCCCAGCTCCGCGCCGACCTGGAGCGCTCCAAGAAGCGGGCCTTCGAGCAGCTCGAGGCGGCCAAGCGCGCCGGCGGGGCCCAGGCCCTGCGGGAGGAGCTGGACCGGGTCACGGGCCGGCTGGCCGAGGCCCGCAGCGAGGCCGAGCACCAGCGCGAGCGCGCCCGCGCGCTGGAGCAGGAGGCGGAGAAGGCCAGGCAGGCCGCCGCCAGGGCCGGCGAGGTGGCGGCCGAGCTCAAGGCCCGGGCCGAGGCCGCGCCGCCGCCCGCCCCGGCGGTGCCGCCCCCCGCGCCGCCCGCGGCCCCGGCGGCCGACGCCGGGAAGCTCCAGGCGGAGAAGGACCGGGCCGACAAGGCCGAGGCGCGCCTGGCCGAGGCCAAGAAGCGGGTGGCCGAGCTGGAGCGCGACCTGAAGGGCGCACGGGGCCGGCTGGAGACCGAGAAGCGCGTCTACATGGTCCAGAAGGGCGAGCTGGAGCTGGCCTCCGATCGCTACGCCGAGCTCCACCGGCGCCACGAGGCGCTGCGCAAGGACCACGACGAGCTGGTGGAGGCGGTCCGTCAGGCGGCGCGCGAGGAGCGGCGCCTCACGCAGCAGGAGGCCGCCCGCGCCGCCAAGGTGTCCCCGCCGGCCGCCCCCGCGGGCGAGGAAGGGTAGTCGCGGCCGCGCCGCCCGCGGGCGCGAGGCCCGGGCCCGGCCGGGAGGCCGCGCCTTACCCCGCGTTGGCGAGGAGCTTGTAGAGCGGCGCCAGGTCGCGGAACACGCCCAGGAGGTCGCCCTGGGCGATGCTCCGCGCCTCGTCCCGCGTCCAGGAGATGCCCACGTCGAGCCCGGGGCGGCCGGGAACCAGGCTGTCGGCCAGCTCCTGCCAGAAGGCGCTGGAGTGGGCCGGGGCCAGCTCGGGGAGCTCCTCGAAGTTCCACCCCTGGAACTGGCGCAGGCGGCGGAAGGGCTTTCCCTTGCGGGCCAGGTTCCCGGCCTCGCGCTCCAGCGCCTGGCGCATGGCCTCGCGCCGGGTCGACTCGCCGCGCACGCCCACCCGGGCGTGGAGGTGGGCGCGGGTCAGGGCCACGCCGAGGAAGGGGAGTCCGCGGAAGCCCCGCGCGCTCTGCGAGAACGCCACCAGGACCTCCTCCGGCGGCGACTCGCGGCGGTGGTGGATGCGGGCCGGGTGGACGAACAGCTCCTTGCCGGCCACGCGGCTCAGCCCGGAGATGCAGCCGGCGCAGATGGCCAGGAGCTTGGGGAGCAGGGTCTCCTCCAGGGCGACTCCGCGCTCGCCCGGGTCGTCGATCTCGAACAGCGCGAAGTCGGACGGACCCAACCCCAGGCCAGCCATGGGACGCTCCCGCGCGCCTGCGTGGACCCATCCTAGCACACGTTGACTGGCCGGGAGCGCCTGCTAGGTTCTCTCCTCCGATGCAGAAGGATCAGCGGCTGCTGGATCTGGCGGCGCTCCTGCTCAAGGCCGCGGAGCCGGTCTCCTGGCGCGAGATCCAGGAGCAGTTCCCCGAGGACTACGCCGGCTCCGGCGAGGCGGCCATCCGCAAGTTCGAGCGCGACAAGGCCGACCTGCTGGAGCTGGGCATCCCGGTACGCTACGCCGCCGGCGACGAGGACCTGCCCGCCGGCTACCTCATCGACAAGGACGAGTTCTACCTCCCCGATCTGAAGCTGCCCCCCGAGGACCTGGCCCTGCTCTACGTGGCCGGCTCGGCCGCGCTGGCGCAGGGCACCTTTCCCTACGCGCGCGACCTGGCCCACGCCCTGAACAAGCTCTCCTTCGCCGCCAGCGCCCCCGGCGCCTCGGAGTCGGCCGCCCGGGCCGCCCGCCAGCTCTCCGGCGACGAGGACGAGGCTCCACCGGCGGTGAATCGATGGCTGGAGGAGCTGTCGCGGGCCATCGCCCACAAGAAGCGGGTGCACCTGGTCTACCGAGGAGCGGAGCGGCCGGAGACCACCGAGCGGGACGTGGATCCCTACGGCCTGTTCCAGAAGGGCGGGGCCTGGTTCCTGACCGGCTGGTGCCAGCTGCGCCAGGCCATCCGCACCTTCCACCTGGCTCGGATCGTCTCGCTCGTCGTCAACGCCGCGACCCCCCGGACCCCCGACTTCGCGCCCCGTGCCGACTTCTCCCTGGCCGAGGTGGCCACCCGGGAGAGCTGGGAGTTCCGGGTCCACGCCCCGGTCCGCTGCCGGGTGCGCCTCGACTCGCCGGTCTCGGGGGAGGTCCTGGCCTCCTTCGGGCCGCGGGCCCGGGTGCGGGACGAGGCGGGCGGGGTGGTGGTGGAGGTGGAGGCCACCAACGCGGAGGGGTTGCTCCGCCACGTCCTGTCCCTGGGCGGCGGGGCGGAGATCCTGGCGCCGCGCGCGCTCCGCGAGCGGGCGCGGGCGGTGCTGTCGGCGCTGGCCGGGGGGCTCGCGTGACCGCCGCCAAGAGGCGCCCCGCCCCGGGCCCGGCGCGGGCCGGCAAGGCCCCGGCCGCGCCGCCGCCGGCGGGGCCGCCCCGCTCCGATCCGCGCGATCGCCTCCGCCGCGTCCTCTTCCTCGTCCCCTACGCCGTGCGACACCCGGGCTGCCTGGTGCGCGACCTGGCCCGGCGCTGCGGGTGCTCCGAGAAGGAGCTGCTCGAGGATCTCGACTTCCTGCTCAACGTGGGCTCCCCTCCCTTCGCCCCGGACGACTTCCTCGACCTGTACGTGGAGGGCGACCGGGTCCACGTGGCCCTCCACCAGAGCTTCTCCCGCCCCCCCCGCTTCACGGAGAGCGAGGCGGCGGCGCTGGCGGCCGCGGTCCAGGCGCTGGGCGGCGAGGGGCGGGAGCGGGCGGTGAAAGCGCTGCGGGACTCGGTTCCGCGCGACCGGCGCGCCACCTTCGACGAGCTGTCGGGCCGGATCTACGCCGGCGCGCCGCCGGCGCCCGACTCGGTGCTGGGCCGGCTGCAGCGGGCGATCGCCGAGCGGCGGGCGGTGCGGCTCTCCTACCACTCGGCCTCGCGCGACGCCGAGACCGACCGCGTGGTCCACCCCTTCACCCTCGCCCAGCGCTTCGGCCACTGGTACCTCTACGGGCACGACCGCGAGCGGGGCCGGCCGCTGGCCTTCCGGCTGGACCGCGTGCGGGGCTGCCAGCCCCTGGCGGAGCGCTTCGACCCTCCCACCGAGGCAGAGCTCTCCCGCATGCGGCTCTTCTCCCAGACGAGCGGCGAGCCGGTGCGGATCCGCATCGCGCCGGGGGCCACCGCCTGGGCGATCGCCCGGCCGGGCATCAAGCTGGTCCGCCGGGGCGAGGACGGCGGGGCGGTGGTCGAGGTCGGCGCCGGCGAGGAGTGGGCCACCCGGTTCGCGCTCTCCCTGGGGGGGCAGGCCGAGGTGATCGGCCCGGCCGCGGCGCGCCGGCACTTCGCCGAGCGGGTGCGGCGGACCCTGGCCCGCTACGAGGAGCAGGGCGGCTGATCGATCGGCCGCCTCTCCTACAGGGTGGGATACGGGCAACCCTCTTTGGCATGACCCAGGGTGCCCTGTGCGCCGGACCTGCTCCACCGGATCACACGGGAATCGCCCAGGTTCGCTGCGGCACGGCATCCGCATGTCCCGCGAGCGTGGGGCTGATCGAAGGAGTGTGGCGCCGTGGCACAGGTCTTGATCGTGGATGACACGGACATCGTCCGGCGGGCGCTCGAGGTCGCGGTGCGCCGGATGGGGCACGCGACGGTGTCGACGTCGGACGCCCTGGAGGCGCTGGAGCTGGTGGAGCGCGAGCCGCCGGACCTGGCGCTCCTCGACTACCGGATGCCCAAGATGAGCGGGGCGGCCCTGTTCCAGCGGATGAAGCACGCCCTGGGCCCGCGTTGCCCCAAGGTGCTGTTCGTGTCGGCGACCTCGCCGGAGGAGGTCGCCCGCGAGGTCGAGCCGCTCGGCCACGCCGCCGGCTACGTGAAGAAGCCCTTCGCGCTCGACGACCTGACGAGGATGGTCGGGGAGGCCCTGCAGCACTGAGGGCGCGGCCTAGGCCTTCCGCACCGCCTCGAAGCAGAGCTCGGCCACCGCGCTCAGGTCCTTGTCGCCCCGGCCGCTCTCGGCGGCCTCGCCGAGCAGGCGCCGGACCGCCTCGTTGATGGGCAGGCGGGCGCCCAGGTCCTGGGCCGCCTCCTGGGCCAGCCGCTGGTCCTTCTCGGCCAGGGAGAGGCGAAAGCGCGGGGCGAAGTCCTTCTTCTCCACCAGCTCGCCCTTCATGAGGTAGAGCGGGGAGTGGAAGGACGAGGCCTGCAGCACCTCCACCACGCGCCACACCTCCAGGCCCCCGGCGGCGCCCAGCGCCAGGGCCTCGCTGAAGGCGGTGACCATGGCCCCGCCGATGGAGTTCACGCACAGCTTGAGGAGCGCGGCCTGGACCGGGTCGTCCACCTCGAAGAGCCGGGCGGAGATGGCGTGGAGGGCGGGCCGGGCCCGCTCGCGGACGGCGCCGGGGCCGCCGGCCACCAGCACGATCTGCGCCTGCTCGGCGGCGGTCTTGGAGCCGAGGATGGGGCAGGCCAGGAACCGGATCCCCTTCTTGGCGGCGCGCTCCGCCACCGAGCGCGTGGCGCGCGTGCCGGCGGTGGTCAGGTCGACGAGCACGGCGCCGTCGCCCATCCCGGCGAAGACCCCGTCGGCCCCCTCCAGCACCGCCTCCAGGGCGCGCTCGTCGGACACGCAGGTGAACACGAGGTCCCTGCCCGCCGCGCACTCGCGCGGCGAGGCGGCCAGCTTGCCGCCCTTGGCCACGATGTGGCTCGACCGGGCCGGCGTTCGGTTCCAGACCGTGAGGTCATGCCCGGCCTTCCGGAGGTTGTTGGCGATGGGCTCGCCCATGGTCCCCAGGCCGACGAAACCGATACGCATGCGCATGCGACCTTTGTAAACCAAAGGGGCGCTGGCGTCGACGCCGTTTCTCTGCGACGCTCGGCGGGGAATGGCCGACGTGATCGTGGTGGGGGGAGGCGTGAGCGGCCTCACCTTCGCCTGGAAGGCCGCAGCGGCCGGCCGGAGGGTCCGCGTGCTGGAGGCGGCGGATCGGCCCGGCGGCTGCGTCCACTCGCACCGGCTGCCGGACGGGTTCTGGTTCGAGCTGGGGGCCCACACCGTCTACAACAGCTACGGGGGATTCCTGGGGCTGGCCGAGGCCACCGGGGCAGTCCGCAGCCTGATCGGGCGCGGCCCGGCCCGCAAGCGGTTCGGCCTGCTGCGGCGGGACGAGTACCTCTGGCTCACCCCGCCCCGGGTCCTGCTGGCCCTGGACTGGCTGGAGGCGGCGATCTCCCTCCCCGGAGGGCTGTGGCGGCGGCGGGAGGGCGAGACCGTCTATTCCCACTACTCGCGGCTGGTGGGGCGGCGAAACTACGATCGGGTGCTGTCGCCCTTCCTCGAGGCCGTCCCGTCCCAGAAGGCCGACGGGTTCCCGGCCGAGGGGCCCGGCTCCCTCTTCAAGAAGCGGCCGCGGCGGGGCGACTACCCGCGGAGCTTCGGCTTCGAGGGGGGGCTGCAGAGCGTCTGCGAGGCCGCGGCGGCGCTCCCCGGGGTCGAGCTCGAGACGGGTGCCGAGGCGGTCCGGGTGTCCCGGGGCGGCGCGGGTCTCTCGGTGACCCTGGCCGACGGCCGGGCCGAGTCGGCGCCCTGGGTGGCGGTGGCGGTGTCCCCCGACCGCGCCGCCGCGCTCCTGCGCGACGACTTCCACGAGCTGGCCGACGCCGTGGCCAAGGTGGCCACGGTGGAGGTGGACACGGCCGCGGTGGTGCTCCCCCGCGAGCGCTGCTGGCTCCCGGAGATCGCCTTCCTGGTGCCGGTCGACGACCTGTTCCACTCGGCGGTGACCCGCGACCCGTTCCCCCACCCCTCGCGCCGCGCCGTGGCCTTCCACTTCCGCCCCGGCATCCCGCGGGAGCCACGCCTGCGCCGCATGGCCGAGGTGCTGCGCCTCCCGGTCGAGGATCTGGGGCAGGTGATCGAGACGCGCAAGACCCTCCCCGCCCCCGCCCTGGGCCACGGCGAGCTGGTGGCCGAGATCGATCGCTGCCTGGCCGGAGGCCGGCTGGCCCTCACCGGGAACTACTTCGCCGGGCTGGCCATCGAGGACTGTGTGCAGCGGTCGGTGGCGGAGTGGAACCGGGTGGCGATGTAGCCCTTATCGCCGCGCGCCCCCGTGCCGAAGCGGAGATCGGCGGGAACTCGCCCGGGAGGCGCACATGAGCTCCGTAGCGGGCATCGCGGCGTCGGGGATGCAGGTGGCGTCCGCGGCGCTGGACGTGTCAGCCGACAACGTGGCCAACGCTCGCACCGACGGGTTCGTGCCCAGCACGGCGGCGTCGACCGAGCTTCCCGGCGGCGGGGCCGCGGCCTCGGTGGTCAAGGAGTCGGACCCCCTGGCCGAGGTGCGCGTCGACCGGGCCCTGCTGGCGCCCTCGCGCACCGACCTGGTGCAGGAGATGGTCAACCAGAGCCGGGCCGCGGCGGTCTACCGGGCCAACCTGAAGGTCCTGGAGACCGCCCAGGCCATGGAGGCCGAGGTGGTCGACGCCGTGGAGCGGTGAGCGCGGAGCCGGGCCGCCCCGGCACCACCCCGCGAAGGCCACCTTGCCCCGGGTGCAGGCGCCCAGGGAGGCGATCGTGCCCGGCCATGGGTCGGCCAGGTGTCCCGCCCGTCCCGCCGGCCGTCGCCGCCCGGGAATCCGGGGCGACGAGGCTAGCCCGGATCCAGCCAGATCTTGACGCCCTTGCCGGCCAGCAGATCGTCCACGCCGTGCCGGAAGTCGGAGAGCGGCAGCTGGGTGGTGGCGATGAGGTCGCTCTTCACCACCCCGCGGTACAGGTAGTCGATGGCCCTCGGGTAGCAGTAGGGCCCGAGGTGGGCGCCGTGGATGTTGAGCTCCTTGCGGTCGCCGATGATCGACCAGTCCGCGGGGGCCTTCTCGCCGAAGACGCCGAACGCCACGAACGTGCCCAGCTTGCGCAGCATGTCCAGGCCCTGCGCCACCGCCGGCGGGTAGCCGGTGGCCTCGATGAAGACGTCGGTGCCGTAGCCGTCGGTGAGCGACTTCACCTCGGCCACCACGTCGGTCTCCTTCACGTTGATGGTGGTCTGGGCGCCCAGGGCCCTGGCCTTCTCCAGCCGCTCCGGCTTGGCATCGGCCACGATGATGTGCCCGGGGTTCTTGAGCTTGAGGACCTGCAGCATGAGCAGGCCCAGCGTGCCGGCGCCGGCCAGGACCACCGTGTCGCCGAGCTGGACGTCCCCGCGCTCCACCGCGTGGATGGCGCAGGCGAGCGGCTCGATCAGCACGCCGGCCTGGCGCGGGATGTCGTGGGGGACCTTGTGAACCCGCGACCGCGGCAGGAGCTTCATGTACTCGGCCCAGGAGCCGTCGTTGTAGCCCTGGAACCCGTACATGTCGTGCTTCTCGCACATCCAGTACTGCCCGCGCTGGCAGTAGCGGCAGCGGTCGCAGGGGTAGATCTGCTCGGCGATGGCCTTGTCGCCGATCTGGAGCCCCCACCTCTCGCCGGCGCCCTCGCCCAGTTCCAGCACCGTGCCGAAGAACTCGTGCCCCGGGGTGACCGGGGCCTTGATCCAGGTGTCCCAGAACGCCGGCGCGCCCTGGAAGCACTTCCCGTCGCTGCCGCAGATGCCGGCGGCGTCGATCTTGAGGATGGCCTCGCCCGGGCCGGCCCGGGGGCGCGGGACCTTCTCCAGCCGGTAGTCCCGGGGCGCGTAGTTCCGGACTGCGAGCATCGTGTCACGCATGGCCTTGCTCCTTGCCTAGCACTACTGCGTCACTCCTCCCAGTTCACCTGAAGATCTCTGAGCTCGACATCGTTGTAGGCGGTGACAGAGGTGCTCACGTGGCTCCCTTTTGGGCCCGAGCTGACCTTCAGACCAGTAAGCACGTACCGGTACTGCCCATGACACCCGATGCACGATGCACCAGATCATGAAGGCAATGTCCACCGTGCCGACTGCGATGAGCACCAGCCCACAGCGTCTCAGGATCTGAGTGTGCATGTCGACCCCCTCAGCACTTCCGCATCATAGGTTCAGCTGGTGGCAAGCCGGGCACCGAGGGAGCCACCCGGCGATGGCCCGAGCGATGGAGAGACGGGCCGTGGGGAAGCCGAATGGGAAGTGCGGAAGCCGCCCCGGGCGGCGATCTGCAGCGCCAGGTCGCGCACGCTCACCGGATCACCTCGACAGCAAGCGTGAGCGTCGAGGAGCCAGACGACCGTTTGGGGATCCACACCGACAGCGTAGTCGAGGCCGAGGTCGCGCAGTCCTTGTCGGAACTGCCGCAGGCCGAGTCGGCCAGGACGGTGCCGCGCGGCAAACCGTCCTCGATGGCGCGGCGGATCATTGCGAGCCCGAGCTGCGGCTTGATCTGGAACTGGACCGAGCCTGGTATCCGGGCCTGGCAACGGCGCGCCGGAGCCTCGGTCCAACTCTCGGGCAAGTAGAGCTCGACACCGGCGCGGCCATGGACTCGACGCTCTTGCGCTCAGCGCTGCCGAGCAAGCCCATGCCGTAGACAGCGAAGGACGACCGTCGCTCGGCGTTGCCGAGTACCTCACCGATGCGGGCGAAGTGGTCCTCGATGCGGCGCACACCCTCCCGGTCCATGAGGATCATGGACCCTCGACAGATCACACCGAGATCCCTGGCGCAACTTCCTCACCGTGCGTCCGGCCAAGGGATCGAGATGATCGAGGTCTTCCTTCCTCGTGACGCAGCGGTGCTAGCTGGCTGCTGCATTCGCCCACTTCCTGCCGACCTTCTGGGCAAGAGCGTTTCGCCCGGAAGGCCTCCGCGGTGCGGATCCTGAAGGAGCACGAGCGCCGGCGCGCGGCCCGCTGAGGGCCGGCGGGGCGCCCAGGAGCTCGGCCAGCCGGGCGGCCAGGCGGTGCGGCCGGGCCGCGCCGGCCGGGGCCACGAAGATGGTGTCGTCGCCGGCGATGGTGCCGAGCACCTCCGGCACCTGGGCCAGGTCGATGGCGCGGGCCACCGCGCTGGCGCTGCCGGGGAGGGTGCGGATCACCGCCAGCGAGCCGTTGGCGGAGATGGCCGCGATCTGGCCGCGCAGGGCGGAGAGCTCGTCGCCCGGGCCGGGCAGCTCGTAGAAGGCGCCGCCGTCGGGGCGCGAGACCCGGCGGGCCTCCAGGCGCGCCAGGTCGCGGGACAGCGTCGCCTGGGTGGCGCGGTGGCCGGCCTCGGCCAGCGCGGCCAGGAGCTCCTCCTGGGTCCCGATGCGGCGGGTGCGGAGGATGCGGGCGACGGCCTCGCGGCGGCGGGCGGGGGAGGAGGCCACGGCGTTCACTCCAGGGTCACCAGCGAGCCGACCCCGCGGTCGGTGAAGAGCTCGGCGATGACCGTGTGGGGCTGGCGGCCGTCGAGCACGTGCGCCCTGCGCACCCCGCCGCGGAGCGCGGTGAGGATGGAATGGGCCTTCCACTTCATGCCGCCGGTGATGGCGCCCGCCTCGAGCCGGCGGGTGAGGTCGGCGGCGGTGAGCTGGCGGACCAGCTCGCCGTCGGGGGAGTCCAGGATCCCGGCGACGTCGGTGAGGTGCAGCAGCTTCTCCGCTCCCAGGGCCACCGCCAGCGCCGCCGCCACCTCGTCGGCGTTGATGGAGAGGCTGGACCCGTCGTCGGCCAGGCCGATGGGCGAGATGACCGGGACGTAGCCGCCGTCCAGGAACATCTTCAGGAACCCGCGGTTAACCTCCACGATCTCGCCCACGTAGCCCAGGTCGCGTCCGGACTCGTGCACCGCCTTGCGGGCGCGCAGGAGCCTGCCGTCCTTGCCCGACAGGCCCACCGCCCCGGCGTTGCGGGCGTTGAGCAGCGCCACCAGCTCCTGGTTCACCTTGCCGGTGAGCACCATCTCCACCACCGGGAGGGCCTGGGCGTCGGTGACCCGCAGGCCGTCCACGAACTCGCTCCGCTCCCCCAGCTTCTCCAGGGTGCGGGTGATCTCCGGGGCGCCGCCGTGGACCACCACCGGCTTGAGCCCCACCTTCTTGAGCAGGGCCACGTCCTCGGCGAAGGCCTCCTTGAGCCCCTCCTTCACCATGGCCGCGCCGCCGTACTTGATCACCGCCACCTGGCCGGAGAAGGCGGCGATGTACTTGAGCGCCTCGGCCAGGAGCGTCCGCTTGAAGGTGGGGCTGTAGTTGGCCACCCGGTCGTCCCGGGCCACGCCGCCGTCGGCGTGCTGCACGATGAGCGAGGTGTAGTCGGCGTTGATCTTCACGTAGTCGTAGGAGAGGTCGCAGCCCCAGGCCACCGCCCGCGCCGCCCCGCCCTCGAGCTCCACCAGCACGTCCACCCGCGTCTCGCGCATGCGGTCGCGCAGCGCCTCGCGGTCGATCTCGGCCGGGGCCCCGTCGGCGAAGACCGTCACCCCCTGGATGGTGACCCGCGCCCGGAAGGGATCGACCGGCCAGTCCCGCGCTCCGGCCCGGGCGCCCACCGTGGCCAGCACCCGGCCCCAGTTGGGATCGGCGCCGAAGAGCGACGCCTTCACCAGCGGCGAGGAGGCGATGGCCCGGGCGCAGTGGGCCGCGATCTCGTCGGTGGGCGCCCCCTCCACCACCACCTCCACCATGCGGGTGGCCCCCTCGCCGTCGGCGGCCATGGCCCGCGCCATCTCCCCCAGCAGGTCGGCCAGCGCCGTCTGGAGGCGCTCCAGGTCCGGCCCGGGCCCCTGGATGCGGGGGTTCCCGGCCAGGCCGTTGGCCAGGAGGTAGACGGTGTCGTTGGTGGACATCTCGCCGTCCACCGTCACCATGTTGAGGGTCCGCTCCACCGCCCGGGCCAGGGCCTCCTGCAGGGCGCCGGGGGCGACGGCGGCGTCGGTGACCACCAGGCACAGGCAGGTGGCCAGCTGCGGGGCCAGCATCCCCGACCCCTTGCAGATGGCCGAGATCACCGCCACCTTGCCGCCCAGCACCACCTCCCGGGCGGCCATCTTCGGCCGGGTGTCGGTGGTGAGGATGGCCTCGGCGGCCAGGTCGGCGTGGTCCCCCAGCTGCTCCACCAGCACCGGCAGGGCGGTCAACACCTTCATGGCCGGGAGCCGGGCTCCGATGACGCCGGTCGAGGCGGTGAGCACCGCCCGCTTCTGGATCCCCAGGGCGTCGGCCACCGCGCTGCGGATCACCGAGACGTCGTCCAGCCCGCCCGGGCCGGTGAGCGCGTTGGCGTTCCCGGAGTTGGCCACGATGGCCCGCATGCCCTCGGCCGGCACGCGGCTGCTCGCGTCCTGCACCGGCGCGGCCGCGGCCTTGTTGCGGGTGAACACGCCGGCGGCGGCGGCGGGGTGGTCGGAGACCACCAGCGCCAGGTCCCGCCGCTGGGGCTTGAGGCCGCAGTGGACGCCGCCGAACCGGAAGCCGCGCGGGACCTTCATGCCTCACCCTCCCAGGAGGTCCAGGCCGGTGGTCTCGGGGAGCCCCAGCACGGCGTTGGCGGCCTGCAGCGCGCTCCCGGCCGCCCCCTTCACCATGTTGTCGAGGGCGCTCGTCACCACCGCCAGGCCGGCCCGGGGGTCGAGCGCCACCCCCACCTGGCAGCGGTTGGTGCCGGCCACGCCCTTCACCGTCACCCGGTCGGCGGGGCCCACCCGGACGAACGGCTCGCCCCGGTAGGCCTCCTCCAGCGCGGCGCCGAGGTCGGCGGCGGTCGCCCCCTCCCGGACGCGGAGGTGGGCGGTGACCAGGATCCCCCGGCGGATGGGGACCAGCACCGGCGCGAAGGAGATGGCGCCGCAGCGGCCGGCGTACCCGCGCACGGTCTGCTCGATCTCCGGCACGTGCTGGTGCCTCCCCAGCCGGTAGGCTCGCAGGTCGTCGGCCACCTCCACGAAGCTGTAGTCCTCGCTGGCCCTGCGCCCGGCCCCGGACACGCCGGAGAGCGCGGTGACGGCCGCGCCGTCCGCGGAGGCCAGGCCGGACTTCACGAACGGTGCCACGGCCAGGGCCACCGCCGAGGCGTAGCAGCCGGCGTTGGCCACCAGCCGCGCGCCGGCCAGCCCGTCGCGGCCCAGCTCGGGCAGCCCGTAGCGCGCCTCGGCCAGGAGCGCCGGCGCCGGGTGCTCGAAGCCGTACCAGGCCGGGTAGGCCGAGGCGTCGCGCAGCCGGAAGGCGCCGGAGAGGTCCACCACCCGGACCCCGCGGGCCAGCAGCCGGGGGGCGAGGTCGGCGGACACCTCGGCCGGCGTGGCCAGGAAGCAGAGCTCGGCGTCGACCTCGGGGGCGCCGGAGAGGGGGCCGTAGCGGAGGGCCGCCGCCGGCCCCTCCAGGGGCAGGCGCGCCCCCGCCGCCTCCCCGGCCCACCGGTCGGAGAGGAGCGCGGTGAGGCGCAGGTGGGGGTGGCGGGCCAGGAGCCGGGTCAGCTCGAGGCCGCTGTACCCGGAGGCGCCGACGACGGCGGTGGAGACCGGTTGCATACCTCATGCATAAAAATGCATAAGGGGGCGGCTGTCAAGCGGGACTCCCTCCCCCTCGCCCCGCGGGCGAGGAGGAGGGCCGCCACGAAGACGGCGCGGGCCGGCGATGGGAGATCGCCGGCCCGCGCATGCCCAGGAGAGGATTCGAACCTCCACGGTTTTGAAGCCGCCAGACCCTGAATCTGGTGCGTCTACCAGTTCCGCCACCTGGGCGAAGGGCCATCCCCATTAGCCCCGGTCCGCCGGGGTGTCAACGGGGAATACCGCGCGGGACGGCGCCTCGGGTGGCCGCGCCCGCCCCGGCTGCCCCCCCCTGCCGGCGCAGCCGGCCGGCTCGGCCCCGGTTGCACAGGAGACAGGTGCCGGGACCTGGCTAGAATCGCGCCGGAGGATTCCCCTATGCTCGCCCCGGTCGCCGCCATCACCCTCCTCGCCCTCGCCCAGGCGGCCGCCGATCCCGCGCCCGCGCCGGCCCACGGGCCGGCGCCGCTCCCGTCGCTGCTCTCGGCCGAGCCGCTCGGGCCCGCCTCCCTGCTGGCCGCCTCGGCCGGCTGGTCGCACCTCCGCCTCGCCTACGCCCAGGGGATGACCAGCGACACCGACCTGGGGCTCTTCTCCGACCTGGACTACGCCACCACCGAGCTGCGGGCAGGCGGGACCCTGCGCACCCCCATCGCCCCGCTCGCCCCCTTCGACGGCGCCCTCCGCCTCTCCCTCGCCTGGTACCACGACTCGGGCGGCCGCTGGATCCACAGGACCAACCACGTCGACAACGGCCTCGAGCTGTCGCCCGGGGTCTCCTACTCGCGCCGGGGGGCGGGCGGGGTGGTCTCGCTGCTGGGCGACGTGCCCGTCACCTTCACCTTCGCCCACCAGGGCGGCGTCCTCCTCAACCCCAAGGCGGCCTTCGCCTACGAAGCGCCGCTCTACGGCCCGTTCGCCATCGGCCTGCAGCTCGGCCTCGGCCTGCGCTTCGGCATCGGCTCGGCGCCCATGAAGAACGGCATGGGCGAGGTGAGCTTCCTGGCCCTGGCCTCCTACCGGCCGTTCTGACGGGCTGGCCGGGGCCGCTCCATCGCCCGGGGCGGGCGCGAGATTCCCTCTGTGCCACATGGTCGCACGACGTCCCCTCCTGGGAGGCGAGGGCGTGATCCGGCGCACTTCTCAAGGCGCGCCGCCTGCGCTACGGTGCCCGCATTCGTCAGGTTCCGTAGGGGGGAAGCGCCCGGCCGCCGGCGCGGTCGAAGGAGTGCGGGTGCCGAGATCCAGCTCCAGGGCGGGACGCGAGCCCCGGGTGCCGCCGGAGAAGGTCCGGACGACCGTCGCCGAGGTGGCCCCGGCGGCCCCGGCGCCCGGCGCCCCGGCGCCGGAGGCGGGCGAGGCGGCCCTGCGGGCGCTCTGGACGGCCTGGTTCTCGATCGACCCGCGCGCGGCGGTGGCGGATGCCGTGGCCGCGGCCGCCGAGGCACTTCGCCACGACCAGGGCGACGAGGCCGCCTGGTACGCGCTGCTGCGGGGGCGCGAGATGCTGGGCGACCACGGGCCGGTCTCGGCCGGCCCCGAGCAGCACCGGTCGCTGGTCGAGGCGGTCGAGGCCGTCTCCCGGCGACTGGACTGGTCGGCCCGGCTGGCCGCGGTGCACGCCCGGCTCGACGGGAGCGCCGCCTCGGCTCGGTCGGCGCTCCAGGTGAACCCGGGCTACCCGCCCGCGCAGGTGGCGCTGGGCCGGGCCCTCCTGCGCGAGGGACTGCCCCAGGCGGCGCGCTCGCTCCTCGAGGACGTGCGGGAGCCGGAGCGCGTCCAGGGCGGCGCCGCCGCGCTGGCGCGTGCCCGGCTGGAGACGGGCGATCCCGGCAAGGCCCTCATCGCCGCGGCGCGGGAGACCAACGCCCCCGGGCTGTGCGGCCTGGAGCCGGCCATCCACGACCCCACCCTGGTGAGCGAGCTCGACGAGATCCGAGGGCTGGCCCGCCTGGCGCTGGGGGCGACCGACGCCGGGGTGCGCTCCCTGCTGCGAGCGGCCGCGGCGGGCTCCGCCGGCGCGCGCAAGGCCCTCACCGGCCAGGCGGAGCGCGACGACATCCGCCGCGCGCTGGGCCGGCTGGCGCGCGACTCCGGCCTCGCCCCCGAGGCGCGGGAGCTGGCGGCGGCGCTGGCCGGGTAGGCCCTACCGCTTCCTGCCGAACTGCCCCAGCCACCCCTGGAACAGCCCCTGGAGCCCGGAGGGCGGCGGGGGCGCGGTCACGGCCAGCTTCTCCAGGAAGGCCACCACCTCGTCGCCCCGCCCCTGCGTCACCAGCTTCATGGGGACGCCCCCCAGGGCCGGGCAGGGCACCGTCAGGAAGGCCCTGACCGCCTGCCGGGTGCGAAAGACCTTGCTGGCCGCGTCCTCGACGTCCTCGACCGTCGCGCTCACGTTCACCACCTCGCCGTGCACGCCATGGCCACCGGCGGCGTGGAGGGGCCGGTCCGCGAGGGCTCGTGCCCCTCGCAGGCGTGGTCCACCGCCCGCAGGTGGGACAGCATCTCCTCCACCGGTACCGCCCCCATGATCCTGTCCGGGACCTCGCGCCCGTGCGCGTCCAGCAGCACCACCGTGGGCAGGCCCACCACGCCGAAGCGCTCGGCCAGCGCGTCGAAGGCGTCCGACTCGGTGGTCCCGTCGACCTTCACGGTCACGAAGCGTGCCGCCTCGGCGCGCACGCGCGGGTCGGACCACACCGTGCGGTCGAGCTCCTTGCAGGCGGCGCACCAGTCGGCCCAGAAGTCGACGATCATGGGCCGGCCCTGGGCGCGCGCCTCCGCCACCGCCTGGTCGTAGGCGTGCAGCCAGGCGAAGCCCTGGGCGCGGGCCCGCTCGCGGGCGCCGGCCGCGCCGGTCCCGTAGACGATGCCGCCCACCAGGAGCAGGAGCCCCACCGCCTTGAGCGCTCGCTCGCGCCCCGGGCCGTGGAAGCTCCGGGTCAGCGCGCCGAGGAGGACGCCGCCGGCGGCCAGCGCGGCCGCCACCAGCACCGCCGCCCGCGCGGCGGAGAAGAGCGGCCCGGTGGCCGGGAAGGCGCCGAGCAGGAAGGACAGCGCCAGTGCGGCCAGCGCCACGCCGAAGGCGGACTTCACCGCCTCCATCCACGGGCCGCTGCGGGGCAGGGAGAGCGAGAAGGCGCCGATGAGGAAGAAGAGGAGGCCGAGCCCGAGCGCGTAGGCGAACATGATGGCCACCCCGAGGACCACCGAGCCCTGGGTGGCGACGTAGGCCAGCGCCGCCGCCAGCACCGGCCCGGTGCAGGGGGCGGCCACGATCCCGGAGACCAGCCCCATGCCGAAGGCCCCCGCGTGCCCGGCCCCGCCCACCCGGTTCAGCCGCTCCTGCCAGGAGGAGGGGAGCTGCAGGTCGAACAGGCCGAACATGGAGGCGGACATGGCGGCCAGCACCAGCGCCACCAGCCCCACCGCCCAGGGGCTGCGCATGGCGCTCCCGAAGGCGGCGCCCGAGAGCGAGGCCGCCAGGCCCAGCCCCGAGTACATGACCGCGATCCCCAGGACGTAGAGCGCCGAGAGCAGCACGGCCTGGCCGCGCCCGCGGGCCTTGCGGGCGCCGAAGATGGAGACGGTGATGGGGATGAGCGGATAGACGCAGGGGGTGAGGCTGGTCAGGACCCCGCCGGCGAAGGCCACCGCGAAGGCCAGGGCCGAGCCCCGGCCCAGCAAGGCGGCCAGCCCGAGATCGCTCGCCGCCCCGGTCGCCCCAACCCCGGAGAGGTAGGAGAGCCCGGCAACGAGCGCGAAGGCGGCGGCGGCGAGGAGGAGGAGGAGGGGTCTACGCATGTCGGGACGGCCTGGTTCCGGGTAGTTGCGGCGCCGGCGCCCTTCCGGCGCGGGGCCTCCCTCCTTATACTCGACCGGCGGCCGCGCGGTTACCTTCCCTGGACCATTGGGTCTCGGAGCCCGCCGGCCCGGCGAAGACCCCGGATGAAGCTCCCCATCTACATGGACTGCCACGCCACGACCCCGGTCGACCCCCGGGCGCTCGAGGCCATGCTCCCCTTCTTCACCGCGGAGTTCGGCAACGCCGCCTCGAGGAGCCACGTCTTCGGGTGGCGCGCGGCCGAGGCGGTGGAGGAGGCGCGGACCGAGGTGGCGAGGCTCCTGGGGGCGGAGGCGCGGGAGGTGGTCTTCACCAGCGGCGCCACCGAGTCCGACAACCTGGCGCTGAAGGGCGCGGCCCGCTTCCACCGGGCCCGGGGGCGGCACCTGGTCACCTGCCGGACCGAGCACAAGGCGGTGCTCGATCCCCTGAAGGCGCTGGAGCGCGAGGGCTTCGAGGTGACCGTGCTCGAGGTGGAGCCGGACGGCCGGCTCGACCCCGGTCGCTTCGCGGCGGCGCTCCGGCCCGACACCGTGCTGGCCTCGGTGATGCACGCCAACAACGAGACCGGGGTGATCCAGCCCATCGCCGAGCTGGCCGCGGCCGCCCGCGCCGCCGGGGCCCTCTTCCACTGCGACGCCGCGCAGTCGGCGGGCCGCATCCCCCTCGACGTGGAGGCCCTGGGCGTCGACCTGGCCTCCCTCTCCGCCCACAAGCTCTACGGCCCCAAGGGCGTGGGCGCTCTGTACGTGCGGCGCCGCCCCCGCGCCCGCCTCCTCCCCGAGCACGACGGCGGCGGGCACGAGCGGGGCCTGCGTTCCGGGACGCTCGACGTCCCCGGCATCGTCGGGTTCGGCAAGGCGGCGGCGCTGTGGCGGGCCGAGGGCGAGGCCGAGGCGGCGCGGATCCTGGCCCTGCGCGAGCGGCTGCGGCGGGGGCTCCTCGCCGATCTGCCCGGGGTCAGGGTGAACGGGAGCCTCGAGCACCGGCTCCCCGGGAACCTCAACGTGAGCTTCGAGGGGATCGAGGGGGAGGCCCTCATCCTGTCGGTGCGCGAGGTGGCCGTCTCGGCGGGCTCGGCCTGCACCAGCGCCTCGCTCGAACCCTCCCACGTCCTGCGCGCCATGGGCGTCCCCGACGACCTCTCGCACGCCTCGGTCCGCTTCGGCCTGGGCCGCTTCAACACCGAGGAGGAGGTGGACCACGCGGTCCGGCTCTTCGCGGCCCAGGTGCGCCGCCTTCGGGCGCTGGCGCCCGAGGCGGCCGCTGCCCCCGGGCGGGCCGCCGCTGCGGAGGGCCCGTCCGGCCGCTAAGAAGGAGGCATGGCCACCCTCGAGATCACCGCGGCCGCCGCCGCCCACATCCGCAAGCTGTCCGAGGCCAAGGGGAGCCCGCGCGGCGGCCTGCGGCTGGCCGTGCAGGGCGGGGGCTGCTCGGGCCTCTCCTACGTGGTCGAGTGGGACGAGGCGCCCACCGAGCGAGACGAGGTGCTGGAGCGCGAGGGGGCGCGGGTCTTCGTGGACTCGAGGAGCGCGCGCTTCCTGGCCGGGACCGTGGTCGACTGGCAGAAGAGCCTCCTCCAGAGCGGGCTCGTGTTCCGGAACCCCAACGTGAAGTCGAGCTGCGGATGCGGCGAGTCGTTCGCGGTCTGAGCTGAGCCGCGACCGGGGCTCGCCTCGCGATCGGGGCCCGAGAGCGCTCGGGCCGGGAGAGGCCTCGATCGCCGGGGCGGCGCTCCCCGGGGCGGCGCCGGTGGGTGGTCCGGTGTGCGCCGCCCTGCTCCGCGGTGGTCTCGACGGGCTCGGCCGGCCGGGGAGGGGGCGTGCGACGGGGCGGCCCCGCTACCCGTTCTCCACGATCCACTTCCCCAGGAGCTCGCCCTTGGACAGGTAGCCGTCCGCGCCGCACTCCGCGACCAGCTTCTCGATGCGCGACCTCTCCTCCCCCGAGCAGAAGAGGACCTTGATCGAGCGAAACATGGCGTTCTTCTTCACGAAGCGGCAGAACTGCGCGCCGTCCACCTTGGGCATGTTGATGTCGAGGAGGATGAGGTCGGGCCGGGTGGCGCGCTTCAGGATGATCGAGGTCGCCTTCTCGGCGTCCGGCGCGTACAGGATCTCGAAGCCCTTGGCCTCCAGCTCCTCCTGGAGCAGCCGGGCGACGATCTCCGAGTCGTCGACGATGAGCACGCGCCGCCGGCTCTCGACCGCGGCCGCGAGGCGGGCGGCGAAGTCCTCCTGCTGCGGGCCGGCCACGGCGCCGTCGAGCTCCAGCTCGCGGGCGGATCGGGCCAGCTCCTCCGCGGTCCCGTCGCCCACCAGGAGGACGCGGCCGGAGAAGCCGCGATCGCGGAGCAGGGCCGCGGCGGCGCGGGCCTGCGGGGCATCCACCAGCAGCGCGGCCGCGCCGGCGGCGGCCGGGACCAGCGCATGTGGGCTGCGCTGCGCCACCACCTGGTGGCCCGCCCGCTCCAGGGCCGCGGCGGCGAGATGGAGGAGGATGTCGCTATCGCAGCAGGCGAGGACCTTCACGGCGGCGTTCCTGTTGGCGACGACAAGGGTACACCGACTTGCCCCTCTGTCCCAGCCTGCCGGATAATCCACCCGAGCATGTGGGACTCCAGGACCGGCTTCGCGCAGCGCACCGAGGGCGGTCCCCGCGGCCAGGACGCCTGGTTCTTCAGCCTGCGGATCCTGGGAGGGCGCTACGCCTTCGAGGCGGCCCTGGTCACCGAGGTGGTCCGGCTCGGGCCGCTGACCCGGCTGCCGGCCGCCCCGTCCTTCCTCCCCGGTGTATTCACCCATCGTGGAGAGGTCCTGCCGGTGCTGGACATCGGGCAGCTGGTGGGACAGGGGAGCATCCCGGTGCGGGCCAGCACCCGCGCCGCCATCGTGCACTGCGGGCCCTGGAAGGTGGCGGTGGTGAGCGAGGCGGTGGAGGGGCTGGTGGCCATCCCCCGCCGCGCCGTGGAGCCCCCGCCGGCCGAGTCCTCGGGCGTGGCCGAGTTCCTCGCCGGCGTGGCCCAGGACCGGAAGGGCGCGGTGGCCATCCTGGACATGCCCCGCCTGGTCGAGGCGGCGCGGGCGCGGGCGGTGCCCGCCGGGAGCGCCACCCCGTGAGCGACGAGGCCGCCCAGCTCATCCTCTTCCAGGTGGCCACCAGCGTGTTCGCCACGGCGGTGCGCGACGTGGTGCGCATCGGGTCGGTGCGGGAGATCGGCGCCGACGAGCTGGTGCTGGACTCCGCCCTGGGCAGGCCCTACTCCCGCGAGCGCGGCATCGTGGTCACCCTCGACGGCGCGGAGCGCACCCTGGTGGTGGATCGGGTCCTGGGCACGCGCAGCGTCCCCGCCCACGCCGTCCAGCCGCTCCCGGCCTTCGCCGCCGCCTGCATCCGCTCCGGCGCGCTGGCGGGCCTGGTGCTGGTGGACGACGTCCCCATGCCGCTGGTCGACATCCCCAACCTGGTGCGCGAGCGCGTCGACCGTGCCGCGCCGCCCCCGCCCTGACGAGAGGCCCCGCGATGTCCGATACCTTCGATCTCGACGACGAGAGCCCCGCCCAGCAGCCCAGGCCGGCGCGCGCCCCCCGGGGCGAGGCCGGCCGCCTGGTGTCCTTCCTCCGCGGGATCGCCGAGGGGCGCCTGGACGACCGCCTGGACAGCACCAGCTTCGAGGACCTGGCCCTGCGCGCGGTGGCCGAGCAGGCCAACGCCGCCGCCGCCCGCGCCGCCGCCGACGTGAAGGAGGCCCGCCAGCGGGTGGAGCTCGTCACCACCGGCGTGGACGAGGCCATCGAGGCCATGGTCCGCCTGGTCATCGAGGGCGATCTCTCGGGCACGCTCCGGCTCGGGGTGAGGGACGCGGCGCTGACGCCGCTCATCGCCGGCGTCGGCCAGGTGATGGAGACGCTGAAGAAGTTCGTCAACGAGATCCGCGAGGCGGCCCTCCAGCTCTCCACCTCCTCCGCCGAGGTGCTGGCGGCGGCCACCCAGAACGAGTCGTCGACCAGCGCCCAGGCCTCGGCCATCCACGAGACCACCGCCACCATGGAGGAGCTGAAGGGCGCCTCCCACCAGATCGCCGAGAACGCGCAGATGGTGGCCTCCATCGCCGAGCAGACGCTCTCCGGGGCGCGGACCGGCGAGGGGGCCATCAAGTCCTTCATGTCCTCGATGGAGAGCGTGAAGCGGAACGCGGTGGAGGTGGACGACGCCATCGCCAAGCTCTCCAAGCGCGTGGAGCGGATCGGCACGGTGGTGGAGGTGATCGACGAGATCGCCGACCGCTCCGACCTCCTGGCCCTCAACGCGGCGCTGGAGGGGGCCAAGGCCGGCGAGGCCGGGCGCGGCTTCTCCATCGTGGCGGCGGAGATGCGCAGGCTGGCCGAGAACGTGATGGAGTCGACCAAGGAGATCAAGAACCTCATCACCGAGATCCGCGAGGCCACCCACGCCGCCAAGGAGGCCTCCGACGGCAACAAGCGCATGGCCGCCGAGGGCGAGAAGCTGGGCGGGAACGCCATGCAGAGCGTCTCCGGCATCCTCTCCGGCATCCAGGAGACGAGCGACGCGGCCCGGGTCATCCACCTCGCCACCCAGCAGCAGCGGACCGCCACCGAGCAGGTGGTGCAGTCCATGTCCGAGATCGAGGAGGTCACCCGGCAGGCCCAGGCCGGCTCCAAGCAGGCCACCGGTGCGGCCTCCGAGCTGACCAGCCTGGCCGAGCGGCTGGCCAACCTGGTCAAGCGGTTCAAGGTGGCCTGACCGAGGGGCCGTGGTCGCGAGCGCCACACACGCGTCGCCCGGGTGGCGGCCCCGCGCGCACGGCCGGGGCGGGGGCACCCCCGCATGACCGTGGACATCCGCCAGAAGCTCATGCCCCGCTTCCGCGAGACCACCGCGGATCGGGTGGAGAGGATCTCGGCGGCGCTCCTGGCCCTCGAGCGGGGGAAGGCCGGCGCCGAGGGCCGCGAGGAGCTGGCCCGCGAGCTCCACACGCTCAAGGGCGAGTCCCGCATGATGGGCTTCGTGGGGATCTCCGCGGTGGTCCACGCCGCCGAGGATCTCCTCAAGTCCCTCCCGGCCGCGCCCCCCCCGGACCTCATCGAGGCGCTGCTCCGGGCCAGCGACGCCATCGTTCCGCTCCTCGACGCGGCACCCGACGGCGGGGAGGCGGCCCGGTCGCTGGCCGAGCGCCTGCGGGCGCTCATGGGCGGGGCGGCGGCGCCGTCCCCGGCGACGCCGCCGGCGGCCGCGCCGGTCGCGGCATCGACGGGGTCTGGGCCGCCGGCGGCTGCGGGCGCGCCCGGGCCCGAGCGCCCGGTGCATCCCCTGCGCCGGGCGGACGATCCCCGGGCCGAGCTGCGCGGGGACCGGCCCACGGCCTCCATCCGCGTCGACGTCGACCGCCTGGACGAGATCGCGGCCCTGGCCGGCGACGTGCTGGTGGAGGGGGCGCGCTCCATCCGGCGCTCCAAGGAGCTGAACGGCCTCTTCGCGCGCTGGGCGCGGGTCTCGGACCGGATCATCTCCCTGTCCGAGAGGGTCCGCGACCCGAGGAACCAGCGGCTGGTCGAGCAGATCGAGGGCGACGTCCACCTGCTCCGCTCCGACACCTTCCGCTTCGCCCGCCAGCAGACCGAGGCCGCCTCCACCGCCCACGCCCAGTTCGGCCAGCTGGCCGAGCGGATCGGCGCGGCGCGCCTCATCCCCCTCTCCGGCGTGCTGGCCGGCTTCCCCCGCGCCGCCCGGGACATGGCGCGGGAGCAGGGGAAGGAGGTGGAGTGCCGGGTGCACGGCGGCGAGACCGGGGTGGACAAGGCCATCCTCCTCTCCCTCAACGACCCGCTGGTCCACCTGGTCCGCAACTCGGTCGACCACGGCGTCGAGGCCCCCGCCGAGCGCGAGCAGGCGGGGAAGGAGCGCTCCGGCAAGGTGGTCATCACCGCCCGGACCGACGGCGACCTGCTGGCGGTGACCGTCGAGGACGACGGGCGGGGCATCGACCCCTCCGGCATCCGGGCCGCGGCGCTGCGCAAGGGGCTCATCACCGACCAGCAGGCGGCCGCGCTCTCCAACCGCGCCGCCCTGGAGCTGATCTTCGTGCCCGGATTTACCACTCGTGACCAGGCCGGCGAGACCAGCGGGCGAGGGGTGGGGCTGGACGTGGTCCGCCGCAAGGTGACGGCGCTGGGCGGATCGGTGGCGGTGGAGTCGGAGATCGGCAAGGGCACGCGCTTCACCCTGCGCATGCCGCAGTCGCTCTCGCTCATGAAGGTCCTGCTGGTGCGCATCGACGAGGACGTCTACGGCATCCCCGCTGCCGACGTGGACAGCGTGGGGCGGCTCGAGCCCAAGGACACCACCGAGGTGGCCGGCATCCGGGCGGTGCGCTACCGCGACCGGCTCATGCCGGTGGTGGCGCTGGGGCCGCTGCTCTCCTTGAACGGCGGGCCGCGGTCGAAGCGGCCGCTGGTGGCCTACGTGTGGCACGGCTCGGACGGCGCGGCGCTGGTGGTGGACGGGCTGCACGGCGAGCGCGAGGTGGCGGTGAAGACGCCGGGCGCCTTCCTCAAGGGGATCCGCTTCGTCACCGGCGCGGCGGCGCTGGAGGACGGCCGGGTGGCGCTGCTCCTCTCCACCCCCGACGTGGTGGCCGCCGCCCGCCGGGTGGCCTCGCCGGCCCTCTCCCGGGGCCGCGACCGGCGACGCCTGCGCATCCTGCTGGTCGACGACAGCGCCATCGCCCGGGAGGCGGAGGCCGCGCTCCTGCGCTCGCTGGGGCACGAGGTGGAGGAGGCGGTGGACGGGGAGGAGGGCTGGCAGCGGCTGCAGAGCGGCCAGTTCCACCTCCTGCTGACCGACGTGCAGATGCCGGTCCTCGACGGCATCGACCTCACCCGCCGGGTCAAGGCCGCGCCGCGCTTCGTCAAGCTCCCCATCGTCATCCTGAGCTCGCTCTCGGCGCCGGAGGAGCGCCGCCGGGGCGTGGACGCCGGCGCCGATGCCTACCTGGTCAAGGGCGAGCTGGACGCCGAGAGCCTGGCCGCCACCATGGACCGGCTCTGCGGGGCGCCCATATGAGCCCGGCCGACCGCCCGGTGCGGGTCCTGGTGGCGGACGACTCGGAGCTCTTCCGCCAGCTCCTCTCCGCGGTGGTGCGGGCGGGGAGGGACCTGGAGTTGGTGGCGGTGGCCTCCGACGGCGAGCGGGCGGCGGATCTGGCCCGCAGGCACCGCCCCGACGTCATCACCATGGACCTCAACATGCCGGCCACCGACGGCTACGCCGGCATCGCCCGGATCATGGCCGAGACCCCCACGCCCATCCTGGTCCTCACCGCCGGCCCCACCGAGGCGGCCGGCTTCCGGGCGCTGTCCCTGGGGGCGCTGGACATCATGGAGAAGCCCCGTGGGGAGGCCGACCTGGAGACCTACGGGCAGGCGCTCCGCGCGCGGCTCAGGCTCCTCGCCGGCGTGCGGGTGATCCGCCACCCGCGCGGCCTGCGCGGCGGGCCCCCCTCCGGCCGGCGTGCCGCCGTCCCGGCCGAGCTGGTGGTGGTGGGCGCGTCGCTGGGCGGCCCGCGGGCGCTGGCCACCATCCTCTCGCGGCTGCCGGCCTCCTTCCCGGCCCCGGTGGCGGTGGTGCAGCACATCGCCGACGGGTTCACCGAGGGCCTGGCGAGCTGGCTCTCGCAGGAGGCCCACCTGGAGGTGGCCGAGGCCGTCGACGGCGAGCCGCTCCGGCCCGGCCGCGTCCTGCTGGCCCCCACCGGCCGTCACCTGGTGGTCTCCCGGGGCGCCGCCCACCTGGTCGACGACCCGCCGGTCGACACCTTCCGGCCGTCGGTGACGCCGCTCTTCGCCTCGGCCGCGCGCGCCTACGGCCCGCGCGCCTGCGGCGTGCTGCTCACCGGCATGGGGCGGGACGGGGCGGAGGGGCTCAAGGCCATCCAGGCGGCGGGCGGGGTCACCCTGGTGCAGGACGAGGCCAGCAGCGTGGTCTTCGGCATGCCCCGGGCGGCCATCGAGCTCGGTGCCGCCGACCGCGTCCTCCCCCTCGACGACATCCCCCGCGCGCTCGCGGAGCTCACCCGGTGACGCCCTTCCCCCAAGAGCACGTCCTGGCCCTGGCCGCCATCCTCAAGGAGCGGGTGGGCCTCCACGTCCGCCCCGACGGGCACAGCGCCCTGCGCATGGCCGTGGCCGCCCGGCTGGAGGACCCGGCCCCGCCGGCCACCGACGCCGACGGCTACCTGGCCCTGCTCCGCTCGCCGGCGGGGGACGAGGAGCTGCGGCGGCTCCTGCCGCTCGTGACGGTGGGCAAGACCAGCTTCTTCCGCGACGCTCGCCAGTTCCGGGCCCTGGAAGCGGTCTTGCCGGCCCTGCTCTCCCGCGCCCGCGCCGGCGGGCGGCGGGTGGGGATCTGGTCGGCAGGCTGCGCCACCGGGGAGGAGCCCTACTCCATCGCCATGACCGCGGCCGAGGCGGGGGCCGGCCCGGAGGACGTGGAGATCCTGGCCACCGACGTGAACCCGGAGGCGGTGGCCTGTGCCGCCCGCGGCGCCTACGAGGCCCGCAAGGTGCGCGACGTACCGGCGCCGCTCCTCTCTCGCCACTTCGACCAGGAGGGCGACCGGCGAATGGTGCGCAGCAGCCTGCGAGGCCTGGTGAGCGCCATCCGCCCGCACAACCTGGTCTCGGCCGTCTTCCCCCGCCCCGCCGCACCGGGCGGCTGGGACATCGTCTTCTGCCGCAACGTCATCATCTACTTCGACACCACCACCACCCAGCAGGTCCTGACCCGCTTCCACGGCGCCCTGGCCCCGGGCGGCTACCTGTTCCTGGGCTACTCGGAGTCGCTCTTCCGGCTCTTCGAGGGGTTCGAGCTCACCGAGGTGGCCGGGGCCTTCCTCTACCGGCGATCGGAGTCCGACCCGCGCGTGGTGCGCACGCCCCCGGCGCGGCCCCACCTGGTGCCGCTGCCGGTGGCCCCGCCCCCGGTCCAGCACCTGAGCCTGCCCGGGGCGGTGCCGGCACCGGCGCCGGCTCAGCCCGAGCCCCCGGCCGGGGCCCCCCAGGCCGAGCCGCTGCTCGCGCCGCAGGAGTTCCTGGACGCGGCGGTGGCCCTGTTCGCGGACGGGCGCTTCGGCGCGGCCAGGGAGCTCCTGGAACGGCTCATGGAGCGAGGGGGCGAGGACCTGGCGGTCCGGCTGACCCTCGCCAACCTGTACGGCATCCTGCGCCAGCAGGACCGCGCCCGCCGCTGCTACCAGTCGGCGCTGGCCCTCGAGCCGCTCAGCGCCGAGGCCCACCTCTTCTTCGGCATCCACCTGCTCTCGGTCGGCCAGGCCGACGAGGCCGCCCGCGAGCTGTCGCGGGCCCTCTTCCTCGACCCCGACCTGGCCCTGGGCCACTACTACCTGGGGCGCTGCCGCGAGACCCAGCGGGATGTGCAGCGCGCCCGCCTCGCCTACCGGAACGCGGTGGAGGCCTACAAGCGCCGCCCCGAGGGGAAGCGGCAGGCCTTCCTGGGCTACTATCCCGACCTCCCCGAGGACGGAGGCGCCTTCGCCCGAGCGGCGGAGTACGCTCTGGCGGCACTCTAGGGAGGGGAAAAGGAACCTGATGGCCGAGAAGCGGCGCATCCTCCTCCTCGACGACTCGACCATCACGCTCGAGATGGAGAAGGCCGTCCTGGAGGAACGCGGCCACGCGGTGGCCGTCGCCTCCAACCTGCTCGAGTTCCAGGCGCTGCTGGAGCAGTTCCAGCCCGAGGTGATCCTCACCGACCTGATGATGCCCGACGTCTCCGGCAAGGACATCGTGCGGGTGCTGAAGCAGGACTTCCACACCGAGAAGATCCCCATCATCCTCTTCAGCTCGCGGCCGGACGAGGAGCTCGCCCCCGTCGCCGAGGCGGCGGGGGCCGACGGCTACCTCTCCAAGTCGCACGGCATCGATCGGCTGGGCGACCTCATCGACGAGCTGGTGGAGTCGATCATCTGGTAGGTGGGTCCTCGCCCCCGGTGCAGCCCCTTGCGCGGTGTGCAAGGGCCTGCATGTGGGCGGGCGGTGGGCGCGGACCCACCCGGCGATTCCCGGCCTCGGGACGCGCCCTTGCAAGGGCGGCGCCGGCGGGGCCCGGCGCACGGCGATTGCAGGCCTGGGGCCTGGGAAGGAGGCGTGCTTGCGTCCAGCGAAAGCTCGCGGCTTCACGATGGTGGAGATGGCGACCGTCATCGCCATCATCGTCGTGGTCACCGTCCTCTCCTGGGACCTCATGCGGCGCGGGCGCCCCCGGGCGGACTTCGACAGCACCTCGAACGAGATCCAGTCGCTCGTCCACCAGGCCCGCCAGGAGGCGCTCGCCTACGGCAAGCAGGTGGCGGTGATGGTGTTCCCGGCCTACGCCAACGGCGCGTCCACTGGCCGGATCATCGTGCTCCGGGACGACTCGGACCAGAACTTCCTCAACAACGCCTCGACCACCCTCACCTTCGCGCAGTACGACCCGTCCACCCTCCAGGCGCCCACCAACGGGGTCGACAGCGGCGAGGTGATCAGCACCTTCGACCTCCCCAGCAACGTCCTGGTCGGTCCCGTCACCGGCTACGGGCAGGCCCTCCTCTTCCCCTACGCGGCGATCACCGTCACCGCCGACTGCTCCTTCTGCCTGGGCGGGGGGGATCGGCGCGGCGCCATCGTCTTCGACGGGGGGGGCCAGACCAGCTTCTGGTACGTGGCGGGGACGAACATCACCGAGCAGGACCCCAGCACCACCACCGGCGGGAGCTTCTCCATCTACTCGACCGACCTGCCCATCGGGACCACCTACACCACCAGCACCTTCGTGATCACGAGCCCCCAGGGCTCGGTGAGGACCTTCCACAATGGCTAGGCTCTCTCGCGCAAGAGGCTTCACGCTCCTCGAGGTCATGGTGGCGATGGTGGTCCTGCTCATCGGCTCGCTCGGGGTCCTGTCGGTCCAGGCCTACGGCGTCCGGATGAACGAGGACGGGCGGGTGATGACCCGGGCCACCGAGCTGGCGCAGGACCTCATCGCCCAGATGCAGACCTGGGACTACAACAACGACGCCCGGCTCCTCAACGTCAACGCCGCCAACGACGGGAGCATCGCCAGCCCCCTCTACTCCGACCCCGACGGCCAGTTCGAGGGGACGGTCACCTCGGCGATGTACGACCACGAGGAGAGCGAGCTCGAGGCCTCCCCGCTCGGTTGGAACGGCGTCCCCAGCGCGAGCCTGCCCACCGGCTTCACCCGCTACTGGAACATCGCCGAGCTGGACTACGACGCCAACGGCGCCCTGCTGGGGCGCCGGGTCGCCGCCATCGTGCGCTGGGACCGGAACGGGCTGGGTCGCCGGATCGTGGTGACCACCTTCCTCCCCAACCCGGCGGCCACGAACTGAGGCTCCCATGCGCGCCCGCGGATTCTCGCTCGTCGAGCTGATGATCTCGGTGGCCATCTCCCTCGTCGCCGTGGCCGCCGGCATGGTGCTCCTCGTCGGCAGCCAGCGCTGGTTCCAGTCGGGCGTCGACGACCGCGCCGTCCAGGAGAACGCTCGCGGGGCCATGGACGAGATCACCACCAACCTCCGGGCGGCGGGCTACGGGCTCGAGCCCACCTTCACCTTCGACATGGGGCTCATCGCCAACGTGCCCATGGATCGGCTCCCCCAGGGGCTCCAGGCCCGCTTCGGCGGCTACCAGTGCGCCGACGGCACCTGCCGCGACAAGATCGACGGGCCCGACGAGCTGGTCTTCTACTCCCGGGATCCCCTCTGGGAGCGAGACGTGGCCTCGGTGGGCTCGAACGCCCTGACCCTGGTGGCCCCGCGCCTGACCCCGCTCGAGGCGGGTCAGGTCCTGCAGATCATGTGCTACGGCTCCGCCAACCAGTGGGCCTGGGCCTACGTGACGGTCTCCTCGATCGACACGCCCAACCCGGGGAACATCAGGGTCACCCTCCAGGCCCCCACCGGCCAGCCCTACGACTTCCCCACGCAGAACGCCCTCCTCACCGGCCAGCCCTGCTTCTCGGCGGGGACCGCGTCCGTCAAGGCCTTCAAGATCGATCGCTACCGCTACTACGTGCAGGCGGTGGACGACAGCACCGGCGCGCAGGTGGCCTGGGAGACGCCAGGATCTCGCCCCTACCTCCTGCTCGACCAGGGCCTCCAGGACGGGGGCCAGCCCGTCCTCAGGCCCATCGCACCCGACGTGGAGGACCTGCAGGTCGCCTACGTCTACTCGGAGGCGGCCACCGGGAATCAGGTCCAGGGGACCACCGCGGGCGTCCAGGTGACGGCCAACGTCGCCGGCGACGACACCGGGTTCAACCTCGCCCCCACCATCGGGATCCCCACCTTCTCCACCCCCAGCCTGGACCCGCTGCGGACCATGCACCACCCGGCCAACGTGCGGGCGGTGCGGCTCTCACTCACCGTTCGCACGCCCCGGGCCGGTGTCCCCCTCGTGCCGCAAAACGGGCCCTGCCTGGGGAACGGGGATCCGTGCGTGCCCGCGGCGTTCAACCGCCCGGACGTGGCGGGGGAAGGGAGCTACAGGCGCGTCGAGTTCGAGACCACCGTCTACACCCGGAACCTCGAGACGCGCCTGCCGGTGTTCCCTCAGTACGACCCCAACTACGCCACCGCCAACTGCTGCACCGGCGCCTCCTGCGCCGGCAACTGCGGAGGAGGGTGAGATGTCCATCCGGCACAACGAGCGCGGCAACGCCCTCCTCATGGCGGTGATCGTCGTCCTGGTCATCACCGTGTTCGGGCTGGGCGTGGTCCGCTTCGCCTCGCGGGAGCTGTCGGGCGCCGTGGCCGGTCGCAAGGAGGCCTCGGTGGCGGCCTGCGCCGAGGCCGCCCGGGCCCTGCTCATGAGCCAGTGGAAGGTGCTGGGCGTCCACGACGTGGGAGTGGCGCCCCTCAAGATCACCCTAGACCCCAACAGCCCGACCGTGGTGATGGGCGGCCACTACGGCCAGGATCCCACCAGCGCGGCCTACTGGAACAGCGGCTCGCAGACCTGGGTGCAGAACGTCCAGGTCATCCCCATGAACCCGCTGACCGTCGGCTCCTCGTACCAGTCCAACGACCTCACCAACCGGATCGGCGACACCGTCGCCCCCTTCCGCGTGGTCGTGCACTGCGTCCAGGGCGACACCACCAGCAACCCGCCGGAGTCCCGCGAGGTCGAGGTGGAGTTCGGCGTCGAGTACGGACTGTAGGAGGGACCATGCGCCGCGCAAACATCCTCTCCACCCTCACGGCAGTCGCCGCCATCCTCCTCTTCGTGCCGCTCCGATCCGACGGCGGGCTGCCCTGCGACAACGTCACCACCTCCCTGCAGAGCACCGTCAACAACCCGGTGGCCGGCGACGAGAAGTTCTTCACCCTGCCGGTCGGGCCGTCGAACGTGATGTTCATGCTCGACGTGTCGGGGTCGATGAACAACATCCCGCAATGCGGTGACGGCGACACCTGGGGCGCCAGCAACGCGCTCTCCACCTGCCAGTACCCCAGCTTCGCCAGCCTGGGCACGCCCGCGATCGATGCCGCCTCGGCCCTGGGGACCTGCAGCGTGTCCGGGAACAGCAGCCTCTCCTGGATGGCCAACTACGACCCGACCGCCAACGCGCTGGTGGATCCGGGCTTCGGCACCGCCAGCAACGGGCTCAAGGATCTGCCGCCCTGGGGCACCGGCTGCACCGGGAACAACTGCCTCTTCCAGCCCACCGCCGTCTACGCCTACAACTCCTGGACCGAGACCTCGGCGACGCCGACCGCCAACCCCTGCTCGGTCACCGTCGGCCCCTACACCGACAAGACCTGCTCGGGCAACACGCTCGTCACCAACAACAACAAGTTCCTCACCTTCACGCTCCCCAACTGCTCGGCCTGCCTCACCAACGCGGGAGCTGCCGGCTTCTACTTCTACACCTACACCTACGGTTACGGTAACGCCTCGACCCATACCAGCCACGGCGTCACCACCTGCACCCCGGCCACCGCCACCGCCACCGCCACCACCGGGGCGTACTTCTCCGGCGGCTGGCTGAACGCCAACCCGCCCAAGTTCATGTCCGCCCGGAAGGTCATCAAGAACACGGCCTGGATCGACCCTGCCCACTCGGCCAACACCGACCAGCTGCGCATCGGCCTCTCCTACATGTCGAGTGCGACCACCAGCAACCCCTACAACTGCCCGGTGACCATCAGCAACGGCTCGGTCATCGTGGTGCCGGTCGGCCCGAGCCAGGCCAACTCCTACCCGCCCAGCTCCTCCGCCTACGTGACCGCGCGGCAGCTCATCCTCGACGCCCTGAACCACACCCACGGCGGCGCGGCCGGCTGGCCCAGCGGCGTCACCCTCCCCAGCCTGGAGTGCGGCGGCACGCCCATGGCCACCGGCCTCTTCCACCTCGGCCAGTACTTCACCCAGCCCGGGACCTACACCACCGCCTTCGGATCCAGCTACGAGCTCACCTCCTTCGCCCAGACCTCGAAGGGCCTCATGAACGCCTCCTGGGTGGACACCAACAGCAAGGTGTTCTGCTGGTACTGCCAGAAGAGCGCGGTCATCATCGTGACCGACGGCTCGCCCAACAGCGAGATGACCTTCCCCACCGCCATCAACAGCTACGACCAGGCGGTCTACACGCAGGCGGGGAACTGCGGCGCGGGGACGACCTGCAGCGGATCCACCGCCAGCGCCTGCTGCAGCCCGACCGACACCAGCGCGCCGGCCAAGGTGCCCCGGATCGCGGCCTGGCTGCACGAGCACGATCTCAGCCCGTCCTACCTGAACGGCAACCAGCTGCTCATGACCAGCGCGGTGAGCTTCAACCTGGCGGCGGGGAACGCCCAGACCATCCTCCAGGCGACCGCCAACATGGGCGGCGGGACCTTCAACAACGCCGCCGACGGGGCGGCCCTGGCCTCGGGGGTGGCCGCCGCCCTGAACCAGGTCTCGACCAACCCCACCTCCTTCGGGACCCCGGCCGCCACCGCCCTCACCACCATCAACGCCGTCGACACCAAGGCCTTCATCACCCGCTTCAAGCCCAACCAGAAGGCGACCTGGGAAGGCCACCTCTTCGAGTGGATGCTCTTCGACGAGGCCGCGGCCGGGTGCGACCCGACCAAGAAGCCCGACCCCAACGACGTCACCCAGCAGGTGGTCTGCCGCGGGAAGACGGTGATGGCCAACTTCAACGGCGACGCCGACGCCAACGGGTTCAACATCTGCACGGGGAGCTTCCTGGTCGACGCCGACTGCGACGAGGTGGTCGAGGACTCGAGCACCGGCATCTGGTACAAGAAGGGCTCCGGCAACACCCCCGCGCACATGTTCTGGGACGCTGGCTCGGTGCTCTCGACGCCGACGGCCACCGGGTACCGGACCGCCGCCGAGCACGCCGACACCGGCAACATCGCCCCCTACACGCAGTACGCGCCGGGGAAGACTCCGCGCAACATCTGGACGGCCACCCCCGACGGCACCATGTACGAGCTGGAGACCAAGAACGCCGCCACCCTGGCGCCGTACATGAACCTGGACTCGACCTGGTGCTCGACCATGGAGACCCTGGCCAAGCTGTGCGGGTCGTCGCCGCTGCCCAGCTGCCCGGTGACGGACAAGACCGGCAACTGGCAGACCTACTGCGCCCAGCAGGTGATCCTCTTCGCCCGCGGGTGGGACGTCCTGGACCAGGACGGCGACGGCTGCGCCGGCCCCGGCTTCGGGACCTCCTACGGGAACTACACCTCCATGACCCAGCCGAACCCGAACAACGGGACCGGGGCGGCCAGCAACACCACGGCCAGCGGCACCACCTCCTGCGCCATCACCACCGCCGGCAGCACCTACTACACCGGGGAGGAGCGCGATCGGCCCAACGACGCCATGGCCGCCTCCACCAGCACCACGGCGCCCAGCTTCTACAAGCTGGCCGACATCTTCCACTCCTCGCCCGTCCTGGTGCACCCGCCCACCTCCGAGGCCATGTGCCGGCTCGGCACGGACAACCAGTGCGTGCGCACCCTCTTCGGCTACACCTCCAACGCCAAGTACGCGGCCGGCTACCAGACCGACCAGGCCAGCTACACCGGCTGCACCACCGCCGCCGGGACGGTGGACGCCTATCGCGCCTGGCGGACCGCCTACGCCGGCCGGGAGAACGTGGTGCTGGTCGGCTCCAACGACGGCTTCCTGCACGCCTTCGACGCCGGCGGCCAGGACACCTCCACCGGCACCCAGGACCTGGACTGCGCCTGGCCCAACGTCCAGGACGGCACCGGCCAGGAGCTCTGGGCCCTCTTGCCGCCCGATCTCCTCCCCAGGCTCCGGGACACCATGCTGAACCACCAGTACATGGTGGACGGGAACACCATGGTCCGGGACATCTGGGTGGACAACGCCCCGTCCGACGGCTCGACCAACAACACCGTCTCCGCCACGGGCAACTCCCTCGACGGGGTGAAGCAGAAGAACGAGTTCCGCACCGTGGCCATCTTCGGGGAGCGCTCGGGAGGCACCCAGTACACCGCGCTCGACGTGACCAACGCCTTCAGCACCACCGCCTCGGTCCGCCCGCGCCCGACCTTGCGCTGGACCTTCCCGCCGCCTCGCTCCGACGACGCCCAGTACATGGGGGAGTCCTGGAGCGACTTCTCGCCTCGGCCCCCCCCCATCGGCCCGGTGCAGCTCTACCCCGGCGCCGGCGACGTCGATCCCCAGAACAAGCACTGGGTGGAGAAGTGGATCGTGATGCTGAACGGGGGATACGACCCGACCCTCAACCGGGGTCGGGCGGTGTGGACCCTCGACGCCTGGACCGGGAGCGTCTACTGGCGGTTCACCGACACCGACTTCAAGGCCAACGTGGTGGGCTCCTCGGGCAACACCACCACCAGCATGTTCCCGGTGACGGCGGCGGTCGGGTTGGTCGACCTGGGCGACCCCTCGCTGGGGCTCGACTCGGACAACTTCTTCGACACCGCCACCTGGGGCGATCTGGGCGGGGACCTGTTCGTGGCCCGCTTCGACACCCCCGGGCACCGCGACGTCAGCGGCCGGGTCACCAACTGGAGGGCGGCGCGGACCTTCGAGCAAGGGCGCCGCAGCAACGACGCCCAGTACAGCAGCGACCGCAACGAGTTCTACTACATGACCGCCAACGCCTACGAGCCCCAGCGGCACCAGCTGCGGGTCATGCTCGGCTCGGGGAACCGCGAGCAGATCCTGCAGCAGGGGCAAGGCTGCGGGCCCGACAACCTCATGAGCTGCTGCCAGGCGGGCTGCTCGGCCACCACCTCGACCCAGCTCAACTACGGGGTCTGCAGCTCGAGCGGCGGCTTCACCTGCTCCACGACCGGACAGATGACCAGCTCTGCCCTCACCGAGGGCTGCGGCACGAGCGGAGCCTCGGCCTGCACCAGCGGCTCCTCCGGCAGCTTCACCAGCACCGCCTCCTACAACCTGAACTGCGGCTCCGCGGGTACGGCGGTCGCCAGCGGCACCGCCACCTGCGACTCCACCGGCCTGTGCACGGTGACGCCGGTGGGGTCCGGCCACGACATCACCCCGGCCAACGCCAACAGCTGCGCCGACAAGGCCCGGTTCTACGGCATCTGGGCCTACGGCGGCGTGGGGGTGTCGCAGAAGACCTTCTCCACGGCCGCCAGCGCCGACTGGTCGACGGCGGTGACCTTCGACACGAACCGCTTCACCGACGTGGCCAGCTTCAGCAAGTCCGGGGCCTGCGCCTTCACGCCCGACGGGACCTGCTCGCTGGTGGAGACCACCCAGGCGCAGGTCACCATCAAGGGAGCCCTCTCCTGCCAGGACGGCAGCAGCAAGTGCCAGGCGACGGTCGACGACCCGGGCTGGTTCTACACCTATAACGTGACCTGCCCGACCACGGCCGCCTGCTCCGGCAGCTGCACCAACGAGAAGACGGCCTCGGGGGCGGCGCTGGTGAACTCCTGCGCCACCTGGAACAGCTTCGTGCCGCTGGGCTCGGCGGCCAGCGGCAGCGACCCCTGCAGCGCCACCAGCACCGCCCAGCAGTCGGCCATCGGCTACGCCTCCAACTTCGTGACCGGCACGCCCGACACCGTCTGCAACCAGGCCTCGGACACCTCGCTGGTGTACCGCGGGATGGAGCGGTCGACCATCGCCCCGCCGGCGGCGCCCATGGTCCGCATGGGCGTCTCCTCGACCGGGCGCGTCTACTACTCCACCCTGCAGCTCGACCCGGGCTCTCCGCCCACCAATACCGGCCTGGGCTCGCGGGACGTGGCCTCGACGCTCTACTGGCTGGAGGTCTCGCGCCAGGCCCACGCCTGCCGCCACGAGGCCAACAGCAACTGCAAATGAGGGCCGGCCGCCTCGCCCCGGCGGGGCGGCCCGGGCCGCGGAGTGCTTGAAGGTCCTAGCGGGCGCGTGCTACGTCCCCGGACGACGGCCGCGGCCCACGACCGGGCCGCCCGGGGAGCGGGTCATGTCGGGCCACAACCGATGGACCAAGATCAAGCACAAGAAGGAAGCCCAGGGCGCAGCCAAGGGCAAGCTCTTCACCAAGCTCATCAAGGAGATCACCGTCGCCGCACGGCTGGGCGGCGGCGATCCCGCCGGCAACGCCCGCCTCCGCGCCGCCGTCGACGCGGCCCGCGAGGCCAACATGCCCCTGGACAACATCACCCGGGCGGTGAAGAAGGGCACCGGCGAGCTGGAGGGCGTGAGCTACGAGGAGGTCGTCTACGAGGGGTACGGCCCGGGCGGCGTGGCCCTGCTGGTCGAGTGCCTCACCGACAACCGCAACCGCACCGCCGGCGACGTCCGCACCACCTTCGCCAAGGGGGGCGGCAACATGGCTGCGGCCGGCGCGGTGGCCTGGAACTTCGAGCGGCGCGGCCTGGTGGAGGTGAAGCCCGGCCCCAGCGAGGAGCAGGTGCTGGAGGCGGCGCTGGAGGGTGGCGCCGAGGACGTCAGCCCCCAGGGCGAGGCCGGCTTCGAGGTGCGCACCGCCCCGCACGACCTGGGGGCGGTGGTGGCGGCGCTGGAGGCTCGCCACCTGGCGCTGGGGGGCCGGCGGCTCGCCTACCTCCCCAGGGAGACGGTGCGGCTCGGCGATCCCGACAAGGCCCGCGGCCTCCTCAAGCTCCTCGACCTGCTCGACGACCTGGACGACGTCCAGGCGG
>DATKMW010000071.1:0-90822 GCA_035541675.1 Anaeromyxobacter sp. | reverse complement strand
CCGGCGGCCATGGCCTCGACCAGGACCATGCCGAAGCTCTCGCCGCCCAGGGACGGTGCACAGAAGAGATCGCTCTGGCGGTAGCGCTCCGCCAGGGCCTGGTCGGAGAGCCGGCCCAGGAAGCGCACGCCCAGCGGCTCGGCGCGGGCGGCGAAGCGATCGAGCGGCCCGTCGCCCACCACCGCCGCCTCCACCCGCCGGCCCTGCGAGGCCAGGATGGCCAGCGCGTCGAGGAGCGCGCCGAAGCCCTTGCGCGGCTCGCCGAAGCGACCCACGAAGAGGAGCCGCAGCGGGCGGTCGGGGCGGGGGGACTCCCCGGGGATGGCCACCTGGAAGCGCGACAGGTCTACGCCGTTGGGGATGACGGCGGTCCGCCCGCGGTACACCGCCCGGGAGAAGCGCTTGGCCTCGCGGGAGACGGCGATCCCGTGGGCGATGTGCTGCAGGCCCAGCGAGGCGAAGCGCCGGAGGGCACGCTGCAGCCGCACCTCGCGCTCGGCGCTGGCGTGGAAGGTGGCCACCACCGGGGCCCGCGCCCAGCGGACGGCGTGGCGGCTGGGGCCGGGGACGATGGGCTCGTGCACGTGCACCACGTCGTAGGCGCGCGCGGCCAGGTGCTCGCGGGTGGCGCGGGGCGAGACCAGCAGGCCGATGCGGGCGACCGAGCCGTTGGCCGGCACGGGGATCACCCCGGGGAGCGAGGTGCAGCCCTCGGGCACGCCCCCGCTGGCCGGGCCGATCACGCTGGCCTCGTGCCCCAGCGCGCCCAGCGCGCCGGCCAGCGATCGGACGTGCCGGTTCACGCCGCCCTCGTGCGACAGGTCGTACGGTGTGACCAGGCAGACGCGCACGCTTGCTCCCCTAGGGCGCCGCCCGCGGCGGCGTCTCGCGCCACCCCGGCGACGGCTCGCCCCCCCGCCGGAGGAGCTGGTGGATGATCACCATTCGTCCTAGCGCCGTCAGCCCCGCCCCCAGCGCGACCGTGCCGCAGGCGTAGGTGAGCAGCTCCGCAGCGGCTCGGGCGGAGAGGAAGGTCGCTGCCAGCAGGGAGAAGATGAGCAGCGCCATGCGGTGCGGCCGCTCCAGGCCAAACGGGGGGCAAGCCACGCCCAGCCCCTCGCCGCGGGCCCGGGCGTAGCTCACCATGAAGGAGGCGGCCAGGGCCCCCACGGCGCAGACCACGCCGGCCCGCTCGGGATGGAGCACGAAGCCCAGGCCGGAGAGCACGGCGAACTCCGAGACCCGGTCCAGGTTCGAGTCGAGGAAGGCGCCGGCGCGGCTGGAGGTCCCGGTGGACCGTGCCAGCTCGCCGTCGAGCAGATCTGCCGCCGAGCCCCACAGGAGCGCCACCCCGGCCCAGCCGAAGGCCCCGAGCCCCGCCAGCACCCCGGCCGCGACGCTGAGCGCCACCCCCCCGCCGGAGACGGCGGCGGGCGAAAGCCGCAGCACCCGCGCCGCGCCGAGCACCGGCCGGGTGACCCAGTATGCCCAGCCGCCCAGGGCCGCCATCGGGCCCCGGTAGTCCTGGAGCCGCGCAGGCCGCGCCGGCTGCGCTACCAGGAAGACGACCCCGCTCGCAGCCGCAACGGCGATGTGAAGTGCCACAGCCCACTGGCCGGTCTCCACCATGCCGGCGGAATCCTAGCCCGAATACCGGCCGGCTGCCGCCTGGCCCCTCGCCGCACCCCTCCGCATCCCTCGCCTGGACCTTGATGGGTAGGGTGTCGGATCATACCCTTGGTGACGTGATCGCCGCGGCGGCGCTCGCCACCCTGATCGTCTCCGCGCCGGCCAGCGCCCGGGCCGCGGCGCCGGCGGCCCTGCTGCACGCCCTCGACGGGACGCCCCCCGGTGGCGCGCGGGCGGTGGCGGCCACCGCCCCGCTCCTGGGTGCGAGGTACCTCCGCTCGGCGCTCGGGGAAGGGTCCGGCCCCGACCCCGACCCGCGCTTCCGGCTCGACGCCTTCGACTGCCAGACCTTCGTGGAGACGGCCCTGGCGCTGGGGAGCAGCCGGACCCTCGGTGAAGCGGAGCGCGCCCTCGACGACATCCGCTACCAGGGGACGCCGGCGCTCGCCTCGCGCCACCACGAGGTGCTCTCGCAGTGGATCCCGGCCAACCTCGCCCGCGGGTGGATCGCCGACGTCACCGAGGAGATCGGGGGTGGGCGCGCGGTCCGGCTGGCGCGGGAGTACACCCCTGGTGGCTGGGCCCGCGTCCACCGCGCCGGCCGCGCCATCTACGGCCTGCCCCGGGACCGCGAGCCGCTGGGCCGCTTCGAGACCTGGGCGGTGCCGCCCGCCGACCTCCTGGCGGTGGCGGACCGGATCCCCGAGGGCGCGGTGGTGTTCGTGGTCCGTGAGGACCAGCCCGATCGCTCGACCCGCATCTCCCACGCCGGCCTGGTGATTGTGCACCAGGGTGGCGAGCGCTGGGTACGGCACGCCACCTCCACCCCCGGGGTCGAGCGGGTCATCGAGGAGCCGATCGGGCGCTTCGCCAGGCGCGAGGCGCGGGCCTTCCCCCGATGGCCGGTGGAGGGGTACGCGTTCTTCGGGGTGCCGGACTCCACGGCGCGGGTGGAGGCGCTGGCGGGGGAGCGGTGACGCCACCGAGCGGAACCCGCCCGGGAATCCCCCTCCTCATCGCGGGTTGACGGGTGGGGGCCCGGAGCGCGAAATAACGCGCTCCGGCATCCGTACTGTGGCCAACCGCACGACATGAGCGCTTCCGACCTCCTCGCCGACGGTTCGAACGTCCTGCGCACGCTGTCCCGGCCGTCGACCGGCCTGGCTTCGCTCTCGGGCAGGCCGCGCCTGGCGGTGGCGCTGGCGCTCTCCACCGCCGCGGCGCTCCTCTCCGCGGCGCTGGTGATCCCGCGGACCGACTATGGCCGGGCCGCGGCGCCGCCCGAGGTCGACGCCTCCGGGCAGCCGCCGCCCGAGCCCACCGAGTACGAGCAGGAGCAGGGAGCCATCACCGCCCGGAAGCTGGGGCAGCTCGGCGACTGGGCCGGCGCGGCGTTCCTCCCCTCGCTGCTGGCCGCGGGCGCGGCAGGGGCCCTTCTGGTCGGCTTCCGCGTCGCCGGAGCGCGGACCGCCTTCCGCCCGGCGCTCTCGGTGACCGCGCACGGGATGGTGCCGATCTGGGTGGCCCGGCTGCTCGCCGTCCCCGCCGCCCTGGCCCGCGCGCCGGTCCCGCACGCCGAGGTCTCGGGCTTGCTCCCCTCGAGCCCGGCGGCGCTGCTCGGGCCCGACGCGCCGCCGGCCCTGGCCGGTGCGCTGGGCGGGCTCGACCTCTTCGCCCTCTGGGCGGTGTGGCTGGTGGCGCTGGGCATGGCCCGCGTCACCGGCGCCTCGCGCGCCCGGGCCATCGCCACCACCGCCGTGCTCTACCTGGCCTGGGTCGCCGTCTTCCGGGTCGCCCTCCCCGCGCTCGTCGCCGGCCGGCCCGGCGGGCCGGGCGCCGGACCGCCCTGACCGGCCCTCCTCCCCTCGCTCCCAATGCGCGCCGCCTCCGCCACCGCCCGCACCGTCCTCGTCGCCGCCCTGGCCGCCGCGTCGTCCCCGGCCCGTCCCGCCCCGGCCCTCACCCTGGACCAGGCGCTCGAACTCGCCGCCCGTCGCAACTCCGACCTCCTCGTCGCCGATGCCGACGCCGATTCCGCCCGCGCCGACGTCTCCACCGCGCGCGCCGGTGTCCTCCCCCGCCTCGACCTTCAGACCTCGGCCGGGCACACCTACTGGGGGGCGTCGAGCGCCGTCGACCTGGGCGGGGGCATCACCTTTCCCGAGCCGGCCGGCGACGCCGCTGCCTACGCCCTCGGCCTCCAGGCCAGCCAGCCGCTCCTGGACCTGGGCCGCCTGCGCGCCCTGGACCAGGCGCGGCACGGCCTGCGCGCCGCGGAGCGCCAGCGCGAGGAGGCGGCGCTGGCGGTGGCGTTCGTGGTCATCCAGCGCTTCTACGACCTCGTGAAGCAGGAGCGCTCCCTGGACGTGCTGGAGAAGACCGCCGGGCGATCGCGGGAGCTGGTGGACCGCGCCGACGAGCTCTACCTCGCCGGCCGCTCTCCCAAGGCCGACACCTACGGCGCCCGGGTCAACCTGGGCAACGATCGGATCGCCGCCGAGGCGCAGCGGGCGCGGGTGGCCCAGGCGCGGGCGGCGCTGGCCGCGGCCCTGGGCTCCGCCGATGCCGAGGCGCTGGAGGTGCTGGCCCCCCCCGAGCTCGACGCCGGCACCTCCCCGGCCGAGCCGCCGCCCCTGGAGGCGCTCCTGGCCCGGGCCCGCGAGCGCCGCCCCACGCTCCTCGCCGGCTCGGCGCGGCTCGATGCGGCCCGCGCCGCCGTGGAGGTCGCCCGGGCCGCCTACTTCCCCTCGGTCGCGCTCCAGGGGACCTACTCCCGGTCGGGCACCCAGATGGTCGGCCGCGACGGCACCTACGGCGATCCCTCGCGGGCCTACACCGCCACCGGCCAGGTGGTGCTGAGCTGGAACCTCTTCCAGGGGTTCGGCACCGATGCCGACGTCCGCCGGGCCCAGGCCGGGGTGGCCAGGAGCCTGGCGGGATCGCAGGGGGACCGGGCCAAGGTGGCCGAGGAGGTGGCCACGGCCCGCGCCGCGGTGGTGGCGCTGGCGCGGCAGGAGGCCCTGGCCGCCGAGAACCTCCAGGCGGCGCGCGACGCGCTGCGGCTGGCCACCGAGCGGTTCGGCGCCGGGCTCGCCACCCAGCTCGAGGAACGCGACGCGAGCCTGAAGCTCAGCCAGGCCGAGCTGACGCTGCTCGAGACCCGCATCGATCACACCGTGGCCCGCGCCGACCTGGCGCGCGCCGTGGGAGGGAGCCTCTAGATGTCCGCCCAGGAACCCGCCTCCGGCGCCTCGCCCGAGCCGGGAGAGCTGCCCCCCTCGCCGACCCTGGCGCCGCCGCCGCCGCGGCTGCGGATGAGCTGGCCCAAGCGGATCCTCGCCGCCCTGTTCGTCGTGGCCGTGGCCGCCCTCACCGTGGCCTCCCTCCGCCCGCGCCCGCCGGTGCCGCTCAAGATCCAGCTGGTCACCGCGCGGCGCGGCCCCATCACCCGGGTGGTGACCGCCGCCGGCAAGCTCCAGGCCGCCACCGAGGTGAAGCTCTCCGCCAACATCTCCGGCGACCTCCTGGAGCTGGCCGCTCACGAGGGCGACCGGGTGAGGAAGGGGCAGGTCCTGGGACGGATCGACGCCCGTCGCTACACCGCCCAGGTGGCCCAGGCCGAGGCCGCCCGCGCCAGCGCCGCTGCCGACGTGGAGGGCGAGAAGGTCAAGGTGAAGCAGCTCGGCCAGGACCTGGCCCGGGTGCAGCGCCTGGCCGACGGCGGCAACGCCAGCTCCGCCGAGCTGGAGAACGCCCGCGCCGCGCTCGACGGCGAGATCTCGCGCCTCCAGGCGGCGCAGGAGCGGGTGCAGCAGGCCGAGGCGGCGCTCTCCGAGTCGCGTCACAACCTGTCGCTCACCACCCTGTCCTCGCCCATCGACGGCTTCATCACCAAGCGGGAGAAGCAGGTGGGCGAGCGCGTGCGCGGCTCGGACCTCTCCGAGGACGTGGTGCTGATCATCTCCACCCTCTCCAGCATGGAGGCCAAGATCGAGGTGGGCGAGCACGAGGTGGTCTACGTGAAGGAGGGCGACACCGCCGAGGTGGAGATCGACGCCTTCCCCGACCAGCACTTCCCGGCCCAGGTGGTGGAGGTGGCCCGCAACGCCACCGTCAAGAACGCCGGGACCGAGGGGGAGGTGACCACCTTCTTCGTGCGGCTGGCCCTCACCCAGCCGGTCTCGGGCGCGCTGCCGGGGATGAGCGCCCAGGCGACCATCTCCACCGACACCCACGCCGACGCGGTGGTGGTGCCCATCCAGGCGGTCACGGTCCGGCCGGAGAAGGACCTCACCGGCACCGGCCCGGCGCTGACCGACCGGAACGCTCCGCCGCCGGCCCCCGGGGCGGGCCCGCGCAAGGCCCGCGACCCGCTCAAGCGCTGCGTCTTCGTGGTGGAGAAGGGCCTGGCCCACGTGCGCCCGGTGGAGACGGGCCTGGCCAGCGAGAGCGAGATCGAGATCGTCAGCGGCCTGAAGGACGGCGAGCAGGTGGTGGAGGGGCCCTACCGGATCCTCTCCCGCGAGCTCTCCGACGGGAAGCCGGTGACCGAGGAGAAGCCGGGGCAAAAGCCCGACAAGAGGTGAGCGGGTGGCCTTCCCCGACCCCGCCCCGGCACTGCCATGAGCGACCCTCTCATCGTCGTGGACCGGCTCCACCGCCACTACCTGGTGGGCGGCGAGACGGTGCGCGCGCTCGACGGCGTCTCCTTCTCCATCGCCCGCGGCGAGTGGGTGGCCATCGTGGGCCAGTCCGGCTCGGGCAAGTCCACCCTCATGAACCTGCTCGGCTGCCTGGACACGCCCACCTCCGGCGTCTACCGGCTGAACGGCTCGGACGTGGAGGGGCTCGACGACGACGCGCTGGCCGACCTGCGCAACCGCGAGATCGGCTTCGTCTTCCAGACCTTCCAGCTCCTGCCCCGGGCCACCGCCCTCCAGAACGTGGAGCTGCCGCTGGTCTACCGGGGCCTGTCGCGACGCGAGCGGCGGGCGCGGGCCGCCCAGGCCCTGGAGGCGGTGGGGCTCCAGAACCGCATGACCCACCGGCCCAACGAGCTCTCCGGCGGCCAGCGGCAGCGGGTGGCGGTGGCGCGGGCGCTGGTGGGGAACCCGTCCCTGCTCCTCGCCGACGAGCCCACCGGCAACCTCGACTCGGCCACCGGCGAGGAGATCATCCGGCTCTTCTCCGAGCTGCACGCCCGCGGCCACACCCTGCTCCTGGTCACCCACGAGCCGCGGCTGGCCGCCCGCTGCCCCCGGGCCATCCGCCTCTCCGACGGCCAGGTGGTGGGTGACGGCCCCGGCACGGAGATCGCCGCGCTGGGCGCGGCCCGGGTGGTGCACGGATGAGGGCGCTGGGCCAGGGCGCCCGCCGGCTCCTGGGCGAGCTGGTGGAGGGGCTCCGCATCGCCCTCTCCTCCCTCCTGGGCGCGCGGCTCCGCAGCCTGCTCACCACCTTGGGCATCGTCATCGGCGTCATGACGGTGATCGCCATCGTGGCCATCATCCAGGGGCTGAACGCCGCCTTCGAGGAGCAGATCGCCAGCATCGGCACGCACACCATCCACGTGTCCAAGTACCAGTGGGTGTCCCAGGGGCAGGGCGAGTGGTGGCTGATGCGCAACCGGAAGGACCTGGGGCTGGCCGAGCTGCGCGCGGTGGAGCGCGAGGCCACCCTGGCCACCGCCGTCGCGCCCCAGGTGAGCGTCTTCCAGGGGACCGTCACCCAGGCCGACCACGAGCTGCGCGGGATCCGCATCACCGGCACCGATCCGCGCTACCTGGACACCAACGGCGGGGCGGTGGCGGCCGGCCGCTTCCTGACCGAGACCGACGTCGACCTCTCCCGCACCTCGGCGGTGCTGGGCTTCGAGGCCGGCCAGCGGCTCTTCCCCGGCTGGGAGCCCGAGGCCATCGTCGGCCGCAGGGTGCGGGTGGAGGGACACGTCTTCACGGTGGTGGGCGCCATGGCCCGCCGCGGGAAGTTCATGGACCTCGACCTGGACACGATCGTGTTCCTCCCCTACACCACCTTCCTGCGCGACCTGGGGGGGAAGCGCTCGCTGATCCTGTCCGTCTCCAGCGCGCCCGAGCACCTGCAGGAGCTGCAGGACCAGCTCATCGGCATCCTGCGCCGGGTGCGGCGGGTGCCGCCGGACCGCCCCGACGACTTCGCCTGCAACAAGCAGGAGGAGTTCCTCAAGCTATACAACCAGCTGACCGGCGCGCTCTACGCGGTGGCGGTGGGGGTGGGGCTCATCACCCTGGTGGTGGGAGGGATCGGCATCATGAACATCATGCTGGTCTCGGTCACCGAGCGGACCCGCGAGATCGGGGTGCGGCGGGCCCTGGGGGCCCGGCGGCGCACCATCCTCCTGCAGTTCCTCATCGAGTCCTCGGTGGTGGCCACCCTGGGCGGCGCGGTGGGGACGGCGCTGGGGCTGGGGACGGCGCGGGTCGTCTCCCTGGCCACGCCGCTGGCCGCGGCGGTGACGCCGTCGGCGGTGGTGCTGGGGCTCACCTTCTCGGCGGCGGTGGGGCTCCTCTTCGGGTCCTGGCCGGCCTGGCGCGCCGCCCGGCTCGACCCGGTCGAGGCCTTGAGGTACGAGTGACCGGGCTCTGGGACACCATCACCCTCGCCTTCGGCACCCTGCGGGCCCACGTCCTCCGCTCGGTGCTGACCCTGCTGGGCATCGTCATCGGCACCTCGACGGTGGTGGCCATGATGTCGCTCACCGAGGGGCTGCGGCTCAAGATCCAGAACGACTTCACCGTGCTGGGGGCCGGGGCGTTCTCGGTCTCCCGCTTCCCGGCGGTGGTCATGGGCGACGTCGACTGGCGCAAGTACGAGCGCCGGCAACCCATCACCCGCGAGCAGGGCGAGACCCTCCAGAACCTCCCCCACGTGCGCTACGTCTCGGTGGAGGAGTGGGGCGAGGCGACCTGGACCGTGTCCACCCCCTACCGCTCCACCCGCCAGACCATCACCGTCGGTGGCGTGGGGCCGGAGGCCGAGCCGGCCCACGGCGGGCAGGCCGCGCGGGGGCGCTTCCTCGCCGCCACCGACGTGCTCCTGGGACGGCGGGTGGCCTTCCTGGGTGCGGACGTGGCCGACCTGCTCTTCCCCGGGCTGGACCCGGTCGGCCAGGAGGTCCGCATCCGCGGCGCGACCTTCGAGGTGGTCGGGGTGGCGCAGCGGATGGGGTCGATCCTCGGCGAGTCCAAGGACGGGTTCGTCTGCCTCCCCTGGACCGCCTACGAGATCGTGCTGGGCCGGCAGCGCGACACCCAGCTCGTGGTCGGGGCCGTCACGCCCGAGGACACCTCGCGGGCCATCGACGAGGTCACCGCCTCGCTGCGCCGGGCCCGGGGCGTGCGCCCCTGGGAGGAGAGCGACTTCGAGGTGTTCACCAACGACACCCTCACCGGGCTGGTCGACAACCTGGCCCGGGTGGTGGGGGCGGCCACCTTCGGCGTGTGCGCCCTGGCCCTGCTGGTGGGCGGCATCGGGATCATGAACATCATGCTGGTCTCGGTGACCCAGCGGACCGGGGAGATCGGCATCCGGATGGCGCTGGGCGCCCGCCGGCGGCGGATCCTGGCCCAGTTCCTGGTCGAGTCGGTGGTGCTCTCGGCCCTGGGCGGGATCCTGGGGGTGGCGCTGGGCGCGGGCGGGGCGGTGCTGGCCCGGGAGGTGGAGCAAGTTCCGGCGAGCATCCCGGCCTGGGCGGTGATACTGTCGCTCGTCACGGCCTGCGGGGCCGGGCTCGTCTTCGGGATCTACCCGGCGGCGCGGGCCTCCAGGCTGGACCCCGTCGAGGCCATGCGGACCGAATAGGAGACGCGGGGCCCGTGGATCGCTCGAGGTTCTTGAAGGAGGTGCGGGGGTGGACGCTGACCATCCTCGCCGTGCTGGCGTTCCGCACCTTCCTCTACGAGGCGGTGTACATCCCGTCGGGCTCGATGATCCCGACCCTGCAGATCGGGGACTACGTGGTGGTGGAGAAGTGGGCCTATGGCGCCCGCCTCCCCTTCACGCCCGGTGCGCAGCTCACCTGGTCCACCCCCCGGCGTGGGGACATCGTGGTGCTCCTGGCCCCGCCGGGGAACTCGCGCAGCGATGACCTCATCAAGCGGGTGGTGGCGGTGGCCGGGGACACGGTGGAGATCCGGGACGGCCACCTGCTGCTGAACGGGGCCCCCGAGCCCTACGAGCGGATCCCCGGAGCCTGCACCTACTGGAACCGGCCCGAGGGCGGCGAGTGGCGGGAGGAGCCCTGCCTGGACTTCGTCGAGACCCTCGACCAGCACCGCTACCACACCTTCTGCACCCCCGACGTCCCCTGCGGCGACGTCCCGGCCGAGCGCGTGCCGGCGGGCACCGTCTGGCTAGCCGGCGACCACCGCGACCACTCCGCCGACAGCCGCGTCTTCGGGCCCCAGTCGGTGAAGCGCATCAAGGGTCGGGCCTGGATGGCGCTGGCGTCGTGGGGCCCGAGCGGCCCGCGCTGGAGCCGGCTCTTCCACAGCGTCACCCACTGACGGCGCGCCCCCTGCGCCGGACCGAGCGCGCAACGCCCACCGCTCGTGTGGGACCTCGAGCGGCGGCTCCATCGCGGGTCGGTGCTGCAGCGGCCCAGCGTGGGCCGGCCTCTACCCTGGGGCCGCCGAGGGGTGAGGCACACCTCGAGGGGTCGGGGCGACGAGGCGAACGCGTCAGCCCTGGGCGCGCTCCCGGCCAGCGTCCCCTGGCGGATCGCCGGCGCGACGCCCCGAGCCTGTCGGGGCGGAGGGGGGCTGCCCGGACCGCCGTCAGCCGGCGGGCTTCCCCCGCTTGCCGTACTCCTTGTCGAGGTAGAGGACCGAGCCGGGCCGGTCGGCGACCAGCCGCAGGCGGTCGACGATCTCCTGGGCGCTCCTCTCCTCCTCCACCTGCTCGGTCACGAACCACTGCAGGAACACCTGCGTGGCCGCGTCGTGCTCGGCGGCGGCCAGGGCGTAGAAGTCCTCCAGCGACGCGGTGACGTGGCGCTCGTGCTCGAGCACCCTCTCGAAGAGCTGAAGGGTCGAGCCGAAGTCGGAGCCGGGTGCGGGCACCGCCCCCAGCGAGGCCGTCCCGCCCCGGTCGAGCAGGTGGTCGAGGAGCTTCCTGGCGTGGCCGAGCTCCTCCTCGTGCTGGACCCGCAGCCAGCGACCGAAGCCCTTGAAGGCCTTGGCCTCGGCCCAGGCGGCCATGGCCAGGTACAGGTTCGCGGAGAACAGCTCCTCGGTGACGTGGGCGTTGAGGGCCTCTTGGATCTTGGGACGGAGCATGCTCGCCTCCCTTCCGGACGCGACGGGCGCCCCCGGTTCCTAGCGATGGGGCGGCCGCCGCGGCGCGGCCGACTTGGGGCGGAGGTGGCGCCGGGGCCCGAGCTCTAGAGCGCCCGCCGCGCCACCCTTCGTCCGCCGCGCTCCTCCAGCTTGAACCCGCGGACGAGGTACAGGGAGAGCGGCCCCTTGTAGCTCGCCGCCTCCCAGCTCAGCCCCCCGGGCGGCGCCGCGTGGGTGGGCGGGTAGGCCTCCACCGCCCGGAGCCCGCGCCGCTTGAGGTCCTGGAGCGCGAAGTCGAGGAGCGCCCCGGCCACGCCGCGGCCCCGCGCCCCGGGCAGGACCAGGAAGCACATCACCATCGCCTCCCCCGGCCCACCCCCGGGGAGGCCGCGCAGGTTCTGGTAGGCCTCGCGCGGCCCGGCGTTGAGCCAGCCCACCGGCCTCCCCTCCAGGTAGGCCAGGTACCCGGGCGCCTCCCCGCGGGCGAGCTGCGCCGCGCGCTCGGCGCGGTGTGCGGCGGCGCTCTCCGGCCCGGCCTCCCAGGCCTCGTCGGCCGAGTGGTAGTACAGGCAGTAGCAGCCCGACCAATCCCTGTTGTCCTCGAACGCGGTGTCGAAGAGGGCGAGGTAGTCCTCTGCGAGGGGCGGCGAGAGCGGCTTCACCTCGATGGCGGCCATGCTCGCCATCCTCGCCCGTGCGCCAGCGAGGAGGAAGGGCTCACCCGCCGGCGGCCAGCCCGGCGCCCGTCTGGACCGCGGCTCGCTCCTTCTCCGGGAGGCGCAGCTGGCCCCACTCGGCCTTGAGCTGCGCCGCGGCCACCATCGCGAAGGGCAGATCGGAGAGGAGGCCGACCAGGTAGAGCCCCAGGAAGCCCAACAGACGCGGCAGGACCAGGAACAGCGGGATGGCCAGGAGCTGCCGCCCCAGCAGGAGGAGGGCCGCGGGGCGGGGACGCTCCATGGCCAGGAAGTAGTGGGCGGCGGTGCCCTGGACGCCGAAGAGCGCCACCGAGGCCATGGTGAAGGGGAGCCCGCGGCGCACCAGCTCCACCAGGCCAATGTCACTTTTGGTGAATAGGCCCGCCACCGGCCCGGGCGCCACCGCCACCGCGGCGGCGAAGGCGCAGCCCAGGACCGAGGTGGTGAGGAGGACGTGGCCCAGGAAGGCGCGGACCCGGTCGGGGCGGCCGGCGCCGCGGTTGAAGGACACCAGCGGCTGCATGGCCTGGGCGATGCCCACCAGCGGGTAGATGAGCAGGATGGCGACCGTGTTGAACACGCCCACCGCGGCCACCCCCCGCGTCCCGTCGAGCGCGGCCGCGCCCTGGTTGGCGGCCAGGAAGGTGGCCATGGCCAGCACCTGCATGAGGAAGATGGGCGCGCCCAGGCTGACGATGGAGCGGGCCAGCGCGCGGTCGGCGCGGAGGTGGCGGCGGTGGATGTGGAGGATGCTCCGCGGCCCCTGGACGAAGAGGAGGATGGCGGCCAGGTTCAGGGCGACCGAGAGGGTGGTGGCCGCGGCGGCGCCGGCCACGCCCAGGTGCAGCCCGAAGATGGCCCAGGCGGCCAGCGCGGCGTTGAGCGCGTTGCCGCCGGCCATGAAGGCGAGCCCCAGCCCCGGGCGCCCCTGCACCCGCAGGATGTTGCCCATGGAGATGATGGCCACCAGGCACAGCTGCCCCGCGGCGCTGATGCGCAGGTAGGGGATGGCGGAGTCGAGCACCGGGCCTTCGGCGCCGCACAGCCGGAGCAGGGGCCGGGCCAGGACCAGGTAGGCGGCGGCCAGGGCCCCTCCCAGCACCAGGCCCAGCCGTACCGACTGGCCCAGCACCCGCTCGGCATCGGCGGTCCTCCCCTGGCCGAGCAGGGTGGAGACCTGGGTGCCGGTGCCGGTCCCGAGGAGCAGTCCCACGCCCATGGAGAGGAGGGTGAGCGGGTAGGCGCAGGTGACCGCGGCCATGGCCTCGGTGCCCACGCCTCGACCCACCAGGATCCGGTCGACCAGCTGGTAGAGCGCGTTGGTGATGAACCCGGCCACCGCCGGCAGCGAGTACTGGAGGAGCAGCCGGCCCACCGGCGCGGTGCCTTGCCTCTCCACGACGCTCAAGTCGGAGCCTCCCGGCCGAGGGCGGACCCTAGCACGACTGGCCGGGCGCCGCGCCGTGGCCGGCGGCGCTCACTGCCAGGTCACGTTCACGAGGTCGATGGCCTTGGCGATGAGCGAGACGCCCGGATAGTCCTCCCAGCTGCCGCCGGTGTTCTGGCGCAGGGTGGAGTCGTGGATGCGCAGGGTCCCGGTGACGTCGTCGGAGACGAAGAACACGGCCGAGCCGTAGGCGTTGACCTGGTTGTGCTCCAGGAGGCAGCCGTAGAGGGCGAGGGTCATGGTGTCGCCGTCGTTGTAGATGGCCCCGCCGCTGCCTCCGCCGGGCGTGCCGGACTGGGCCGGATTGCCGCCGTTGCCCACGGCCCGGTTGTAGGAGAAGAGGCTGTTGTAGATGGACCAGGAGACGCCGATGGAGGAGAGGGCCCCGCCGTTGGAGCCCGCGTTGCCGTAGCCGTCGGCTCCGCCGAAGGTGCTGTGCACCACGTAGACCGGCTGGTCCTGGTACTGGTCGAAGGCCCGCACCGCGCCGCCCCCGACGTCCGGCCCGGTGCCGGCGCAGACGTTGCCGAAGAAGCGGCTGTTCACGATCTTGAGGCGCCCGCCGCGGGCCCAGATGGCGCCGCCGCCGTCGTAGGTGGTCTCGGCCTGCGAGTTGCCGTCGACGAAGGCGAGGTTCTGGACGGTCAGGTGGGGGTGGTCCTGGTCCTGGCAATGGCTGGTGGTCCAGACCTGGTCCGGATCGCAGGTGTTCATGTAGAGGATGCGGGTGACGCCCGATCCGCTCAGCGCCACCAGGCCGCCGCCGTCGATCACCACGTCCGGCTGGTCGTTGAAGACCTTGGCCGGCCGGGTCAGGTGGATGGTCACCGGTGCGCTGCCGCAGTCGAAGACGATCTTCCCGCCCAGGGCCACCGCCTGGATGAGGAGGTCGGCGGTGCAGCTCTCCGGCGTCCCGCTGCCGACGACGTGATCGGGGGCGCTCACGTCCTCGGCCAAGCCCTCGGCCGGGACCGGCGAGGCGCCGTCGGGGTTGCCGGCGGCCGGCCCGGTGCTCGGGTCGGTGCCCGGGTAGTCGGGGAGGGACCCGTCGCTCCGGGCGGACGCGGCGCATCCCAGGAGCAGCGTCAGGGCGAGCGCCAGGGGGCGGGACGGGGACATGGCGACTGCCCGCCAGGCGAGCGGGCACGCCGCCAGCATAGGCCGTTCGGGCGCGGCCAGGTCCAGCCCGGAGAGGTCAGGTCATCGACCGGTGTCGGCGCGGGTGGGGAAGTTCCCCCGAAGCGCGCCGACCGAGCGGAGGCGTCAGTCCGGGATGCTGAGGGACCTCACCTGGATGACGTCGCCCTTCAGCGTCCCCTCGACGTCGGCGCGCAGGTGGTCCGCCTTCTTCGTCCCGTGCAGCGCGGCCACCGCAGCCTTGTTCCCCGCCTTGTCGAGCTTCAGCCATCGCCCCTCGGCGGTGTAGATGCCGTAGCCGCTGTCCGCGCACTTCAGCGCGCAGGAGGTCGGGTGCGCGTCGGGGTCCGCTTTCGCCTGCTCCCTGCAGTTGTTGTCGAGCAGGGGCACGCCCTTCCAGCTGTCGGCCAGGGCGGCCAGGGGGAGGGAGAGGAGCACTGCGGCGAGCAGGAGCTGGCGCATGAGACCTCCGGCGCCCGCGCAGGGTGCTGCGACGCAGGGCGCTAGCGATCCAGATGCCGACGAGGTTCTCGGGTTGCCGCTCCCCGTCGGGTCGGCGACCCGGCTTGCTCCCGCGATGCGGTCCCGCCCCCCGGCCGCCGGAACGCCGCCCGCGCCCGCTCGGCGCGCCGGCGCACGCAGCAGCCCTCCAGGTGGTCGTTCACCAGCCCCATGGCTTGCATGAAGGCGTAGACGGTGGTGGGCCCCACGAAGGTCCAGCCGCGCTTGCGGAGGTCGCGGGAGAGGGCGGTCGACTCGGGGGTCCTGGCCATGGTACGGAGCACCGCCCAGGTGATCCGGCGCGGCCGTGCCGCCGGCGAAGGCTCGAAGCTCCACAGGTGCGCGCCCAGCGATCCGAACGCGGCGCGGAGCTCCAGGGCCCGCCTGGCGTTGTTGATGGTGGACTCGATCTTGCCGCGGTGGCGCACGATGCCCGGGTCGGCGAGGAGCCGCGCCACCTGGCGTGGCCCGAAGCGCGCCACCCGCGCCGGATCGAAGCCGGCGAACCCGCGCCGGAAGGCCTGGCGCTTGCGCAGGATGGTGAGCCAGGAGAGCCCGGCCTGGAATCCCTCCAGGCACAGCTTCTCGTAGAGCCGGACGTCGTCGGCGCTGGGGAACCCCCACTCCTCGTCGTGGTAGCGGAGGTACTCCGGCGTGCCCAGGCTCCACGAGCAGCGGAGCCGGCCGTCGGGTCCGGGGGCGAGGCCTTGGGGATGGCGGGGCATGCCCGAGGCTAGCACCGCAGACCGTCGCGCGGGCGCCGGCGTCCTGGGCCTCGAAGGCACCGGGACCGGTGTAGACGCCCGCAGCCTCTCGCCCTCGGCCCCCTCCAAGCGCGTGGTGGTGCCGGATGGGTGGGCGGCGGGGAAACGAGCGACGCCGCGCCGCCCCCATCCCGGCGACGGCGCGGCGTCCGGTGCGACGACGATCGCTAGAAGTCGAAGTTGTTGATGTTCTCCTTGGTGAACACGTACGGCGGGCCGAGGAGGATCTCGCTGCCGTTCACCACCGTGAGGGTGCCCAGCTTCCCGGCCTTGACCGACTTGTCGCCCGGCTTCAGGGTGCCGTCGACCGCCGCGCGCAGCACGTACACGGCCGCGTAGCCCAGGTCGACCGGGTTCCACAGGACCACCGACTTCACGCAGCCCGTGGCCACGTAGGGCTTCATGGCGTTGGGGGTGGCGAGGCCGACCTCGGCGATCTTGCCGCACTTCTTGGCCTGGGTGATGGCCTCGGCACCCGCGGGGGTGGCCACGGAGGTCATGCCGAAGAGGCCCTTCAGCTGGTCGCCGTACTTGTTGATGAGGGTGGTGGCCCCGTTGAAGGACAGGACGTTGTCCTCCTGAGCCTCGACCGTCTCCAGCCACTTCATCTTCGGGTGGCACTTGGCGGCGTAGGCCGCCATCTCGGCGATCCACCGGGCCTGGTTCGGGGTGGTGAAGGTCGAGGTGACGATGGCGAAGGCGCCGTCCTCGCCGATCTCCTTGGCCATGTTGTCCATCAGCGACTTGGCGATGCCGTTGAACTGGGCCTGGTTCACGAACCACTCGCGGGCGCCCGGCTCGGAGTTGGCGTCATAGCCGACCACGTGGATGCCCTTGGACAGCGCCTTCTTCAGCACCGGCGAGATGGCCACCGGATCGTTGGCGGCGAAGAGGATGCCGTTCACGCCCTGGGTGATGTAGTTGTCGATGAAGGTGATCTGCTCGTCGATGTTGGCCTTGGTCGGGCCGTCGGTCTTGGCGTCGACGTTGCCCAGCTCCTTGGCGCCGTCGGCGATGCCCTTCGAAGTGGCGTTGAAGTAGCCGATGCCGATCAGCTTCGGCACGTCGACCACGCTGATCTTCTTGCCCTTGAGGTTGGGCGGCTTGGTGGGCTGGCCGCCGTCGTACGGCTTGGCCGCCGGGGCCGGCGCCGCGCCGGTGCAGGGCAGCGGACTGGTAGGCAGATCGTCGCCGCCGGTCCAGGTCGCTGCCCGCGCCTGCATGGCCACGAGCCCCATCAGCACGATCATCCACGCTCGACGCATATGCGCTCCTCCTGATGCGAGGGTGGGCCCGATTCACGGTCGGCGGCGAGGGCCCACCCCGGGTTGTCAGCCGTCGCCGTCGCGGCCCAGCATGTTGCTCACCAGGATGGCCAGGATCAGCACCGCCCCGATGACCATGATGGTCCCGTCTCCCTTCACGCCCGAGAGGGCCAGCCCGTTGCGCAGGGCCTGGATCAGCACCAAGCCCAGCACCGTGCCGGCTATGGTCCCGCGCCCCCCGAAGATGCTGGTGCCGCCCAGGACCACGGCGGTGATCGCGTCCAGCTCCAGCCCGGTGCCCATGTCCGACCGGGTGGTGGACACGCGGGACACGAAGATCACCGAGGCGAGCGAGGCCGCCAGCCCCGAGGCGGTGTAGATGAGCAGCTTGGTGCGGTCCACGGCCACCCCGGAGAAGCGGGCCGCGGTCTCGTTGGCCCCCAGGGCGTAGGTGGCCCGGCCGAAGGTGGTCCGCGAGAGCACCAGGGCCCCGAAGATGGCGGCCAGCACCAGGATCCAGACCTGGGTGGGGACGCCGAACACGTCGCCCTGGCCCAGCCGGAAGAACCACTCCGGATAGCCGCGCACCGAGCGCGACTCGCTGATGCCCTCGGCCAGCCCGCGGTAGAGCGAGAGGGTGGCCAGGGTGGCGATGAGGGGCGGGACCCGGAACCGGGTGATGATGAGGCCGTTCACCAGCCCGCAGACCCCGCCCACGGCGACGGCCAGGACCATGGCCACCGGCAGCGGCAGCCCCACGTTCTTCCAGAACACGCCCAGCATGATGGCGCCCAGCCCGAGGATCGAGCCGACCGACAGGTCGATGCCGCCGGTGATGATCACGAAGGTCATGGTGAGGGAGGCGAAGCCCACCTCGGCCATGAGGCGTCCCTGGTTGAGCAGGTTGTCGGTGGTGAAGAAGCGGTCGGACTGGTGCGCCAGCATGGCCAGGGTGATCACCACCAGCACGAGCAGCACCGACTCGTGCCGGAGCAGCGACCGCGGCGAGAGCCGACGCCCGGCCGCCGGCCTGCCCTCCGCGCTGCCGGCCACGCTCACTGGATCCGTCCCTTCCGGCGGCGCCGCGCCATGTCGGCGAGCACCGTGCCGAGGATGAGGAGCCCCAGCACCGCCCGCAGCCAGTAGGCCGAGATGTTGACGAAGATGAGGGCCGAGGCGATGGCCGAGAACAGCAGCGCGGCCAGGGTCGAGCCGATGACCGTGCCGGTGCCGCCCAGGATGGACACGCCGCCGATCACCGAGGCGGTGATGATCGACATCTCCAGGTTGGGCGGGACCGTCGACTGGATCACCTGGAGCTGGGTGGCGAAGAGCACCGCCGCGATCCCGGCGAAGAACCCGTGCAGGGCGAAGACCAGGACCAGCATGCCCTGGGTCCGCACCCCGGCCGCCCGCGCCGCCTCGGCGTTGCCGCCCACCGCGTAGATGGCCCGGCCGGTGGAGCTGTAGCGCATCCACAGCGCGGCGATGACCGTCAGGATGGCGGCGATGAACACGCCCGAGGGGACGCCGAAGAAGCGCTCCTGGGCCAGGCGGAAGGCGCTGGGGAGCCCGCTGATCCACTTCCCGCCGGTCGCGCTGATCAGGCCGCCGCGGAGGATGGAGAGCATGCCCAGCGTCACCACGATGGCGGGGATGCGGGCGTAGGCCACCAGCAGGCCGATGACCGCGTTCACCGCCATGCCCACCAGCAGCGGCGTGCCCCAGCTCACCCAGGTGGGCGCCCCGTTCACCGCCAGCGTCCCGGCGATGGTGCCCAGGACGCCGATGAGCGCGCCCACCGAGACGTCGATGTTCCCGGTGATGATCACCATGGACATGCCGATGGCGGCCACGGCGATGTAGGCGTTGCCGGAGAAGACGCTGGTGAGGCTGGTGTCCGAGAGGAAGCGAGGGTTGTAGAGCCCCACCCCGACCATGAGGACCACCAGGGCGCCGAGCACCACCAGCTCCTGGCCGTAGGCCGCAGCCAGGCGGCGCAGGCGGCGGGCACCCAGGGGGGGGGCGGCGATCGCCTCCATCAGACCGCCCCCCGTTCCTGGCCGGCATGGGTCATGGCCGCGCCGACCGCGTCGGGGGTGGCCGCCGCCCGGTCGAAGCTCGCCACCACCTGGCCGCGGCTCATCACCAGCACGCGATCGCTCATGCCCAGCACCTCGGGCAGCTCGCTGGAGATCATCACGATGGCCAGCCCCTGCTGGGCCAGGCGGCTCATCAGGGCGTGGACCTCCGACTTGGCCCCCACGTCGATGCCGCGGGTGGGCTCGTCCATGATCAGGATGCGCGGCTCGGCGCCCAGCCACTTGCCCAGCACCACCTTCTGCTGGTTGCCGCCGGAGAGCTGGCGGACCAGCATCTCCGGCCCGCGGGCGCGGATGCCGAAGCGGGTGATGGCCTCGTCGGCCCGCCGCAGCTCGTCCTTGCGGTTCACCACCGAGAGCCGGGAGAGGCGGTCGAGGATGGCCAGGCTGACGTTCTCGCGGATGGTCTGGACCCGGATGAGCCCCTGCAGCCCCCGGTCCTCGGGGACGTAGGCAATGCCCAGGTCGCGGGCTCGCCGGGGGCTGTCGATGATCACCGGCTTGCCGTTCACCTTGATCCGTCCGCCCGTGGCCGGGGTGATGCCGAAGATGGTCAGGGCCGTCTCGGTGCGGCCGGATCCCACCAGGCCGGCGATCCCCAGGATCTCGCCGGCCCGGACCGAGAAGGAGACCCCGTTGACCACGTGGCGGTAGCGGAGGTCCTCGACCTCGAGCAGCGGCTCCCCGAGCGGCGCCGCCTCCTTGGGGAAGAGCTGGTCGATGGAGCGCCCCACCATCATGGAGATGAGGCCCTGCTCGTCGACCTCCTTGGCGGCCCGGGTGCCGATGAGCGCCCCGTCGCGCAGCACGGTGACGCGGTCGGCCAGGGCGAAGATCTCGGGCAGCTTGTGGCTGACGTAGACGATGGCCACCCCGCGGTCGCGCAGCATGCGCACCACCGCCATGAGCCGCTGCACGTCCGCCTCGGCCAGCGAGGCGGTGGGCTCGTCCATGATCAGGACCCGCGGCTCCTGGGAGAGCGCCTTGGCGATCTCCACCCGCTGGCGGTTGGCCACCGAGAGGTCGCCCAGCCGGGCGTCGACGTCCAGCTCCCGGCTCTCCAGCGAGTCGAGCAGCGTCCGGGCCCTGGCCCGCATGGCCGACCAGTCGAGCGCCAGGAACCGCTTGCGCGGCGCGTTCCCCAGGAAGATGTTCTCGGCCACCGTCAGGTCGGGGAAGAGCAGCAGCTCCTGGTAGACGGTGGCGATCCCCCTGGCCCGGGCGTCGCGCGGCGAGCCGAGCCGGACCCGCTCGCCCGAGACGTACACCTCGCCGGCGTCGGGCGGCAGCGCCCCGGACATGATCCGGATGAGGGTGGACTTGCCGGCCCCGTTCTCGCCCAGGAGCGCGTGCACCTCCCCCGGGCGCACCTCGAAGTTCACGCCCCTCAGTGCTGCCACCCCGCCGAAGGACTTCGAGACCTCTTTCAGCTCGACGATGCTGGGCAAGCTTACCCCGCTGCCGCGGACAGCGTGGACCGCCGGCTATGAAACCGATTCCATCGCAGTGTCTACCACACCGACCCGCCAGGTCAGCGCCTTTTCGGGGGGCCGGCGAGCGCCCGTCGGCGCGGGGGCCGGCTCATCCCTGGCCCTGGTACAGCGCCCGAACCGTGGCGATCGTGTCCGCGTCCTCGGGCCTCTTGTCCTCCCGGTACCGCTTCACCCGGGCGAACCGCAGCGCCAGGCCGCTCTCCAGCCGCGAGCTCGCCTGGATGCCGTCGAAGGCCACCTCGACCACCAGCTGCGGCCGCACCCGGACCACCCCGCCCTCCTCGGAGACCGCCAGCGAACGGAGCCGCTCCGTCTGCCAGGCGAGCATGGCATCGGTCATCCCCTTGAACGTCTTGCCCAACATGGCGAACCCGCCGCGCTCCGGTTCGCGGGCGCCCAGGTGGAGGTTGGAGAGCCAGCCGCGACGCCGGCCGCTCCCCGGCTCCGCCGCCAGCACCACCAGGTCCAGGGTGCGGGCCCGCTTCACCTTGAGCCAGGCGCCGCCCCGCCGCCCGGCCTGGTAGGGTGCGCCCGGCGCCTTGGCCACCAGCCCCTCCTGACCGCGGGCCAGCGCCTCCTCGAACCACGCCTCGGCCTCGGCCAGCTGGCCCGTGACCCGGCGCGGCACGAGGTGGGCGGCCGGGATGGCCGACCGGAGCGCCGCGTGCCGCTCGGCGTTGGGGAGCGCCAGGAGGTCGCTGCCGTCCTGGTGCAGCAGGTCGAAGAAGAAGGCGGTGAGGGGGAGGTCGGGCGCCAGCCGGTCGACGTCGAGCTTGCGGCCGAAGCGGCGCATGGTCACCTGGAACGGCTCGGGCGTCCCGTCCGGGCGGACCGCCAGCGCCTCGCCGTCGAGGACCAGCGATCGCGCCGGCGCCGCCCGCACCACCGCCGCCACCTCCGGTACCGCGGCGGTGACGTCGCGCAGCGAGCGCGAGAAGACCCGCACCTCGCCGCCGTCCTTGTGCACCTGCACCCGGGCGCCGTCGAGCTTCCACTCCAGCGCCGCCTCCCCCAGGGCCGCGAGGGCGTCCCCCACGCTCCGGGCCGAGCCGGCCAGCATGGGCTGCACCGGCTCCATGAGCCGGAGCCGGAAGCACGCCAGCGCCCCCGGCCCCTCGGCGAGGAGCGCGGCGGCCACCGGCGGCAACGACCCGGCCATCATGGCCGCGCGGCGCACCTCCGCCGGGGCGGCCCCTCCGGCCCGGGCCACCGCCTCGAGGATCACGCCCTCGAGCGCGCCCTGGCGGAGCTCGCCGGCGAGCAGCCCGGCCAGGAACCCTCGCTCCTCCGGGCCGGCCCGTTCGAGGAGCCGGCGCAGCGCCTCCCGGCGCGCGCCCGCCGAGCCCGGACCGCGGGAGGCGGCGCAGGCGGAGAGCGCGGCGTCCACCTCCTCCACCGAGAGCGAGGGCACGCCGCCCGGCGAGGCCGCGAGGAGAGCCTGGTGCAGGCCGGAGAGGCCCAGGCCGACGCGCCCCTGGGGAAGGTCGCCGGCCAGCCAGGCCACCACCGTGGGCCGCTCGGCGGGCGCGAGCGTGGAGAGGAGCCGCGCCAACAGCTCGACCTTTTCCAGCCGGCTGCGCGTGCCGGCGACCTCCCGGGAGGTGCGCGCGACGTCGGCGAGGAGCACCGGGGCCGCCTAGTACTTGGCGTCCTCGGTCTCGATCAGGCGGAAGATCTCCGCCGCGTCGGGCGCCTTGAGGATGGCCTCCCGGAAGCCGGGGTTCTTGAAGATGCGGCTGATGCGGGCCAGGGCCTTGAGGTGGGCGCCGGCCGAGTTCTCGGGGGCGAAGAGGGCGAAGAACAGGTGGGTGGGCCTCCCGTCGATGGCCCGGAAGTCGACCCCGGCCTGGGAGCGACCGAAGGAGGCGAGGAGGGCTGGAAGGGCGGCCACCTTGCCGTGCGGGATGGCCACCCCCTCGCCGATCCCCGTCGACCCCAGCTTCTCCCGCTCCAGGAGCGTCTCCAGGAGCCGCTGTCCGTCCACCTTGTGGGCCTGGGCCAGCGGGCGACACAGCTCGGCGAGCACCGCCGGCCCGGTCTGCCCGGCCAGGGTGTCGAGGATGCAGTCGGGCCGGAGGAACTCGACGATCTTCATGGCGCTTCGCCGTTAGCACAGTTGGCGCGGCGGGGGCAACAAGTGCCGGGCCGGCGCCGCCCTGGTGGGAGGGTCAGGTCCGCGCCTCGATGAGGCCGTAGTTCCCGTCGTCGCGCCGGTAGACCACGTTGATGGACCGGTCCTGGGTGTTCTGGAACACGTAGAAGTTGGCGTCGAGGAGGTCGAGTTGCAGGAGGGCCTCGTCCACGGTCATGGGCTTGGCCTGGAACTTGGTGCTCTTCACCACCCGGTGGCTGGGCCGATCGGGGTGCTCGAGGATGTCGAGGATGTCGTGGCGGACGTCGACCGGGGGCTGCTCGACGTGGTTCCCGTTGACCTTGAAGGTGTTGAGCTTCGACTTGTGCTTCTTGAGCTGGCGCTCGATCTTGTCGGCGGCGGCGTCGATCGAGGCGTACATGTCCTGCGTCTTGGCGCAGCCGCGCAGGAGGAAGCGGCCGGCCTTCACCGTGATCTCGGCGTGGTGGTCCACGTTCTCGACGTGCAGCACCGCGTGCGCCTCGCTCGGCCGGTCGATGTAGCGCTGGACGTGCTCGACGCGGTCGCGCACGTGGGCCTTGAGGGCGTCGGTGGGGTCGAGGTGCCGGAAGGTGATGTTCACCTGCATGGACCGCCTCCTTGGAGGACCGTCTCGAAAAATGCGTCGGCCGCGTCGCGGCGGATTCGCTTCCCGCTCGCTCCGCGGCCGATGGGAGTTGCCGGCTGGCAACATGCTCGAGGGCATCATAGCCCAGGGAGGCGCTCGATTTCCGGCCACCGATCGGGACGGTCCTCCCGGGGGTGGGATGCCGGGCCACCTCCGGCGAGGGCGGCTCCCAGTGAGCGGCCGGGGTGGCGCCCGCCCGCGTCCCCTGAGATGCTGGCGGGATCCGGCGCGGCTGTCCTCCGATCCGGGGACGCAGGGATCGGGCAGGCGGGGGACCCGACCCGCGGCGCTCGGCCTCCGGCGCCCCTTAGAAGTACTTCTTGCGCTTGGAGCTGGGCAGCAGCCCCAGGACCTCGCGGTACTTGGCCACGGTGCGGCGGGCGATCTCGATGCCCTGGCCCTTCAGGATCTCCACGATCCGCTGGTCGGAGTGGGGGCGGCGCGGGTCCTCGGAGGCCACGATCTGCCGGATGTGGTTCTTCACGGCCTCGCTGGCGATCTCGTCCCCGCCGGTCCGGTTGATGGCGGAGTTGAAGAAGAACTTGAGCTCGTAGATCCCCTGCGGCGTGTGCACGTACTTGTTGGTGGTCACGCGCGAGACCGTGGACTCGTGCATGCCGATATCCTCGGCCACGTCCCGGAGGATGAGGGGCTTCAGGAAGGCGATGCCCTTGTCCAGGAACTCGCGCTGGAACTTCACGATCGACTCGGTGACCTTGTAGATGGTCCGCTGCCGCTGGTGGATGGAGCGGATGAGCCAGACCGCGCTGCGCAACCGTTCCTGGATGTACTCCTTGGCCTTGCCCGCCTCGCCGTTCTTGAGCGCGGCCCGGTACATCCCGCTGATGCGCAGCTTGGAGAGGCCGTCGTCGTTCAGCACGGTGATGTAGCGGTCGCCCATCTTGTGGACGTAGACGTCGGGGGTGATGTACTGCGCGTCCTCGCTGGAGTAGGCGCGCCCGGGCTTGGGCTCGAGGTGGCTGATCACCTTGACCGCCTTGACCACCTCCTCGATGGAGAGCTTCAGGTCCTTGGCGATGGCGCCGTAGTTCTTCGACTCGAGGTGCTTGAGGTGGCGCTCGATGATGGCCACGATCTCGGGCGTGTCGGCGTTCAGGTAGCGGACCTGGAGGAGCAGGCACTCGCGCAGGTCGCGGGCGGCCACGCCCACGGGGTCGAACTGCTGGACCCTCTGCAGGACGCGCTCGGCCAGCTCCACCCCCACGCTGGCCTCGAAGGACACCCGCACCAGCGGATCGCTGGTGGCCATCTCCTCCGACTCGCCCTCCACCGCCGGCATCTTGAAGTAGCCGTCCTCGTCCAGGTTGCCGATGATGAGCATCGCCACCCGCGCCTCGTCGGGCGTGAAGGTCGACAGCCTCAGCTGCCACTCCAGGTGGTCGTGCAGGTCGGTCTTGCGGGTGAGGGTGGCCTCGTAGCCGGGGAGCTCGTCGTCCGCCAGGCCGCGGTTCGAGGGAGCGGTGTGGCCCTGGAGCTGGTAGTGGTCCAGGTACTGGTCCCAGTCGATCTCGTTGGCGCCCTCCTCGCCCTTCACCTCCTCGGCCTTCTCCACCTCCTTGTGCTCGGGCTTGGCCTCGATCTCCGCCGCCTCGGCGGGGCTGGCGCCCTCCGGGATCGGCTCCTCGTCCGACTCGTCCGCCCCGTCGAGGAGCGGGTTCTCGGTCATCTCGGTGCGGACCAGGTCGACCAGCTCCATCCGCGAGAGCTGAAGGAGCTTGATGGCCTGCTGCAGCTGGGGGGTCATCACCAGCTGCTGGGTCATCTTGAGGTGCTGCTTCAGCTCCAGGCTCATCGCTGCTCCATCCTCTGTTCGGTGACCGGGTGGTCGTCGAGCCGGAAGCGGTCGCCCAGGTAGACCTCCCGGGCGCGCGCGCTCGAGGCGATCTCGGCCGGCGTCCCGGCCTCCAGGATGGTCCCCGAGGCCAGGATGTACGCCCGGCCGCAGATGCCCAGCGCCTCGCGGACGTTGTGGTCGGTCACCAGCACCCCGATGCCCCGGTCCCTCAGGCCGCCGATGAGCCGCTGCAGCTCGCCCACGGCGATGGGGTCCACGCCGGCGAAGGGCTCGTCGAAGAGGATGTAGCGGGGGTTGGAGAGGAGGCTGCGGGCCACCTCGGCCCGGCGCCGCTCGCCGCCGGAGAGCTGCTCGCCCAGCGACCCGGACACCTGCTCCAGCCGGTACTCGGCGATGAGCTCGTCGGCCCGCCGGTTCCGCTCCCGGCGCGGCACGCCCAGGGCCTCGAGGATCCCGGTGAAGTTCTGCCGGACGGTGAGCTTGCGGAAGATGGATGCTTCCTGCGGCAAGTACCCGAGCCCGAGCCGGGCCCGCCGGTGCATGGGCAGCTTGGTGAGGTCGTGCCCTCCCAGGGTCACCTTCCCCGCGTCCGGCACCACCAGGCCCACCGTCATGTTGAAGCAGGTGGTCTTGCCGGCGCCGTTGGGGCCGAGCAGCCCGACCACCTCGCCCGGCCCGACCTGGAACGAGACCCCGTCCACGACGCGCCGCCCGCCGTAGCTCTTCACCAGGGACTGTGCCCTGAGGAGCGCGTTCACTTGCCGCCCCCCGGCTTGCCCTTGCGCTTCGACTGCAGCTCCTTGATCTGCGCGTCGGCCTCGTCGGAGGGCAGGCTCCCCTCCACCCCCATCATGGTGACCTCGTCCTGCGAGAGGTCGTAGACCAGGAGGGTCCCGGCGGCGGTCATCCCGCCGCTGTGCAGCACCGGGCTCCCCTCGCAGGTGAGCTTGGAGGCCGGATCGTCGTAGGTCGCCTTCTCGCAGGTGACCAGCCTTCCCCCGCGCTCGAAGCGGACCTCGCCCTCGCAGGTGGCCCGGACGATCCGGTCGGTCTCGTCCATCTGGGCGGCGAGCCTGAGGCAGGTGAGGGTGGCGTCGCCGCGGGTGAGCCGGACCGGGTTGCCGGTGTAGTCGATGCGGCGCTGGGGGATGCTGTAGCGGACCTTCTCGGCGCTGATGGAGACCGCGCCCCCTCCCGCGGTGGGCAGGCGGGAGACGCTCGGCGCCAGGAGCGCCGCCAGCATGGCGAGGCGGGCGATCACCGGGCTGCCCCCTGGCCCGCCCCCGGCGCCTGCGTGGTCACGGGGCCGTTGAGCTGGAGCTCGCCGGTCTGCGGGTCGAACGAGAAGCCCACCCCCGAGAGGCGAAGGGGGCCCCGCTCCACGACCACCGGATCGTCCCCCAGGACCTCGCCGCGGCCGCCGGGGCCCGGCTCGTATCGCGCTCGGTCGGTCTCGGCGCGCTCGGCGCCGTGGACGACCACGACGCCGCCCTGCGCCGAGAAGGTCTGGGCGGACAAGAGCCCGCTCGCCTCGGGCGCCCAGATCTCGACCGGCTGGCCGGCCGCTGGGAGCTCGGCTTGCAGGTCCCGCGCCGTGGCCAGGGTGGTGTCTCGCCGGATGGTCACCTGGCGCGCGTCTCCCTGGGCCCGAAGGGCGGCGCCCTTCCAGACCCGAAAGTGCACCCCTTCGAGCTTCAGCTCAGGCGCCACCGCGGCGGTCTCCGTAGTCTGGCTGGACCGGCAGGCGAAGGAGGGGAGAGCGAGCACCCCGAACCACGCCACAGCCCAACACCGCTGAAACATAGCATTCTTTCCTATCGGTTTCGAAGGGCACAGACCTTGCTTTAGCAGGCCGTACCCTAGCCTCTCGAAAGCTCAGCAGTTTTCGGCACCGGGTTTGCTTCGCCCCGGGCTCGATCCTCGCCGGGCGGGCGCGTTCGCCAGCGCTCATGCATCCAGACCCATTCGGAGGGGTGCCGGCGAATGGCGCGCTCCAGCGCCGCAGTGCAGGCGGCGGTGAGGCGGACCACCTCGGCCTCGCGATCGGGGGGATCCGGCGAGAAGGGGATCTCCTCCACCTCGAGGACGTGCCCGTCCCTCGGGCCGGGGCCCTTGCGGTGGACCGTGCCCACCACCACCGGCGCACCGAATCGGACGGCGAAGTCGGCCGCCGCCCGGGGCGTGAAGGCGGGGCGGCCGAAGAAGGGGACGAAGACCCCCTGCACCCGGGTGTCCTGATCGATGAGGATGCCCAGGGCCTTGCCCGATCGGAAGGTACGGATGATGGCCCGGCCGGTGTCCGGATCCTCGCGCCAGAGGGTGGTGACCCCGCCCTTGGCCCGGAACCGCTCGGCCAGCTCGTCGAGCTTCGGGTGCCAGCTCGACTTGGCGATGACGGCGTTGGGCACCCCGGCCCGGGCGATTCGCCGGGCGAGCAGCTCCCAGTTCCCCACGTGCCCGGTCACGAAGACCATCCCCCGTCCCCTCGCCATCACCTGCCGCAGAAGGTCGGGCGGGCTGAGCTCCACGTAGCTGTCGAGCCGGCGGTCGTACCAGCGGATCGAGGCCAGCTCCAGCGTCGAGCACCCCAGGTGGACGAACATCTCCCGGGCGATCCGGGCTCGCTCCTCGGGTGGCTTCTCCGGGAAGGCCAGCTCGAGGTGGGCGAGCGCCAGCCGGCGGGTCCTCCCGGCCAGGAGGTGGGCCAGCCGGCCGGCGGCCCCGCCCAGCCAGAGCGCCGGGCCGAGGGGCAGGAGGCCCAGGAGGCGGATGGCCAGCCGGATCAGGGCCGACCGGACCGTCCGCCTGATGCGCTTGCCGGGGGAGAGGGCCATGGACCGGGGGAGGCTAGCACGGGCCCGGGGCAGCGGCGCGGCCCGGGGCCGGGACGAGCGACTCGCACGGCGCCCGGAAGCCGGCCCCCGCCGAACCGGTTCCTCCCCTCCCCGCCCGCCCACTGGCGGGCGGCGCGTGCAGGCCGCGCCGCCGCGGTCCTCCTCGCGGACCGGTGCGCCCCGAGCGAAGCCGACTTCCACCGGCCCTCCACCCGGGCCTGTCCCGCCTCCTCCCTTCCCCGCGCAGCCTTGCCCGGGGCGACGACGACCATCCCGACCACCGGATCGGCGGTGGGCCTCCCCGGGGAGCTCCCCGCGATCCCCGTGCGCTGGATCGGCCCGGCGGCCGCCACGGGCCCCTGGCCCTGCGCCTTCCGCCTCGCGCGGATCCCCCACCGCGTGGCGCCCACCCCGGTCCGCTCGCGCCAGGAGCTCGCCGCCCTTGCCCCCGGCCGGGGCCATCGGGCGGGAGGCGCCCGGGGCGGGCGGGCCCGGAGGGTCAGCCCTTCATCGGCAGCTTGGTCACCGCCGCGGGGGGGGCGTGGGCCGCCTGGTCGCGGTGCTCGCGCGCGGCCCGGACGAACCCCGCGAAGAGCGGGTGCGGCGCGAAGGGCTTCGACTTGAACTCCGGGTGGAACTGGCAGCCCAGGAAGTGCGGGTGATCCTTGAGCTCGATCATCTCCACCAGCCCCAGCTCGGTGTTCATGCCGGAGAAGACCATCCCCGCCGCCTCGTAGCGGAGGCGATACTCGTTGTTGAACTCGAAGCGGTGGCGGTGGCGCTCGTGGATCAGGTCCTGGCCGTACAGCTCGCGCGCCTTGGTCCCCGCCGAGAGCACGCAGGCGTAGCTGCCCAGCCGCATGGTCCCGCCCTTGTCGGTGACCCCTTTCTGCTCCTCCATCAAGGTCACCACCGGGTGCGGGGTGGCCTCGTCGAACTCCAGCGAGTTGGCGCGCTCCAGGCCCAGCAGGTTCCGCCCGAACTCGATCACCGCCATCTGCAGCCCCAGGCAGATCCCGAAGAAGGGGACCCTGTGCTCGCGGGCCCAGCGGACGGCCAGGATCTTTCCCTCGGTCCCGCGAACGCCGAAGCCGCCCGGCACCAGGATGCCGTCGACCGAGTCCAGCTCGCTGAGGTCCCCCTCCTCCAGCCGGGCGGAGTCGATGAAGACCGGCTTCATGCGCACGCCGGCGGCGATGCCGCCGTGCACCAGGGCCTCGTTGAGGCTCTTGTAGCTCTCGGCCAGCTCCACGTACTTGCCCACGATGCCGATGCGGACCTCGCCCTTCCTCGGGTTCTTCACCCCCTCGACGATGGCTTCCCACCGCTCCATGCGCGGGGCACGGCTCCAGATGTTGAAGAGCTCGGCCAGCTTGTCGTCCACCCCTTCGGCATGGAAGGCCAGCGGCACCTCGTAGATCGAGGGCACGTCCTTGGCGGTGAAGACCGCCGAGGGGTCGACGTTGCAGAACAGGGCGATCTTGTCCTTCATCTCCCGGGCGATCTCCCGGTCGGAGCGGCACAGGAGGATGTCGGGCTGGATGCCGATCTCGCGCAGCTCCTTGACCGAGTGCTGGGTGGGCTTGGTCTTGAGCTCGCCGGCGGCGGCGATGAAGGGGACCAGGGTGACGTGCGCGTAGACCGCGTTCTCCTCGCCCACGTCGTACTTCATCTGGCGGATGGCCTCGAGGAAGGGCAGCGACTCGATGTCGCCCACCGTGCCGCCCACCTCGACGATGAGGATGTCGGCCCCGCCGGCGGCCTCGCGGATCACCGCCTTGATCTCGTCGGTGATGTGGGGGATGACCTGCACCGTCTTGCCCAGGTACTCGCCCCGGCGCTCGCGCTGGATGACCGACTGGTAGATGCGACCGGTGGTGTAGTTGTTCTTGCGGGTCATCTTGGCGCTGGTGAAGCGCTCGTAGTGGCCCAGGTCGAGGTCGGTCTCGGCGCCGTCGTCGGTGACGTACACCTCGCCGTGCTGGAACGGGCTCATGGTGCCCGGATCGACGTTGATGTACGGGTCGAGCTTGAGGTGCTGGACCTCGAGCCCGCGGTTCTCGAGGAGCGCGCCCATGGAGGCTGCCGCCAGCCCCTTGCCCAAGGAGCTGACCACGCCGCCGGTGACGAACAGGTACTTCGTCTTCTTGCCCCTCTTGACCATCATCCACCTCCCCGTTGGCCGGCGGCCAAGAGCGCCCGCGCGCGCTCCAGGTCCTCCGGCGTGTCGATCCCGAAGCCGCGATAGGTGGTCTCGGCCACCTTGATCCTGAACCCGTGCTCCAGCGCCCGGAGCTGCTCCAGCGACTCCTCCCCCTCGAGCAGGCCGGGCGAGAGCGCGGCGAACCGCTCCAGGAAGTCCGCCGTATAGCAGTAGATGCCCACGGTGGCGCGCATCCGCGGCGAGATGCCGCCGGCGCGGCGGAAGGGGACGGGCGAGCGCGTGAAGTAGAGAGCGAAGCCGTGGAGGTCGGTCACCACCTTGCCCACCTGGGGCCGGTCGACCTCCTCCGGATCGATGGGGCGCATGAGCGTGCCCATCTCCGCGCCGGATTCCTCCACCGCGGCGATCAGGGTCTCGATGGCCTCGGGCTCGATGAGCGCTTCGTCTCCCTGCACATTCACTATAAGTGTTGGACGGGGCGAGAGCCTTCTCGCCGCCGCGGCCACCCGGTCGGTGCCGGTGGCGGCCGGGCCGGTGAGGATCGCCTCCGCCCCCGCCCGGGCGGCGGCCGCGGCGATGCGCTCGTCGTCGGTGGCCACCGCCACCACGTCCACCCCGCGAGCGCGGCGAGCGCGCTCGATCACGTGGGCGATGACGGGCTTGCCTGCCAGGTCGGCGAGGGGTTTTCCCGGGAACCGCTGGGCTCCGTACCGGGCCGGAATGATGACGGCGACGCGCCTCAAACCGGGGCGCCAACCTACGACGAGGAACCGAGATCGTCAACGCCCGGAACGTGGGGCGGAGGTAATCGATCGATCCGACCGGCGAAACCGGCTCGGCGCGCCACGCCCCTTGCCCTCGGCGCCGCGAGGCGGGAGCATCGATCGGTGGAGAGCCTCCCCTTCACGCCTCGGCCCGACCGCGGCCAACAGGTGCTCGACCTGCCCTGGCGGACGCGGGCCTGGGGGTGGTTCCTCCTGGTCGCGGCCGTGGCCGGGCTGCTGGTTTCCCTGGCGGTCCGCGCCGCCGACGACAGGCCCTTCACCCTCGCCGCGGTGATCGCCGACCTGATCGTGCCCGTGGCCTCCGCCTACCTGGGCCTGGTGTTCCTGATGAACCGCACCGAGGTGCGGCTCCTCCCCGGGGGCGCCATCCGCATCCGCTGCGCGCCGCTGCCGTTCCTCCCCTCCGGCCGGATCGGGCCCTCGGATCGGGTGCGCCTGGAGACCTCGCGCGGGCGCGGCCGGAACCAGTCGGTGCAGCGCTGGCGCGTGGAGCTCGTGACCGCCACCGTTCGCCGCCACCCCCTCTGCTTCGGCGGCGTGGAGACCTCCGAGCTGGCCGAGCGCACCGCCCAGGCCGTCCGCGAGTTCCTGCGCCTCTCGCGCGGCGGACCGACCGCCGAGGGCTGAGCGCCGCCCCGCCCCGGGACCGGCCGCGGATCCCGCCGCTCGATGCTATGTTCCCCCGCGTGGCCACGGTCCGGGTCCCGTTCACGGTGGAGCCGAACTACGACGGGTGGCGGCTCGACCGCTACCTGCAGGAGAAGATCCGCCGCCTTTCCCGCGAGCGCGTGCAGCACCTCATCGAGCACCGGCTCGAGGCCGAGGGCGGCCGCAAGCTCAAGCCGGCCACCCGGGTGACGCCCGGCCTCCGCTTCGCGCTCCTCAAGGAGGCCGAGCCGGAGCCGGAGACGCCCATGGAGTTCGGGGTGGTGCTCGACGACGGGGCGCTGCTGGTGGTGGACAAGCCCGCCGGCCTGCCCGTCCACGCCACCGCGCGCTACAGCGCCCACACCTTCACCGCGCTGGCTCGCGAGCGCTTCCCCGACCGGAAGATCGACCCCGCCCACCGCCTCGACCGGGAGACCTCGGGCCTGCTGGCCTGCGGGGCGCGACCGGAGGTGACCCGGGTGCTGAAGCGCGACTTCGCCAAGGGGCGGGTGGCCAAGACCTACCTGGCCATCGCCCTGGGGGCGCCCCTGGAGGAGCGCTTCACCGTCGAGGTCCCGCTGGCCCTCACCGGCGCCTCGGCGGTGCGGGTGCGGATGCACGCCCACCCGGCCGGCCTGGCCTCGGTCACCGACTTCGAGGTGCTGGCCCGGGGCGCCGCGGGGGACGGCGCGCCGGTGGCCCTGCTCGCCTGCCGCCCCCGCACCGGCCGACAGCACCAGATCCGCGCCCACCTCCACTGCGCCGGCCTGCACCTGGTGGGCGACAAGATCTACGGGCCCGACGAGACCATCTTCGACCGATTCACCAAAGGTGAGATGACCGATGCCGACCGGGAGCGGCTCCGCCTCCCCCGCCACGCCCTCCACGCCTGGCGGCTCGAGCTCCCCCACCCGCTCACCCGCGCCCCGGTCCTCCTGGAGGCGCCGCTGCCCGCGGACCTCCGGGACTTCTGGGAGGGCTGCCGGCCGCCCCCGGGAGCGGGGACGTGACCGTGTACGACTTCGTGGGCTTCCTGTCCGGCGTCACCGGGCTGGGAATGGCGGTGCTGGGGCTGCTCCTCGCCACGCTGGCCGGTCTGCGCCTGCTCCTCCTCGTCCGGCGTCCGGGGAAGGGCAGGGGGGCCCGCGGGGTGGCCGCCGCCGGGCTCGCCCTGGGGGCCTGCGGCGTCGGGCTGTTCCTGCTGGCCGAGCTCTCGCCCTTCCGCCGCGGCGTCGACCGTGCCGTGCTCCCGCTCACGCTCCTGGCCTTGGCCCTGGCGGCCCTGGCCGGCGTTGGGGCCGGGCGCCGCCGGCGCGGCCGGCCCGAGCCCCCGCCACCCGCGGCCGGTCCGGCCGCGACGCCGCAGGAGCCGCCGCCCTGAGGCGGGACCTCCCGTGGCCTGCCTCACCCGCCTCGCCTCCGCATCCCTCGCCCTCCTCCTGGCCTGCGCCGCCTGCCGCGGTGGGATCCCCAGGGTGGTGACGGTGGTGCGCGTCCTGGAGCCGCACTCCCGCGTGGAGCGGGTCGTCACCGATGGTGCGATCATCTAGGAGCTGACCGCTTGCCCCTCCCGGGCGGAGCGGGCCGAACGCCCGTCCGGAGCCGACCTCGCCGAGGTCCTCCACATCGGTCGTCGCGGCCGGGATGGGCGCTCATTGGCGACCCCTCTCTCTACGGCTCCGCCTCGGGCGAGCTCGCCCGCATCACCTGGCCGGTGCGCCCCACCTTCCGGCTCGCCGGGTCGACCGGGCGCGCTTCGCCGCGCTCCTGGTCGCCGACGACGGGTCCCCCGGTGAGCCATCACCTCCCGAACGACACCGCCAGGTCGAGGGTGGTGGTGTTGTGCCCGCTGTTGGGGAGCTGGAGGTCGGCGTTCGACTCATGGCGCAGGCCGGGGCGGACCTCCAGGAGCGCGCCGCGGATCCGGTATCCCACCCCCACCGCCACGATGTCCGAGAAGGCGAACCCACGGGCCAGCCGCTCGGTGGCCGCCTCCGACCACATGGGGCCGGCGCTGGCCAGGACGAAGAGGCTCATGACCTGGGTGAGGCGGTACCTTCCCACCAGGCCGAGGTTGAGCGCGTACTCCTCGTAGCTCTCGCCCCTGAGGAACCGGGCCCGCTGGGCCAGGTAGTCCGGACCGTGGCTCGGCCCCACGAAGTACAGGTTCAGGAGCCGGTGCCGGACCACGTACACCGAGGGTTCGAGCTGCAGCTCGAGGCTCCAGGTCCCCGCGGCCCAGAGGGTGCGGTTGGCGAGCAGCTTGTAGCCGGTGTCGTCGTGCAGGTAGTTGCGGTTGCCGTAGGGGAAGGTCCGCTGCGTCCCGTAGGAGGCGCCCAGCCCCAGCCGCCAGGCGGGCCCGGCGTCCTCCGCCCTCGCCGAGGAGCCGGCCACGAGCAGGGCGGCGACCCAGATCGCCTGGAGCGGTCTCGGGATCACGGCACCGCCGACTATAGCCCGGCAGCGGGCGGAGCCGCCTCGGCGCCTATTCCGCCGAAGACCCGCGGCAGGGCGACGTGGAAGGGCGGCGAGACCAGCCCCCGCTCGGTCACGAATCCGGTCACCAGCCCGTGCGGCGTCACGTCGAAGGCCGGGTTCCTCACCTTGATGCCCGGGGGACCGGTCCGCCGCGCGCCGAAGGAGGTCACCTCCTCCGGATCCCGCTCCTCGATGACGATGTGGCCCCCGCTGGGCGTGGCCCGGTCGAAGGTCGAGGAGGGGCAGGCGACGTAGAAGGGGATCCCGAAGTGCCGGGCCAGGATGGCCACCCCGTGGGTGCCGATCTTGTTGGCGGTGTCGCCGTTGGCCGCCACCCGGTCGCAGCCCACCAGGCACAGGTCGACGAGCCCCTGGGACATGAGGTGGGCGGCCATGTCGTCGCAGACCAGGGTCACGTCCACGCCGGCGCGCTGCAGCTCCCAGGCGGTGAGGCGGGCGCCCTGGAGCAGCGGCCGGGTCTCGTCGGCGTAGACACGGAAGGGCACGCCGCGGCGGTGGGCCAGGTACATGGGGGCGGTGGCCGTGCCCAGCTCGGAGGTGGCCAGCGCCCCGGCGTTGCAGTGGGTGAGCACGCCGCAGCCCGGGCGGATCAGGGCGACCCCGCTCTCCCCGATGCCCCGGCAGATGGCGCGGTCCTCGGCGTGGATGCGGGCCGCCTCCTCCGCCATCCGCGCGAGGAGGGAGGCGGCGTTCCCCGCCTCGCCGGCGCGGGCGCGGGCGAAGGCCTTCATGCGCTCCAGCGCCCAGCGGAGGTTCACGGCGGTGGGGCGCGAGGAGTCGAGATAGGTGGCGAGCCGGTCCATGGCGCCGAGGAACTCGGGCAGCGGGGCGTCGCGGTGGGGCGCGAGCCCCACCAGGAGGCCGTAGGCGCCGGCGATCCCGATGGCCGGCGCGCCGCGCACCTTGAGCCGCTTGATCGCCTCCCAGACCTGCTCCACCGACTCCTGCCGCTCCTCCACCACCTCGCCGGGCAGGCGGGTCTGGTCGAGCAGGTAGAGCTGCCCGTCCTCCCAGCGCAGGGAAAGGGGGGTGCCGGTCGGGGCCGGCGGCGTCGCATCGCTCAACCTGATCACCTCGGGCCCGATCCTACACGGGGATCCGCCGCTCCGCCCGCCGGGAGCGCGGAGGGAACCCCGGGGTGGCCACCGCCCAAGGGGGCCTCCTGGCCCGGTCTCCGGTAGCATGGTGCTCGATGCGCATCCGGGCGAGGACCGTGGCGGTGGTGGCGGCGGTCGCGGCGGCGGCCGGCGCGGGCGTCTGGCTCCTCGCGCCGGAGCGGCCCCGGACACCCGAGGAGCGGATCCGGGCCGCGCTCGACCGGGCGGCGCAGGCGGCCGAGCGGCGGAGGGTGGGCGAGGTGATGGAGCTCGTCTCCCAGCGGTTCGCCGGGAGCGGCGGCGAGGGCTGGCGCGGCGACCGGGACGAGGTGCGCCGGCTCCTTTCGCTCGAGCTGCTCCGCGGGCAGTGGGTGTCGGTGGTGATCGGGTCGGCCGAGATCGCGGTCGACGGCCCCCGGGCCCGGGCGCACGTCGACGTGGTGCTGAGCCGCGCCGCCGACCGGGGCAAGGGGCTCGCGGCCCTCCTGCCCGGCGAGGCGTCCGCGCACCGTTTCCGCCTGGACCTCGAGGAGGAGGGCGGCGAGTGGCGCGTGGTCTCGGGCGCCTGGCGCAGCATCGGCCTGGAGGAGGCACTCGCCGGGCCGGGCGCTCCGGACTGGTGAGCGGGCGGCCCCGGCGGATCCGCCCCGCCCGGGCTGGCCGGGACCTGGCTGGGCTAGCCGCGCCGCGCCCGCAGCCCGCGCCTTTCCCGGCGCGCCGCGGCGACCTCGGCCTTGGTGATCCGCGCCCGCTGCTTCACCGCCAGCACGTAGAAGCGCTGGCGCAGGGCATCGGCCTCGGCCCGGGGGAGGTCTCCGTGGCGGCCTCGCTCCTCCACCCGCCGAGCCACCGCGGTGGCGATGGAGATGGCCGCCGCCACCGAGACGTTCAGCGACTGGACGAAGCCGAGCATGGGGATGGCGTAGCGCGCATCGCACAGCGCCAGGGCCTGGTCGGAGACCCCGCGGTGCTCGTTGCCGAAGACCAGCGCCACCCTGCCCCCGAAGGAGAGCTCGGAGAGGGGCCGCGCGCCCGGGCCGAGGTGGGTGGCGTAGACCTTGAATCCATCGGCTCGCAGGTGCTCCAGGCAGGCGCGGGTGTCGCGCCAGCGGTGCACGTCCAGCCACTTGTCGGCGTTCTGGCTCACCTTCTTGTTGCGGTCGTAGGGCTTCATCACCCCCTCGACCACGTGCACGTCCTGGACGCCGAAGGCCTCGCAGGTGCGCAGCACCGCGTTCACGTTCTGCGGGTCGCAGAGCGCCTCCATCACCACGGCCAAGGTCCGCGTCCGCTGGGCCACGACCTGGTCGATGCGCGCCTTCCGCGCCGGGACCAGGAACCCGGGGTCGCCCAGGCGCGGCCCATCCTCGGCGCCGGCGGTCACCCCGCCGCCCTCGGCTTGTTGAGCCGGCGACCGGCGCCGGGCCGACGCCTGCCCACGTCCTGGAAGACCGCCCGCCCGATCGCGTCCACCAGCGCCTCGATCCCCTCGCCGGTGACCGCGGAGATGAGGTGCACCGGGACCGGCTTCTTCCGCCGGCCCAGGAGCCTGGCCAGCTTCTCCCCGCCCTTGCGCGCCTCGGGCACGTCCACCTTGGTGACGGCCAGGATCTGGGGCTTCCGGGAGAGCTCCGGCGAGTGGAGCTCGAGCTCCCGGTCGATGGCCCTCAGGTCGGCCAGGGGCGAGCGCCCGGGCTCGGGGCTCTCGCCCTCGACGAGGTGGACCAGCACCCGGCAGCGCTCCACGTGGCGGAGGAACTGGTGGCCCAGCCCCGCCCCCCGGTGCGCCCCCTCGATCAGCCCGGGGATGTCGGCCACCACGAAGCTCCGCTCGCCGCGCCAGGAGACCACGCCCAGGTTGGGCGTGAGGGTGGTGAAGGGGTAGTCGGCGATCTTGGGCCGGGCCCGGGAGATGCGGCTGATCAGGGTCGACTTGCCGGCGTTGGGGTAGCCGACGATGCCCACGTCGGCGAGCAGCTTCAGCTCGAGCAGGAGCTCGCGCGCCTCGCCCGGGGTCCCGTCCTGGGCGTAGCGGGGCGCCTGGTTGGTGGAGGTGGCAAAGTTCATGTTGCCCAGGCCGCCGCGCCCGCCCCGGGCCACCACGAACCGGCCGCTGGCGCCGGCCAGGTCGGCCAGGACCGCGCCGGTGCCGGCGTCCTTCACCACCGTGCCGGGCGGGACGCGCAGGACCAGGTCGCCCCCGTCCTTGCCGTTCATGTCCGAGCCGCCGCCCTTCTCGCCGTTCCGGGCCCGGTGATCGCGGACGTAGCGGTAGTCGAGCAGGGTGGAGAGCTGGGGATCGATCTCCAGCACCACGTCGCCGCCCTTGCCGCCGTCGCCGCCGGCAGGCCCGCCGCGGGGGATGAACTTCTCCCGCCGCCAGGCCACGGCGCCGTCGCCGCCGTCGCCGGCCTTCACGCGGATGGTGACCTCGTCGACGAACTTCACGGCGCCTCCCCGGCCCGAAACGCGAAACGCCGCGAGCCCGGTGGGCCGCGGCGTCCGCAGGTCCGGCGCTCCTCGCCCTATCCCCGGACGATCGAGACGACCCGCCGGTCCTTCCGGGTCCGGGTGTACTTCACCGTCCCGTCCACCAGGGCGAAGAGGGTGAAGTCCTTGCCCATCCCCACGTTCTGGCCGGGGTGGACCAGGGTGCCGACCTGGCGGACCAGGATGTTGCCGGCGACCACCTTCTCGGAGCCGTACACCTTGACGCCGCGCCGCTGGCCGGGGGAGTCGCGCCCGTTGCGCGAGGAGCCCTGTCCCTTTTTGTGAGCCATCTCTTGCCTGCCTTCTCGCTACCGGTCGCCGGCCGTCAGGCCCGGACCGCGGTGATGAGGACCTCGGTGAAAGGCTGCCGGTGGCCGCGCTTCTTGGTCCAGCCTTCCTTCTTCTTGCGGAAGTGGATCACCCGCTTCTGCCGGCCCTGGGCCACGATCTCGCCCTCGACCGCCGCGCCGTCCACCACCGGCTTGCCCACCTTGGCCGCGCCGTCGCCGCCGACCAGGAGCACCTCGAAGTTGACCTTGCCGCCTGGGTCGCCGGCGAGCTTCTCCACCTTCACCCGGTCGCCCTGGGCGACGCGGTACTGCTTCCCGCCGGTCCGAATCACCGCGTACATCGCCTTCTCCTCGGAATCTGGGGAGGATCGTCGCGGCCCCGCGCGCTGCGGGCGCAGCGGGGCCTACCTCCGGAAGGGCGGTCATATACGATCCCGGCGCCCGGCCTGTCAAGGAATCCCAAGGCTTCGCGGTTCCTCGGAGGCCCTCGGTGTTCGAGCGGTCGGGGAGCAAGGGCCGCGTCGGCCTGGGCCGCCCGCGGGCCGCGGCGATCTCCGCCACCGGCGCGGCCAGCCGCGCGACGGGGCGCCCCCGAGCGACCGGCCCATCGACGCCCCGGGGCCCTGGCCACCGCTCGTCGATGTGAGGAGACCCGGACCACCGCCTCTCCGAGGCCGGACGACCCCGTCGATGCAGCGCGGGGTCGAGCGCGTGCCCCGGGAAGGGGCCCGATCGGGCGGCTACAGCCCGAATCTCGCCGGCACCAGGCCCTTCCAGGCGCAGTAGTCGCGGAGCTCGCGCTTCACCAGGCCCCAGGCCAGCGCCAGCACCAGGAGGTCGTCGGTCCAGCCGATGGGCACCAGGAAGTCGGGGATGAGATCCAGCGGGGAGACGACGTACACGGCCGCCGCGGCCAGGGCGGCCATGGCCGCCCAGGGGATCTTGCGATAGCTCCCGTCCGACCAGTCGCGCAGGATCATGCGGAGGAGCCTGGCCCGCTCGAGCAGGCGCCCCGGCGCGGCCCGGGCCCACCAGGGCGGCCTGTCCAGGAACGCGTCCAGCCCGGCGGCCTGGCCCGGCACCGCCTCCGGCGTGACGTCGCGCGCCACGGCCGCCAGCTCGCGGGCGGCCGCGGCGCGGCAGGCAGGGCAGGCGGCGCGGCTGCCGCTGGGCCGGCCGCAGGCGGGGCAGATCAGCTTCGCCACGGGTCGATGGTAGCCGCGGGAGGCGGGGCGCGGCGGGTCCCTTCGGGTCGGGCGTCTCAGGTCCGCCCGCCGCCGGCCGCGTCCTCCTCGCTCGGGATCACCTCGTGGAATCGTCGGTAGTCGAGGGTGCGGCGGCCGTCGGGCAGCACCGTGGCGATGGGCGCGAAGCGGGCCTCCCAGCGGAGGTGGCGGGCGGGGTAGACGTGTCGCGCGTGGATGAGCTTGAGAAGCCGCTCGTCGTAGCCGCTGAAGGTGACGAGGAGCTCGGCGTCGGCGGCGCCCAGCGATTCGGCGGTCTCGCCCCACAGCGGGCTCTGCCGGTCGATCTCGTGGGCCGCGGTCCAGGCGTGCTCGAAGAGCGCGGTCCCGCCCCGCAGGAGCGGCAGGTCGTGGGCCCGTCGCACCAGCTCGCCGTCGGGCTCGCGCTCGTTCCGGACCAGCAGCAGCGAGGCCCGCGCGTCCACCACGTGGCCGCTCCGCTGGTTGGCCATCCGGAAGAGAAGCGCCCGGCCCCCGCGATCGTGGGGCGCGACCACCGCCACCTGGCTGAAGAGCACTTGGGCCTTCTGCATGGAGAACTTGGCCATGACGATCCCGGCCCCGATCACCAGCTCGGCCCAGCGCAGGAAGCCGTCCGCGGCGGAGAGCGCCGCCGCCGCCAGGGCTCGAGGGTCGAGCGCGTCCGCCACCTCGGCGGCGGGCGCGCCGCGCCACAGCGCCACCAGCGCCGCCATGAGCGACCCGGGCACCACCTCCCCGGCCCCGGCCAGCCACCAGTGCGCCACCTCCAGGAGCGCGCTGGTGGCGAAGTAGACCAGGGCGTAGACCAGGAAGAGCTGGAGCCAGCCGCCGGTGACCAGCCGGTGGTAGAGGTCGGTGAGGACGCGGCGGCGCAGGCCCATCACCACCGCCTCGCGGTCGGAGTGGCCGAAGACTCGCGTCTGGCCCAGGTTGGCCATGCAGGGGCTGATCCTACGCGAGCGGGCCGAGGCGCGAGAAGCCGGCGCCGCCCGCGGCGGGTAGGGTCCGCGACCCCACCCTGGGTGGATGTCGGCCGTTCACTCGTGGCGGCCCAGGCCGAGGAAGGCCCGGGCCACGAAGTAGGCGGTGGCCAGCGCGCCCACCGCCGCGGCCGGCCAGGCCTGCCGGGCCAGGAGGACCGCGGTCACGACCCCGCAGAACAGGAGGGCGGCGACCAGGAACCACCGGCTCGGCCCCCCGCTGGCACCGGCGCCCGCCGGCCCCGCTCCCCAGCCGGCCCAGGGCATGGCTAGGAGCCCCCGCCCAGCTTCTTCTTGAGCAGCGCGTTCACCACCGCCGGGTTGCCCTTGCCGCGCAGCTCCCTCATCACCCGGCCCACGAAGAAGCCGGTGAGGTCCTTCTTCCCGCTCCGGTGCCTCTCCACCTCGACCGGGCTGGCCAGGAGCACCTGGTCCACCACCGCCTCGACGGCCCCCTCGTCGGAGACCTGGGTGAGCCCCCGGGCCTCGACCACCGCGGCCGGCTCGGCCCCGGTGCGGTAGACCTCCTCCACCACCTGCTTGGCGCCGGGGCCGCCCAGGGTGCCTCGGTCCACCATCCGGAGCACCGCGGCCAGCCTCTCCGGGGTGAGCTTCCAGGCGGCGGGGCCGGCCCCGGCCTCGTGGGCCAGGCGGGCCACCTCGCCGTTCACCCAGTTGGCCACCTTCTTGGCCGCCTCCCGCCCGGCGCCGTAGGCCTCCAGCGCCCGGTCGAACCAGGCGGCCACCTGGGGATCGGCGACCAGCACCCCGGCGTCGTAGGCGGAGAGGCCGAGCGCGTCCTGGTAGCGCCGCGCCCGGGCTCTCGGCAGCTCGGGGAGCGCCGCCCGGAGCCGCTCGCGCAGCGCGGCCGGGACCACCACCGGCGGCAGGTCGGGCTCGGGGAAGTAGCGGTAGTCGTGGGCCTCCTCCTTGGAGCGCATGGAGCGGGTCTCGCCGCGATCGGGGTCGAAGAGGCGCGTCTCCTGCTCGACCTTGCCGCCGCCCTCGACGATCTCGACCTGGCGGCGGGCCTCGTACTCGATGGCGGCCTTGAGGAACCGGAACGAGTTCATGTTCTTGATCTCGCACCGGGTGCCGTACCGCTCCGCCCCCTGGCGCATCACCGAGACGTTGGCGTCGCAGCGGAGCGATCCCTCCTGCATGTTCCCGTCGCTCACCCCCAGCGCCATGAGCACGGCGCGGAGCGCGCGCACGTACTCGACCGCCTCGTCGGCGGAGCGCAGGTCGGGCTCGGAGACGATCTCCAGCAGCGGCACGCCGGCCCGGTTCAGGTCCACGCCCGAGGCGCCGTCGGCCGAGACCCCGTGCACGTTCTTGCCGGCGTCCTCCTCCATGTGGATGCGGGTGAGTCGGGCCACGCGTTCCTGGCCGTCGACCGCGAACGGGACCGAGCCGCCCTCGCAGATGGGCAGCTCGTACTGCGAGATCTGGTACCCCTTGGGCAGGTCCGGATAGAAGTAGTTCTTGCGGGCGAAAACGCTCCGCTCGCGGACGGCGCAGCCCAGCGCCAGGCCCACCGTCACCGCCATCTCCACCACCCGCTGGTTGAGGACCGGCAGGGATCCGGGCAACCCCAGGCACACCGGGCAGGTATGGGCGTTGGGCTCGCCGCCGAAGGCGGTGGAGCAGCCGCAGAAGATCTTGCTGCGGGTGAGGAGCTGGGCGTGCACCTCGCAGCCGATCACCACCTGGAAGCCGGAGAGGGCCATCACGCCACCTCCGGCGCCGGGAAGGTGCCCACCTCGCGCTCCAGCGCCCGGGCGGCGCGGAGCAGGGTGGCCTCGTCGAAGGGCCGGCCTACCAGCTGCAGCCCCACCGGCAGGCCGGTGGCGGCGTCCCGGCCGCAGGGCACGGAGAGCGCCGGCAGCGCCGCCAGGTTGGCGGTGATGGTGAAGACGTCGGCCAGGTACATCCGGAGGGGATCCTCCACCCGCTCCCCCAGGCGGAAGGCGACGCCCGGCGCCACCGGTCCGGCCACCAGGTCGCAGCGCTCGAAGGCCTGGTCCAGGTCCCGGCGCACCAGGGTGCGGACCTTCTGGGCCCGGAGGTAGTAGGCGTCGTAGTAGCCCGAGGAGAGCGCGTAGGTGCCGAGCATGATCCGGCGCTTCACCTCGGGGCCGAAGCCCTCCTGACGCGTCTCGGCGTACATCTCGCGCAGGCCACCGCCGGCGCCGGCCCGCAGGCCGAAGCGCACGCCGTCGTAGCGGGCCAGGTTGGAGGAAGCCTCGGCCGGCGCGATGATGTAGTAGGCGGCGATGCCGTAGCGGGAGTGGGGGAGCGAGACCTCCACCAGGGTCGCTCCCAGCCGCTGGTAGGCCTCGAGCGCCGCCCGCACCGCCGCCAGGGTCCCCGGCTCGAGCCCGTCGCCCAGCCATTCGCGCGGCACGCCGATGCGCAGGCCGCGGGCGCCGTCCTCCAGGCCGGCCAGGTAGTCGCCCACCGGCCGGGCCGAGGAGGTCATGTCTCGCGGGTCGTGGCCGGCCACGGCCCCGAGGAGCAGGGCCGCGTCCTCCACCGTGCGGGCCAGCGGGCCCACCTGGTCGAGCGAGGAGGCGAAGGCCACCACCCCGAAGCGCGAGACGCGCCCGTAGGTGGGCTTCACCCCGACCACGCCGCAGAAGGCGGCCGGCTCGCGGATCGACCCGCCGGTGTCGGTGCCCAGGGCCCCGTGGGCGAGCCGAGCCGCCACCGCCGCGGCGCTGCCGCCGGAGGAGCCCCCCGGCGTGCGGGTGAGGTCCCACGGGTTCCGGCAGGGCTTGTAGGCGCTGTTCTCGGTGGAGGAGCCCATGGCGAACTCGTCCAGGTTGAGCTTTCCCAGGAGCACCGCCCCGGCCGCCTCCAGCCGCTCGACGGCGGTGGCGTCGCAGGGCGGGAGCCAGCCCTCGAGGATCCGGGAGCCGGCGGTGGTGGGGACGCCGCGGGTGAGGAAGAGGTCCTTCACCGCCAGCGGAACACCGTCCAGCTCCGAGAGCCGCCCGCCGCGGGCGGCGCGGGCGTCGGCCTCTCGTGCCGCCGCCAGGGCCCGGTCGGCGGTGACGGCCAGGAAGGCGCCCAGCCGCCCGTCGAGCCGCGCGATCCGCCCCAGCGCGGCCTCGGTGAGCTCCCGCGACGAGACCTCCCGCGCGGCGATCTGCGCGCCCGCCTGGCGGGCCGAGAGGGCGGCCAGCTCGCTCCCCGAGGTGGCGGTCACTCGAGGACCCTCGGCACCTTGAAGTGGGTCCCGGCCCGCTCCGGCGCGGCCGCCACCGCCACCTCTGCGGAGAGGCCCGGCCGCTCCAGGTCGGCGCGCAGCGCCGGGGCCTCGCCCGCGAGCGCGTGGGTCATGGGCTCGACCGCTGCCACGTCCAGCTCCTCCAGGAGGCGGACGTGGTCGAGGATGGCGGAGAGCTGGCCGGCGAAGCGCTCCTCCTCCTCCGGCGAGAGCCGTAGCCGCGCCAGCGCGGCGATGCGGCGGACCTCCTCGAGCGAGAGCGACAAGCGCTTCCTCCGTTCCGACGGCGACCCTCGGCCAGGCCTCGAGCCCGAAGAGGCCCGGCTCCCGAGGGCCGACGATGGCTGCAGGAATAGCACGCCCCGCCCGCGCCGATCCGCGCGACGTGGCCGCGCGGCGGCGCCGCCGGGAGGGGTCCCCCGGCAGGCCGTCCCCCTACGGCTTCGTCTCCGGCTTGAACCAGTTGAGGATGCCGCTCATCACGCCCTTCGACTCGGGCTTCTGCAGGTGGGCGAGCTCCCCCTGGTCGAGGAAGATCCCGTTGCAGGAGAAGCACACGTCGACGGTCATGCCCCGGTACATGACCTCGTGCATCTCCAGGCCGCACTTCGGACAGCGCATCCAGTGCAGCGCGCGCAGCCGCTGGCGCTCGGCCTCCTCCAGCTCCCGCCGCAGGTCGTGGGCCAGCTTCCGCTTTCGCTCGGCGTCTTCCCGGACGAAGTACTCGTTCTCGTACGGTGACGTGATCATGGCCTCCTCCTCGATCCACCAAGGACGGCCAGCGTCGCCGGAGGCAGGCCCCCGGCGTCCTCCGACTGCCCCAAGGTTACCCGTTTGCGGGGGTTCGTGGACAGCCCGCGACGGGACCGCGCGGGGCCCCCGCCCCCGCAAAAACTCCCAGGTGTGTCAAGAACATAACGTCGGCCGTCCCCGGCGCCGGAAAATTGACCGGGAGATACCCCCCGATATTCTCGTCGGGTCGGGGCCCCGCCCGCGCGCCGCGCCTGTTTCCCTCGGGATGGGGCCCGCACCGCCATGGCAAAGCCAAAGCCGAACCGTCGTCTGCCCGGCAAGGAGCATCCCAGGAAGGGGCGTACCGAGGCCAAGAGCTCGCCCAGCACCGGCATGGCCCGCGAGATCGCGGCCGTGGTCGTGCTGGCCCTGGCGCTGGCCGGGGGGCTCGCCTTCGCCACCTACTCGCCGGTGGACGGGGGCCTCATCTCCCGAGGGCTCTCGCCGCTCAACCTGGTCGGGCCGGTCGGCCACCGCACCGCCTCGTTCCTCTTCCACCTCCTGGGGGTGGCCGCGCCGGTGCTGGCCCTGGCGCTCGCCGCCGCCGGCTGGCGGATGCTCCGGGGCGCGCCGCCCCGGCTCACCGTCCTGTCCTCGGTCGCCTACGCGGTCCTCATGGTCTCGACCGCCGCGCTGGCGCACCTCGCGCTGACCGGCCGGGTGGCCCTGCCCTTCCCCGCGGGCGGCCTGGCCGGGGCCGGGGCAGCCCGCGCCTCGGTGCGCTTCCTCTCCACCTGGGGCAGCGCCATCGCCCTCTCCGCCACCGCGGTCATCGCCCTGATCGTGGCCGCCGACATGAAGGTGCTCACGGTGGTCGGCGCCCTGTGGGGCGCCTTCCGCGGCGCCTTCGCCTTCGGCTCGCGTCGCCTGGTGGCCGCCGTGGACGAGCACCGCGCCGCGGTGGCCGAGCTGCGGGCAGAGGAGGCCGAGCGCTCCCGCCAGGCGGCCGAGGAGCTGGCCGACTCCGCCGAGATCGAGGCCGGGGACGAGGCCTCCCGGGAGGAGGCGCGCGCCGCCGCGGGCGTCCTGGCCCTGGAGCAGGTGCGCCGCCAGCGCTTCGAGGACCCGGCCTGGGTGGACGGCATCGCCCCCCCCGCGGAGGAGGAGGCCGAGGAGGAGGAGGCTCCGCGCCGCCGCCGGCCGAAGGACGCCGAGCCCGCTGCGGCCGAGGCCCGGGCCGAGGCGGAGGGGGAGCTGCCGGCCGCACCCGGGGCCCTGCCGGGCCGGCCGGAGATCGTGGTCTCGCAGGCGCTCCTCGAGCGGCCCAGGAGGAAGGACCGCAGGAAGGAGGCGCCCAGCTTCGCCTTCCAGAAGTCGGGCCAGGTGTTCGGCCTGCCGCCGGCCGACCTGCTCGACGTCCACGACGAGAAGGCCCGCGCCCTGGACGAGAAGAGCCTCACCCACGTGGCCGACGTCATCGTCGCCACCCTGAACCAGCACGGCGTGGAGGGGGTCATCCGGCACATCCGGCCCGGGCCGGTGGTGACGCTCTACGAGTTCTCCCCGGTGGCGGGCGTCAAGCTCGCCCGGATCGAGAACCTCGACAAGGAGCTCACCATGGCGCTCAGCGCCACCCGGATCCGCATCATCGCGCCCATCCCGGGCAAGGGCGTGGTGGGCATCGAGGTGCCGAACAAGGACCGGGCCACGGTCTGGCTGCGCGACCTCCTGGAGTCGGAGACCTTCGCCGCGGCTGGGGGGCTCCTGCCCATCGGCCTGGGCAAGAACATCGAGGGCATCCCCTACTGCGTCGACCTGCAGCGGATGCCCCACCTGCTGGTGGCGGGCACCACCGGCTCGGGCAAGTCGGTCGGCCTGAACACCATGATCCTGTCGATCCTCTTCCGGCAGACGCCGGCGGAGGTGCGGATGATCATGGTCGACCCCAAGATGACCGAGCTGTCGGCCTACGAGGACATCCCCCACCTGCTCCTGCCGGTGGTGACCGATCCGCAGAAGGCCGCCCGCGCGCTGCAGTGGGCGGTCGACGAGATGGAGCGGCGCACCCAGATCCTGGCCGACACCGGCTCCAAGGACCTGAAGTCGTACAACGGCAAGGTGGAGAAGCTCCGGGCCGAGGGGCGGACTTTCGACGACGCCGAGCTGGTCCTCCCGCAGCGGAAGCTGGTGGTGGTCGACGTCACCGAGGGAGAATCGGAGGAGGACGCCACCGCCCGGGCCGAGGCCGAGTTCTTCGGCGCCGAGGACGGCACCGGCGTGGAGGGGCCGCCCGCCGCGCGCGAGGAGGATCCGGCGCCAGCCGCCGCCTCCCCGGAGTTCGAGGACCCGACCGCGCCGCCGCCCGACGATCCGGTCGCCGCCCGCGACGACCGGAAGCTCCCCCAGAAGCTCCCCTACATCATGGTGGTCATCGACGAGCTGGCCGACCTGATGATGACCGCGCCGCGCGAGGTGGAGATCTCGCTGGCCCGCCTGGCCCAGAAGGCCCGGGCCACCGGCATCCACCTCATCGTGGCCACCCAGCGCCCCTCCACCGACGTGGTCACCGGGATGATCAAGAACAACTTCCCGGCCCGCATCTCCTTCCGGCTGGCCTCCCGCCACGACTCGCAGACCATCATCAACGGCCCCGGCGCCGAGACGCTGCTGGGCGACGGCGACATGCTCATCCTCACCGCCACCCAGCCCATCACCCGCGTCCAGGGCGCCTTCGTCTCCGAGGACGAGGTCCACCGCGTGGTCGCCTTCCTCAAGGAGCAGGGGCGGCCGGTCTACGACGAGTCGATCCTCCGGGCCCGCGAGGTCGGCGAGCGCGGCGGCGGCGAGGACGAGGACGACCCGGTCTACGATCAGGCCATCGAGCTGGTCTCGCGCATGGAGGAGGTCTCGGTCTCCAAGCTCCAGCGGGAGATGCGCCTCGGCTACAACAAGGCCGCCAAGATCATCGAACGGATGGAGCGCGAGGGCATCGTGGGCCCGGCCAACGGCGTGAAGCCCCGCCAGGTGCTGATCCGGCCGGTGGGCGAGGCCTCGCCACCGCCGAACCTGTGACGGCCGCCCCAGGGCGACCGGGGCCAGGCTCGTGTCATCCAGCGGTGCCGGAGCGCCTGGCCTCCGGCGCCCGCGCCGGCGTCGCCCCGGGCCTGGCCTTCACCCACCAGGACGACATGGTGGCGGCCCACGCCGTCCCGGCGCGGAACCGGGCCGCCGAGGGGATCTCCTTCCCCCCTCCGGTTCGCGCCGCCGGGGACCTCCTTCCTCGACCCCCCGCCGCGCTGGCGGCGGGGGGCGGCCGCGCGCGACACCCCGCACCCGGGCGCTGGTGGCCGATCGCGGGCCACGCGAGGCGGAGACAGCCCCGCCGCCGCGGTGGCCGGCCCGAGGTGGGGGCGGTCTGCCGGGCGGAGAAGTGGGGTCCGGAGGGGCGGGGGCGGAGACGCGAGGTGGAGCCCGGCTTGGCCCTGGCTAGGCTGCCCGGCGCTCCTCGCCGTCCTCCCCCGCGGCCGGGCGGACCCGGGCTGCTCCCCCAGGGCCGGGCTCTAGGGCCACCCACACACCCGCGCCGATCACCACCGCCGCGCCCAGCACGGCGACGGCGCCGAGCGGCTCGCCGAGGAGCAGTGCGCCCACCCCGGCCGCGGTGACCGGCTCGAGGTAGGTGATGGTCGAGGCCACCGCCGAGGGGATGTGCCGCACCGCCCTGACGAAGAGGGCGCCGGCCAGGGTCCCGAGCAGGAGGGCGGCCGCCACCACCCGCAGCGCCCCGGCGCCGACGGGAGGGATGGCGCCCGGCCCGGAGATGGCCAGGACCAGCGCCGCCGCCGGGACGGCGTGCAGGGAGCCGACGGCCAGCGGCGAGAAGCTCCTGCTGGCGCGCCGCACCGCGAAGAGCGAGGCAGCACCGAAGAAGGCGCTGGCGGCGCCGAGCAGGGCGGTGGCCAGCGGCGCGTCGCGGGGCGGCCCCACCACCAGGAGGAGGCCGAGGAGCGAGAGCGGCGCCGCCGCCATGGCCCGCCGGCTGGTGCGCTCGCCGGGGACGAAGGGCGCCGCCAGGGCCACCAGCACCGGCCCCAGGTAGTGGGTCAGCGCCGCCACCGCCACCGGGCCGCGGGCCAGGGCCGGGACGTAGAGCAGGCACTGGGCGGCGTCGAGGGTGCCGAAGAGCAGCAGGGCGCGGACCGCGCCGCGGTCGCGGAAGCCTGCCCGCCCGCGCCAGGCCAGGACCGGGGCGGGCAACGCCTGGACCAGCTGCACCAGGAGCGCCACCTGGATGGAGGCGAGGCCGGCGGTGCGGAGCACGGTGGGCCAGAGTCCCCAGAGCACGGCCGCCACCGCGACCAGCGCGGCGGCCAGGGCGGTGCGGCGGTCGCGAAGCACCTGCGCTCTCTAGCACGGCGCCGGCCCCGGCGCTGACCCCGGCGAAGCCGCCCCACATCCGGCGACACGGTGGTGAAGGGCCGCACCCGCGTCCGGTGGACGCGGTGGGCACCGCCGCTCGCCACCCGGGGTCGCACACGCCCCGGACGCTGGGTCCCGGGCCCTCGATTTCGCCCCGCGGGCGCTGGGCCGGGGGACGGGCCGTGATGGCACACACCGTGCTCAGGGCATCCCTGGTCGTTGCCATCGCTCCTCGGGAGGTCTCCATGTTCTCCGGGTTGCTGCTCAGGACCAAGTTCCTCGTGGCCATGGGGCTGGCGCTCCTGGTGGCCATCGCGGTGGGACTGGTGTCCTACGGCAGCGCCCGGCGCCTGGCCGCCGACCTGGACGAGGTCGCGGCCAGCCGGTTCCCCGCCGCCCAGGCCATCGGCCGCGCGGTGAAGGCCCAGACGACCATGGCCCGGCACATGAACGCCCTGCTCCTCCCCAAGGGCGACGCCGCCCTCCGTCGGGAGGAGCACGCCGGGCTGGAGCGGGCCCGCGAGGAGCTACGGAAGGCCCTGGCCGCGCTGGAGGCCTTGCCCCGCTCCGCCGAGGTCGACCAGGCGCTGGAGGCCGCCAAGGCGGCGCGGCAGGCCTGGGAGGAGAGGAGCGCCCAGTACCTGGCCGCGATCGCCGACCGCGACAAGGACGCGGAGTCGGGCAGCGTCCGCTGGTCGGTGGAGGAGGCCTGCTGGAAGGCCTATCTCGCCGCCCGGAGCGCGCTGCCCCCCGCCCTCGGCAGCCTCGAGGCCGCCAGCGAGGCCGTGGCCCGCGACGTCGACCGGGCCCGGGAGCGTGGCCGCAGCGCCGCCGCCCGCGGCCTGGCCACCATCGCCGCCGCCATGCTGGTGGCGGTGGTCATGACCGCGGTCCTGGCCCTGCTCTTCTACCGGAGCATCCGCCTGGCCACCGCCGGCGTCGCCGACGAGAGCCGCAGGGTGAGCGAGGCCCTGGCCTCGGGCCGCCTCGACCTGCGCGGCGACCCGGACCGCGTCAGTCCTGAGCTGCAAGAGATCGTGGTGGGGATGAACCGAGCCGTCGACCAGGTGGTGGTGGCCTTCCGCGGGGCCCAGGCCTTCGTCCGCGATCTCTCTCGCGGCGAGGTCCCCCGCGCCCCCGCCGAGCTGCACCAGGGCGAGTACGAGGTGCTGCGCCAGGACATGGGGGCGGTGGTGGCCTCGATGGAGCGTCAGGCCCGGGAGGTGGACCAGCTCCTGGCCGCCGCCACCCGGGGCGACCTGAGGACCCGGGTCGACCCGGCCCATCACTCCGGGCGCGACCGGCGGCTGGTCGAGCAGATCAACGCGCTGCTCGATTCGGTGGTCTCGCCGCTGGAGGTGGCGGCGCGGTACGTGGACGACATCGCCCGCGGCGTCCTCCCGCCGCCCATCGCCGAGGAGTGGCCGGGCGACTTCGGCCCCCTGCGCACCAACCTGAACGGCTGCATCGGCGCGCTCCGCGGGCTGGTGGGGGCGGTGCAGCGGCTGGGCCAGGCCCAGCTGGCCGGCGACGTGGAGGCCCGCGTCGACGAGAGCGGCTTCCAGGGCGTCTACCGCGAGCTGTCGACCGGGGTGAATGGTGCGGTGGCGATCCACGTCGACTCCATGCGCCGGGTCCTGGAGGTGCTGGCCTCCTACTCCAGCGGCGACTTCTCGGTCACCTGCCCGCGCTTCCCGGGGAAGCTGGGGGCCACCCACGAGCGGCTCGACCTCTTGCGCGCCAACCTCCAGGCGGTGGCCACCTCCATCCAGGAGCTGTCGGTCGCCGCCCAGGGCGGGAGGCTCTCCACCCGGGCCGACGCCGCGCGCCTCCAGGGCGACTGGGCCAGGCTGGCCCGGGGCCTGAACGACATGCTCGACGCGCTCCTCGCACCGGTCGACGATGCGGCCCGCACCCTCCGCCTCCTCGCCGACCGCGACCTGCGCGCCCGGGTGGAGAGCGCCTACCGGGGCGACCACGCCGCCCTGCGGGAGGCGGTCAACCGGACCGCCCACTCGCTGGAGCAGGCGCTGGAGCAGGTTGCCGCCGCGTCGGCGCAGGTCTCGTCGGCCGCGGCCCAGATCGCCTCCTCCAGCCAGTCGGTCGCCTCCGGCGCCAGCGAGCAGGCCGGCTCGCTGCAGGAGATCACCAGCAGCCTGAGCGCGGTCTCGGCCATCACCCGCGGCGCCTCGGAGAACGCCACCCAGGCCAGCGGCCTGGCACGCCAGGCCGGCGGCGCGGCCCGCGACGGCGTGGCGGCGGTGGACCAGATGCAGGGAGCCATGGCCCGCATCCGCTCCTCGGCCGAGGGCACCTCCCAGATCATCCGCGACATCAACGACATCGCCTTCCAGACCAACCTGCTCGCCCTGAACGCCGCCGTCGAGGCGGCCCGGGCGGGCGACGCCGGGCGCGGGTTCGCGGTGGTGGCGGGGGAGGTCCGATCGCTGGCCCTGCGGTCCAAGGAGGCGGCGGCCAAGACCGAGGCGCTCATCCGCGAGTCGGTGCGGCAGGCGGAGGCGGGCGAGAGCACCTCGCGCAACGTCGCCGGCAAGCTGGGCGACATCGTCGGCTCGGTGGAGAAGGTGGCCACCATCGTGGCGGACATCGCCACCTCGGCCGCCGAGCAGGCCAGCGGCATCGAGCGGGTTCAGCTCGCCGTCTCGGCAATGGACCGGGTCACCCAACAGAACGCCGCCAGCGCCGAGCAGTCCTCCTCGGTGGCGGCCGAGCTGTCCTCGCAGGCCGGCCAGCTGGGAGCGATGCTGGCCACCTTCCGGCTCGCCGGCGCCGCCGCCGCGGACGGCCCGGCGCGCGAGGAGCGGGGGTCGGGGGCGCTCGGCGCGGCCAGCGCCCGGGCCTGATCAGACCCGCAGCTTCCGCTCCTCGCCCGCGACCAGCCGGCGGATGTTCTCCCGGTGGCGCAGCACGATGACCAGGGCGATGGCCGCGCCGGCCCAGGGGATGGGGCTCCGCGCTCCGTGGACGAGGAAGCCCCCTGCGCAGCACACCACCGTGCCCGCCAGCGAGCCCAGCGAGGAGATGCGGGTGGCGCCGTACACGACCGCGTAGGTGGCGGCACCGCACAGGGCGGCCCAGGGCGCCAGCACCACGAAGATGCCCAGTCCGGTGGCCACGCCCTTCCCCCCGCGGAAGCGCAGCCACACCGGGAAGACGTGGCCGGCGAAGGCGGCCACCGCCACCGCGGTCATCCACCCCGCCCGCCCCGGGGAGCCGGCCAGCACCGCGCGCGCCAGGAGCAGGGGCAGGATGGCCTTCAGGATGTCGAGCAGCAGGACCACCGCGCCCAGCTTCTTGCCGCCTGCCCGGGCGGCATTGGTCGCGCCGATGTTCCCCGAGCCGACCCGGCGCACGTCGACGCCGGCCACCGCCCGGGCCAGGAGGTAGCCGTAGGGGACCGAGCCGGAGAGGTACGCCAGCGCCACCAGCAGGGTCCCCGCCGTCGCGTCGCCCATCGGCCTAGCCCAGCCCGTGGAACGCCAGCCAGGCCCAGTTGAGGAGGAGCGCCACCACGCCGAGCCCCAGGGCGGGCCGCACCAGGCGCCCCGGCACCCGCGGCAGGGGCCACCCGGCCGCGGCGCGGACCAGATCGGCCACCGCGTAGGCCCAGGCGCCGGCGGCCAGGAGCGCTCCCAGCGGGCTCCAGCGCAGGGCCTCGGCCAGGTGGCCGTGGGCCAGGTGGACGAAGGCGTGGGTCATCCCGCAGCTGGCGCAGGGGATCCCGGTGAGCGCCCGGAAGGGGCACTGGTAGGGGAGCGAGAGCACCGGCACGAAGCGAGCCACCAGGAAGGAGAGCGCGGCGATGGTGGCGTAGACCTCGGGCACGCCGAAGCGCTCGGCCGCCCTGCCCGCGTCGCGCCCCCCGGGGGCGATCTCGCCCAGTTCCTCCACCGGCGGCCTCAGAGGTTGGCGTTCCCGCCCTGGGTGGCGTGCTGCAGGGCGGTGCCCAGCCCTCCCACCGCCAGGCCGATCCCCAGGCAGGCGCAGCAGCAGAGGAGGACGAGCGGCAGGAGCACGGCCGCGGCGGCCTTGCCGGTGCCGCAGCGGTGGGCGGCGCCCAGGCCGATGATGGCGATCACCAGCTGCCAGACGAAGGCGATGAGGCTGCCGCAGCCCGGCACCGCGGTGAGGAGCTGGACGCCGAAGGAGTAGGCCACCACCGTGAGGGTGGCGTCGAACCCGCGCTGGGCGCCCTTGAAGAGGAGGAGGAGCACGTGGACCAGGCCAGCCAGGATGAACATCCACACCAGGGTGGCCAGGGGCGCGATCACGATCTGGAGGAGCGCCACCCCCCCGCCCAGCAGGCCGGAGATCCTGCCCATCATCTCGGCCTGCTCCGTGGGCAGGTTCTCCGTGAGCTGGCGGAGCAGGGCCTGGATGGACATCCCCGAGGCCCAGTTCAGGAGCGCGGCCAGGCTGGCGCCCACCCAGGCGGCCAGCACGCCGAAGAGGATGGCGCTGCCGGTCTGGTCGATCCGGACCCGGCCGAAGAACTTCTGCGTCTCGACGCTTGCGAGCTTCCAGGTCTCGAAGAAGGAGGAGAAGAAGCCGCGCCGGGCGCGGTCGGCGAAGGGGGCGGGGATGGCGCCCTCCGCGGCCGGGGGCGGGGGCGGGAGCGGGGCCCATCCGCCGCCGGGCGGGGGCGGGGGCGGGAGGCCGCCCGGGGGCGGCGCGGCACCTGCGGACGGCGGGGGAGGCGGGGCCGCGCCCCACGCCGCCCCGCCTGCCGGCTTCTCGGGAGCGGCCGGAGGCGGCGCCCCGGGATCGGCGAGGAGGAGCTCCGACCCGCAGTGGGGGCAGGTCTGGCGACCGTACTTCTCGGTGGTGAAGGTGCCCTGGCAGCGGGCGCAGCGCGCGAGCATGCCGGGAGCTTACCGCACCCGGCCCCTCGGGAGAGCAACCCTCGCTACTCGCGCAGGGCCCGGACCTCGTCCACGTTCACCGTGCCCCGGGTCCGGTAGATGGCCAGGACGATGGCCAGGCCCACCGCTGCCTCGGCGGCGGCCACGGCAATGACGAAGAAGGCCACGGCGTTGCCGTCCACGCTGGCCCACTGGCGGGCGAAGGCCAGGAAGGTGAGGTTGGCCGCGTTGAGCATGAGCTCCACGCACATCATGACGATGAGGGCGCTGCGCTTCATGAGCACGCCGGTGAGGCCGATGCCGAAGAGGATGGCGGCGAGGAGCAGGTAGTTGTCGAGGGCCATGGTCAGATCCGCTCCTTGGCCACCACCACCGCGCCGACGATGGCGGCGAGGAGGAGGAGGCTGGTCGCCTCGAAGGGGAGCAGGAAGTGGGTGTAGAGGGCCCGCCCCACCGCCTTCACCGTGCCGAAGTCGGCCGGCAGCGGCCCGGGCGCGGCCCGGGACACGTCGAGGATGGCCCAGGCCAGCACCGCCACCACGCCCAGCGCGCCCACCGCACCCAGCAGCTGCATGCCGCGGTAGCGCTCCTCGAGGAGGTGCTCGTCGCCCAGCGAGATGAGCATGATGACGAACAGGAACAGCACCATCACCGCGCCGGCGTAGACCAGCACCTGCAGGAAGGCGATGAGGTGGGCACCGAGCAGCACGTAGATCCCGGCCAGGAAGAAGAAGGCCGCTACCAGGCTCATGGCCGCATGCACCGGGTTCTTGGCGATCACCACCCCGGCGGCGGTGGCCACCAGGGGGATGGCCAGGATCCAGAAGGCGACCTGCTCGACGGTGGCGCTCACGGAAGTCCCTCCCTCCCGGCGGCTAGTAGGAGAGCTCCCCGACGCGCGCCGGGCGCGAGCTCTGATCGAGCCCCCAGGCGGTCTCGCCGAAGGGGCAGCGGTGCTCGGTGGCGTGCTGGAGGAACTCGTCCTTGAACTTCTTCACGAACGACTGCACCGGCATGGCCGCCGCGTCGCCCAGCGCGCAGATGGTCATGCCCATGATGCTGTTGGCCATCTGCTCCAGCCGGGCCACGTCCGCGGCCTGGCCGTGCCCGGCCTCGAGCTTCTCCAGCACCCCTTCCATCCAGGGCGTGCCCTCGCGGCAGGGGGTGCATTGCCCGCAGCTCTCCTCGGCGTAGAACCGGGCGATCCGGTGCAGGGCGCGGACCATGCAGGTCGACTCGTCGAAGACGATGACGCCGCCCGAGCCGGCCATGGTCCCGGCCGCCTTGAGGGCGTCGAACTCCAGGGACACGTCGATCTCGCTCGCCGCCAGCACGGGCGCGGACGAGCCGCCCGGGATGACCGCCTTCACCTTGCGCCCGCCGACGATCCCCCCGCAGTCCTCGAAGATCAGCTGCCTCAGGTTCTGGTGGACCGGCTTCTCGTAGACGCCGGGGCGGTTGACGTGGCCGGAGACGCAGAAGAGCCGGGTCCCGCCCGACTTCCCCGTGCCCAGGGCCGCGAAGGCCTGGCCGCCGTGCTCCACGATCCAGGGCAGGTTGGCCAGCGTCTCGACGTTGTTGATGATGGTGGGCTTGCCCCACAGCCCCACCACCGCCGGGAAGGGCGGCTTGAGCCGCGGGTAGCCCTTCTTCCCCTCCAGCGACTCCAGCAGGGCCGACTCCTCCCCGCAGATGTAGGCGCCGGCGCCGCGGTGGACCTGGATGTCCACCTCGAAGTCCTTCTTGCCGAGGAGCCTCGGGCCGATGATCCCCGCCTGCCGCGCCTCCTCCAGCGCCGCCTCCAGGATGCGGGCCTGCCGGGCGAACTCGCCCCGGATGTAGACGTAGGCGAGGTGGATGTCGTTGGCAAAGCAGCAGATGGCGATCCCCTCGATGAGCTGGTGGGGATCGTGCTCGATGATGTAGCGGTCCTTGAAGGTGCCGGGCTCCGACTCGTCGGCGTTCACCGTCAGGTAGCGGGGCCGGACGTCCTTGGGCAAGAAAGACCACTTGAGTCCGGTGGCGAAGCCGGCGCCCCCGCGGCCGCGGAGGTTGGAGCGCTTCACCTCCTCGACCAGGGCCGCCGGCTCCTGGGACAGCGCCTTGTCCAGCGCCCGGTACCCGCCGTCGGCGCGGTACGAGGCCAGCGTCGCCGAGCCCGGCTTTCCCCAGCGGGCGGTGAGGATGCGCGTCTCGCTCACTCGAGCCTCCCCAGGATCTCGTCGACCTTCTCGACGGTGAGCCGCTCGTGCATCTCCTCGTCCACCAGCATGGCCGGGGCGGTGCCGCAGGAGCCCAGGCACTCCACCTCGCGCAGGGTGATGCGGCCGTCAGGGGTGGTCTCGCCCGGCTTCACCCCCAGCTTCCTCTGGAGGTGGGCCCAGATCCTCTCGGCGCCGGTCAGGCAGCAGGAGACGTTGGTGCACATCTCCACGACGTGCCGCCCCTGGGGGCGGGTGTGGAACATGACGTAGAAGGTGGCCACCTCGTCGGCGCGCCCGGGCGTCACCCCCAGCCGCGTCGCCGCCAGGCGTTGCACCTCCGGTGAGAGGTGGCCGAACAGCTCCTGCCCGAGCCGCAACGCCGGGATGAGCGCCGACGCCCTGCGGTCCTCGGGGTAGCGACGGGTGATGGCGGCCAGCTCGCGATCGAACTGCTCGACCTTCTCGCGGGGCAGGGAATCCGCGGCGGGCACGGCTTTGGGAGAGCTCATAAGAGTTCGATACGCCTGATCAAACGGCGGGGCAGGCTAGTGAGCGGCTCGGCGCATGTCAAGGACGTCGCTGCCCCTCGCGGGCGGGGGATATACTGCCTCGTCCCGGATGGAACACGGCAAAGAAAAGCGCAGCGATCCGCGGATTCCCCTGGTTCTGCGGGTCGACTACCCGGGGCTCCCGGCCGCGGTGCGCGACGCTACCGAGAACGTGTCTCCCCGTGGCCTCTTCATCCGGACCGAACGGGATCTGGCGCCGGGCGAGCGGCTCCCGCTGGTCGTGAGCTTCCCGGGCCTGCTCGACCCCCTCGAGGTAGAGGTGGAGGTCCTCCGGGTGCGCACCAGCCCTGCCGAGGGGCCGCCGGGCGTGGCCGTCCGGGTGATCTCCCAGGCCGACCAGGCGAAGCTCGCCCAGGTGCTGGAGAAGGGGATGGCGCCCTCCCGAGCGGGGCGGCGCTCGTTCCTGGTGCTGGTGGTCGAGGACAACAAGCAGGTCCTGGAGATGTACGAGTACGCGCTGCGCAAGCTGCGCACGCAGCACGGGCCGGTCCGGATCTCGGTGGAGTACGCCGCCAACGGCAACGATGCGCTGCGTCGCCTGGGCGAATCGCCACGACCCGACCTGGTGCTCTCCGACCTCTACATGCCGGTGATGGACGGCTTCACCCTGGTGGCGCAGATGCGGGCCGACCGGTCGCTGGCCAGCGTGCCGGTGCTGATGATCAGCTCCGGCGGACCGGACGCCCGCGCTCGCGCCTTCGAGGTAGGCGTGGACGTCTACCTCCAGAAGCCGGTGCAATTCTCCGACATCATCAGCACCGTGCGGATGCTGCTCGATCTCCAGGGGTAGCCCGAAGAAACGAGCGCCCGCGGGACGGCGGCCGTCCGGCGGGCGCTGATCTTGCCTGGCGGGACTGGGAGCCGGCTACTTCTTCGCCTTCTTGTTGAAGATGTCCTTCAGCGCCTTGGCGGGCGTGAGCTTGATGGCGGTGCGGGCCGGGATCTTGATCTGCTCGCCGGTGGCCGGATTGCGGCCGATGCGGGCCTTGCGGTCCACCAGCTTCACCGCGCCGAGGCCACCCAGCGGGATCTTGCCCTCGGCCTTGAGGCGCTTGGTGACGACCTCCTCGACCGCCTGGAACACGGCGCGGACCTGCACCTTGGACACCTGCGCGCCCTCGGCCACCGCCTGGAAGAACTGTGCCTGCGTCATGTTGGGAATCCCTCCTGTCGCACCGCCGCAAGGGTTTTGACGCGGCGAGTGGCCCGGGTGATATCTCGTCCGGATCCCGGCGTCAACTTTCGACCGCGCGGATCGCCCTGAAAAATGGGCCTCCGGAGGGGATCGGGTGGGGCGGGCGCAGCTACCCGCCGACCACGCGAAGGGGGGTCGCCGCCGGGCGGCGGGGGAACTGGATCAGGTACTCGCCGGAGAAGCAGGCGTCGCAGTAGCCCGAGCGCGCCTCGCCCAGCGCCGCGTAGAGCCCCTCCAGCGAGAGGTAGCCCAGCGAGTCGGCGGTCACGTGGGTGCCGATCTCCTCCACCGTGTGGCTGGCGGCGATGAGCTCCTGGCGCGTGGGCGTGTCGATCCCGTAGTAGCAGGGCCAGGCGGTGGGGGGCGAGGAGATGCGCAGGTGGACCTCGCTGGCCCCGGCGTCGCGGATCATCTTCACGATCTTGCGGCTGGTGGTGCCCCGCACCACCGAGTCGTCCACCACCACCACCCGCTTGCCCCGCAGCACATCCCGCAGGGCGTTGAGCTTCAGCTTCACGCCGAAGTGGCGGATGGACTGCTGCGGCTCGATGAAGGTCCGGCCCACGTAGTGCGAGCGCACCAGCCCCATGGCGAACGGCACCCCGCTGTGCTCGGCGAAGCCGATGGCCGCCGGCACGCCGGAGTCGGGGACGGGGATGACCAGGTCGGCCTCGACCGGGTGCTCAGCCGCCAGGCGCCGGCCCAGGGCGTGCCGCACCGTGTAGACCGACCGGCCGAAGAGCACCGAGTCGGGGCGTGCGAAGTAGATGTGCTCGAACACGCAGCGCCCCAGCCGCTGGGGCGGGCGCTGGTCGGGGAAGAGCCGCTCGCTGCGGAGCCCGGAGGCGTCGAGGATCACCATCTCCCCCGGCTCCACCTCCCGCAGGTACTCCGCCTCGATGAGATCGAGGGCGGTGGTCTCGCTGGCCAGGCAGTAGGAACCCTTCAGGCGACCCAGGACCAGGGGGCGGAAGCCCATGGGGTCGCGCACGCCCACCAGCGCCCGCGGCGTGAGGAAGAGCAGGGTATAGGCGCCGGCCACCTTGCCCAGGGCCTGGCGGAGGGAGCTGGCCAGGTAGTCGACCGTGCCCGGCGTACCCACCGGGCAGGAGCGGGCGATGAGGTGGACGATGACCTCGGTGTCGGTGGAGGCGGTGAAGATCGAGCCCTGGGCCTCGAGGTCGGCGCGGAGCGCCTCGGCGTTGACCAGGTTGCCGTTGTGGGCCACCGCCACCGTTCCCCCGGCGTACTGCACCGCGATGGGCTGGGCGTTCTTCACGTGGGAGGCGCCGGTGGTCGAGTAGCGCACGTGCCCGATGGCGGCGCCGCCCTTGAGCCGGTCGAGCACCTCGGCGGTGAAGATGTCGGCCACCAGCCCCATGTCCCGGTGGACGTGGAGCGTCTCGCCGTCGCTGGCCACGATGCCCGCCGACTCCTGGCCGCGGTGCTGGAGGGCGTGGAGGCCGAGGTAGGTGAAGTTGGCCGCCTCCTCGGACTGGCCAACCGCCCAGATTCCGAAGACGCCGCACTCCTCCTTCACCTTGTCGCAGACGGCGTCGTAGCCCATGGAGCGTCGCAGTATAACGGAGGTGGGTTGGCAAAGCTCCCCGCCAAGAACCTCATCCTCTTCGTGGTGCTCGTCGCCGGGCTCCTGGCCTGCGCCCTGGCGATCCTGAGCCTCCCCTGGGTCAAGCAGCATGGCGTCGGCGCGCCGCGGGTGGAGGTGATCGCCCGGGGGAGCGGCCCGCTCTCGGCGGGCGTGGGGGTCGCCCCCATCGACGTGCCCCTGGGGGCGCCCATCGCCGGGTTCCCGCACCTGTCCTACCGCAGCGACGGCGCCGACCCGGTCACCGCCCGGGCGCTGGTGCTCGGCTCGGGCACCTGCCGGGTGGCCGTGGTCTCGGCCGAGATCCTGCTCGTGCCCGACTCCCTGCGCGCGGCGGTGCTGGCCCGGCTCCGCGGGGTGCCGCTCTCGGGCCTGGTCCTGGGGGCCACCCACACCCACGCCTCGCCGGGCGGGTACTACGAGAACCTGGCCGCCGAGCGGCTGGGCCTCGGCCCTTATGAGCCGCGCATGCGCGACCTGGTGGCCAACGCCATGGCCGAGGCGGTGCGCCGCGCCCTGGCAAACGAGGGCCCGGCCCAGCTCTCGGTGGGGTGGGGTCGGGATCCCGACCTGGTGCGCGGCCGCGACGGGGCGCGGCCCGACGGAAGGATCACCGCGCTGCGGGTGGAGCGGCCCGGCGGGCAGCCGCTGGCGGAGCTCATCGTCTTCGCCTCGCACGCCACCACCCTGGGCATCCGCAACCGGCGCATCTCCGGCGACTGGCCGGCGCACCTCTACGCCCGGAGCCGGCGCGGGGTGCGCCTGCTCCTCCAGGGCGCGGTCGGCGACCAGAGCCCCTGGCTGCCCCAGGGGGCGGGGCCGGTCACCGCCGACGACTACGCCGCCGCCGTCGACGGCGCGGTGGACGCCCTGCGGTTCTCGTCCCCCGATCCGGCGCCGGCCCTGGCCTACGCCGACGCGAACGTTCCCCTCCCGCTCCCCGCCCCTCCGGTCGTGCCGCTCCCGGTACGCCACGCGGCCACCAACCTCGCCGCCGGGCTCCTCCCCACGGAGGCGTGCGTGTCGGCGCTGCGGATCGGGCCGGTGCTGCTCCTCGGCGCCCCGGGCGAGGTGATGGGCCACCTGGCCGCACGCTGGCGGGAGCTGGGCGGACCCGAATCGGTGGTGGTCTCGCTGGTGGACGGCTACCTCGGGTACCTCGACGGCGACGGCGACGGGAGCGGGCCGTCGGCGCACCCCGAGCGGACCTACTACGGGCCGGCCTTGGCCCCGGCCCTCGAGCGCGGGCTGTCGCTGGTGGTGGGGGCGACGCGCGAGGCGGAGCAGCCCCCGGCCCGGGTCAAGGAGGGCGGAGCCAGGCCGTGACCTTCCCGGCCGCCGGCGTCTCCCCGGGCGTCGCGTCCAAGATCTCGCGCAGGGCCTCGAGCGAGGCCGGCTTGGGGACGTGGGCGTCGAACCCGGCCCGCGCCGCGCGCTCCCGGTCCTCCTCCTGGGCGTAGCCGGAGAGCGCCACCAGCACCGTGGACCGCAGCGCCTCGTCGGCTCGCAGGGTGCGCGCGACCTGGTAGCCGTCCCGGTCCGGCAGCCCGATGTCGCACAGCACCACCTCCGGCCTGAGCGATCGCGCCAGGGCGATGCCGGCGGCGGCGGTGGCGGCCACCCGGACGCGGTGGCCGCCCAGGGCCAGCGCGTCGGCCAGCGCCTGGGCCGAATCGGCGTAGTCCTCGATGACCAGGACGTCGCGTGGGCGCGCCGGAGCTGCACGGCCGGCGGCGCGGGCCACTTCCTCGGGCCCGGCGGCGAGCGGCAGCTCCACCACCACCTCGCTGCCCTGGTCCAGGCCGGCGCTGGCCGCGCTGACGCTGCCGCCGTGGAGCTCGACCAGCCCCTTCACCAGGGCCAGACCCAGGCCCAGCCCGCCCTGCGTCCTCGCCAGGCCCCGCTCCGCCTGCACGAACGGCTCGAAGAGGCGCTTCAGGAACTCCGGCTCCATCCCCATGCCCTCGTCCCGCACCGAGAGCACTGCCCGGCCGGCGTGCGCCCGCAGGGTCACCGCCACCGCCCGCCCCGGCGGCGTGAACTTGGCGCTGTTCTGGAGCAGGTTCCCCAGCACCTGCGAGATGCGGGTCTCGTCGACCTCGACCGGAACTGGCGCGCCGGGGAGGTCCACCGACAGCCTCAGGCCCTTGGCCACGAAGCCGGCCTGGTGGTCCTCGCAGGTGCGCCCCACCACGGCGCGCAGGTCGACGCAGGCTCGGTCCAGGGTGACCTTGCCGCGGGCCACGCGGGTGAGATCGAGCAGGTCGTCGACCAGGCGGGCCAGGTGATCGGTCTGGCGCCGCAGGACCTCCCGGGCCCTTCGGCCCTGCTCGCTGTCGGGCGGGGCGCGGTCGAGGACGTAGAGGCTGTTGCGGATGGGAGCCAGGGGGTTGCGGAGCTCGTGCGAGAGCACCGCCAGGAACTCGTTCTTGCGATGGTCCGACTCGCGCAGGGCGTCGGCCAGGTCCCGGTGGCGCTGCTCGCTCTCGCGGAGCGCAGCCTCCGCCGCCTTGCGCTGGGTGACGTCGCGCAGGATCACCTGGATGGCCCGGCCGCCCTGGTCCTCGAAGGCCGAGGCGGCCACCTCCACGTCGCGCACCGCGCCGTCCAGGCGCACCACGCGCTCCTCGATGAGCGGGACCGCCCGCCCGGCCAGGAGCTCCCCGATCCGCCCCCGGATCACCTCGTGGAAGTCGGGATGGAAGAGGTCGAGGGTCGGCCGGCCCTGGAGCTCCTCGGCGCGGGAGGCCCCGAGGAGCTCCAGCGCCGCCGGGTTCAGGTACTCGACCTTCCCCCCTCGGTTCACCAGGATGGCCTCGGGCGAGAGCTGGACCAGGGAGCGGTACCGCGCCTCGCTCTGGCGCAGGGCCGCCTCGGCCCGCCGGCGGTCGTCGCGCAGGCGGAGGGTGGTGATGCCGAAGGCCAGGTCGTTGGCCAGCTCCTGGAGCAGGCCCTGCTCGTCCTCGGAGAAGGGGTCGGGCTCCCGGGAGTAGATGCTGATGGCCCCGAAGGCCCCGCCGTCGCCGAGGAGGGGGAGGGCGATGGAGCTGACGAACCCGCGCCTCCCGGCCTCGTCGCGCCAGGGCGCGAGGCGTGGGTCGGTGCGCATGTCGACGGAGGCGCTGCGCCTGCCGGTGCGGATGGCGGTGCCGGTCGGCCCCCGGCCGCGCTCGCCGTCGGCCCAGGTGAGGTGCAGCGCCTCCAGGTACCCCATCTCGAACCCGGCGTGGGCCGCCGGGCTGATGGTCCGCCCGGCGTCGTGCTCGGCGAAGCCGATCCACACCATGGCGTGACCGCAGTCCTCGACCACGATGCGGCACACCTCGTCGAGCAGCTGCTTCTCGTCGGCCGCGTGGAGGAGGGCGTGGGAGCTGTTCCGCAGCGCGCGCAGGGTGCGGTTGAGGTGGCGCAGCTCGGCACCCTCGGCGTCGCGCCGCGCGTCTTCCGCCAGGTGCTTCTCCCCCAGGGTCGTTCCGGCGATGCTCACGACCAGCCCTCGCGTTCCTCTCCGGACGACGAGGCTACCACGCCCGGCCGTGCCGGGAGCGGTCAGCGCGGCTTCAGGGGAGGAATCTCCGCGAAGGGCTCGCCCCGCGGTACCGATTCCAGCAGGCGCCGCAGCTCCTCGGGCGGCGGCGTGAGCCTGCGCCGCTCGAGGTCGAGCCAGCCGCCCAGGAGGACGACCCGGGCCACGGGCTTGCCGCCCTGCCGCCTGAGGTTGTGGGCCACGCGGAAGCGGGCGCCGTCGGGGGCGAGCCCCAGCGCCGAGAAGTCCACCACCACCGTCTCCCCCAGGTGAACCTCGTGGAGGTAGTCGAGCTCCTCGCGCAGGATCACCGGCCCGAACCCGCGCGAGCTGAACCACTCGTGGGGATAGCCGTTCGAGGCCAAGAAGCTCATCCGGGTCTCGATGCAGTACTCGGAGTAGACGGTGTTGCGCAGGTGCCCGTTGGCGTCGCAGTCGGACCACCGGACCTCGAACTGCTTCTCGAAGGCCATCGCTTCCCTCCCCTGCCCTGCGGCGGGAGAGGCGGATGTAGCGCGGAACGGGCGGCGAGGCCAACGGGCGCCCTCCCCGAGACCTCGCGCCGGCCTCGTTCCGGGCCCCACAGGCGCCGGCGGCCGAAGGGGGCGGCCACCCTGCACCGTGGGCGACAAGAGGCCTCCGACGAGTTCGGGGAGGGGTGGGGAGGGCCGACGGCGTCGCGCTGGCCCGCTCGCGGCGACCATCGGGACGCTCGTTCCTTGGCGCCGGCGGGGTTGGGCCCCCGCGGAGGGATCGGGGGGATGGGCGACGGCACGGCTGCGGGAGGCTCCCGGGGCGACCTCCCTCCGCTGATCGGCTAGATCGCCTCGGCCTCGGCCGCGGACTCCTCGTCGCCGGCGCGGACGCCGAAGTAGCGAAGGAGCCGCCGCTGGTGCCGGCCCAGGCCCCGCACGTCGATCCGGGCGCCGAAGGCCGACAGCGCCTGTGCGAGCACGGTCACCCCGTAGTCATGGAACTCCCGGACCTGGGTGAGATCGATGCGGACGAGCTCCCCGGCGTCCGCCTGGGCGAGCGCCATGGCGAGGCGCTGGGCAGCCGGGACGTCGAAGACGCCCCGCATCTCGAACACGAGTGCTGCGCGCGTCTCCATGTCGTTCCTTACCTTCGAGGACGGCGGAACTTGTGAGACACCCCTTGCTGACTTGGAAAGCCTGGAAGATCTGTGCCGGACCGGTCCATCCGACGGGGGATGAGATCCAAAAACAGTGAGTCCAGCAGCTTGGCCTTGATCCGACGCAGGTCTTCTGCGGCCGACCTGACCCGATCGACGGTGGTCCTGGCGGCCCCGGGGTGGCCTTCCACCTTGCCACCGCCGACCCGGCGCCGTGCGCCGCCGGTCAACGGAGCACGGCCGCGTGCAGGGCTCGCGCACCTGTGGGCGGCGTCCCCACCGCGAGGGAGGTCTTCGGCCCTCGGCGTCCGGTGCGTCGTCAAAGTCCACGACGGCCCCTCGCTCCCCGAGCTCTCCATCCAGCGCCTGCGGCGGCCGACAGCTCAGAGCTCGCGCAGCAGGTGCTGTCCCGCTCCGCCCAGGCCGTCCAGCAGGCCGGGGGGGGACGCGGTGCCCAAGATCGTGGTCTCCGGGGCGGTGCCGCGGCCGGGCCGGGCGGCTCCCCGGCTCCGGGCTCTTCGCTCCTCGAGTCACTCCTGACGCTGCGGATCTCCGATTGGCTCGGCGCCAAGGTGGACGCGTCCGGCGGCGCGCGCGACCCGGCCACGGAGTCCCAACGCCAGCGGGTCCGCAAGGTCGTGACCGGCGCGCTGGGCGGCGACGGGGCCAGGTGGGGCGCTGGGGTGCCGCGCCGCTGTGGGGCCGGGTGGGTGGCGGGCCCGGGCGCTGGCCGCCCCGGCTGGCCCGCAGCCTGCACGAGCCACCGGTCGATGAGCCCGGTGGTCCAGCGCCGGCCCGACGGCATCGTGCAGATCCTCCCCCGCCCGCGGTGGCAGCTGGCGCTCACCTCCCTGCCCGCCGCCATCGGCGCCCTGGCCCTGGCCTTCGCCGGCCTGGTCCTGGCCCTCTCGGTGGCGCTGACCCGCTATCCGATGGAGTCTCTGCTCCTGGGGGGCTGCGTGGCCCTGGGGCTCGCCACCTCGCGCTGCGCGCTGCGGGCCGAGCCGCTCCGGCCCGCCCAGAGCGTCCCGCCCCCGCCCCGCGACGTGGCCTGAGGCAGCGCCCGCGGGTGGCCCCGCCCCAGGGGTGGCCACCGCCCCATCCGCACCGGCTGGCTCGACGCCGCCCGGGCCCGCGCCTAAGCTCGCACCCCCATGTCGCTCTATGTGGTCGACGTCGAGGCCGACGGCCCGATCCCGGGCAAGTTCTCCATGGTCTGCCTGGGCGCGGTGCTGGTCGAGCCGGGGCTGGCCCGCACCTTCTACGGCCGCACCCGGCCCATCTCCGACCGCTGGCTGCCGGAGGCGCTGGCCGTCTCCGGAGTCTCGCGCGAGGAGCACCAGCGCTTCGAGGAGCCCGGGCCGGTGATGGAGGCCTTCGAGCGCTGGATCGCCGAGACCAGCCGCGGCCGGCCCATCTTCTTCTCCGACAACCTCGCCTTCGACTGGCAGTTCGTGAACTGGTACTTCCACACCTACCTGGAGCGGAACCCCTTCGGCTGGAGCGGTCGGCGCATAGGCGACCTGTACTGCGGCCTGGTGAAGGACGCACATGCGCAGTGGAAGCACCTGCGGCGGACCTCCCACGATCATCACCCGGTGAACGACGCCCGGGGCAACGCCGAGGTGCTGCTCCAGCTGGTCGACATGGGCCTGAGGCTGCCCCTGCGATGAGCGCCCTCTCCGGCGCCGCCCAGGGGGCCGTCCTGGGCCTGGCCTCGGCCGCGGCCCCCGGCCCGTTCCAGGCGATCCTGGTGGCGCGCTCGCTCCGGGCCGGGCCGCTCCGGGCCCTGCCCCTCGCCTTCGTGCCCATGACCAGCGACCCGGTGGTCATCGCCACCGTGCTCCTCGTCCTGGGCCAGCTCCCCGCCTCCTTCCTCCGGGCGCTCACCGGGGTGGGCGCCGCGGTGGTGCTCTGGCTCGCCGCCACCACCCTCCGCGAGGTGGTGCGCGGCGGCGCCGCCGGTCCCGGGGCCGACCAGGTCGGGCGCGGCTTCGTCTCGGCGGCGGCCGTGAACGTCACCAACCCCAACGCCTGGATCTTCTGGAGCGCGGTGGGCGGACCGCTGGTCGCCTCCGCCTGGCGGGCTTCCCCCGAGGCGGCCATCGCCTTCCTGGCCGGGTTCTACGCCTGCATCACCGCCGGGAACGCCGCGCTGGCGATGGCCGCCGGGGGGATGGCCCGGGCCGGGCCGGGGATGGCCCGCGCGCTGGGCCTGGCCTCGGGCCTGGCCCTGGCGGGCTTCGGGACCTGGCAGCTCGCGCGGGTGATCCGGGGATGACCGACGCGGGGCGCCCGGCAGGCTCGTTGAACGGGCAGGCGGGCCAGGGTACAAGCGAGTCGCCCGGAGGTCGGATGCGTTCGGTGGTGCTCCTGGTCCTCGTGTCGGTGGCCCTGGCCGGCGTGGGCGCCGTGCTCTGGCACCTCCTCGACGAGTACCGGCGGCCCCCGCCACCCCCGCCGGCGCCGATCACCGATCTCCCCTCCGAGCGGCCCACCGCCGCCCCCATCGACGCGGAGCGGATCCAGACCGGGCGGCTGGCCATGGAGCGCATGCCGGAGGAGGTGACGCAGGCGATCGAGACCCACTCCACCGAGATCGTGCACACCCGGGAGTTGCTGGAGTCGAAGCAGGCGCGGGTGACCGGCACCTGCGGGCCGGGCTCGGCCATCCGCGTGGTGGCCGAGGACGGCTCGGTGGTCTGCCAGCGCTTCCCGCGCGGGGTGGTCTCGGTCTCGGCGCTGGCCGGCTCGCCCCGCAACTCCGCCACCGGGACCGCGCAGGCCAGCGTTCCCGGCGGCGTGGGCCGCTACCAGACCTCGGGCGAGGACGACTTCCTGGTCATCCCGGTGTCGCTCCCCGACGGCGCCCTGATCAGCAGCTTCTCCTACACCTACTGGGACGACGACGACGCGGTGGACGGCGGCGCCTACCTGTACCGCTCCGACGACACCATGATGGCGCGGCTGGCCACGAGCGGCGCGGAGGCCGAGGTGCGCCTGGTGACCACCGAGAGCATCGAGAACCGCAAGGTGGACAACTCCGGCTTCTCCTACCTGATCTTCCTGCAGATGTCGGCCAAGGCCGGGCAGAACCTCATGCCCATCTCGGCGTCCGTGACATATCGCCTGCCCTGACCCCCGCTCCCGGGCCCCTGGCCCGATCCGCTGTAGAATCGCCGCCCCATGACGCGGAGCGCCTTCGCCAAGACCAAGCGACTGGTCGTGAAGATCGGCACCGGCACCCTCACCGACGCCGACGGCCGGTTCGACCCGCGCAACTGCGCCCGCCTGGCCCAGGATCTGGCCGAGGTGGCCCGCGGCCGCCAGCTGGTGCTGGTCTCCTCCGGCGCGGTGGCCCTGGGGGCCGAGCGGCTCGGGCTGGTCCGGACCAAGGGCCGGCCCTGGGACATCCCCACCAAGCAGGCCGCCGCCGCGGTGGGACAGCCCCACCTCATGGCCGCCTGGGGCGAGGCCCTGGGCGCCCACGGCCGGGCCACGGCCCAGGTGCTGCTCACCGCCGAGGACCTGGCCTCGCGCCAGCGCTTCCTGAACGCCCGGCGCACCTTTGCCAAGCTGCTCGAGGCGGGGGTGGTGCCGGTGGTGAACGAGAACGACACCGTGGCGGTGGAGGAGATCAAGGTCGGCGACAACGACACCCTGGCCGGCCTGGTGGCCTCCTGCGTGGAGGCCGACGCGGTGGTGATGCTCACCGACGTCGAGGGGCTCTACGATCGAGACCCCTCGGCACCGGGGGCGACCCTGGTTCGCGAGGTGGCCCGGGTGACGGCCGAGGTGGAGCGCATGGCCGGCGGCGCCGGCAGCGCCCGGAGCACCGGAGGGATGGCCACCAAGGTGCGCGCCGCCCGGCGCCTGGCGGCCCAGGGCGTGGTGACGGCGCTCCTCTCCGGCCGCCGCCCGCGGGCGCTGCAGAGCCTCATCGCCGGCGAGCGGGTGGGCACGGTCTTCGGCCGCGACGCGGAGCGGCTCTCCTCCCGCAAGGGATGGCTGGCCTCGGCCGCCCGGGGGAAGGGCACCATCCTGGTGGACGCCGGCGCCCGGCGGGCCCTCTCGGAACAGGGCCGCAGCCTGCTCCCCAGCGGGGTGCTGGGGGTCCAGGGCCACTTCGGGATCGGGGATCCCGTGGACATCGCGCTGGAAGGGAGCCGGCCCTTCGCCCGCGGCCTGGCCGGCTACGGGGATGACGAGGTGCGCCGCATCGCCGGCCTGAAGACCAGCGAGATCGAGCGGGCGCTCGGGTATAAGTACCTCGACGAGGTGGTCCACCGGAACGACCTGGTGGTCCTGGAGGCCGGCCGGGAGTAGCGCATGCAGAGCGAGAAGGTCCAGGAGCTCGCCGCCGAGATGCGGCGCATGGCCGAGGCGGCGCGGGACGCCGGCCGCGCGCTGGCCCGCGCCGAGACCCGGGTCAAGGACGCGGCGCTGCGCGCGGCGGCGGAGGCCATCCGCGACCGGACGGCGAGGATCCTGGCGGCCAACGCCGAGGACGTGGCCGCGGCCCGCGCGGCGGGGATGTCCTCGGCCTTCCTGGACCGGCTGGCGCTCGACCCCAAGCGGCTCGAGGGCGTGGCCCGGGCCGTCCTGGAGGTGGCCGCCCTGCCCGACCCGGTGGGCGAGGTAACCTCCACCTGGCGCCGCCCCAACGGCCTGCTGGTGAGGAAGGTCCGCATCCCGCTCGGCACCATCCTCTTCATCTACGAGTCTCGCCCCAACGTCACCGTCGACGCGGCGGCCCTGTGCCTGAAGAGCGGCAACGCCGTGATCCTGCGCTCCGGCTCGGACGCCCTCCGCTCGGCCACGGCCCTGGCCGAGGCCTTCGCCCAGGGCGTCTCCGCGGCCAGGCTCCCGGCCACCTGCGTGCAGCTCGTCCCCACCAAGGACCGCGAGGCGACCTACCAGCTCCTCCAGCTCGACGACCTCGTCGACCTGTGCATCCCGCGGGGCGGCCCCTCGCTCATCCGGGCGGTGGTGGAGCGATCGCGGGTCCCGGTGGTGAAGCACTACGAGGGTGTCTGCCACCTGTTCCTGGATGAGAGCGCCGACCCCGAGCGGGCCGTGGCACTTTCCGTGAACGGCAAGGTGCAGCGGCCCTCGGTGTGCAACGCGCTGGAGTGCCTGCTGGTGCACCGCGCCTCGGCCGAGAGGCTCCTCCCCGTGGTGGGGAAGGCGCTGGCCGACCAGGGGGTGGAGCTGCGCTGCGACCCCACCTCGCTCACCCTGCTCTCGCGGGCGGGGGTGCGGGCCGTGGCCGCCGCCCCGGGGGACTACGGCAAGGAGTTCCTGGACAAGATCCTGGCGGTGCGGGTGGTGGCCGATCTCGATGGCGCGCTCGACCACATCGCCCGCTACGGCTCGATGCACACCGAGGCCATCCTCACCAAGGACCTGGCCAGCGCCCGCCGCTTCGAGCGCGAGGTGATCGCCAGCGCGGTGATGGTGAATGCCTCCACCCGCTTCAACGACGGCGGCGAGCTGGGCCTCGGCGCCGAGATCGGTATCTCCACCACCAAGCTGCACGCCTTCGGTCCCATGGGGCTCGCCGAGCTCACCACCCAGCGGTACGTGGTGGAGGGCGACGGGCAGGTGCGGACCTGACGCGGAGGATCCACCCGGCATGGCTTACAGGAAGACGGCGGCGGCCACCTCGGCGAAGCGCTCCCATCCACCGGCCCGCAGGTCGAGGCGAGCCCCGCCGAGGAAGGCGGTGCCACCGCGCCGTCCGGCGCCGCCGCGGCCGGGCAAGGGAAAGCGGCCGGCCGCGCCCGCCCCCTCGAGCCCAGCTTCCCCGCCGCCGGCGCCGCGCGACGAGGCCCGCCCCACCGCCCTGGCCATCGCCCAGGCCGGGCTGGACAAGAAGGCCGAGGACGTGACCGTCCTCGACGTGCGCGGGCTCACCAGCTACGCCGACTACTTCGTGGTCATGACCGCCGACTCAGAGCGGCAGGCCGGGGCCATCGCCGATCACGTCGAGCAGACCATGAAGGCCAACGGGGTCTCCAAGGTCGGCGTCGAGGGCTACGAGGGCGGCCGCTGGATCCTGGTCGACTACGGCGACGTGGTGGCCCACGTCATGAGCCGCGAGTCGCGCGGGTTCTACGATCTCGAGGGGCTCTGGGCGGACGCACCTCGCCTCTCGGTGAGCTGACCGCCCGCGGCCGGGCGGGTCCCGGCCAGCACCGCCGCCGCCACCATGGCGCCGCCGGCCGGCGCCGGGGAGCACCCCCAGGCCGCCCCGCGAAGGGCCCGGCGGGGCCAGCAGGGCCGCGGCCAGGTGGACGGCGAGGACCAGGGGCGCCGCGCGGGTGCCAGGCGGGCGCGATCGCCAAGCGAGATCAGAACCGATCGATGACGGTGATGCCCGTCCCGGCGAAAGCACCCATGGCCGCGAGCGCCTCCGGCGCCTCGGGGAGGGCGATGCGGCGCCCGACCAGGCGCCCGGGCAGCAGCTGCCCCCGGGCCACCATGCGCAGGAGCTCCGGGTAGGCATGGGCGGCCATGCCGTGGCTGCCCAGGACGCGCAGCTCGCGCCCCACCACCAGGTCCATGGGGAGCGGCGGGTGGCTCTGCTCGGCGAGGAGCAGCCCCACCTGCAGGTGGCGACCGCGCTTGCGCAGGCAGGCCACCGAGGCGAAGCAGGTGGCGGGGTGGCCCAGGGCGTCCACCGAGACATGGGCCCCGCCGCCGGTCTGCTCGCGGAGCGCGCCGGCCACGTCCCCGGTGCGCCCGGCGTGGACCAGCACGCTCGCGCCCAGCTCCCCGGCGAGGAGCAGCTTCCGGTCGTCGACGTCCACCGCGGCCACGCTCGCCCCCAGGGCCCGCCCGATCATGATCGCCGAGAGCCCCACCCCGCCGCAGCCGTGCACCGCCAGCCACTCGCCCGCACCGAGGCGGGCCTGCTGGGCCAGCGCCCGGAACGAGGTGGCAAAGCGGCAGCCCAGGCTGGCGGCGGTGACGAGGTCCAGGTCGGCGGGCAGCGGCACCAGGTTCAGATCGGCGCGGGAGATGGCCACCAGCTCGGCGAAGGATCCCCATGCGGTGAACCCGGGCTGGAACTGGTCGTCGCAGATCTGGGGGTGGCCGGCGCGGCACTCGGGACAGGTCCCGCAGCCGCAGACGAAGGGAACGGTGACCCGGTCGCCGGGCCGGAAGCGGCGCACCTCGGGGCCTGCCGCCACCACCTCCCCGGCCAGCTCGTGGCCGGGCACGTGGGGCAGCCGGACGTCCGGGTCGTGCCCCATCCACCCGTGCCAGTCGCTGCGGCAGACGCCCGAGGCGCCCACCCGCAGCACCACCCCGTGGGGAGCAGGAACGGGGTCGGGGACCACCTCGAGCTGGGGCCGCTCCCCGAAGGCCCGGTAGATCACGGCGCGCATGGCCGATGCTATCCCGATCGGCCCCCCTCTGACCGCACCGCCTGGAACCGCCGGCGCCGGCCAGGGGCGGCCCGGGGCCCTGCCGGCGCCCCGCGCCGCCCGGTGAGGCCGGCCCGGGCCGGCGTCAGCCCTGCGGGCGCTCCTCGTGCTCGTGGCGCTCGCGCTCCTCGTGACGCTCGTGCTCGAGCCGCTCCTCGCGGCGCCCCTCCCCCGGGTGCCAGTCGCGGTATCTGCCGGCGGGCAACCGCAGCAGCGAGGGCGGCACGCGGTCCCGGTCGACCCGGTAGAAGTCCTCCCGCGCGCTGTGGGACCGGTACCAGCCGTCCTGCCGGCGGCACCAGTACCAGCCGCCCGAGTAGAAGACCTCGGCGTCGGGGAAGCCCTCCACCACCTGGATGCCCGGCCCGACCACCGCCAGGTGCGGCTGCGCGGGCAGGCCCAGCCGAATGTGGACCCGGACGTCGGGCGCGGCGCTCGCCCGGCCGGCGGCGAGGAGCGGGACCGCCAGGGCCAGCGGCAGGAGCTTCGACGGAAGCACCCTCATGGACCACCTCCCGGGCCGCCTCCCGGCGACGACCCTTCTGCCTCGACGCTCGGGACGAGACGCGGAGACCTCAAGTCCCCGCCTGGTGCCCGCCGCCACGGGAGGGACCGGCCCGGGCAGCCCCCGTCCAGACGTCCATTGGTTGCATGACACATTCATTGCAAGCTACAACCAAGCGTGGACCGGCCCGTTCAGCCCGCCTGCCGCCTGCCGCTCCCGGCAGCGCTGCTCCTCGGCGCGGTGGCTCTGGGCCTGGTTCGCGGGCTCCCCGGCCCGGCGCTCCTCGCCGAGCTGGCCGCGCCCCCGGTCGCGACCTGGGCACCTTCGCCTTGCTCCTCACCGGCTCCTCTCCCTGGCCGCAGCCATGGGACGGGGCGGAGCGGCCGGCGCCGGCTGGCTCTCGGTGGCGCTCCCGACGCCGGCCGGGCTGGTCTGCCCGGAAACCTCCTTCGCCCTCGCCCTTCGCCGGGCGCCACCGCCTGGGGTGGCGGCGGGGAGCTACGCCGGCTTCAAGCTCCTCGTGCCGGCGGGCCCGCTCTGGGTCGGTCCGGGCTGGGCTCGGAGGTGGGCAGCCCTCGCTTCCTGCTCCTGGGGCTGGGCCTGCTCGCGCCGACCGTCGCTGCGGGCCTGGGGCTCCTGTGGCCCCGTGCCGGGGTCGACGGGCCGCCCGCCGGGCCCCAGGGCGTTCGCCCCGGAGCCGCTGGCGCCGCGTCGTCCCCCCGGGTGCCTGGCGACGCTCCCGGGCGCGAGCTTCGTCCCTGCGCTGCGAGCCCTCCCGCCGCTCAGGTTCCTCTCCTCGCCGGCCGGGACATCCGCGCAGCGCTCGCCCCCAGGTGGCGCCGGCCGTGGCCGCCGCGGGCCTCGACCGCACCGCCGCCACCTACGCCCTCTGCCTGGGCGCGTTCGTGGCCATCCTGCCCAGCGACAGCTTCTTCTGGCTGACCCGGCCCGGCGGCGCGGACGGCGGAACCGGCCCCCCCGACCTCGCCCTGGCCCTGGTCTCCACCGTGCAGGGCCTGGTGGGGCTCGCCTGCCACCACGGCTTCCTCTGGGCGGCGGGCGGGGTATCTTGACCGCCGGCTGCCCGGCCCGGCCGCGGGTGGCGAGGGAGCCTCGCTTGCCGACACCCCGCCTCGACGTCCGCCGCTTCCGCAGCGCCATCCGCGCGCTGGAGCGGGAGCTCTCCCGCGCCCTGCGCGGGCAGACGGCGTGCTGCGGGGTCACCGCCCCGCAGTGCCACGTGCTCATGGAGCTCGCCGCCCGCCAGCCGCTCACGGTGCGGGCTCTCTCCGAGGCGCTGGGGCTCGACAAGAGCACCCTCAGCCGGACGCTGGACGGCCTGGCCCGCGGCGGCCTGGTTCACCGCGCCGAGGACCCCTCCGACCGCCGGGCGCTGGGCGTCACCCTGACCGACAAGGGCCGGCGCATGGTGGAGAGCATCGACGGCCAGTGCGACGGCGAGTACCAGGACCTGCTCCGGCGCCTCCCGCCCGGCCGGGACGCCGGCCTGCTGGAGGCCATGGAGCTGCTGGGCGGCGCCCTGCGCGCCTCGCGTCAGCGGGCGGCGGGCGGGGAGGAGCTCGCGGGCGGCCGGCGCCGGCGCTGAGGCCATCCGGCCGCCGCTGCGCGCAGGAGGAGCGGCCGCATCCGTGCGCTGCACGGCCCGGTGGCGAGCCGGCAGCTGCCGGCGGCGGCCTCCCGGGGGAAGGTGGGCGACCCCGCCTCCGGGCGGCGGGGCGGCTCTCGGGAAAGGTGGGGCGGGACCTCGGCATCGTTCGGCGCTATCCTGCGCGCCGCACCGAGGAGAGCTCGATGAGACCCGACCCGCGCATCACCGAGCTGGCCCAGAACCTCCTCGGCTACAGCCTGAGGCTCTCCGCCGGCGAGGTGCTCTACCTCGACCTCATCGGCGCCGACACCCACCCCCTGGGCCAGGAGATCGTCCGGCTGGCCACCGAGCGCGGCGCGGTCCCCTACTGGAGCGCCTTCGACGACAAGTTCACCAAGCCCTTCTTCGCGCGGGCCACCGAGGCCCAGCAGCAGGCGTTCGGCGCCTTCCACAAGGCCATCATGGAGCGGGTGGACGCCTACCTGGGCATCCGCGCCGCCGAGAACCCCTTCGAGCAGGGGGACGTGCCCGCCGCCCAGAAGATGCTCCAGCAGCGCTTCTTCCAGGAGGAGGTCCACCTGCGGACCCGGCTCAAGAAGCGCTGGTGCGTGCTGCGCTGGCCCAACGCCGCCATGGCGCTCATGGCCAAGAAGAGCGTGGCCGCCTTCGAGGACTTCTACTTCCGGGTGTGCAACCTGGACTACGCCGCCATGTCCCGGGCCATGGACCCCCTGGTCGAGCGGATGCAGCGCACCGACCGCGTGCGCCTGGTCGGCCCGGGCACCGACCTCGAGTTCTCCATCCGCGGTATGCCGGCCATCAAGTGCGACGGCAAGCTCAACATCCCCGACGGCGAGGTCTTCACCGCCCCGCTGAAGGACTCCATGAACGGGGTCATCACCTACAACACCAGCGCCCTCTTCCAGGGCGTGGCCTTCCGCGGCATCCGGCTACAGGTGAAGGACGGCCGGATCGTCTCCGCCAGCTCCCCGGAGAACGAGGCCCAGCTCCGGGAGATCCTGGACACCGACGAGGGGGCCCGCTCCTTCGGCGAGTTCTCGCTGGGCGTGAATCCCTTCGTGCTCGAGCCCATGGGCGACGCCCTCTTCGACGAGAAGATCCGGGGCTCCCTGCACCTCACCCCGGGCAACGCCTACGAGGAGTGCGACAACGGCAACCGCTCCAGCGTGCACTGGGACCTGGTGCTCATCCAGCGGCCGGAGCACGGCGGCGGGGAGATCTGGTTCGACGGCGAGCTGGTCCGCAAGGACGGGCGCTTCGTCCCCCCCGAGCTCAGCGCGCTCGACGCCCAGCTCGGCGCCCCGTAGGGCCCCTGGACACGCCCTGCCCGGACCCGGGAGGAGCCGCGGGCGCGGGGCGGGGCTCGGCTCGGCTGCTAGAAGCCTTGCAGCGGCGTGTCGTCGTCCATGGGGAAGGGGTTCTGCGCCCGCGAGGCCCCGTTGCTGCCGTTCTTCGGGGCCGGCTTGAGCTCGCGGGGGAGCGCCTTCTCCTCGGTCGGGACCACCGCCTCGCCGAGGCGCGAGATGCGGAAGGCACCCACCATGGCGGCCAGCTCCTCCGACTGCCCGTTGAGCTCGCTGGCGGCGCTGGAGGACTCCTCGGCGCTGGCGGCGTTCTGCTGGGTGACCTTGTCCATCTCGCCGATGGCCCTGGTCACCTGGTCGACGCCGCTGGCCTGCTCGCGGGCGGCGGCGGCGATCTCGGAGATGATGTCCGAGACCTTGGAGATGCCGGCCCCGATCTCGCCCAGCTTGGTGGCGACCTCGCGGCTCGCCACCTCGCCCTGGCCCGCCTCGCCCACCGACTGGCGGATGAGCTCCTCCGTCTTGGTGGCCGCCTCCTTGGCGCGCAGGGCCAAGGACCGCACCTCCTCGGCCACCACCGCGAACCCTCGGCCGGCCTCCCCGGCCCGGGCCGCCTCGACCGCAGCGTTCAGGGCGAGGAGGTTGGTCTGGAAGGCGATGTCGTTGATGTCCTTGATGATCTGCGAGGTGCCTTCGGCCGACGCCTTGATTTTCACCATGGCGGCCTGCATCTGCTCCACCGCGGCCACGCCTTGGTTGGCGGCGGTGCGGGCGGTGGCGGCCAGGTTGTTGGCCTGCTGGGCGCTGTCGGCGGCCTGCCGGGCGATGGAGGCGACCGACTCGACGCTGCTGGTGGTCTCGGTGAGCGCCGAGGCCTGCTCGCTGGCACCCGAGGCCACCGCCTGCGAGGAGGCGGCGATCTGGGCGGAGGCGCTGGAGACCTGGGAGGCGGCGTCGGCCACCTGGGCCAGGGCGTGATCGAGCGCCTCGGCGGTGGAGTTGAGGGCTTCCTTCATGGCGGCGTGGCCGCCGCTGTAGCTGCCGGCCATCCGCACCCGCAGGTCGCGCTGGGACATCTGCCCCAGCACCTTGGTGGCCTCCTCGACCGGCGCCAGGAGCCCGTTCAGGGTCCTGTTCACCGCCTCCAGCATGTGCCGCGCCTCGTTCTGGAAGCGGGACGGGTCGGCGCGGGCCGAGAGGTCGCCCGCGGCCAGGCGGTCCAGCGCCGCGGACAGGGCCCGCAGCGGGGCGATGACCGCATCCAGGGTGTCGTTCACGCCCTGGACGATGGTGCGGAACCCGCCCGGCTGGCGGCTGGCGTCGGCCCGGACGTCGAGCTTGCCCTCCACCGCGGCGCGGGAGAGGGCGGTGGTGTCGGCGATGAGCGACTTCAGGTTGCCGCGCACCTGCTCGATGGTGTCGTTGATGAACCGCTTCTTGCCGGGGAGCTGCTCCAGCTTGGCGTCGAAGTTCCCCTTCCCGAACTCGGCGAACACGGCCATGGCCTTCCTCTTGGCCGCGACGTGCGCCCCCACCATGGCGTTCACGCCGCGGGCCATGGTCTTGTAGTCGCCCGGGAAGCGGGACTCGTCGATGACCACGTCGATGTCCCCCTTCTCGTGCTCGGCGCTCATCCGCTCCATCTCGGCGATGAGCGCCCCGAGGCTCGCCACCGCCTGGTTCACCGCGGCACGGACCTGGTCGAAGTCGTCCCCCACCTGCTCCTCGAGCGGCTCGGGGAGCTCGCCCGCTGCCACCCTGGCCAGGTGGATCCCCAGCTCCCTGGCGATGTCCCTGGCCTCCCCGCCGGTCAGCACCGCGCCCGCGATGACCACCAGCGCCGCGGCGGCGAGCGCGAGGCCGACCCACGGCTTCCCCCCGCCGAGGAGGAGGATCGCGCCGGCGGCGACCAGGAGGCCGAGGACGACGGCGTTGGTGAGGACGAGGCGGGACTTGAGGTTCCTCTTTCCGGGCACGGTCGACTCCTTCGTCAGTGGGCGGCGATGCGGCGCGCGGCGCCCCGCGGGAACGGGAGGGCGGCCCGGCGGGGCGGTGCCGGAAGGGCGCCCGCCACCGCTAGAGCACGTCCGGTGCCAGGCGGGGGGGCCGCCGCGGGGTGCCCGCGGCACGGGATCGTGGTGGAACTCCGTGGGGCTGCGGGCCTGGCGGGCCAGCGCTCGCCCCCTCCCCGGCGGGCGCCTTTGGACCCCGGGTCACCCCGACCCACATCCCGGTCGACCGGCCCATGTCGGGTGACCGGGCTATACAGGGCGCGGATGCGAAGACCGCCGGTGGAGCTGCACGGAGGGGGGATCCGGGTTTCGGACTCGTCCCTGCACCTCGACGCGACGCGCCGGGTGGCCTGCGCCTTCGTCTCCCACGCGCACGGCGACCACATCGCCCGCCACGAGCGCACCATCGCCACCGAGGCCACCCTGGCCCTCCTGCGCCACCGGCTGGGCACGCCGCGCCGTGGCAAGGCCGAGCTGCTCCCCGCCGCGCACCGGCAGCCCTTCGGCCTGGGCGAGCTCACCCTGGAGCTGTTCCCGGCCGGGCACGTGCTCGGCTCCGCCCAGCTCCGCGTCACCCGGGACGGCCTTTCCCTGGGGTACACCGGCGACCTCTGCACCCAGCCGACCCACGCCGCCGAGGCCGCCGAGGTCATGCCCTGCGACGTGCTGGTGCTGGAGTCGACCTTCGGCTCGCCCCGCTACGTCTTCCCGCCCAAGGCCGAGGTGCTCCAGGCCGTGCGGCGCTTCGTCGACGGCGCGCTCTCCGACGGGGCCACCCCGGTGCTGCTCGGCTACGCGCTGGGGAAGGCGCAGGAGGTGCTGAAGTTCCTGGCTGAGCACGGCTACGCCTGCCGGGCCCACCCGGTGGTGCAGGCGGTGAACCGCATCTACGAGGATCTGGGCGTCGCCCTCCCCGGCGTGCGCGCGCTCTCGCCGGAGGGGCCGGAGCGGGGCGAGGTGGTAGTCTGCCCGCCCCACCTGGCCCAGAGCCCGGCCATGCGCGGCGTGCGCCGGCGGCGCACCGCCGTGCTCACCGGCTGGGCGATCGACGGCAACCGCTACTTCCGCGGAGCGGACGTGGCCTTCCCCCTCTCCGACCACGCCGACTTCCCCTCGCTGGTCGCCTACGCCCGGGCCACCGGGGCGGGGCGGGTCTACACCGTCCACGGCCAGGCCGACGCCTTCGCCGCCGCCCTTCGCCGGGAAGGGATCCGGGCCGAGCCGCTCCGCGAGCACCTGCAGCTCGAGCTGCTGTAGTATCGCGGCATGAGAGATTTCAGCTACTTCAACCCCACCCGCCTCGTGCTCGGGAGGGGCAAGATCGCCGAGCTCAGCAAGCTCGTTCCCTTGAACGCCCGCGTCCTGGTCACCAGCGGCGGCGGCTCCATCAAGAGGAACGGCGTGCGCGACCAGGTGCTGGCTGCCCTGGCCGGCCGGAAGGTCCGGGAGTTCGAGGGCATCGAGCCCAACCCCGAGTACGCCACCCTCCTGAGGGCGGTGGAGATGGTCAGGAGCGAGGGCATCGACTTCCTGCTGTCGGTGGGCGGGGGCTCGGTGCTCGACGGCACCAAGTTCGTGGCCGCGGCGGCGCGCTACCCCGCCGGCCAGGACCCCTGGCAGATCCTGCTCGACCACGGGGCCAGCGTGAAGGACGCCGTCCCGGTCGGCTGCGTGCTGACCCTCCCGGCCACCGGCTCGGAGGCGAACCCCACCGGCGTCATCTCCCGCCGCGCCAGCGCCGAGAAGTATCACTTCGGCGCGCCCTGCTGCTTCCCGGTCTTCTCCATCCTCGACCCGGCCACCACCTTCTCGCTGCCACGCAAGCAGGTGGTGAACGGGATCGTCGACGCCTACACCCACGTGATCGAGCAGTACGCCACCACCCTGGCCGCGGCACCGCTCCAGGACCGGCAGGCCGAGGCCGTCCTCTCCACCCTGGTGGAGCAGGCCCCAGCCATCCTGGCCGAGCCGCCCGACTTCCAGGCGCGGGCCACGTTCATGTGGTGCGCCACCCAGGCGCTCAACACCCTGCTCGCCTGCGGGGTGGACGAGGACTGGGCCACCCACATGATCGGGCACGAGCTGACCGCCCTCTACGGGCTCGACCACGCCGTCACGCTGGCCATCATCCTCCCCGGCGCGCTGCGCGAGCGCATCGAGCAGAAGCGGGCCAAGCTCACCCAGTACGGCAAGCGCGTGTTCGGCGTGGACACCGCCGAGCAGGCCATCGACCGCACCGAGGCCTTCTTCCGCGACCTGGGGATGAGGACCCGCCTCTCCGAGCACGGCATCGACGCCCAGGCCGCGGCCGCCGAGGTCGATCGTCGCTTCACCAGCCGGGGGTCCTGCGCCGGCGAGCGAGGCGAGGTGGACGGCAAGCTGGCGGCCCGAATCCTCCTCTCCCGGGCGTGATCACCTTCACCATCAGCGCGGATGCCGCCGGCCAGCGCCTGGACAAGCTGGTCCGGCGGGCCCTGCGCGACGTGCCGCTCAGCCACGTCTACAAGATGTTCCGCACCCGCAAGGTGCGGGTGAACGGGGCGCGCGGACGGCCCGAGCAGCTGGTGGCCGAGGGAGACGCGGTGGTGATCCGGGGGGACGAGGAGCGGCTCATGGCCCGCCCGGAGGGCGCGGGCCGGGTGGCCGTCACCTTCCGCGTGCTCCACGAGGACGCCGACCTCCTGGCGGTGGACAAGCCGGCCGGGCTGGCCTCCCACCCCGGCACCGGCATCGAGGGGGCCACCCTGGTGGAGATGGCCCGGGCCCACCTTCGCACCCCCGCCGACCTCCCCGCCGCCGAGTTCCGCCCATCGCCCGCCCACCGCCTGGACCGGGAGACCTCCGGGGTGGTGCTGGTGGCCAAGAACCGCAAGGCCATGGTGCGGCTCACCGAGCTCTTCACCTCCGGCGAGGAGATCAAGAAGACCTACCTGGCCCTGGTCAAGGGGAAGATGCCGCGCGAGGCCGGCACCATCGACCTGCCCCTGGCCGAGCACGAGCAGACCTCGCGCTCCAAGGCCGCCCGGGGGGTCCACCTCCAGGAGGCGGTGACGCGCTGGAAGGTGATCTCCGCCTCCCGCGAGGTCTCCCTGCTCTCGGTGACCATCGAGACCGGCCGGACCCACCAGATCCGCCGCCACCTCGAGGCGGTGGGCCACCCGGTGGCCGGGGACCGCCGCTATGGCGACTTCGCCTGGAACCGGCTGGCCCGGGCGCGCTGGGGGCTGCGGCGCATGGGGCTGCACGCCCTCCGCCTCTCGCTCCCCCACCCGGTGACCGGCGCGCCGCTCCGGCTGGAGGCGCCGCTCCCTCCCGAGCTGGCCGAGGTGCTCCAGCGAGCCAACCTGGCGCCGCCCCCGGGGGCCGTCCTGGGGCGCGAGGTCGGACGCGGCCCTACCCGCCCCGCGCATCGCGATTGAACTGGCGGCGCAAGCGCGCATAGATTCAGGAGCGAATGGACATTCCCCCCCCACCCCAGCGCGCCGCGGCCGCGGAGGAGCGATCCCCGGACGTGCCCGCGCGCGTGGTCCTGGACGGCCTCCCGGCGCGCCGGACCATCGTGCGCCGGCTGCTCTTCTGGGGGCTCTTCCTCCTCATCGCCTGCGTGAACCTGCTCGCCCTGACCCTCCTCGTCGGCTTCCTCCACTACTCCCGGGGCCTGCCGGAGATCCCCACCCTGGCGAGCTACCGCCCGCCCATCATCACCGAGATGATCTCCGCCGACGGCCAGATCGCCGGCGAGTTCTTCAACGAGCGGCGCAAGGTGGTCCCCTACGAGCGCATCCCCCGCCGCCTGGTCCAGGCGTTCGTGGCCTCCGAGGACCAGCACTTCTTCGAGCACGGCGGGATCGACCTGCTCGGCACCCTGCGGGCGGCGGTGAACACCTTCGTGCTCCGCAAGCGCATCCAGGGCGGCTCCACCATCACCCAGCAGACCGCCAAGTCGCTGCTCATCAGCGCCGAGGGCTTCGAGCAGGGAACCAAGCGGAGCCTGGGGCGCAAGGTGCGCGAGCTCATCCTGGCCAGGCGCCTGGAGCACGCCTTCACCAAGGAGCAGATCCTCTGGCTCTACCTGAACGGCGTCTACCTGGGGCACCACTCCTACGGCGTGCAGGCCGCCGCCGAGAACTACTACCGCAAGAACGTGGAGGACCTCAGCCTGGCCGAGGCCGCGCTCATCGCCGGCCTGCCCCAGGCGCCCTCGCGCTACTCGCCCTTCCTGAACCCCGCCGCCGCCAAGGAGCGGCGCCGCTACGTGCTGCGGCGCATGGAGGCGGAGGGGATGATCACCCGCGAGGAGCGGGATTCGGCCGCCGAGGAGGAGGTCAAGGTCTTCCCCCTCGACGACGTCTTCCGCGAGACGGCCCCCTTCTACGTGGAGACGGTGCGGCGCCAGGTCGTGGACCGATACGGCAACGACCGGCTCCTGGCCGACGGCCTGCGGGTGGAGATGACCATGGACCTGGAGCGACAGCGGGCCGCCCAGGCCGCCCTGCTCAAGGGGCTGCAGGAGGTCGACCACCGCCAGGGCTACTACGGGCCGGCCGCGCACCTGATCGGCCCGGAGGCCCAGGAGCTGGCCGCGCGGCTGGCGCGGGCGTGGCCCAGGGGCGAGATCCGGGTGGGCGAGTACTGCGTGGGCATCGTGGCCCGGGTCGAGGACAAGGCCGGGGTGGCCGAGGTCCGGGTGGGCGAGAACCAGGGGCTCCTGCCCATCTCCGGGATGCGCTGGGCCCGCAAGCCCAACCCCGAGGTCTCCTACCCCGAGGCGCTCATCTCCCGCGTCTCCAGCGCCCTGGCGGTGGGGGACGTGGTGGTGCTGCGCCGGGTGGAGCGGAAGGAGCTGGTGGGCCGCGAGTCGGCCATCGCCCAGGGCAAGCCCCTGCTCGTCCCCGAGGGGCCGCTCCTATTCACCCTGGAGCAGGACCCCAAGCTGCAGGGGGCGATGGTCTCGGTCGACCCCTGGACCGCCTACGTGCCGGCCATGGTGGGCGGCTACGACTTCGAGGCCTCGGAGTTCAACCGTGCCTTCCAGGCCTGCCGCCAGCCCGGCTCGGCCTTCAAGCCGGTGGTCTACTCCTGTGCGGTGGAGAAGCTCGACTTCAACCCGGCCACCATCCTCGCCGACGCGCCCCTGGTCTACCGGGACACCGACAGCTCCTGGAAGCCGCAGAACTTCGGGCAGGACTTCAAGGGCGACGTGACCCTGCGCACCGCCCTGGTCAACTCCATGAACATCCCGGCGGTGCGGACCTACGAGGCCCTGACCGCCAAGTTCGGGCTGGCGGTCCTGCCCGAGTGGGCCAAGCGGCTCGGCCTCACCACGCCGGTGAAGCTCGAGCTGGGGAGCGCGCTGGGCTCGTCCTGCGTGAACCTGTGGGAGCTCACCAACGTCTACGCCCTCTTCGCCCGCTACGGCGAGAAGCGGCTGGGCGGCTTCGTGAAGCGGGTGCTGGACCGCGACGGCCGGGTGCTGGAGGACCACGCCGACTACCGCGATCCCTGGTTGCCCCTCTCCGAGCGGCTGGCCGGCGGGGTGGCCGAGGTGCTGCGACCGCGCGAGCAGGTGATGGACGAGCGGACCGCCTACATCCTGGTCCGGCTCCTGCGCGAGGTGGCCACGGTGGGCACCGGCGCGCAGGCGGCGCGGCTGGGGAAGCCGGCCGCGGGCAAGACCGGCACCACCAACGACTCCTTCGACACCTGGTTCATGGGCTTCACCCACGACCTGGCCACCGGGGTCTGGCTGGGTTACGACATCAACGAGACGCCGCTGGGCCGGTACGAGACCGGCGGCCACGCCGCCCTCCCCATCTGGCTCGACTACATGACCGCCGCGCTCCAGGGGCGCGACCAGCCGGAGTTCGAGGCGCCGGCGGGGGTGGTGGACGTCCGCATCGACCCGGACACCGGCAAGGCGGTGGCCGAGGGGGCCCGGGGCATCCCCGAGCCCTTCAAGCAGGGAACCGAGCCGACCCTCGACGCCGCCGAGCAAAAGCAGGTCGAGGTGCAAGACCTGTTCGAGCAATAGAGCGCGCCGGCGGCCGTATCCTTGCGCTGTCCGGTCAGCGGCGGTTAGCATCGCCGATGGCGAGCTGCAGGGCTCGCCCACGCCCCCATGCCCCACCGGATCGTCGCCAAGCTGGGTGTGAAGCGCAGCATGATCCTCGCCTCGGCGGTGATCCTGCTGGCCTTCATGGTGGGGAGCGCGCTCCTGCTGGGCAGCCTGGTGCCGACGCAGACGGTGCTGGGCGAGCTGCTCTTGGTGATGCTGCTGTGCGGCCTCTCCCTGGTCGCGGCCGTGTACGTCCTCGTCGCCCGCTTCGTCCTCCAGCCCATAGGCGAGATGACCGGCGTGGCCCGCCGGGTGTCCGACTGCGACCTCACCGCCCGCGCCTCCAAGTCGAGCGAGGACGAGCTCGGCACCCTGGCCGAGTCGCTCAACCGGATCGGCGAGAACCTGGCCTCCACCCTCTCCCGGGTGCAGAGCGTCACCGGCGGCGTGGGGGTGGTGATCGAGCGCATCTCCCGCACCGGCTCGGCCGTCTCCAGCGGGGTGGGGACGGTCTCGGCGCGGGTGCTCGACACCTCCACCTCCATGGGGGAGATGATCGCCTCCCTCAAGGGCATCGCCGACAACGTCGAGGTGCTGGCCCAGAGCGCCGAGGAATCGTCCTCGTCGATCCTGGAGATGGCCGCCACCAACGACGAGGTGGCCGAGAACATCCAGGGCTTGGCGGTGAGCGTGGAGGAGACCACCGCCGCCATCGAGGAGATGACCTACTCCATCAAGGAGGTGGCCAAGAACATCGAGGAGCTGTCGGCCACCACCGAGGAGACCAGCTCCTCCATGAACGAGATGGACGTCTCCATCTCCCAGGTGGAGACCAACGCCAACGAGACGGCCAAGCTGTCCGAGCAGGCCCAGCGCGACGCCGAGATGGGCACCGAGGCCCTCTCCCGCACCCTGGCCGGCATCGACAAGATCAAGGAGTCGTCCCGCGAGGCCGCAAGCGTCATCGAGGCGCTGGGCAAGAAGATCGCCGCCATCGGCAACATCCTCAACGTCATCGACGACGTGGCCGAGCAGACCAACCTGCTCGCCCTGAACGCGGCCATCCTGGCGGCCCAGTCCGGCGAGCACGGCAAGGGCTTCGCCGTGGTGGCCGACGAGATCAAGGACCTGGCCGAGCGAACCGGCGCCTCCACCAAGGAGATCGCCGAGCTGATCCGGGCGGTGCAGGAGTCGTCCAAGCAGGCCGTCTCCTCCATGGACCGCGGCGTGCGGAACGTGGAGGAGGGCGTGCGGCTGGGCCAGGAGGCCGAGACGGCCCTGAAGAAGATCCAGGAGTCGTCGGCCCAGTCGACCCAGATGGTCAAGGCCATCGCCCGCGCCACCATCGAGCAGGCCCGCGGCTCCAAGCAGGTGACCGTGGCCATCAACCGCATCGCCGAGACGGTGCAGCAGATCGCCACCGCCACCGCCGAGCAGGCCCGCGGCTCCGAGCAGATCATGAAGAGCGCGGAGAAGATGAAGGCCATCACCAAGCACGTGGAGCGGTCGTCGCAGGAGCAGGCGCGCGGCTCCAAGCAGATCACCCGGGCCATCGAGTCGATCTCGGAGATGGTCCACCACCTGAACCGCGCCCAGAAGGAGCAGACCAAGGGCTCGGAACAGGTCATGACCGCGGTGGTGCAGATCAAGCAGGTGGCCGAGGCCCAGACGCACTCGGTGCGGGAGCTGGAGGCGGCCATCGTCGACCTGGCCAGCCAGGCCGAGACGCTGCGCGGCGAGGTGCGCAGGTTCAGGATCTGACCGCGGCCGCTCCGTCCCGGGCGGCCCGCCGCAGGGCGGTCCATTCCTCCGCGGAGAGCGGCACCACCGAGAGCCGGCCCTGGCGAAGGAGCGGCGACCCGCGGAAGGCCGCCGCGCGGCGCAGCGCCTCGAGCGACACCGGCGCGGGCAGCGCCTCGACCGCCCTGACGTCGACGCACACCAGGCCGCCCTTGGCGGTGGGGTCGGGGTAGGCGGTCCGCGCCACCTCCGCCAGGCCCACGGCTCGCCTCTCGCCGGAGTGGTAGACCACCACCCGGTCGCCCAGCCGCATGGCTCGCAGGTTCCGTTGCGCGGTGGGGTTGGCGACCCCGGTCCAGGCGGTGGTGCCGTCGCGGACGAGGTCGGTCCAGGCGTAGCTGGTGGGTTCGGTCTTGAGCAGCCAGGTGGGCACGGGCTCCTCCTATGCGGCCGGGGTGGGAGGGCGCAACCACCTCGCACGGCGGGACCACGGGTGACGTGCTATACGAAGCCCATGTTCGGGCTGTCCTTCACCGAGGTGATCATCGTCGCCGTCCTGGCGCTGATCCTGCTCGGGCCCGACCAGCTCCCCGACGCGGCCAGGGTCGTGGGCAAGACGCTCCGCGAGCTGCGGCGCGCGGCCGATGACCTGAAGGACCAGATCTCCTCGGAGATCGACCTGGGGGAGGTGACCCGCCTGGGCGACCAGGTCTCGCACCTGGGGGACCACCTGGGTGACCAGCTGGCCCGCCTGGGCGAGCCCACCCCCCGGCCGACCCCGGTGCAGCCGGTGCCGGCCATGCCCCTCCCCACCGCCCCGTCCCCCGAGGCCAGCGCCGAGAACGTGCCCGGGCTCGAGGCGGCCACGGCCGAGCCGATGCCGCTCGAGGCCGCGCCTGCCCCCGAGGCGCCCTCCTCGCCGACCCGCCCGCCGACATGAGCAACTCCGCCCCGAGGCTGCCGGCCAAGAACGGGCCGGAGAACGAGGTCAAGCTCAGCTTCCTTGGCCACCTGCGCGAGCTTCGGGTGCGGCTCCTCCGCGCCATCTACGGCATCGCGGTGGGCATGGCGCTGGTGGGCTACTTCGTGCCCCAGATCGTCGATGCCCTCATGGGCCCGGTCCGCCGCGCGCTCCCCGACGGGAAGCAGACGCTGGTGTACACGAGCGCCATCGAGCCGATGATGGTCTACATCAAGGTGGCCATCTACGGCGGGGTCTTCGTGGCCGCACCCTGGGTGCTGTGGCAGCTGTGGCTCTTCATCGCCCCCGGCCTGTACAAGCGCGAGAAGAAGGTGGTCTGGCCCTTCCTGCTGTGGGGCACCTTGCTCTTCTACGGCGGTGCGGCGTTCTGCTTCTTCGCGGTCATGCCCAGCGCCTTCCCGGCCATGCTGGCCTTCGCCGGCGGAGGCGCGAACCTCACCCCCATGCTGGCCCTCTCCGAGCAGCTCTCGCTGGTCCTGGCCATGCTGCTCGGGTTCGGCATCATCTTCGAGGTGCCGGTGGTGATCGCCTTCCTCTCCATGATCGGCCTGGTCGACTATCGGTTCCTGGCCAAGTACCGGCGGCACGCCATCGTGGTCAACGTCGCCCTGGCCGCGATCATCACCCCCACCGGCGACCCCTTTAACCTGGCGCTCATGGCCGTGCCCATGATCCTCTTCTACGAGGTGGGTATCCTCCTCGCCCGGGTGCTGGGGAAGAAGCGCTCGGTCCCGGCAGCGGCGGCGGGCTAGCCGCCCGGCCATGGTCCTCCAGATCGCCGCCGGCCTGTTCGCCGTGTACATGCTGGCGCGCCACGTGCCCATCGCCCTTCGGGCCCTGCGCGGCGGCCCCGACGGGCGCCGGCCGGCCCGCGCCGTGGTCCCCGTGGCCAACGTCCTCCTGGCGATCGCCATCCTGGTGGTCGCCGTGAAAGGGCTGGCCGGCGCGCTTATCAGGAGATGAGTGGAGGGTGGCCGCACATGACCCGGACCGGCTCGGAGGACGTGGTCTTCCTCGCCGCCAGGCGCACCCCTTTCGGGTCCTACGGCGGCTCGCTCAAGGACCTCTCCGCCACCGACCTCGGCGTCCATGCCGCCCGGGCGGCGCTGGCCCAGGCCGGCGCCCCGCCGGAGGACTATGGCCACGTGGTCTTCGGCAACGTCCTGCAGACCTCGGCGGACGCCATCTACCTCTCGCGCCACGTGGGCCTGCGCGCCGGCCTGCCCGAGCGCGTCCCCGCGCTCACCGTGAACCGCCTGTGCGGCTCCGGGCTGGAGGCGGTGGTGCAGGCGGCGCGGCTCATCCAAGGTGGCGAGGCCGAGCTGGTGCTGGCCGGTGGGACCGAGTCGATGAGCCAGGCGCCGCTGGTGGTGCGCGGTGCCCGCTTCGGCTTCCCCCTGGGGCGGTCCCCGCAGGCCGAGGACCTGCTCTGGTCGGCGCTCACCGACAGCCTGCCCGGCCTGTCCATGGCCATGACCGCGGAGAACCTGGCCGAGCGCTACCACCTCGGCCAGGACGAGGTGGACGAGGTCGCGGTGCTCTCCCAGCGTCGCTGGGCCGCGGCCGAGGAGGCCGGGCGCCTGCGAGAGGAGATCGCGCCGGTCGAGGTGGCCGGCAGGTCCGGGCCGTTGGCCTTCGCCCGGGACGAGCATCCCCGCCCGGCCACCACCCGGGAGGCCCTGGCGAAGCTTCGCCCCCTGTTCAAGGCCGGCGGGGTGGTCCACGCCGGCGCGGCCAGCGGGGTGGCCGACGGGGCGGGGGCGCTGGTGGTCGCCTCGCGCGCCTACGCCACCCGCCGCGGTCTGCGGCCCCTGGGCCGCCTCCTCGGCTTCGGCCACGCCGGGGTCGACCCGGCGGTGATGGGCATTGGGCCGGTCCCGGCCGTCCGCCAGGCGCTGGAGCGCACCGCGCTGCGGCTCGAGGAGATCGACCTCTTCGAGGTGAACGAGGCCTTCGCCCCGCAGTACCTGGCGGTCGAGCGGGAGCTCGGCCTCCCCCGAGAGCGGACCAACGTCGACGGGGGCGCCATCGCCATCGGCCACCCGCTCGGCGCCAGCGGCGCCCGCCTGGCCATGCACCTGCTCCACGAGCTGCGCCGCCGGGGCGCTCGGAGGGGGGTGGCGGCCGCCTGCATCGGCGGCGGGCAGGGCATCGCCGCGGTGGTGGAGGCGGAGTGAGACCTCGGCCACGTCCTTGCCCGCCGGGGGCTGGGCGGTTAGCGTCCTATCAGGGCCTCTCACGGAAAGGACGGCCATGGCGGAGTTCACCGGCGTGAAGGTGTTCTCGACCACCATGGCGCGCGACCGCGCCGACATGGGGGAGCAGATCACCCGCTGGCTGGCGGAGCACCCCAAGATGGAGGTGGTGGGGCGCGAGGTGAAGCAGAGCTCGGATCGGGAGTTCCACTGCTTGTCGATCACCCTGTTCTACCGGGAGAAGGAGGGGGCCTAGCCGGATGTACCGCCCGCGCCGCTCCGGCGACTTGCGCCGGGCTTTCACCTTCGGGGGACGGATCCCACCCGTCCTCGGCGCCCTGCTGGCCCTGATCCTGGTGGCCACGGTCGGGTCCTGGATCCTGCGCGACGCCGGCTGGGCGGCGCTAAGCCCCGAGGCCCTCCGCCGGGGAGAGCTGTGGCGGCTCGTCTCCTGGGTGCTGGTGCAGGACGACCCGCTCAACCTGCTCTTCGGCGGCTTCGTGCTCTACTCGTTCGGCGCCCAGCTGATCTACGGCTGGGGCGAGTCCCGCTTCTTCTGGACCTTCGTGGGCCTGACCCTGGCCGGGGCGGTGGCCACCCTGCTCGTGGCCCTGGCCTGGCCGCCGTTCTGGGGCTTCCAGCACGTGGGGATGTGGCCGGTGGTCGACGGGCTGCTCCTCCTGTGGGCGCTCCGCTACCCGGACCAGCAGATGAGCTTCTGGGGCGTGCTGCCCATGACCGGGCGGACCCTGGTGCTCCTGCTCGTCGGCGGCACCGTGCTCTACGGCCTCTTCCTCGGCGGCGTGCACGGCCTGCCTCGGATGACCCCGCACTTCGGCGCGCTCCTCGCCGCCTGGATCGCCTCGCGCGGGACCTTCTCCTTGCCCTTCCGCCGCTGGCGGCTGCAATGGCGGGACTACTGGCTGGAGCGGCAGCTCCGCCGCCGGTCGCGGCACCTCAAGGTGGTCAAGAAGGACGGCCACAACGAACCGCCGACCTGGATGAACTGAGGCGGCCTGGGCCGGCCCACCGCGCTAGCTCACCGCGACCGCCTTCACCGCCGTCCGGTAGACCCAGATCCGGCCGGTGCTGGTGCGGGCGTCGGCGGGGATCATGAAGAAGCCCAGCGAGTCCTCGCGGTAGTCGGGGCTGAAGCCGGCCACCTGCCGCCCATCGCGGAAGGTGACCCGCACCCGGTTCCCCTGTGGCGGGGGCGGCTGCTCCCCCGGCGGCAGCATGAAGAAGATGGCCTTCACGTGGTCGGCGGGGAGGATCTCGGGGTCCGCGCCGGGCACCGGCGAGAGGGGGAGCGCTGGCCCACCCAGGTCCACGTTCTCGATGAAGCCGCGCTTCACCTGCCCCTCGATGGTGTGGACCACGGCGCGGTGGACGCCGCGCACGATCTGCCCCTCGGGCACGGGCGGCGCTGGCGGCTCCTCGACCGGGGGCGCCTCGGCTGCCGCCGCGGCCTCCGTGGCCGGCAGGGCCTCGGCAAGGGGCGCACTCACCTCCGCGTAGGGCTCGGGGGCCTGCGCGTACGCGGGCGGCTCCTCCAGGGCAGCAGGCGGCGGAACGACCGGCACCGCCTCGGGTACCGGCTCGAGCGGCGTCAGCGCCTCGGCGGGCACCTCCTCCACGATCTCCTCGGCCTCGAGCGTGGGGAGGTCGTCCAGCATCGGCTCGGCCGCGGCGTCGAGGAACGGGACATCCACGTCCTCCAGCGCCGCCGGGGGCGGCTCCTCCGCGGCGTTCTCCGCGAAGCCGGCCGGTGCAGGCTCCCCGGCCGCCATGGGCTCGGGCTCCTCGAACGCCTCGAGGTCGATGGCCGGGGGCGCCGTCCAGGCGGTGTCGCCTCCCGGTTCGCCTTCCGCCGCGGAGATCTCGAACGGCGGGAGCTCGGCGATCTCCGGTGGCGCGGCCTCGGGCTCGGCGGGCGGCGGTGCCTCGGCACCGGCCTCGGGCGCCATCCAGGCGGTGTCGCCTCCCGGCTCGCCCTCCGCCGCGGAGATCTCGAACGGCGGGAGCGCGGCGGTCTCCGGTGTTGCGGCCTCGGGCTCGGCGGGCGGCGGAGCCTCGGCGCCGGCCTCGGGCGCCGCCCAGGCGGCGTCGCCTCCCGGCTCGCCCTCCGGCGAGGAGAGCTCGAACGGCGGGAGCTCTGCGGTCTCCGCCAGGGCGGCCTCGGGCTCGCCCAGGACCGCAGCCTCCGGGTCGGAGGGCAGCGCGAGGTCCGGCTCGACCTGCGGTGCGCTGGCCTCAGCCGTGGCCAGCTCCGCGGTGAAGGCCGGCTCCGCGGTGAGCGCGGACTCCTCCGGCGGGACCTCCCAGGGCATGGGTTCCGAGGGCGCTGCCCACTCGGGCGCCGCCGCGTCGGCTGCGGCGTCGAACGACCCGCCCGATTCCAGCTGGAAGCCGCGGTCCACCAGAGCCGGCTCCGCCTGCCAGTCGGCCGCCTCCTCGCTGGCCACCGAGGGCGCGGCGTGGAAGCCTTCCCGCTCCAGGACGTCGGAGGGCACCTCGCCGTGCCCGAAGCCGGCGCTCTCCAGGTCGGCGGGCGGGCCGTCAAAGGCCCGGAGGGCCTCGGCGCCGACCGCCGACTCGGCAGCCGGATCGAAGGGAAGGAGGGCCTCGAGGTCCTCGGTCGTCCGGGCCGTCGCCGCCTCGTCATAGGCGCCGAACTCCACCGTGGCGGGCACGGGCGGAGGCGCCTCCGGAGCCCAGCCGTCCGGAGGAAGGGGTGCGAGGTCACCGCTCGGCGCGGGGCGGGGCTCGGCCAGCGCCGAGGGATCGGCGTCGAGGGGAGCCGACAGGTCCGGCGGCAGCGCTGGCTCGGCCTGCGATGGTGCGCTGGCCACCCCGTCCCAGGCGGTCGCGTCGTAGTCGCCGCCCGGCTGCGGGGCCCAGGCCGGGTCCTCTCCCTCGCCGGGGAGCGGCGCAGGGGCTTCCACCTGCCCGAGGAGCGGCTCGTTGGCCTCGAGCTGCGCTGCCTCGGCGTCGCCGAAGCCGGGCAAGGGCGCTGCGACCTCGGCCGGCGCGCCGTCGACGTCGACGGCCACGCTGCTCCAGTCGCTCTCGTCCTGCGGGGCCGGCGCAGCCTCGCCCTGGTCGAAGGCCGCCGCCCGCTCCGCGGGCGGCTGGGCAGCGAATGCGAGGCCGTCCTTCGCTGGATGCTCGGGGGCGACCTCCCCCGCATCGAGGGCTGTGGCCTCGGGAGCGTACCCGGGGGCGTTCGGGTCATAGCCGGCGGCGGTGGGATCGTAGGCGCCGGCGTTCGGGTCGTAGGCTGCCGCCGCGTTGGGATCGTAGCCGGCAGCGCTCGGGTCGTAGGCCACCGCTGCGTTGGGATCGTAGCCGGCGGCGTTGGGGTCGTAGGCTGCCGCTGCGCTGGGGTCGTACCCGGCCGCGTTGGGATCGTAGCCGGCGGCGTTCGGGTCGTAGGCCGCCGCTGCGTTGGGGTCGTACCCGGCCGCGTTGGGATCGTAGCCGGCGGCGTTCGGGTCGTAGGCCGCCGCTGCGTTGGGGTCGTACCCGGC
>DATKMW010000070.1:0-43935 GCA_035541675.1 Anaeromyxobacter sp. | reverse complement strand
CGAGGCGGACTCCATGGCCAGCTCGCGGAGGCGGGTGAGGATGTTGGAGTCCTGGTTCAGGCCGGCCTCGGCCGTCTGGATGACGGAGACGCCGTCGTTGGCGTTGCGGGCGGCCTGGCCGTAGCTGGCGATCTGGGCCTCCAGCTTGGTGCTGATGCCCAGGCCGGCGGCGTCGTCGCCGGCGGAGGTGATGCGGTAGCCCGACGACAGGCGCGCCATCGAGCTGTTGAGGGCGTTCTGGGTCGAGTCCAGGTTCACCTGGGCTTCCAGGGATGCGATGTTCGTGCGGATGGAAAGAGACATTCTGCTTCTCCTTGGTGGTGAGGCGACCGGTGTGGACGCCTTCACCCTCCGCTTCGGCGCACCCGCGGGCGCTGATAAGAGCGGAGCATCCGGACGAGGTGGGCGCGCGTGCGCCTGAGGACGAGCGACCGCGCGTAGAGCGCCAACAGCCCACCCTGGCGCTTGCCGTGTGCCACGGCGCTGACCTTGGAGACGGCCAGGCGCGCATCGATCCCTCGAGGCCAGCGGACCAGGAGCCGGAGGGCAGCGTCGCGCCAGCTCTGGCCCGTCGAGCCGCCGTACCAGTCTCCCTCGACCTCCACCTGCACATCCCAGGGCAGGCGGGCCCGCACCGACAGGTAGAGGGGCGGCCCCGGGGGGCCGGCGCGCCGCAGGGCCTCCTCCAGCCCGTCGGCCAGGTGGACCGCGAGCACGGCGCGGGGATCGGCCGCCTGCAACAGATCCCGGGCCTCCCGCAGGTGCTCCTCCAGGTCGGACAGGAACACCACCTCCCGGAGCTGGCCCTGGGCGCGATCGGAGTACAGGACGGCCGCCCGGCTGGCGTCGAGCGCCTGGGCACGGCACTGGATCACGGCGGCCCCCGAAAGCCCGAGAGACCGTCGCTCCCCCGGCGAGAGGGCGAGATCCGGAGAGTTGGGGTCGGCGAGGTAGATCCGCGGACGCGAGGCGATCCGGTCCAGGCGGAACCGCAACAACCGCTTGCCCACGAGCAGCACCTGTCCGCCGGCCTCCACCGCAACCGGCAGGGCGCCGCGGTCGCGGACCAGCTCGGCGACCTGCGCCAGCCGGGCGGCCACCGGCTGGGCCTCGCTTCGGGCGGCCAGGACCTCCACCCGCGTCCCTTCCCCCAGCTCGCGCAGCAGGCGTTCGACCACCTCGGGGGCGGTCAGGCCGCGGGCGGTGGGGCGCCGGCCGGGGGCGAGGCGCACGGCCAGGCCGCCGGGGAAGCCGAGGCGCCGCTCGGGGCCGCGGTTGATCGGGTCGTAGGGCGGACCCGAAGGGGTGGCCGGTTCGACGAGGAGCAGGAGGACCGGCTGCTCGCGAGGGAGGGCCAGCCGTGCGGCCACGGTGCTCCAGGGGGGCTCGGCGTGGGTGAGCAGCGGGTCCAGCGCCGAGGAGGCGAGCAGGGAGAGCGCGCGCACCTTGGCCTGGGCCGGGTTTCCTCCACGCCCCAGCACGGCGCCGCCGGCCAGCCGCACCTCGTGGCGCCGCCCGGCCGCGTGCAGCTCGGTGCGGAGCCCCGGCCCGGAAGCGAGCCGCGCGCCCAGCGCGGCGCGGAGGGCGCGGGGAAGGTCCGGGCCCACCCGCTCGCGCCAGCGAGCCCGCTCGATCGGTCCCAGCCCCGCGCGCCGCGAGGACCGGACGGCCCGGGCCAGGGGCAGGGCCAGGAGGTTGCCCAGCGCCAGCACCGCCCCGGCGTCCCCCTCGAGCGCACCGTCATTCCCGGGTGGGGAGGCCAACTCGAGCGCCCGCTCCAGCAGGGCGCGATGCGCGGGCCGCGACGCGGCCACCCAGGAGGTGCACAGCAGCGCCGGCTCGGCGAGCTCTCGCGCGGTGGTCCCCTGCTCGATGAGCTGGCCAGCCACCTCGAGCGGGGAAGATGCCGTGCCGCCGCACAGCAGGGTGAGCGCCAGGGAGGGGAGGTGTCCGGGGGCCTCGGCGGCGAGCTCCACCAGGTCGCGGAGATCGATGGGACGCCGGGCCGCGGACTCGATCGAGCCCCAGGCGCTCGGGGAGAGGTGCCCCGCGGCCAGCGCGCCGAAGAGCAAGAGCCGGTGCGAGAGCAGGGGATCCCGCGACAGCGAGGCGGGCTCGACCACGCGGAGGCCGCAGGTGGCCCCGGCGGCGTCGATCACCTCCTGGGCGATCCCCACCCGTTCCTCGACGGCGCGCAGGTCGGCCCGGGAGATGTCGTGGGCGGCGACCACCAGCAACGAGAGGGTCGAGGGCCCGGGCAGGGCCAGCACCGCCTCCACCCGGGGGGCGTCTCGCTGGGCGCGCCAAGGGGGGGGCAGGCTGAAGCGCCGGGCCAGCGTGGCCCAGGCCCGCCGGTAGCGGAGCCCGGCCACCCCGGGCGCGTCCGCTCTCAGGCGCGGGTGTTGGAAGCTGGCATGGAGCAGGACGGGGATCAGCCGGGCCGCCTCCAAGGTGCGGGGGGGCGCCGAGCCGGGGAGGGCCCGGAGGAAGCGCCAGCGCAGGGCCGCGGTCAGCGACCGGCGGACGGCGGCCGGGTCGGCGAGGTACTTGCCGGGGGTGAAGAAGGTGGTGGCCGTTTCCAGGAACACGTTGGCTAGAGCTTGTCGACCAGCGAGAACTTGAAGCTCTGGGAGATGGCGGTCAGAGAGGTGTCGAGGGCGTGCTGGGCCAGGGCCAGGTCGCTGGCCGACTGGATCTCGTCGGCGTCGCCCAGGTTGGCGATGCGCTTCTGGGCGTCGCTGGAGGCGGCCTGGTTGGCGGAGACGGCCGTGTCGAGGGTGTCGAGGCAGGTGCCGGCCTGCGACTGGGCGGTGGACACCTGGCTGACGCCCTGGCTGAGCTGGCCCACGGTGGCCGCCACGCCGGCGGCGTTGTTCGCCGAGAGGGCATTGGCCAGGCTGGTCAAGGTGGCGATCACGTCCACCCCGCCGCCGACCCCTCGCAGGGCCACGTCGGCGCGGAGACTGGCGTCCTGCGCCACGCCCGGTGCGATCTCCACCTGCCGGGTATCAGCGGCGCCGCGGTAGGTTCCGGTGCTGGCGTCGACGGTCCCGTCGGCGGCGAGGGCGAGGCCGTCGAAGGGCTGGGCCGAGTCGGCCGTGCCCCCGAAGATGTAGCGGTCCCCCACCTTGGTGTTGGCGTCGGAGAGGATGGTGGAGATGAGCGCCTGGACCTCGGCCGCTCCCCCGGCCCGCTCGGAGGCGCCGTACTGCGAGCTGCTCAGCTGGACGGCGATCTCGCTGGCCCGGGCCAGGCTGGTCTGGATCTGGCCCAGGGCGTCGCTGGCGGCGGTGACCTCGTCGGCGGCCCGCCCGGCGGCGGTGGCGATGGCGCCGATGCGCTGCATGTTGACGCCTTCGGAGACCAGGGCGCCGGCCGCGCCGGGGTCGTCTCCCGGCTGCACCACGCGGAGGCCGCTGGAGGCGGTGGCGGTGGCCTGGTCGAGGCGGCTGCGGGCGGCCGCTCCGTCGACCTCGGCCCGGTCATAGAACATGGTGTCGGTGACGCGCATGGCTCGGTCAGGTTATCTGGACCAGCGTGTCCAGCATGGAGTCGGTGGTGGAGATCACCTTGGCGATGGCGGCGTACGCTTGCTGCGTCTTCTGCATCTCGACCAGCTCGTCGTCGGTGGAGACGCTCGAGGTGGACTGGCGCATGGTCACGAGCTGCGTCTTGATGGCGTCGTCGGCCTCGGAGGCGGCCGAGGCGCTCTGCGCGGCGGCCCCGAAGGCGCTGGTGATCTGCGCGAGGGTGGCCGAGGCATCCTGGCCGCCGGAGAGGGGGGTGGACGAGGTGGCCAAGAGGGCGAGGACGTTGCTGGCGTCCCCCGTGCCACCGGTGGTCCGGGTGGCCAGCAGGTCGGTGTCGCCCACGATGGCCGGGTTCACCGCGATCTGCGCGGCCGCTCCCGCGGCCGAGCTGACGGTGAACAGCGCCTGGCCTGCGTTGCCGTCGAGATCGACGCCGGCCTGGTGCACGGTGTTGATCGCGCCGGCCAGGTCCCATGCCAGGGTGTCGAGCCCGGACACCGCCGAGCCGAGCCCGCCGTCGCGCGCGGAGAGGAGGCCGCCCAGCTCCCCGCCGGGGGAGACCGAGGAGGTGGTCCCGCCCAAGCTGAGGTTGAGGGCCAGGTGCCCGTTGTTGGAGGGATCGGGAACGGCGGAGAGGGTCGCCGCCTGGAGGGACGACACCAGTGCCGCCCCTCCGGGGAGGAACAGCGACGCGTCGCCCTCGCTGGTCGGGACCACGGTGGCCCCGGTCAGCTGGGCCAGTTGGTCGATGGCCTTCTGGCGGGCATCGAGAAGGTCGTTGGGCTGTGCCCCGGAGGCGCTCGCCGCCCGGATCTGGCCGTTGAGGCTGGCCACCTGGGAAGCGAGGCTGTTCACCTCGGAGACGTCCCCGGCGACGCTCTGATCGGCGCCGCTGCGAGCGCTCTCCAGGCTGCCGCGGGTCTGCTGGAAGGACAGGGCCAGCGCGCCGGCGGCCGCCACCGCGGCCTGGCGCAGGCTGGGATCCGAAGCATTCTGCGACAGGGCGGAGAAGGCCGAGTAGAAGCCGGAGAGGGCGCTGGAGAGCCCCCCCGATCCCTGGGGGTCCAGGACCGAGACCGCCCCGAGCACCTTGGCGGTGGCGTCCGAGCTGGCGGCGTTCCCGAATGCCACCGGGAGCTGCGCCTCCACGAAGCGATCGCGCGCCTGGGTGACTTGCCCCAAGGTGGCCCCGTTGCCCACGTAGGTGTTCCCCACCAGCTCCGACGGCAGGGAGGGCTCCAGCCGCGCCATCTGACGCGCGTACCCGGGGGTGTCGACGTTCTCCAGGTTGTTGGCGTTGGTGGCGGCCGCACCGGTCTGCGCGTCCAGGCTCGACGCTCCCATGGAGAGGATGTGGAAGAGGTCGACCATGGGTGCCCCTAGACCTTGCTCCAGGTTGTGCCGCTGCGGGATGCAGCGGTCCGTATGCCGCGGCGGTCGTAGGCCGAGGGTGCGGGCTGGAGGGCGTTGAGGTAGGCCTGCACGCAGGCCATGGCGCGGCCGGCGATGAGCAGGTTCAGCCGATCGAGCTCGGCCAGGGCGGCCGCGAGGGCGCGGACGTCGGCCAGGGCGCGGGTGAGCGCGGCGGTCTCTCCCGGGCTGCGGGCCGCCAGGGCGGCCAGGGTCACCTCGGCCGCGCCGACCCGTCCGGCCGCGCGCCGCAGCGCGGCGGCGAGCTGGGACTCGAGCTGCGCCACCTCGGCGTTGAACGCGGCCCGGGCCGCGGCGCTCGCGAAGATCCGATCGGAGTCGAGGCTCTTCAGCGCCTCGCGCTCGGCGCGCGCCCGCTCCACCTCCGCCTCGAGGGCCCTTCGCAGCTCGACCGTGGTAGCGAGGGCTTCCTCGAGCATCGCCTACCCCTTGCAGCGTTCAGCCGCGGCTCAGCATGGTCTGGAGCATCGCGGTGATCTCCGCGTCGTCCAGGATCCTCTGGGCGATCCGTTCCGGATCGGGCTGGAAGGTACCGTTCTTCACCGCTTGTGCAATTGCCTCCAGCCGGATCGACTGGTCCTGGCTTGCGACTGCGCGAGTCGCCGCGCCTGCCGCGGCCACCTGCGCGCTGGAGTCGGTCGACACCTTGTCCGGGACGACGGATGGGCTGGCAAGCTGGGTCGACTTGACCCCGGCTGGCCGGGCAGCGTCCACTCGCCGGATCTCGCTGGCGTCCTTGACCTTCATGGCGACCTCCTTGGTCAGGGTCCGCTCCTGAGATCTGCTTCGACACGGGCTGCGTAGGCCTTAAGGACGCGGCCGGGGTCGACCGGCCGCCCACCTATCCGCACCTCGAAGTGGAGGTGGGGGCCGGTGGACCTGCCCGTGCTGCCCACCCGGGCGATCTCCTGGCCCGCGCGGACCACGTCGCCGGCCGAGACCAGGAGCTCGGAGGCGTGGCCGTAGAGCGTGGTGAGACCGTTGCCGTGGTCCACCTCGACCGCGAAGCCGTAGCCGCCGCGCGGCCCCGCGCTGCGAACGATCCCGTCGGCGGTGGCCCGGATGGGGGAGCCCGCGGGGGCTCCCAGGTCCACGCCATCGTGCTCTCGGACCTCGCCGCTGAAGGGATCGCGGCGCAGGCCGAAGGGGCTGGTGACGTGGCCGGCCACCGGCAGGAGGCCGGCGGGCGGAGGGGGACGGCCGGCGGCCGACGTGGCCGGGAGCGGCGCCGCGACGGGCGGGGCGGCGCCGGAGAGGGTGCGCTCCAAGGTGTCGGCCAGCCCCAGCCCGCCCGCCTGGACCACCGCGTCGGCCAGGGCGGAGGCGAACATGTCGGCGCGGACCGAGGCGCCCGGCCCCTCCCCGCCGTCGTAGACGCCGCTCGAGCGCAGGAGCTGGCGGAGGAGGAGGGCCTCCATGTCGTGCGCCGCCCGGTGAAGGACCGGGTCGGGCGCGGCGGCGCTGGAGGGTCCGAGGTTCACTCCAGCACCTCGAGGTCGCCCTCGAGGGCGCCCGCCGCCTTGATGGCCTCGAGCACCGCCACCAGGTCGCGGGGCGAGGCGCCGAGCAGGTTCAGGGCGCGGGCCAGGTCCTCGACGGTGGCCGTGGCCCGCAGGGCGATGGCGCTGCCGGTGGCCTCGGCGGCGTCGACGGAGTCCTTGCTGGCGGTGACGGTCTGCCCCTTGGAGCGGGTCTCGGGCTGGGAGATGACCGGGTCGCGCTGCACCCGGACGCTCAGACCGCCGTGGGCCACCGCCACCGGGCGAAGCCGCACGCCCTCGCCGGCCACCACCACCCCGGTCCGCTCCGAGACCACCACCCGGGCGCGCTGGTCCACCTGGACCTCCAAGAGCTCCACCTCGGCCAGGAAGGTGACCTCGTCGGCCTTGCGCGCCTCGGGGACGGTGAGCTCCACCGCGGCGGGATCGAGCGCGCGGGCGGTGCCCGGCCCCAGCTTGGCGTTCACCGCCGCGGCGATGCGGGCGGCGTCGGTGAGGTCGGGGCGGCGCAGGGAGAGGGTGACCGGTCCGGTCCCCAGGCTGAAGTCGACCGACCGCTCGACGGTGGCGCCGTTGGCCACCCGCCCCGAGGTGGGGGTGTTCTTGCTGACCCCGGCGCCGCTCGCGGAGGTCTCGAAGCCGGCGACCTGCACCGGCCCCTGCCCCACGGCGTAGACGCGCCCGTCGCCGCCGGTGAGCGGCGTGACCAGCAAGATGCCGCCGGCGAGCGAGCGGGCGTTCCCCAGCGAGGAGACCGCCGCGTCGATGCGGGTGCCCGGCCGAGCGAAGGGGGGCAAGCGGGCGGTGACCATCACCGCGGCCACGTTGCGCACCTGGATCTGCTTGGGATCGACGCGGATGCCCAGCCGCCCCAGCATGCCGACGATGGACTGTGCGGTGAAGGCGACCCGGTCGGTGTCGCCGGTCCCGGCCAGCCCGACCACCAGGCCGTAGCCGAAGAGGAGGTTCTCGCGGATGCCCACCACGTCGGTGAGCTCCTTCACGCGCGCGGCACGGGTCGGCATCGGCAGGCACAGAAGGGCCGCGACCGCGAGGGGGAGGAGGCGAGGGGAAGGGAAGGGCTTGGGCATGGGGCGCTCAGAACGGCCAGATCCAGCCGAGGTACTTCTGCATCCATCCCTTCTGCTGGTTCTCGGTCATCACCCCTCTGCCCGTGAACTCGATCTCTGCGTCGGCCACCAGGCTGGACTTGACGCTGTTGTCACCGTCGATGTCGATGGGGCGCACCACCCCCGAGATGTAGAAGTGCTGCTCCTCGTTGTTCACCAGCACCACCCGGTGCCCCTCGACGAAGAGGTTGCCGTTGGGGAGGACCTTCTTCACCGTCGCCGGCACGGTGGCGATGAGCCGCTCGGTGCGGGCGATGGAGCCGGACCCCTTGAAGGTGCTGTCGCTGGTGTGCTGGGCGGAGAGCGTGGGGAGGATGCTCTTGGTGACCGAGTTCGCGGCCGAGGTCGAGGTGACGCCCATCCCGCCGGTGGCGTCGTTCTGGCGGGAGAGATCGGTGTCGGAGGAACGCTTGGCGTCGGCGATCTCCTCGATCTTGATCACCACCAGGTCGTGCTCCCGGAAGGCGCGGGCGTCGGTGAAGAGGGCGCCGGCGTTGGCGTCCTGCCACAGGGAGCCGGGCGTGGTCTCGCCGGTGGCCCGGGCGCTCGCCTCCGGGGCGGGGTAGTCGCGGTTCTTGGGCTGGTACTTGGCCACGTGGTCGACGCCGGGGCCGGCGCAGGCGCACAGGCCCAGGGCGAGAGACAGGGCGAGCGGAGCGCGGCTCATGGCGTCTCCAGGACCAGCCGGCCGGCCTCGAGCCGTCCCTCCACCCGGCGGCCGCCGGGGAGGAGGGCGCAGCCACGGCCAGGCGTGCAGGGCAGGGCGCGGCCCTCGCGGGAGAGCTCGAGCCCCTCGCCCAGCACCACCACGGTGATGGGCTCGCCCGGCGCGGGACCCTCCCGCACGTCGGCGCTGGAGAGCGGCGCGCCCGCGGCCAGGGCGCGCGCCGCCCGAGCACCGCCGGGCAGCTCGCCGAGGAACGGGGCGTGACCGGGCCGGACCTCGACCTCGGCCGGCTCCACCGCACCCTCCAGCGTCTCGCCGGCAGCCACGGCGCGGGTGGCCACCAGGCCGGCCCTCACCACCCGCACCCGCGCCCAGCCATAGGCCTCGCAGGGGTGGCCGTCCGGGGAGGTCCCGAGGAGCCGGAGCGGCACCTCGCCGGAGCCGGTGACCGGCCGCAAGGCCTCGGCCCGGTCCGCCGGGCAGCCTCGGCCGGCCGTCACCTGCACCTCGACCAGCTCGGCCCGGGCGTGCGGCAGGGCCAGGGCAGCGACGACGGCCCTCACAGCGAGGTCGGAGAGGTCCGGGGCGAGCCCGGCCGGAGCCAGCGCGGCGAGGGAGATGGCGACGAGGGAGTTCATGGGCTAGCGGAGGCTGGTGACCTTCTGGAGCATCTGGTCGGCGGTCTTGATGACGTTGGTGTTGAGCTCGTAGGCGCGCTGTGTGGAGATCATGTTCACCATCTCCTCGACGGCCTGGACGTTGGAGCCCTCCAGGAAGCCCTGGCTCAGGGCGCCGGTGCCGCCCTCGCCGGGCTTGGAGGCGGTCGCCTCGCCGCTGGCCGCCGTGGCCACCAGGAGGTTGCCGCCCACCGCCTCGAGGCCGCCGGAGTTGGGGAAGGTGTAAAGCGAGATCTGCCCCACCGTCTGCGGGGTGGTGTTGGAGCCAGCCGTGGCCAGCACCGTCCCGTCGGCGTTGATGGTCACCTGGGTGGTGTCGGCGGGCAGGGTGATCTCCGGGTCGAGGGCCTCTCCGTTCACCGTCACCAGGCGGCCGGTGGAGTCGGCGCGGAGGTTTCCGGCGCGCGTGTACCCGTAGTCGCCGTTGATCCGTTGGACGCGGAAGAAGCCGCCGCCCTGAATGGCCAGGTCGAGGGGGCCTCCGGTGTTGGTCAGGTCCCCCTGGCTGTAGCTGCGGGTCGTCGCGCCGGTCTTCACGCCGAGCCCGCACTGCAGGGGCGTGGGGTTGGCGCCGCCGCGCGGGTCCGGTGCCTGGGCACCCCGCAAGGTCTCCGAGAGGAGGTCCTCGAACTCGGCCCGCACCTTCTTGAAGCCCACCGTGCCGGTGTTGGCCAGGTTGTTGGCGATCACGTCCATCTGGAGCTGCTGGGCTTCCATTCCAGTGGCCGCGGTGTAGAGGGAGCGGAGCATCCTGGACTCCTCGAGTTCACTTCGCGCGCGCGACCTCGATCGCGCGCTGGTTGAGCTGGCTGTAGGTCTGGATGGCCTGCATCGACGCGTCGTAGGTCCGCTGGGCGGAGATGAGCTGGACCACGCTCTCGATGGGGGTGGTGTTGCCGAGCTCCACCTGCCCGGTCCGGACGGTGCCGTCCTCGGCGGGCACGGCCTGGCCGCCGGCGCCGGGGGTGAGCAGGGCCGGGCCAACCCGGTCCACCGGACCCTGGAGCCGGGCCAGACCCAGCTGGCCAGCGGGCTCGTCTCCCACCCAGACCGAGCCGTTGGCGTCGACCCGGGGGGCGCCCGTAGGGGGGAGAGAGATGGGCTGGCCATCGCTGGAGAGGACCGGGAGGCCGTCAATGAGCAGGCGCCGATCCGGGTCCACCGTCATCCGGCCGTCGCGGGTGTAGGCGACGGTGCCCGCCTTGCTCCGCACCTGGAGGAACAGACCGTCGCCGGGGACGACGTCGAGCGGGTTGTCGGTACGCTGGGTGGGACCGGGGCGCAGGTCGAAGCCGGTGCCGACCGCTGCCGGATAGTGCTTGTCGGAAGCGGGCCCGGCCCCCGGTGGAAGGAAGCTCTCGAAGGCGGGCCTCGAGGCCTTGAAGCCCGGGGTCTGGGCGTTGGCCAGGTTGTCGGCGATGGCGTCGAGCTGCTCCGTCCGAGCCACCGCACCGCACATGCTGACGTAGATGCCATCCGCCATGGATCCGTCTCCTGACCGGCCACAGAGCAGGGGGCGTGCCACCGTCAGGCCTGCGACGCGGCCCGGGCCGTGCAAAGGGGGGTGGGAGACCGGCGCTCTCCCCGGTCGCCGGGCGGCACGCCGCATGAAAGCCCGGTGGGGGGGGAGGCCTTCGCCCGGAGGAGCGACGCTTGCCGACCAAGACCCGACTCGACCGACTGGTGAACGTCCGGGAGCGCTCCGAGGAGACCGCGCTCCAGGATCTGGCCCGCGCCCAGAGCGGCCGGGACCTGGCCGCGCGCCGGCTGGCGGGGCTGCGGCTGCAGGCCCGTGCGGACGATCGCGCCCCGGGCGCCGCCGAGCTGTGGGTCCTCGAGGAATTCGCACACCTCCAGAGCCTGCGGAGGGTACAGCACGCCGAGACCGACCTCGCCGCCGCGCAGCGCAGGGAGCAGCAGGCGCGGACCGGCTACACCGCGGCGCACCGGAGCGCAGAGGTGATCCGGCGGGCGCAGGAGAAGAAGCGGGCCGAGCTCGACGCCGACCGCGAGCGCCGCGAGAGCAAGGCCCTCGACGAGCTGGCCACCCTGCGGTTCAACACCAAGAGGTGAGCGAGGCGCCGGGTCCCCTCACCCCGAGCCCGGCCCCGCGGCCGGGGCTCGGCCCAGGGGAGAAGCGCCCAGAGGAAGAGGGCGCCTGGGCCTCGCCTAGGCCTCCACCGCCCGCCCCCCCGACAGCCCCGCCTTGAGGCGCTTCACCGCCTCGGAGTGGAGCTGGCAGACGCGCGGCTCGGAGACCCCCAGGATCTTGGCGATCTCGCGGTAGGTGAGGTCCTCGTCGTAGTAGAGGGCCAGGAGCACCTGCAGCCGCTCGGGCAGGCCGGCCACCTCGCGCGCCAGGCGGCGGGCCACCTCGCCGCGGTCCAGGGCCTCGTCCGCGCTCGCCTCCGGGGAGGCGGCCAGCTCCTCGTTCACCGGCAGGTGGGGCGAGAGGAGCTGGAGGAGCTCGGCCACGTCCTGGGGCTCGCGGTGGAGGGCGGCGGCCACCTCGTCGGTGTCCGGGTCGCGTCCGAGCTGCTGGGCCAGCCGCGACCGCGCCTGCTCCACCCGCTCCACGTCGGTGCGGAGCCGGCGCGGCAGGTGGTCCATGCGCCGCATCTCGTCGAGCATGGCCCCGCGGATGCGGTGCTCGGCGAAGCTCTCGAAGCGCACGTCGCGGGCCGCGTCGTAGCGGCGCGCCGCCTCGAGCAGGCCCATCGCCCCTGCCGACCACAGGTCCTCGGGCGTCACGGTGTGGCCGGTGCGGGCCGAGAGCCTGCGCGCGCAGCGGTCGATCAACGCGCCGTGGCGGGCGAGGAGCTCCGCGTCGGTGGCGGCGGCCTGGCCGTACTGTGCGTGGGCGCGATGCATGAGCGACCTTCAGGCGCGTCCCTCCTGGCCCCGCAGGATCTGCTGCCAGAACAGCTTCACGCCCCCCGGGAGCATGGCCGGGGGCTCCGAGCCGAGCAGCGCGTCGCAGAGCGCCGCCAGTGCGCGGCTGGCGGGGGCGCGCGGGTAGAGCTCGACCAGCGGCTGCTGGACCCGCACGGCACGGGGCAGGTCCTCGTCGCGAGGGATGTTGCCCAGGTAGCGGAGCTTGGCGTCGAGGAAGCGGTCGGTGACCTGGGTGAGGCGCCTGAACACATCGCGGCCCTGGAAGTCGACGGCCTGGTTGGCGACCACCGAGAAGTGGTTCACCCCGGCCTCCTGGGAGAGGACCTTGACGGTGGCATAGGCGTCGGAGAGGGAGGTGGGCTCCGGTGACACCACCAGGAGCGCCTCCTGTGCGGCGCCGGCGAAGAAGAGGACGTTGTCGCCGATGCCGGCCCCGCAGTCGACCAGGACCAGATCGAAGCGATCGTCGAGGGGCTCGAAGGCGGACACCAAGGTCAGCTTCTGCTCGTCGCTGAGCTGGGTGAGCGACTGGATGCCGCTGGACGCGCCCAGCACCCGGATGCCGCGCGGGCCCTCGGTGAGCACCTCCTCCGCGCTGGCGCTGCCGTCGAGGAGGTGGCCGAGGTGGCGGGTGGGGCAGATCCCGAGGACGATGTCGGCGTTGGCCAGGCCGAGGTCGGCGTCGATGAGCAGGACGCGCCGCCCGGCCCGTGCCGCCAGCACCGCCAGGTTGGCTGAGATGTGGGTCTTCCCCACGCCGCCCTTGCCGCTGGTCACGGCCAGCACGCGCAGCGGGTGGGCGTCGCGCCCGGTCTGGGCATGCTGGCGTAGGCTCTGGGCCTGGTCCAAGGCGGGATCCTCCGAATGGCTCACGGATCCCGGCCGACCACCAGGTCGACCAGCTCCGGGCCGGTGTAGGCGTGGATGTCCTCGGGCACGCGCTGGCCGTCGGTCACGCAGGATATGGGGCGGCAGATTCGCACCGAGGCGGAGAGCACGCTCCCCGGGCCGGCGGCCTCGTCGGCCTTGGTGATCACCAGCCGGTCGGGCTTGAGGTCGCGATAGCGGTCGGCCACGGCGGCCAGCTCCAGGGCGCCGGTGGAGGCGGCCACGCAGAGCTGGAGCTGGAGGCGGGGGACGGTGCGGACCAGGGCGGCCTGCCGGGCCACGTCCTCCGGCGAGGAGCGGCCGGCGGTGTCGATCAGGACCAGCTCGGCGTCGGCCACCCGCTCCATGGCGCGGAGCAGCTCGCTGCGGTCCCGGGCCACCAGCACCGGAAGGCCCATGATCTCGGCATACCGGGCCAGTTGCTCGGTGGCGCCGATGCGGTAGGTGTCCACCGTCACGAAGGCGACGCGCTTGCGGGTCTCGAGCAGGGCCCGGGCGGCCATCTTCGCCAGGGTGGTCGTCTTCCCCACGCCGGTCGGGCCCACCATGGCGATGACGTGGCGGCCATCGTGGAGCCAGGGGGCGCGGCAGGGGACCAGGCGCTCTCCCAGCAGGTCCTTCACCACGGTCAGGATCCGAGCCGGCTCCGGGGGCGCCGCCGCGAGCGCGGAGCGCACCAGCCCCTCGGCCAGCGCCGCCTCCACTCCCCGGCGGACGAGGCGGGCGTACACCTCGGCGCCGGCCGGCGGGAGCTGCAGGTCCCGCCCGGCCCGCGCCTCCTGGGTGACGGAGGCGAGGGCGCGGCGCGCTTCCTCCACGCTGCGCCGGAGGTGGCGGATCTCGTCCTGCAGCAGGTCGTCGGCCGGCCGTGGCGCCGGCGGAGGCGGGCGCCGAGGCTCCACCTCGGGTGCCGGGCGCTCGCGGGGGCGGGGGCGGGGCGGCCCGGGCGGCGGCTCGACGGCAGCGGTGATCTCCACCTCGGGCCGACGGAAGAGCCCGCCGTCCACCGCCCGGGTGGAGAGGATGACGGCCTCGGCGCCCAGCGCGGCCTTGACGGCAGCCAGCGCGGCGGCGGAGTCAGGGGCGCGAAAGGTCCGAACCGTCGGCGTCATCGACTTGGCTCCTCTTCCTCAGGCGGTGCAACCGGGGTGCCGCCTCAGGCCGCGCCCGCCAGTTGGGCCTGGGCCTGCAGTGTGCCGGCCGGCTCCACGGTGGTCCCGGGTGCGAGCTCGCGGGCCGCCACCACCGAGATCTCCGGCAGGAACCGGCTGGCGAAGTCGTAGAGCGGTCGCCGCAGGTCGGGCGGAGCGAGGACCACCACCGGGTGACCTTCCGTGCTGAGCCGGCCGGCGAGATGCTCCAGGGACTTGACCAGTCGGCGGGCGGTCTCCATGTCGGGGGCCAGGGCCGGCTCGCCCTCGGTGGCGCCCAGGGTGGCGCGGAGCGTCTCCTCCGTGGCGCGGTCCAAGGTCAGCGCCCGGACCATCCCGTCGGCACCGGCCACGCGGGCGGTGATCTGACGCGCCAGCCGGCGGCGCGCCGCCTCGACCAGGTAGGTGGCCTCCTTGGAGCGCGGGGCGGCGTCGGCCACCGCCTCGAGGATGGTGCGCAGGTCGCGCACCGACACGCCCTCGCGGAGCAGGCCGCGCAGGACCCGGACCAGGTCGCCCAGGGAGATGGCGCCGGGGATGACGTCCTCCACCAGCTTGGGGGCGTCGCGTCCCACCACCCCCAGGAGCTCTTGGACCTCCTGGCGGCCCACGATGTCGTGGGCGTTGCGGCGGAGCAGCTCGGAGAGGTGGGTCGTGATCACCGAGGCCGGGTCCACCAGGGTGAGCCCCATGGCCTCGGCGCGCGCCCGGTCGGCGGCCACGATCCAGACGGCGACCAGGCCGAAGGTCGGGTCCACGCCGCGGATCCCCTCGATGGCCGGGGCGCTGCCGCTCGGATCGAGCGCCATGATGCGCTCGGCCAGCGCGGTCCCGCGGCCGATCTCCATGCCGCGCAGGAGCACCCGGTACTGGTTGGCCTCGAGCCGCAGGTTGTCGCGAAGGTGGACCGAGGGGAGGATGATGCCCAGATCCCCGGCCAGCTGCTTGCGGAGGGCGGTCACCCGGCCCGGCAGCTCGGCGCCGCGGTCGAGGTCGATGAGCGGCACCAGGCCGTAGCCGACCTCCAGCTCCAGGGCGTCGAGCGCCAGGAGGTCCTGGACCCGCTCGCCGCCCTTGGCCTCCTCTCCCTTGGGGCGGGCCAGGGCGCCCGCGGCCGCCTGCCGCTGCGCCTCGGCGCCCCGCCCGGCGAGGAGCAGCGCACCTCCCACCAGGCCGAAGGCCATGAGCGGCATGCCGGGGAGGAGGCCCAGCGCCACCAGCACCAGCGCGGCCATGCGCAGCACCGCCGGGCGGCCGAAGAGCTGGGCGCCGATCTGGCTGCCCAGGTCGGTGCCGGCGGCCCGCGTCACCACGATGCCGGTGCTGGTGGAGATGATGAGCGCCGGCATCTGCGACACCAGACCGTCGCCCACGGTGAGCAGGGTGTAGGTCTCGACGGCGCTGGAGAGGGAGAGGTGGTCGCGCAGGATGCCGGCGGCCAGGCCGCCGAGGATGTTGATGAAGGTGATGGCCAGGCCGGCCACGGCGTCCCCGCGCACGAACTTGGAGGCGCCGTCCATGGCCCCGAAGAACTCCATCTCCCGTTCCAGGTCCTTGCGGCGGTCGCGGGCGGCGCGCTCGTCGATGATGCCGGCGTTGAGATCGGCGTCGATGGCCATCTGCTTGCCGGGCAGGGCGTCCAGGGTGAACCGGGCGGCCACCTCCGAGACGCGGTTCGAGCCCTTGGTGATGACGGCGAAGTTCACCACCAGCAGGATGAGGAAGACCACCAGCCCCACCACCAGGCTGCCGCCGACGGCGAAGCGGCCGAAGGTCTCGATGAGGTGGCCGGCGGCGCCCGGGCCCTGACCTCCGCGGAGCAGGATGAGCCGGGTGGTGGCGATGTTGAGCGAGAGGCGGAAGAGGGTGACCACCAGCAGGAGCGAGGGGAAGACGGAGAAGTCCACCGCCCGGGTGAGGCCCAAGGCGATGAGCAGCATGAGCACCGCGCAGGCGATGGACAGGGTGAGGAGGATGTCGAGCAGCGGGGCCGGGACCGGGACGATGAGGATGGCCATCACCGCCAGGACGGCGAAGGCCACCGCCGCCTCGCCCCGACCGGCCTTGCGCGCCCCGCCTGCCGTGGTCGTCTCGCTCACGCCTCACCCCCGCTCATGCGCGCAACCCCTCCCGCCGGCCGGCGAGCCGGTAGACGAAGGCCAGGATGGCGGCCACGGCCCGGTAGGTCTGGGCGGGGATCTCCCGGCCCACCTTCACCTTGCGGTACAGGAAGCGGGCCAGCGGCACGTCCTGGACGATGGCCACGCCGTTCTGGCGGGCCAGCGCCCGCATGTGCTCGGCCAGCTCGCCCTTGCCCTTGGCCGTGACCCGCGGGGCCCGCCCCTCGTCGCGTCGGTAACGCAGGGCCACCGCCACGTGGGTGGGGTTCACCACCAGCGCATCGGCCCGGGGGACCTCGACCACGGCCTGGTTACGGAGGAGGTCGCGGTGGCGCTTCCTGCGCCGCCTCTTCATCTGCGGGTCGCCCTCCTCCTCCTTCATCTCGTCGCGCACCTCCTGCTTGGTCATCCGCTGGTCGCGGTGGAAGCGCCAGTGGGTGAGCCCGAAGTCCGCCGCGGCCAGGATCGCCAGCGCGGTGAAGGCGGGCCGGGCGGCCGCGGCCAGGATCCCGAAGCCGGCGGCCAGCTGGGCTCCGGGGTCGGCGGTGAGCAGGGAGGGCGCCCGGGCCAGGTCGCGGTGGACCGACGGCCAGACCGAGAGGCCGATGAAGACGGCCTTGCCCAGGGCCAGGAGGAGCTGGAGGGCGAAGTCGCCCTCGGCGAGCCGCCGCAGGGCCGAGAAGCCCCGCAGCACCCGGGAAAGGTCGAAGGTCGGGCGCTCCGAGCCGGTGCGCCCCTGGGTCTGGGCCAGGGTGGCCAGCACCCCGGCCAGCGCTGCGGCCACGCACACCCCGGCGGCGGCCAGCGCCGGGATGGCCAGGCGCCCGGGCAGGCTGGCGAAGGGGGTGCGGTCGAGCGAGGCGGCGGCCTGGCCGAAGAGCGAGGCCAGGCCGTTGCGGAGCACGCCGGCCAGGGCCGCCAGCGCCAGGCAGGCGGCCCCGGTCCCGGCCACCAGGACCGCGTCTCGACCGATGGGGAACTGGCCCTGCTCGGCCGCCCGGCGCAGCCTGCGCGGGGTCGCCTCCTCGGTCCTGGCTTCGCGGTCGGACTCCTCGGCCACGGCTCACCCCCGGAAGGCGGCCACCGCGGCGCGGGCGGCCAGCTCGGCCGCGGCCGGCGCGGCCAGGTAGAGGGCCCAGCCGCCGGCCAGGATGGCCACGGAGAACCCGATGGCACCCAGCGAGAGCTGGGGCGCCATGCGGCCCATCACCCCCATGACCGCGTGGCCGAGCAGCACCGCGGCCATGACCGGGAAGGCCAGGCGGACGGAGAGGGCGATGCTGACCGCGCCCAGGCCGACGGTGTGGATGGCCAGGGAGGGGAGGTCGACCGGCGCGCCCGGCGGGAAGGCCACGGCGGCCCGCGCCAGCCAGGCGATCGCTTCCCGGTGGATTCCCAAGGCCACGGCGCAGCCCTGGGCCACGACGAAGATGGCCTGCGAGACGGCGGTGGACTGGGCGCCGGTGAAAGGGTCCACCACCGCCGAGAAGCCCAGGCCCGCCGCCAGGCCGGCGGCGTGGCCGGCAGAGAGGGCGGCGTCGAGGAGCCAGCTCGCGCCCAGGCCCGCCAGGAGGCCCACCGCGGTCTCGCCGGCGGAGGCGGCCAGGAGGTCGGCCAGGCCGGACGGGGGGGAGACCGCGGGCGAGCCCGCGCCGGCGAAGACGGCCAGGGAGACCCCCAGGGCGATCCCCAGCCGGACGCGAGCCGGCACCACCCGGGAGCCCAGCACCGGCGCGGTGGAGCACAGCGCCGCGGTGCGGACGAGCAGGAGGAGGAAGCCGTAGGCGCTGGCCAGGGGAAGTCGCACCGCTACCTCCCGGCCATGAGCTGGACGGAGTGCACCAGGAAGGCGGCCAGCCGCTGCATCATCCAGCCGCCCAGGGCCCAGACCACCAACACCCCGGCCAGCGCCCGGGGCAGGAACCCCACCGCGCTGTCGTTGATCTGGGTGGCGGCCTGGAGGATCCCCAGCACCAGCCCGGTGGCGAGCAGCGTCAGGAAGACCGGGCCACCCACCGAGGCGAGCAGCAGGAGCGCGTCGCGGATCAGCGCGCCGGGCAGGTCGGGGCTCATCCGAAGCTCCTGGCCAGCGAGGTGATGACCAGCCGCCACCCGTCGGCGAGGAGGAAGACGCCCAGCTTGACCGGCAGGGCGATGAGGGTGGGGGGCACCATCATCATGCCCATGGACATGAGCAGCGAGGAGACCAGGAGATCGACCAGCAGCATGGGGATGTAGAGGAACAGCCCCATGCGGAAGGCGGTGGTGAGCTCCGAGACCATGAAGGCGGGGATGACGATGGACATGGGGATGGCCTCGCCCTCGCGCGGCCGCTCCCGTCCGGCGATGTCATAGAAGGCGGCCAGGTCCTGCTCGCGGGTCTGGCGGAGCATGAATTCGCGGGCGGGCACGGCGGCTTTCTCCAGCGCCTCCTCCGGGCCGATCCGCTCCTCCAGGTAGGGGCGGAGGGCGGTGCCGTAGACCTGCGATGCGGTCGGCCCCATGACGAAGAAGGAGAGGCACAGCGCCATCCCCACCAGCACCTGGTTGGGCGGGGCCTGGGGCGTGCCCAGCGCCTGCCGCAGGAAGCCGAGGACGATGACGATGCGGGTGAACGAGGTCACCGAGACCAGCAGGGCCGAGGCGAAGGAGAGGGCGGTGAAGAGGAGGAAGAGCTTCACCGGCGCCGATCCGCCGCCGTTGACCGAGACCTGCAGCGCGGCATCGGCCGCGGTGGCCGCGAGCGGGGTCACCGCACGCTCCCGGACAGGCCGCGGGCCAGCTTGCGCCGCAGCTCCTGGTCCTCGGCGCTCTCCACCAGCAGCGACTCGAAGTGGGCCGCCGAGGGCCGGTCCGGGCGAGCGCGCCGCAGTCGAGCCATGAGGTCTGCGAGCGGCGCAGCGCGTCGGTCGGCGGTGGACGGGCTCGGGGCCAACGGCGGGGCGGCGTCCAGCTCCAGCTCGGCGGCGGGCTGGGCGCGCAGCAGGGTGATGCCGGCCTCGCTGGCGCCGAGGAGCAGCACCTCGTCGCGGAGGCGGGCCAAGACCAGGCTGCGCTTGGGGCCGAGCGAGGTGGTCTCCAGCACCTGCACGCGGCGCCCGGGGGCTCGCCGCCGGCGGGCCAGCAGCAGGGTGGCCCCAGCCAGGCCGGCGATGAGCGCCGCCGGGGCCGCCAGGGCGCCGAGGTCGAAGCCAGCCCGGGGCAGGCGGAGCTCGGGAGCGGAGGCCGTAGCGGCCGCACCCGGCGTGGCGGCGGGCGACGAAAGCGCGGGGGCGGTCAGCGGGGCAGCAGGCTGGGCCGAGAGGAGGGCGGCCGCGAGCAGGGCGAGCACGGGGACCTCCTAGCGCAGGCGCTGGATGCGTTCCTGGGGCGAGACGATGTCGGTGATGCGGATGCCGAACTTGTCGTTCACCACCACCGCCTCGCCGCGGGCCACCAGCCGGCCGTTGACCAGGATGTCCAGGGCCTCCCCGGCCACCTTGTCGAGCTCGATGACCGAGCCGGGGCCGAGCTGGAGCAGGTCCTGGATGGTCATCCGGGTCCGGCCCAGCTCCACGTTCACCTCCAGCGGGACGTCGAGCAGCATGTCCAGGCGGCGGGAGGAGGCGTCGGTCTTCTGCGGCGTCTGGGCTTCCATGGCTCGGTTCCTCTAGTGCACCAAGGCGGGGGTCTGGGCGGGCGTGCGCATCGGCTGGTCGACCACCAGGGCCAGGCTGCCGCCGGCCAAGGTCGGGGTCCCGCAGAGCTTCTCGCGCCCCTGGATGACGATGGGCACCGGCTTGCCCTCGTCGGTGTCCAGGAGCAGAACGTGCCCGGCCTCGAGGTCGAGCAGCCGGGCGAAGGGGATGCGGGTGCGCCCGAAGATGCCGCAGATCTCCACCGTGACCTGCTCCACCTCGCGCGCCAGCGCGTCGGCGAAGCGCTCGTCGGCGCGCTGGGACAGGCGCCGGGGGGAGGAGAGCTTCTGCTTGGCCGACTCGACCGCGGCGTAGGGGATGACCAGCTGCAGCCGCCCCTCGATGCCGCCCTTGAGCTCGAAGCCGGAGACGATGCCCACGTCGGTGGGGGGGGCGATGGTGGCCATGCGCGGATCGAGCTCGAAGCGGAGCACCTCGGGCTGGAAGGGGATGACCGGTGCCCAGGCCTGGGTCATGGACTCGGTGAGAATGAGGAGCAGGCGGCGCAGCACCAGCTGCTCGACGCTGGTCAGCTCGCGCCGCGAATCCGAGCCACCCTCCTGCGTGCGCATGCGCCGGTCGCCCAGGGCCGCCGCCAGGAGCGCCTCGGCCAGGCCGGCTTCCAGCACGGCCAGCGCGAAGCCGTAGGAGGCGCCCAGGCCCAGCACGCAGACCGAGGCCGGGGGTGCGAGCAGCGGGACCAGGTCGGCGAACTTGAGCAGGGTGGCGGGCGAGGAGCTGACCCGGAGCGGCACCCGGGTCCGACCCGCCAGCCCGATGCCCAGCATGGAGGCCACCTGCTCGTTGATGGCATCCAGGGTGGGCATCTGCCCCCGGATGATCCGGTCCTGGCTGGTGAGATCGTAGGGGACGACCGAGGCCTTGAGGCCGCCGGGCTCGGCGTCGGTGTTGACGCGCCCGTCCTGGATGGCGCTCATCAGCGCCTTGATCTCCTCGGGTGTCAGGGTGGCGGGCATGCGGGGCTCACTGGATGACGAGGTCGGTCACGTACAGGCCGCGGATGTGCACTCCCGGGGCGAGCTGCGACATCCGCTCGACCAGGGCCGACTTGGTCCGGGCGATGGACTCGGCGCCGCGGAGCTCCTCCAGCGTGCGGTCGGAGAGGTAGGCGATGACCGAGTCGCGGATGCGCGGCATGTAGCCGGTGAGGCGGGTCTTCTCCTCCTCGCTGCCCACCTCGACCTCGAAGGAGACGCGGGCGTACCGGTCGGCCTCGGGGTCGCGCAGGTGGACCACGAAGTCGGCCAGCTTCTGGGTCGGGCCCGGGGCGGGTGGCCCCTTGGCGTCGACCTGTGCGCCCTTTCCCTCCCCGGCGAGCGGGGCGCCCTCGCCTCCCTCGGACTTCTTGCCGCCGCCGGGGCGGAGCAGGAAGACCGCCAGGACGGCGGCGACGAGGAGCATGTTCACCACGAGCAGGACGGGAACGATCTTCGATCCGCCGGCCCTGGGCACCTCGGGGGTCTGTGGAGCTTCGGCCATGTCGTCTCCCGGCAGGTGGGAGAGCAAGGCGCGTGCCTCCTAGGGAGTGGCCGAGTTCCAGGCGGTTGCGCGGTCGTCACACCACTGGCGGAGGTGCGACGTCACCCGGGTGACGGGCCGGGCCAGCCCCGCCTCGTCCGCGTCACCGCAGCCGTCGCCGCTCCCCCGGGCCCTCGGGGGCGGAGCCGGGGCGAGCGACCTCGGCGGCAGCGGTCGAAGGTGGCGGAGGAAGGTGACGGGTGGCGGCTTGGGGGGGGAGGCTAGTCGTACAGGCCCACCATCCGCTCCCGCAGCCCCTTGGTGAGGGTGCGGAGGATGTCGTCGGAGATGCCGATGACCGAGCGCCCGATCATGATGATGGCGTCGTTGTCCTCGGCGTCGACCTCGCCGGCGTAGATCCCGGTCTTCTTGGCCAGCGCGTTGGAGAAGCAGACCGCGTTGGACAGCGAGTGGCGCTCGCTCTTGTCGTACTCGCCGGAGTCCTTGATGCAGGCGACGATGGGGGCGGGGAGCTGCCACTTCTCCCCCAGGGCCACCCCCACCTTGCGGTGCACGCTCCTCACCACCCGCAGCCAGTCGCCCGAGTCGATCCATCCCTTCTGGTAGACCTCGGTCAGCTGGCGCTCCAGCTCCAGGAGCACCGAGGCCACCACCGGCTTCCCCACGTCGTGGAGCAGGCCGGCCAGGTAGGCCGACTCCGAGTCGCCCTGGCCGGTGAGCGCCAGGACGTCGCGGGCCAGGAGGCCCACCGCCACCGAGTGCTCCCACAGGACCTTGAGCTGATCGTTGATCTGGACGTTGCGGGACACGAACAGCTTCTGGGTGGAGGCCTCGACCAGGAGGCCCTTCAGGGCCTTGGTGCCCAGCCGGGCCAGCGCCTCCTGGAGCGTGATGCGCTTCGACCCGCCGGCGAAGGCGGCGCTGCTGGCGATGCGCAGCGTGCGCGCGGCCATCACCGGGTCGCGCTCCAGGAGCGACGCGACCTCCTTCATGCCCGCGTCGGGATCGCGCAGGACCTCCATGACCTTGACCACCACCGCCGGGAGGCTGGGGAGGAAGAGCTGGTCGGACTGGATCCGCTTGACCAGGATCCCCTCCAGCTCGCTGGCCAGCTTGTCAGTGGACATGATCGCTCGGAGGCTGCGCCCCCGCCTCAGCTCTCTGCGCCGTCGGCCTCATGGGTCACCTTCTCATGCGGCCATGCCGGCTCGCGCCTCCTGCACGTTGCCGTACACCTTGAGGTCCTTGGTCTCGGTGTAGCCGCCGAGGATCTTGGAGACGTCGGGCGGGCCCACCAGGGCGAGCGACATGCCCAGCTCCTTGGACTTCTCGGACACCGCCAGCACCAGCTTGGGGAGGCGGTCTCCCTCGAGCGGCGGCGTCCCCAGGTCCAGCACCACCTCGTCGTAGCAGGCGGCGGCCACCTTCTCCAGGGCCTCGGGGAAGACCCCGTGGATGCGCCCGTAGAAGCGCTCCACCTTGTCGGCCTTGCCGGAGAAGGGCGCCACCTTGAGGATGTTGTCCTCGACCTGCAGGAAGTCCTGGTTGTCGAAGTAGCGCAGGAGGAAGTCGTCGACCACCTCGGACCGGAACGGCTTGAAGAGCACGTCGTCGAAGCCCTGCTCCCTGATCTCCTTGGTGACGTCGTTGGCGGTGCGGAGCACGAGGCCCACCATGGCGGCGTGGGGCTGCAGCACCCGGATCTGCTGGGCCAGCACGGCGCTGTTGACGTCGGGGATCTCCGTGTCCACCACCACCACCCGGTACACCCGCTCCCGGCAGGCGCCCAGCGCCGCCTGGGCGCTGGTGAAGGCGTTGAGCGACACGTGGCCGGGCAGCAGGGAGCGGAACTTCTTGTGCACGTTCTCCATGTCGTCGACCAAGACGATGTCCACGAACTTGCCGCCCGCCGGGGTCGGGCCGCTCGCCGGCTCGGTCGCGCTGGGCTTGGCGCTGCCCTCGGACTGGACCACCGCGTCGGCGCCCGACTCGCCCTGGAGCACCGACAGCACCTTCTGGCGCAGCTCCTCGGGCTTGAACGGCTTGAGGATGTAGTCGGAGATCCCCTGCTTCATGGCCCCGGCCACGATGGAGCGCTTGGACTCCGAGGTGAGCATGATGACCGGCGTCTGGTTTCCCCCCTCCCGCATCTTCTGCAGCATGGTGGGGCCGTCCATGTTGGGCATGGTGACGTCGAGCAGCACCAGGTCGACCTGGGCCTGGGCCAGCTGCTCCAGCCCCTGGACCCCGTCCTCGGCCTCGAGCAGGTCGAAGCCGAGCTCCTTGACCTGCTTGCCGATGATGGTGCGGACGGCGCGGCTGTCGTCCACGGTGAGAATGGCGGGCATGAACGTTCCTCCCTGCGTCTAGACGATCCCCTCGAAGACCCACAGCACCAGACCTAGGTGGTCGGCCCGCAGCACGATGCGATTCTTGTCCCCGGGAGGGGGCGGCAAGGGCGGTTGGTTCTCGGGGGTGATCTTGGGCAGGCCCAGGGCCTGCTCCAGCTTGAGGTGCGACTTGAGGAGGCCGGCGGTCATGTTCACCAGCTCGCACAGCGAGTCGGAGAGCATGTCATCCGACACCTCCTGCACGGGGACCTGGAACATCTTGGAGCCGAGCACCTCGCAGCCGGGCTTGTCGGACGAGAGCCCCACGGTGAGCGGATAGGCGCCGGGGATGGGGAGGATCGCAGCGCGCCACACCAGGTGGGTCCAGGGCGCATCGTCCGCCGCCGGCTTGAAGCAGAGGCCGAGCATGGTCTCGGTGACCCCGGAGACCACGGCGGCCATCTTGTCGGGAGGTGGGAGGGTCGGCATCGGCGCTCTCTGACGTGATCGAGGGCGGTACGGGCGAGGTGCGGGGCCGCCGCTGCTCGACGCTGCAAGCGCCTTGCCCTCCGGGTGGGTAGGGCGGGGGCGGGGCCGGGGCCGCGGTCGAGGCCCGGGAAGCCCGGTGTTGACGGCGTTCCGGGCCCCGGGTCGGCGGCGACGGCGGCCCGGTGGCAGGGGTGGAGGCCGGGTGTCTCCCGCGACCCGGGTGGCGGCTCGCCCCTGTGCGCCGGCCACCTGCATATGGGTCGGGACCCACGACCAGCGGCGCGCCGACGGGGGAAAGCCGTGCCGTGCCCTCGGTCGCAGCGGGCACGGCGACTGCAAGACTCGCCCGCGGAGAAAGGGGCGAGGCACATGCAGATCTTGGTCGTGGACGACTCGAAGGCCATGCGCAGCATCGTCATGCGGGCCGTGCGCCAGGCCGGCTACGACGTGACCTTCGTGGAGGCCGTCAACGGAGCCGAGGCGCTGAAGGCAATCCACGCCTCGCCGCCAGCCCTGGTCATGGCCGACTGGAACATGCCGGAGATGTCGGGGATCGAGCTGCTGCAGAAGCTCCGCGCCGAGGGAAACGCCGTGAAGATGGGCTTCGTCACCTCGGAGAGCGATCCCGGCATGCGGGACCAGGCCTTCCAGGCGGGCGCGCTCTTCATGCTCACCAAGCCCTTCACGCCGGACGCCATGAAGGCGGTTCTGGGTCCGGTGCTCACTTGAGCGGAGGCCTCGACCACCGCGCCCTGGTTGGGCACCTCGAGGAGGCCTTCGAGGAGGTGGCCCGGACCGCCCTGGGCCAGGGAGACGTCTCTCGACCGGGCCACCTGGACGCACCTCTCCCGCGGTGGCAGGGCGCCTACATCGGCCTGGTGGCGGCGCAGGGGGCGTTCCAGCTCGGCATCGCCGCCGACGTCGCCGGGTGCCAGCTGCTGGCCAAGAGCCTCATGTCCATGCCCGAGTCCGACCCGCCCCTGGCGGACGCGGAGCTGGCCGACGCGGTCTGCGAGATCGCCAACATCGTCGCCGGCGGCTTCAAGAGCCGGGCGCGCGACAAGGTCGGTGCCCTGACCCTCGGGCTGCCCGTCTTCTTCCACGGTCCGGCGCAGGCCACCGAGCACACCGGTGTGCTGGTGTCCGTGATCCGGCTGGGGAGCGCCTCGGTGGCGCTGCTGCTCGTGCACCCTCGGGCCCAGGGCTGACCTCCATGCGCATCGTCCCCTTGCCACCCAACGCCGAGCTGGAGCGCATCCTGGGGGGGCTCGTCCAGCGCGAGGTGAAGGTCAAGCCCGCCGAGGGCCTTCCCAGCGCGCCGGTGGCGGTGGCGCTCTACCGGACCGACGCCCCGGTCATCGAGGTGGCCGCGCTCTTCGAGCTGGCGCTGGCCGGCTCGCTGGCCGCGGCCCTGACCCTGGTGCCGGTGGGCGCGGTCAGCGATGGGGTGGCCGCCGGGGCGCTGGAGGAGTCGCTGAACCAGAACCTGGCCGAGGTGATGAACGTCCTGTCGCGATTCGTCTCCATGAGCGGACGGCGCTTCGGGCTGGTCGGGACCTGGTGCCCGCCGGTCGCGGCCGATCCGGCTGTGATGCAGGCGGCCCGGGCCGCCGACGAGACCCGGACGGTGGCGGTCCAGGTCCCCGGATACCCGGGTGGGCTCCTCGCCTTCAACACCCTGTGAACGTCGGCCATGCGCCTCCCACGCGACCCCTTCGATACGACCGAGCCAGGACTGGCCAGGAGGTAGGGCGATGGCAGCGGGACCCACGGCGGCGGATCTCCAGGCCGCGCTGGCTGCGTCGGTGGTGGAGGCAACACCGGACGATCCCGCCTCGGTCGGCGAGGTGGCCGCGGCGCTGGCGCGCGCGCGCGCGGGGGGGGCGCTCGCCGGCCAGCTGGCGGAAGAGGCCGAGGCGCTGGCTCGGGCCCTGGAGGGCAAGGCGGGCGTGGCCGAGGCGCTGGGGCGCATGGGCGCGCTCCTGGCCGACGAGGGCGGGAAGGCCGGGCCAGCGGCAGCCGCCGCACCGGTCGCCGCCTCTGCCCAGCGTGACCCGGAGACGGTCGAGCTGATCGGGGACTTCTTGGAGGAGAGCGGGGAGGGGCTGGCGCGCGCCGACGAGCTGCTCCTCTCCGTGGAGCGGAACGGGCCCGAGGCCGACAAGGTCCATGCGCTGTTCCGGGTGTTCCACACCATCAAGGGCGTGGCCGGCTTCCTCGAGCTCTCCGAGGTCGTCTCCCTCTCCCACACCGCCGAGAACCTGCTCAACCTGGTGCGGGACGGGAAGCTGGAGCTCCGCGGCGACGTCTTCGAGGCGGTCTTCGAGGCCACCGCGGTGCTGCGGCGGCTCCTGCAGCGGCTGCGGTCGGCGGTGGACTCCGGGGTCGAGCTCCTCTCCGATCCCGGCGTGGCGCCGCTGGTGGCCCGCATCTCGGCCGTGGCGGCCCGGGCCGGCGACGAGGAGGCGCCGCCTCCGGCGCCGGTGCGGGTCGCCGCACCGCCGCTCCCGGCGCCCGTGGCCGCCGCCCCGGCGCCGCCCGCGACGAAGCCGGTGGCCGCTCCGCCCCTGCCGCCGGCGGTCGCTGGCGAGCTCGAGCCCGAGGCGCCCGCGGCAGCCGGGCCGGGCCTGGGTTCCCGGGCGGCGTCCGCGCCCGTCCCCGAGTACGTGGTCCGCCCCGCGCCGGCCCGTCCGGCCGCGGCGGTCGAGGGGGGGGACCGGGCCGGCAGCCAGCTCCGCGAGACGGTGAAGGTCGACCTGGAGCGCGTCGACTCGATGGTGGAGATGATCGGGGAGCTCATCATCGTCGAGGCGATGGTGGTCCACGCCCCCGAGCTCCAGCGCATCTCGTCGCTCAAGCTCCGCAACTACCTGAACCAGCTCACCAAGATCAGCCGGGACCTGCAGAACGTGGCCATGCGCATGCGCATGGTCCCGGTGCGCAACGTCTTCCAGAAGATGGCACGGCTGGTCCGCGACCTCGCCCGCAAGACCGGCAAGGACGTGGTGCTCGAGCTCTCCGGCGAGGACACCGAGATGGACCGAAGCATGGTCGAGCGGATCGAGGACCCGCTGGTGCACCTGGTCCGCAACGCCCTCGACCACGGGGTGGAGACCGCCGCCGAGCGGGCCAAGGCGGGCAAGCCTGCCCGTTCCACGTTGCGGCTGTCCGCCTACCACGAGGGCGGATCGATCGTGGTGGAGCTGGCCGACGACGGGCGCGGGCTCAACCGGGATCGCATCCTGGCCAAGGCCAGGGAGAAGGGGCTGGTCGCCGAGAACCAGGAGCTCAGCGACCTGGAGACCAACGCCCTGATCTTCCTGCCCGGCTTCTCCACCGCCGCCAAGGTGACCGAGATCTCGGGGCGGGGCGTGGGCATGGACGTGGTGAAGCGCAACATCGAGGGGATGCGCGGGCGAGTGAGCGTCGAGTCGCAGCTGGGCGCGGGGAGCACCTTCCGCCTGGTCCTGCCGCTGACCCTGGCCATCATCGACGGCATGCTGGTCATGTGCGGGTCGGAGAAGTACATCATCCCCAGCCTCTCCATCATCGAGTCGCTGCGGCCCACCGAGGACATGGCCTTCAGCGCCGCCGGGCGCGGCGAGGTCATCAACGTGCGCGGAGAGATCCTCCCCCTGCTCCGCCTCCACCGACTGCTGGGGATGGGCGGGAAGGAGCGGGCCCTCACCGAGGCGCACGTGGTGGTGGTGGAGGGCCTGGGGCGCAAGGTCGGGCTGGTGCTCGACGACGTCCTCACCCAGCAGCAGGTGGTCATCAAGCCGCTGGGCAGCGGGATGGGCGACACCGACTACCTCTCCGGCGCCGCCATCCTCTCCGACGGCCGGGTGGGGCTGATCCTCAACGTGGACAAGCTGGCGCAGCTGGCCTCGCGCAGCAGCCGCACGCTGGCGGTGGCCGGGGCCTAGGATGGAGCAGGACACCTTCCAGCAGTTCCAGCAGCTCGCCTACCAGAAGGCGGGGATCTTCCTGCGCCCGGGGAAGGCCGCGCTGGTGCAGGCGCGCCTGGCCAAGCGGCTGCGGGAGCTGGGGCTGGCCACCGAGCGGGACTACCTCGACCACCTCAAGGCAGACGGCGGCGACGAGCTGGTGCTGTTCCTGGATGCCATCTCCACCAACTTCACCAAGTTCTTCCGCGAGCCGGATCACTTCGAGGCGCTGGCTCGCGACGTGGAGGTGCTGCTCTCGTCGGGCCAGGCGCGGTTCCGGATCTGGTGCGCGGGTTGCTCCTCCGGCGAGGAGCCCTACACCGTGGCCATGGTCCTGGAGCCGCTCCTCCAGGCCCGCGACTGGAAGGTGCTGGCCACCGACATCTCCACCCGCGTGCTCTCCCGGGCCGCGGAGGGGGTGTACAGCGAGGAGGAGGTGGAGCCCATCCCCGCGGCGCTCCGGCAGAGGTTCCTGGAGCCGATGGGGGAGGAGCAGGGCGCGGCGCGCTACGCCATGGCCCGGCGCCTGCGCGAGAGGATCACCTTTCACCGGCTCAACCTCGCCAACCGGCCCTACCCCATGAAGGGACCCCTCGACGCCGTCTTCTGCCGCAACGTGATGATCTACTTCGACCGGCCCATGCGTGCCGGCCTGGTGGGCGAGATCGAGCGGCTGCTTCGGCCAGGCGCCCACCTCTTCATCGGCCACTCGGAGACGCTCAACGGGATCGACACGCGGTTGCGCTCCGAGCGCCCGTCGGTCTACCGCCTGCCCGAGGAGATCCGGTGAACCTGGTCACCATTGGCATCGGCGGGCTGGAGGTCTCCCAGGACCGAGGGGCGGTGCTCATCACCCACGGCCTGGGCTCGTGCATCGCGATCATCGCCTACGACCCGAAGCGGAAGGTGGGCGGGATGCTCCACTTCCAGCTCCCCACCTCCTCGCTCTCGCCCCACCGGGCCGCGGAGTCGCCCGGCACCTTCGCCGACACCGGCATCCCGCTCCTCTTCGAGAGGATGTACGCCCTGGGCAGCAGGAAGGGGGACATCGTGGTGAAGGCGGCAGGCGGGGGGAACTTCCACAACGACAATGGCACCTTCGACATCGGGAGGCGCAACCACACCATGATGCGGAAGATCTTCTGGAAGGCCCAGGTGCTGGTGGCCGCGGAGGACGTGGGTGGCAGCAAGTCGCGAACGGCGCGGCTGTACGTGGATACCGGCCAGGTGACGATCCAGTCTGGGTCGGAGGTCACGCCGCTCTGAGACGAGGGCGCCGCCGCGCCCTGGAGGTACGTCGTGGGACTCGACATGCTGGTCGTGGACGATTCGCCGGTGACCCGCAAGATGGTGCGGCGCGCGCTGGGGCTGTGTGGCCTGGAGGTGGCCCAGGTGCACGAGGCGGGTGACGGGGCCGAGGCCCTGGATCAGCTCGGGCGGCACCACATCGACCTGGTGCTGGCGGACATCAACATGCCGGTGATGAACGGGATCGAGCTGGTGGAACGGATGTCCAGCGACCCCGACCTGTGCGGGGTGCCGGTGGTGATCGTGGCCACCCCCATGAGCCAGGACCGGGTCGAGCACGTGCTGGACCGGGGCGCGCGCGCCTACCTGGCCAAGCCGTTCCGCCCCGAGGCGCTGCGCGACGTGGTCGTCCAGATCCTGGGGACGGCGGGAGGATCCGATGCCTGAGCCCACCGTGGATCTCTTGACCGACATCCTGGGGACGGTGCTCCAGGAGTCGGCCTTCATCTTCGCCGAGCCCGACCCGGAGCCGGAGGCCTGGGAAGGCGAGGTGCTCACCGCCCGCATCGCCTTCGAGTCCACCCAGGGCGGATCGCTGCGCCTGGTCACGAGCCCCCGCGCTGCCGCCGAGGTCGCGGCCAACATGCTGGGCATCGATCCGGGCGCGGAGGCGGATGCCAACGGACAGGCGGCCATCTCCGAGTTGCTCAACGTGCTGGGCGGCGCCTTCCTGACCCGCTTCTTCGGGGCCGCGGTCCCCAGCCAGCTCGGGCTTCCCGCCACCTCGGTGGGCACCTCCCCGGAGCCGGCGCCGCACCGGACCTGCGCCGCCGCGGTCCGCCTGGAGAGCGGCGAGGCGATCGTGCTGGAGCTCGACCTGGAGACCCGCTGAGGGCGCTGGCCACGGATTGCGGGCAGGGGGAGTCCGTTCCCGTTGGTCCCGGCCGCGGCCCAGCCGAGCTAGGCTACCCGGGCCGCGTCCTCCGCCGCCCGCATGATCTCGCCGGCGACCCGGTCGAGCGGCAGCACCTTGTCCACCGCGCCCAGGTCGATGGCCACCTTGGGCATCCCGAAGACCACGCAGCTGGCCTCGTCCTGGGCCACGGTGTGCGCCCCGGCCTCGTGCATGGCCAGGAGCCCCTGGGCGCCGTCCCCGCCCATCCCGGTGAGCAGCACGCCCACGGCGTTGCGCCCAGCGGTGTGGGCTACCGAGCGGAACATGACGTCGACGGAGGGGCGGTGGCGGTTTACCCGCGGCCCCTCCTTCACCTCGACCACGTAGCGAGCGCCGGAGCGGCGCAGGAGCATGTGCTTGTTGCCGGGGGCCACCAGCACCACCCCCGGCACCACCGACTCGCCGCCCTGGGCCTCGCGGGCGTCGAGGTGCGACTCCTCCTTGAGGCGGCTGGCGAAGAAGCGGGTGAACAGCTCGGGCATGTGCTGGGTGATGACGATCCCCGGCGCGTTGGGGGGCAGCCCCTTCAGGATCCGCTCCACCGCCACCGTGCCGCCGGTCGAGGCGCCGATGGCCACCACCTGGTTGGTGGTGCGGGCCAGGGCGCGGGGCGGGGCGATCGGCTGCGAGGCCACCGGCAGGGCCCGCACCCCGGCGCGGGCCACGTCCTTGACCCGCTGGACCAGGTCGCGGGTCATGTCGCCGACCGAGTAGGCCGCCCCGGGCTTGCACATCACGTCGCAGGCGCCGGCCGAGAGCGCCTCCAGGGCCAGGGCCCCGCCGGCCGGGGTCAGCGAGGAGACCACGATCACCGGCGTGGGCCGGTACCGCATGATCTTGTGCAGGAAGGTGATGCCGTCCATCCGCGGCATCTCCATGTCCAGGGTGATGACGTCCGGCTCCCGCTCCAGGATCATGTCGCGGGCGGCGAAGGGGTCGGGGGCGGCGCCCACCACCTCGATCTCCGGGTCGCGGGCCAGTTCCTGCTGGAACACGTTGCGAACCACGGCCGAGTCGTCCACCACCAGGACGCGGATGCGCCGGGACGGTGTCGGCTGAGGCATCATCTGCCCTCCGTCTGTGCGGGGCCCAGCGCCGGCCCCGCCGTCGGAGCCGCGGGGCCCGGGATCAGGAAGGCTGGGCCTCGGTGGTCTGGTTCGTGCGCGAGAGCTCGCGCGCCTCCTCGTTGGAGAGGATGCGGGCGATGTCGAGCAAGAACACGATGCGCTTGTCGTGCTTGCCGACGCCGAGGATGAAGCCGTCGTCGAGGGCGGCGTGGCCCAGCGAGGGGGTGGGCTCGATGTGGTCGGCGTCGATGGTCAGGACCTCGAGCACCTGGTCGACGAGGAGCCCCATGGTCAGGGGCCTGCCGTCGACCGTGCACTGGACCACGATGATCACCGTCTGGTCGGTGGTCTCGCAGCGGTCCATGCCGAACTTGAGGCGGAGGTCGATGACCGGGATGACCTTGCCGCGCAGGTTGATCACGCCGCGGATGAACTCGCGGGTCCGCGGCACGCGGGTGATCTCGAGCAGGCCGATGATCTCCCGGACCTTGAGGATCTCCAGGCCATACTCCTCCCGCGCCAGCTGGAAGGTCATGTACTTCCCCGCCAGGCGGCGGCCGAGCTCGGCTGCCGTGCCGGCGGCGGCGCTGCCCTGGGTCAACGCGTTCCCTGCTTCCACGGTGTCCTCCGGTCTCTGGGCGGCGCGACCTCACGTCTCCGCCGGGCAGGTCCTGCCAGAGCAGCGAATGTGCCACCTGGTCTTGGTCCGGCGGAGGAGGGTACGCCGGGCCGGATCGGCCAAAAGCGCCCTGGTCCCGCGAGGCTACGGCCACGCACCGGAGGTGGCCCGCCCTGCCCGGGCCGGCGCGGCTCCCGGCCTGGCGGGTCCTCCCGACCCGGGTGGCCGCCGCACCCAGGGCGCTCACTGCAGGCCGGTGCCCAGGATCTCGTCCTTGGGGTCGAGCTCCAGCACCAGCTCCACCCGCCGGTTCCGCTCGTGCGCCTCGGGGGAGGTGCCCTGGGCGATGGGGTGGGAGGAGCCGAGGCCCACCGCGGCCAGCAGCTCCGGACGGGCGCCATGGGCCTGCTCCAGGTAGGTGACCACCGTCGCCGCCCGGGCGGCCGAGAGCTCCCAGTTGTTGCGCCAGCGGTCGTTGCCGAGCGGGGTCTCGTCGGTGTGCCCCTCGGCGCGGAGGAGGCGCTGCAGCGGCACCAGCTCGTCGGCGATGGCGTCGAGCACCGGGAGGACCTGCGGCCGGAGCACCGCCTGCCCGGCGTCGAAGAACTCCGCCGCCGCCAGCCGGACGGTGAGCTTGCGCCCCTCCACCACCACCGAGACCACCGGCTTCGCCTGGTGCTCCATGACGAAGGGCCGGACCCGCTTCTCCAGCTTCTTGCGGAGCATCTCGATGGCTTCCTTCTGCTGGTCGGCGTGCTGGGCGCCGCTCTTCAGGGCCGGCCCGCCGCCATCGGCCGGCGGCCCGTCGAAGATGGGCAGGGCGCCGGTGCCGCCGGTGCCGGAGAAGTGCATGGCCCAGCGGATCGACTCCGACGCCTGGAGGAGCCGCTTGTTGTCGACGCGGGACACCGCGTACATCACCACGAAGAAGGCGAAGAGCAGGGTCATGAAGTCGGCGTAGGAGACGAGCCATCTCTCGTGGTTCTCGTGCTCCTCGTGCTTCTGCTTCCTGGCCACGCGATGGCTCGCTTTCTCCCGGGGGCGGGGCCCCCGCCGGCGTCAGGCCGCCCTCTTCTCCGCCTCCGGCGCCAAGCTCGCCTCCTCGCCGGTGAAGGCGCGCAGCTTCTCCTCCAGCACCCGCGGGTTGAGCCCCTCCTGGATGGAGAGCACCCCCTCGGCGATGAGCGTCTTTCGCTCCTTCTCCGCATTCACCTTGAGCTTGATCTTGTTGGCGAAGGGCAGGAACAAGATGTTGGCCGAGCCCACGCCGTAGACCGTGGCCACGAAGGCGGTGGCGATGCCGCCGCCCAGCTTGGACGGGTCGGCGAGGTTCTCCATCACGTGGATGAGGCCGAGGACGGCGCCGAGGATGCCGATGGTGGGGGCGAAGCCGCCGGCCGACTCCCAGACCTTGGCCCCGACGATGTGCTCCTCGAAGTCGGCCTCGACCGCCGCCTCCAGGGTGTCCCGGGTGACCTTGGCGTCGACGCCGTCCACCACGAACTGCAGCGCCCGGCGGAGGAAGGGGTCTTGCACCTCGCCCAGCTTCCCCTCCAGCGCCAGCACGCCGTCGCGTCGAGCCACGCTGGCGAACTCCACGATCTGCTTGGCCAGGCCGCCCAGGTCGGCCTTCTTGTCGGTGAAGGCCAGCTTGGTCATCTTCATCCCCATCACGAACTGCTTCTTGGGGAAGGCGACCATGACCGCGCCGGCGGTGCCACCGAAGATGATGAGCGCCGCGGTGGCCTGGAGGATCGACTCGACGCTCCCGCCCTCCAGCGCCTGGCCGAGGAGGATGAGGCCGATGGCGCAGACCACGCCGCCGATGGTGGTGATGTCCATGGGTCACTCCTTCGCGGGGGCGGGGCGGGGCAGGGAGATGAGGGATCCCCGGCGCTCGGGGCCGCCGGCGATGCGGCGGCGGTAGGCGACGGTCCGGTCCACCACCTCCTCGGGCGGCTCGCGCACCATGAGGTGCAAGCCGCCCTGCAGCTGCAGGACCGTGTCAGGGGTGGCCTCGACGGTGAGGATCTGGTCCGAGTTGACCCAGAGCTCCTTCCCGTCGAGGCGTGTCAGCAGAATCATGGCATTCCCCGCCTGCTTTCCGCTTCGTCACGCCGCGCCCCGCGCTTAAGGGGCGAGGAGGGACTACCGCTTCATGGCGATCAGCTCGGAGAGGAGCTGGTCGGCGGTGGTGATCGACTTGGAGTTGGCCTCGAAGGAGCGCTGGGCGGCGATCATGTCCACGAACTGCTGGGCCAGGTCGACGTTGGACTGCTCCAGCGAGCCGGAGATGACCGAGGCGCGGCCGCCTGCGCCGGGGGCGCCCACCACCGGCTGACCGGACTGCTGACTCTGAGAGTACAGGTTTCCGCCGACGCTCTGCATCTGGTCCGGGGCGGAGAAGTTCGCGACCGCGACCTGCCCCAGCACTCGGGTCTGTCCGTTGGTGAAGGTGCCGTCGATGGTCCCCTGGGAGTCGACCTTGATCGAGGAGAGCTGGCCGGATCCGAACCCGTCCTGGCCGATGAAGGTGGACGCCGAGGTGGAGGAGAACTGGGTCACGCCGGCAAGCCCGGTGCCGCCCGAGCCGGTCGGGTCGCCGAAGTTGAAGGTCAGGGTCTGCGGCGCGGTGGCGCCCAGGGGGTTGAACTGGACCGCGTTCTGGGTGCTGGTCTGCAGCTTGCCGTTGCTGTCGAAGGTGAGGGTGCCGGAGGCGATCTCGGTGAGGGTGCCGGCGGTCCCGCCCTGCAGCCCGCCCCCGTCGGTCATGGCGTGCCAGTCCCAGCTGCCGTCCGCCGTCTTCTGGAAGAACACCTGGGTCTGGTGGGCGGCGCCGAGCGTGTCGTAGACGGCCAGGCTGGTGGTGAAGTTGTAGGTGCTGCTGTCGGTGGGATCGAAGGCGGCGGCCTCGGCGTCGTCGGAGGCGTCGAGGTTGGCCTTGATGGTGATGTTGGCGGTGGCCTGCGGCTGGGCGGAGGCGGTGCCGACCAGGAGATCGCCGGGAAGCCCCGACACGGTGCCGGAGGCGTTCGCCGAGAAGCCCTGGACCCGCAGGCCCTCCAGGTTCACGAGGTAGCCGTCCTTGTCGATGGTGAACTGACCGTCGCGCGTGTAGTAGGCGCCGGTCTGGCCGTTGTAGTCGCCGCTGACGATGAAGAAGCCGTTTCCTTGGAGCGCAAGATCGGTGGCGTTGCCGGTGGAGGTCAGGGCGCCCTGGGTGAGGATCTTCTGCACTGCCTCGAGTTGCGAGCCGAGGCCGACCTCGCCCGAGCCGCCGATGATGTTCTGGGTGAGGGCGTCCTCGAACGAGGCGCGGCCCAGCTTGAAGCCGATGGTGTTGGCGTTGGCGATGTTGTCGCCGATGACGGAGAGGTCGAGGGAAGAGGACTCGAGGCCGGTGGTTCCGGACGACAGGGCGGTGAACAGGGACATGGTGGTTCCTTTCTGTCTAGGGGGGACTAGTTGGTCGAGGAGGTGTCGTAGACCCCCGACACCTGGGAGAGGGTGATCTGCTGGCCTGCCACCAGGAGCTGGGTCACGCCGTTCACGTAGGCCACCCCGGAGACCGTGGCGCGGACCTCCGTCGAACCCTGCACCACGGTGCCGTCGGAGGTCTTCCCGGTGACGCTCAGGGTGTACTGCCCGGTGCTGCAGGGCGCCCCGGAGCCGTCCAGACCGTCCCAGGTGACCGGGTTGGTCCCGGCCGGCTCGGCGCCCAGTTGCAGCGTCCGCACCACCCGGCCGCTGGCGTCGGAGATCACGGCCGTGGTGTCGGCGGTGGCCTGCGGCAGCACCGCCTCGAAGGTCGAGGTGGAGCCGGAGACGAGGCCGATCTGGCTGGCGTTGAACGAGACCTGCTTGCCCACCAGCTCCGTGGCGCTGAGGGCGGTGGCGGAGGCGGTGGCCGTCACCATGGAGTCGATCTTGCCGGACAGCTGCTGGACCTCGGACAGCTCGGAGAACTGCGCCAGCTGCGCCAGCATCTGGGTGTTGTCCACGGGGTTGAGCGGGTCCTGGTTCTGCATCTGGGTGGTGAGGAGCTTCAGGAAGGCGTCCTCCCCCAGGCTGTTGGAGGAAGAGGTGGTGGAGCCGCTGCCGGAGGCCGTGGCGGCGATGTCGCTGAGCGAGCTGCTGATCGAGGACGTAGAGGTGGACACGTGGGCCTCCTAGGCGGTGACATCGTGCCGGCCGTCGTGGACGCGCGTGCGGCGGGCGGGGGTTGAGGGAACGGTGGGGTGAGAGGCGGCGGCCTCTGGGGGCTCGCCGCCGGATCGCCCCTGGCCCTGCGCGGATGAGCCGGCCGAGCCTTGGCCCTGCGGTGCGAAGCCCTGGGGGCCGGCCCCGCTCCGGGAGTCCTGTCCGGCGGCGGCGCCGCCCCGCGGCTCGACCTCGAGACGGGAAAGGCCCAGCCCCTCGGCGGCCAGCGCCCGGGCCAGCTCGGGGGCGTGTGCCTCGACCTGGCGCTGGTCGGACGCCTCCACCCGCACGCGAGCGGCGCCGTCCTGGATGCGCAGGTGGAGGGCGACGTCGCCCAGCGCCTCGGTGGAGACGTGCAGGTGGGCGGAGCCGGCCGAGACCGCGCCCGACACCACCACCTCGCCGGGCTCGGCCGGGAGGGCGGCCGGCGGCGGGGCCTCCTTCACCCGCGCCTGCAGCGGGTCGAGGCGGGCCGATTCCCCGGCGGTGGCGGCGACTGCGGGCGTCGGTTCGGCGTGCGCCGCTGCGGTCGTCGCCTGCCGCGGCTCGGCCTCGCGCTCCGCGGCACCGGCGGCCTTCCCGGGCGCGCGCCGGGAGGCGCCCTCATCGCCGGCGACGCGCGAGGCCTTGGCGGCACCGTCGGCCCGGGCGGCGTGCGCGGCCGCAGCCTCCTGGGCCCACTGTCGGGCCGGGGCCGGCGGTTCCGGCGCGGCGGCCGAGGAGGGGGCCGCCGTCCCGGGCTTCGCCGGCGACGGGCTCACCGAAGGCTGCGGCAGCGAGGAGGGCTCGCCGGGCCCCGGCCGCCCGGCGCGCGCGACCGCCTCCCGCGCCGGCGGGTGCGCCGCCTGCGAGGCGGGGGCGGGGGCCACCGCTTTCGCCGTCGCCGTACCGTCCGCCGGCGCGGCTGCGGATGCCCGTCCGGTCAGGGGCTCGGACGAGGCCACGGACGAGGCCGGCGCCGTGCGGGCGGCGGAGCGCGGCTTGCCGCCGGCAGCGGAGGTCACGTCCAGCGCCGCCGTCGCCGCCGGCGAGCGCGAGGCGGCGGCGAGCTGCGCGGCGGCCGCCACCGCGGTCGTGGCCGCCAGGCTGCCATCTTCCGAGTGCGGCGGGAGCGGGGGCTGGGGCACCTCGGCGCGGTACCCCATGGCGGCGTTCGCATCGGGGCGCCGGGCGGGGCGCCCGGGGGCGGAGCCCGCCGTCGCGGCCGCGGCCGCCACGCTGCCAGCGCCCGGGTGGGGAGGGGGCGCGGGCTGGGCCGCCGTGGCGGTGTGCCCCTCCCCGCCGTCCGCCTCGGCGAGCCGGGCGGAGCCCTGGGAGGTGGCGGCCGCCGCGGCGGTCGTGGCCGCCAGGCTGCTTGCGGCCGAGTGCGCGGGGGGGGTGGGCTGGGGCGTCTCGGCGGTGCGTCGCTTCGCGGCGTCCGCTTCGGGGCCCAGGGCCACGCGCCCGGAGGCGGCGGCACCGGCAACCGGAGCGGCAGCGGGGGCGGCAGCGGGCTCGGACGCGGTCAGGGGCGCGGCCAGAGCGGCTGCGGAGGCCGGCGCCGGCGGCGCGGTGGCGATGGCTCGCGTGGCCGCCGCAGACCCGAGCGCCTCCCTGGGGCCGGCGCTGACCACGGCGGTGCGGAGCGTCTCCTCGAAGGTGGCGCCGCCGGCGCGGGCGCCGGGGGCCGTGGGCTTCAGCGTCGCACTCCGCGCGGCGGCGCCGGCGGCCTCCCGCGACCGGGAGGAGGTGGAGGAGAGGATCAGGCGGGCCAGGGTCCTCATGTGCGGTCCTTCCCTGCCAGCAGCGCCAACAGCGCGGCGGCGGTGGCCGGCTCCATCTTCTCGAGCACCAGGGCGGAGTCGCCCGGGCGCATGTGGTTCAGGATGGCGGCGGCCAGCCCGCGGTCGAGCCGGGTGAGCATGGCGGCCGCCTGCTCCGCCTTCATGCCCTTGGTGGTCTTGGCGAGCGTGTCGAGTGACGAGGTGCCGGCCTTCTGGCCGCCGGGGCCGGGCTTCTCGGCCTTGGCCGCCGTGGCCACGGCCGCCTGCAGCCGGGCGGTCTCCTCGCGAAGCGCGGCGCGCGACTTCTCGATCTCCTGGGCCAGCGCCTCGAGCTTCTTGCGCTGTTCGGCCAGGGAGCCCTGCTCCCCCTGGCGGTCCCTCGCGGACCGGCGCAGCTCGTCGAGCAGGGCCCGTGCGCTGAGCGAGGGCGGGGTGGCGGTGGTGGTGGCCCGGGCGGCGGCGGAGATGGCCGCCTCGGAGCTGGCCCGATCGGCGGGCGTGCGAGAGGGAAGCGGGTCGGCGATGCGGGCCTCGCCCCTCTCCCCGGGCGACTTGCCCTCGACGGCGGGCTCCGCGCCGGGATGGGTGTTGGTCGGCGCCCCCTCCGGCGCGCGGGGCGCGGCCGGAGCCAGCGCCGAGGGCTCCCTGGGCGCCGCCGTGGCAGCGGCCGGCTCGGGGGAGGCGGGGGTGCGGGGCTCGGCCGTGGCGGCGGCCAGCCCGGCGGCCAGGATCATGGCCAGCGCGCTAGGCATGGGCCTTCTCCTTCTCGGCAGGGGCGAGGAGCCGGGCCAGGCGGGCCAGCGTCTCGGGGAGGGGAGAGCGTTCCTCCGGCTCCTGCCGCAGGAAGCGGCGCAGCGGCTCGATGCAGGCGATGGCGCGGTCGACGCGAGGGTTGGACCCGGCGGCGTAGGCCCCCACCTCGATGAGGTCGGCGGCGTCGCGGTAGGCGGCCAGCACCTCGCGCGACTCGCGCGCCAGCTCGCGGTGGGCGGGGGTGACGATGTCGTTCATGACCCGGGAGACCGAGGCCAGCACGTCGACCGAGGGGAAGTGGCCCGACTCGGCCAGCTTGCGCGCCAGCATGATGTGGCCGTCGAGGGTGGCGCGGGCGGCGTCGGCGATGGGGTCGCCGGTGGCGTCGTCGCCCTCGGCCAGGACGGTGTAGAAGGCGGTGATGCTGCCGGGGCCGGCGTCGTTCCCGGCCCGTTCCACCAGCCGGGGCAGAAGGGCGAAGGCGGAGGGCGGGTAGCCCTTGGTGGTGGGTGGCTCGCCGGCCGCCAGGCCGATCTCGCGCTGCGCCTGGGCCACGCGCGAGAGCGAGTCCATGAGCAGGAGCACCTTGCGGCCCTGGGCCCGGAAGTGCTCGGCGGCGGCGGTGGCGCTCATGGCGGCGCGCAGCCGCTTGAGGGGGGACTCGTTGCTGGTGGCCACCACCACCACCGAGCGGGCCAGTCCGGCCCCGAGGTCGCGCTCGATGAACTCGCGCACCTCGCGGCCGCGCTCGCCCACCAGCCCCACCACCACCACCTCGGCCTGGGAGGATCGGGCCAGCATCCCCAGGAGCACGCTCTTGCCCACGCCCGGACCGGCCAGGATGGCCAGGCGCTGCCCCTCGCCCACGGTGAGGCAGGCGTCGATGGAGCGGATGCCGAGGGACAGCGGCTGGCTGACCCGGCGGCGCTGCAGGGCCGGAGGCGGGGAGGCATGCAGGGCGGTCCGGTGGTGGAGCAGCGGCGCTGGCCCGCCGTCGACCGGCCGCAGATCGCCGTCCACCACCCGCCCCAGGAGCTCCTCGCCCACCGCCAGGCGGTCGGCCGCGGCGCGCGGGACCACCTCGCAGCCCTCGGCCACGCCGTGGATCTCCGCGAGCGGCATGAGCCGGGCGGTGCCACCCTGGAATCCCACCACCTCGGCGCGCACCAGGCTCCCGTCGTTCGCGTGGATCTCGCAGGACGTGCCCACCGGGACCCGGGGCAGGGTGGCCTCGACCAGGAGCCCCGTGGCCCGCACCACCGTGCCGGTGAGCGGGGTCGGGTCCGCCGCCTCCAGGGCGCGAGCCAGGCGGGGCAGGTCCAGCAGGCGCGGGCGCGGGGCCGGGGTCACGGGGCGCCTTCCTCGGCGACGGCGGCGCGCCACAGCTCGTCGAGCCGGGTCTGGAGCCGTCCGTCCAGCTTGCCGTAGTCGGTGTCGACCACGCAGTCACCCGGGGAGAGCGACGGCTCCGGGACCACCTCCACCACGGCGGCCACCACGCCCAGCCCGTCGGTCGAGAGCGCGGGGGCCAGGGCCTCGGCGTCCTGAGGGTGGAGGCGCACCGTCACCTTGCGGGCGTCGCCGGCCCTCCCGAGGGTGGCCCGGACCAGGGCGGCCAGGGCGTCGGGCGAGGTCTTGAGCTCCGCCTCGAGGATCCGCCGGGCCACCAGGAAGCCCAGCTCCAGGGCGTCGGCGCTGGCCGCCTCGGCCAGCCGGGAGGCCTCGCGCCGCAGCGCTTCCACCGCTCCGGCCACCTTCAGCATGGCCTCGGCGCGGAGGGCGGCGAGCTGCTCCGGCGTGGGGCCGGGAGGAGGGGCCGGGGCGCGCGGCCCCAGGGCGGGGCGCGGCTGGGCATCGCGGGCCGAGGGGGAGGCGAACGCCGCCGGCCGGGCGCAGGAGGCGCCGGCAACCTCGAGGGAGGACAGGAAGCCGGGCTGGCGGGCGTTGCGGTTCATGGGCGAGGCTAGAGCATCTTCTCGGACGGCCCCACGATGGTGATCCGTCCCTGGCTGGCCAGGTCCTGGGCGGTCTTGGCGATCTCCTGCTGCGCAGCCTCGACGCTGGAGAGCTTGACCGGGCCCATGGCGGCCAGGTCGTCGGAGAGCATCTCGGCGGCGCGGGAGGAGAGGTTCTGGAGGAACTTCTGGCGGACGTCGGCGGTGGCGCCCTTGAGGGCCACGGTGAGGCGCTGGGCGTCGACCTCCCGCAGGAGCTGCTGGAGGTCGCGGTCGGCCAGGTGGCCCAGGTCGGTGAAGGTGAAGAGCCGGCCACGGAGCTCGGCGGCCAGCGGGCCGTCGTCCTTCTCGATCTCCGCCAGCACCACGCCCTGCTGCTGGGGGTTGGTGCGGCGGAGGATCTCCAGCGCGGTCGACTTCCCGTCCACCCGGCGCATCCCCCCGGCCACCAGCGCCTTGAGCTCGCTGGAGAGGGCCTGGCCCACCTCGCGGAGGACCTCGGGGGCCACCGACTCGATGGTGGCCATGCGGCGGAGCACGTCGGGCCGGAGCTTCTCGGAGAGGCGGTCCAGCACGCCGGCGGCGCGGGAGGAATCGAGCGAGGACAGGACCAGGGCGATGGTCTGCGGCTGCTCGCGCTGCAGCACCATGGCCAGCGCCTCCGGGTCGGCCTGGGACACCGGCCCCAGCACCTCGTCGGGCGGGGGCGGGGGGACCACGCCGTCGAATGCCCGGCGTGCGGCGTCCGGCCCCAGGGCCCGCTCGGCCACCTGGCGCAGGAGGTCGTCGCCGGCGGCGGTGTCGCCGGCCACCGACTCCATGGTGGACACGAACTGCTCGAGGGCGTCGTTCATGACGTGGGGCCCGTTTGCGCGCAGGTCCTTGGCGCCCATGGCGATGCGCCGGAGCTCGTTCTCGCCGAGGACCTTGAACACGGCGGTGGCCACGTCGGCGCCGATGCCCAGGAGCACTGCGGCGGCGCGCTGGCAGCCGATCCCGGAGGCGTCGATCAGGGCGGAGGTGGGAGGGGGGAGGTCAGGCATGGGGGGCGGACTTCGGGGCTGGGGTGGCCTGCTCCTGCGCCATCCAGGCCTTCAGGATGGAGGCGGCGCGGGCAGGATCCTTGGTGGCGAGCTCCTTGGCCCGGTCGCGCAGGACCGCGGCCGGGTCAGCCAGCGCCGGGCGCCCCCCGGAGGACAGGGCGCCGGCGTCGCGCGCCAGGGCGGCCTCGATCTCGGCCACCCGGGCGCCGGGGAGGATGGGCAGGGGGGTCGGCGCTGCCGGGCGCCCGCGCAGGGCGAAGGCGACGATGGCCAGGGCGGCCAGCCCGCCCAGACCGACCAGCACGGTCCGCACCAGCGGCTTGTCGGCCCACGACGGCTTGGGCGCGGCCTCGGCCGGGCCCTCCTCGGCCCGCACGAACGGCGAGGAGGAGATCTGGAAGCTGTCGCCGCGGCCGGCGTCGAACCCCACGGCCCGCTTGGCCAAGTCGCCCAGCCGCGTCAGCTCGGCGTCGGGGCGCGGCTTCCCGTCCTTGCCGTCGACCAGCACCGCCACCGAGATCCGTTGCAGGCGGGGGACCCGTGCCACGGTGGTGGTGGTGGTGGTGGTGACGTCGAAGTTGCGGGTCTGGTCGTCGGTGGTGGACTGGCTCCTCCCGCGCGTGCCGGCCCCGGGCCCGGGGGAGGCGAGGGGCTGGTTGCCCGCCGCGCCGGCCACGCCGCCACTGGTGGAGCCGTCAGACACGGTCTGCTGGGAGAGCTTGCGCTCGCTCCGTACCGCGGCCGAGTCGGGATCGACCACCTGGGCGTTGGTCTGCACCTCGCTCGTGTCCACCGCGGCGGTGACCCGGGCCACCACCGCGCTCGGCCCCACCGCCTGCTCCAAGAGGTCCACCACGCGCTGCTCCAGGTCCTTCTCCAGGCGGCGCTGGTAGCCGATGGCCTCGCCCATGGCGCCGTCGGAGGTCAGCACCTGGCCGCTCCCGTCCATGACCGAGACCTCCCCTGGGGGGAGCCCGGGCACAGCCGCCGAGACCAGGTGGCGGATGCCGGCCAGCTCGCGGTCGCCCAGGGTGTGGCCCGGCTGCAGGTTCACCACCACCGAGGCGGCGGCGGGGTGGTCCTGGTCGCGGTAGAGCCCCTTCTCCGGAAGGGTGAGGTGGACCCTGGCGCTGCGGACCTGGGCCAGCCGGGAGATCGTTCGTGCCAGCTCGCCCTCGGTGGCGCGGCGCAGGTTCACCTTCTGGGTGAACTCGGACACGCCCAGGTCGCCGCGGTCGAATATCTCGAACCCCACGCCGCCGCCGCGCGGGAGGCCGGCGCCGGCCAGCAGCAGCCGAGCGTCGTAGACCTTGGAGGCCGGCACGGCCAGCGCCGAGCCGCCCGCCTCCAGGCGGAAGGGGACACCGGCGGTCTTGAGGGCGCCGGCGGCCTCGGCCGAGTCCTCGGTGGTGAGGTTGGTGAAGGCGTACTGGTAGGCCTCGGCCTGGGAGACGGCGCTCCACACCCCCAGCCCGATGGCGGCCACGGCGGAGAGGAGCAGGACCAGCCGCAGCCCGGCGGGAAGGGCGCCGATCAGGCGGGGGAGCTCGCGAAGCTGCTTCAGCAGGGGTTCCATCTCGGGCTCCTGGCCGTCGCTACACGTTCATCCGCATGATTTCCTGGTAGGCCTCGACCACCTTGTTGCGGACCCGGGTGAGGACCCGGAGCGCCACGTCGGCCTTCTCCAGGGCGATGGCGGTCTCGTGCAGGTTGCCGCCCCCCAGGGCCAGACGCTGGGCCTCGCCGTCCGCCTGGCCCTGCAGGGCGTCGACCTTCTGGATGGCCCCGGAGAGCAGCTCGGGGAAGCCCGGCCCGCCCGCGGGGCGCTCCAGCGCCGCGGCGGGCTCGGGGAGGGAGAGGCCAGGGAGTCCGCGGATGCCGTCCATGGCGCACCTACTTGGTGATGTCCAGCGCCCGGGCGGCCATGGTCTTGAGGGTGTCGATGGCCGTGGCGTTGGCGTCGTAGGCCCGCTGGGCGGTGATGAGGTTCACCACCTCGTGGACCGGGTTCACGTTGGGCAAGGTCACGTAGCCGTCCGGGTCGGCGTCGGGGTGGGAGGGGCTGTAGACCCGCCGCCCGGGGCCCTCGTCCTGGGCGATCTCTGCCACCCGCACGCCGGAGACGCCGGTGGGGAGCCCGCCGGCCGCGCCGGCGCCCGCCAGCGAGTCCTCGAACGGGACCGCCTCCAGCACCGGGTCGAGCCGCCTGTAGGGCTTGCCGTCGGGGCCGCGGGTCGTCTCGGCATTGGCCAGGTTGGAGGCGGCGAGGTTGACGCGGACCCGCTCGGCGGAGAGCGCCGAGGCGCTGACATCGAGGGCGGAGAGGAAGTCCATGACGCGCTCCTGTCGCCGCCTCAGGCCTGCCCGTCGGAGGCGGCGTAGCGGAGGATGGCCAGCTTCC
>DATKMW010000069.1:0-2200 GCA_035541675.1 Anaeromyxobacter sp. | reverse complement strand
CGAAGCCCCGCCCGGCGTCGCCGGCCCGGGCCGCCTCCACCGCCGCGTTGAGGGCGAGCAGGTTGGTCTGGAAGGCGATCTCGTTGATGTCCTTGATGATCTGGGAGGTGCTCTCGGCCGACTCGCGGATCCGGCTCATGGAGGCGGCCATGGCGTCCATGGCGCCGGCGCCGTCGGTGGCCGCCGACCGCGCCGTGCGAGCGATCTCGTCGGCGTGGCCCGCCGCCTCGCGGGAGGAGCGGGAGTGGCCGGTGATGGCGTTGAGGCTCGCCGCCACCTGGGTGAGGCCCGTCGCCTGTGCCGACGCCCCGGCGGCCACCGACTGCGAGGTCTGGGAGATCTGGCTGGCCGCCGAGGACACCTGGACGGCGGTGGTCGCCGCCCGGCCCAGGGCCTGGTGCAGCGCCCCGGCGGCGGCGTTGATCGACGCGCTCATCCGCGCATGGTCGCCGCGGTAGGTCCCGGTCATCCGCGCCGACAGGTCGCGATCGGCCAGGCGCGAGAGGACCCGGCCCGCCTCCTCCAGCGGCTTCATGGCCGCGTCCAGCGTCCGGTTCACGCCGTCGATGACCCGGCGGAAGTCGCCCAGGTGCCGGCCGGCGTCGGCCCGCGTCCCCAGGTGGCCCTCGGCGGCCGCCTGGGCCAGCGAGCTGGCGTCGGCGAGCAGCGCGGCCACCGCGGCGCTGGAGCGGTTGAGGTTGTCGCGTAGCGGCCGGAGGTCGCCGGGCCAGGCCTCCTCGATGGGCGGCGGGGGCTCGCCCCGCGCCACCCCGTCCACGTGGCGGGCCGCGGCCACCACCGGGACCACCAGCCCCTCCAGGAGCTCGTTGAGCCCCTGCACCAGGTGTCTCCACTCGCCCTGGAACGGCCCGGCGTCGGCCCGGGCCGCCAGCTCCCCGCCCGCGGCCTGGCCCGAGAGCCGGGTAACGGCCTCGGCCACGGCCCGGAGGTTCTGGCGGAGGAGGTCCAGCCCCTCGTTGGCCCGGGCCAGCTTGCCCGGCAGCGGAGGCAGCACCGGGGTGAAGTCGCCCGCTCCGTAGCTGCCCAGGATCTCCAGGACGCCCCGGAGCACGTCCACGTACCTGCCGGTGCTGGCGTTGACGCCCGCCGCCAGCTCGCGGAAGGCGCCCTGGAAGCGCGCCTCGTCCACCCGCGCGTCGGTGTCGCCCGCGGCCTGCGCCGCGGCCATCGCGGCCATCTCGTCGAGCAGGCCGCGGTTCTCGGCGATGAGGTCGTTCAGGTTGTCGCGCAGGGTGGCGAAGTCGCCCTGGAACTCCTCGCGGATGGGCGCGGGGATGTCGCCTCGGGCGATGCGCCGCACGCTGTCGGCGGCCACCCGCAGGGGCTCCACCACCCGGTCGAGGGTCCGGTTCACGCCCTCGATCACCGGGCGGAACTCGGCCGGGACCTTGGCCGGGTCGCCGCGGGCCGAGAGCTGGCCCGACTGGGCCGCCGCCGTCAGCGCCGAGGTCTGCGCCACCATCGAGCCGATGGTCCGGTCCACCGAGCGGCCCACCCAGAGGGCGAGGACGAGGAGCAGCACGCCCACCGTCGCCAGCGCCGTGTACCCGACCACGTTCTGCAGCCGCTCGACGGCCACCCGCTCGGTCCGGGAGGCGGTCGCCTCCTCGGCCAGGGCCTGGCCCAGCGCCCCGATGGCATCGTCGAGCGGGCCGGCCAGGTTGTGCATCTCCCGCCACTCGGCCCATACCTGGTCCTCGACCGACCGGCCGGCCACGCCGTGCACGGCGTTCCCGGAGAGGAGCCCATCGCGCTGGGCCATGAGCCCGCTCATCTTGCGCGCCCTCCCCAGCCAGTCCTCCACTCCCTTGTCCAGCGCGGGCCAGAGCCTGGCCATGGCCGGCGACCGCGGCAGGGCGTCCAGGGAGGAGAGGGCCTTCTCCACCCGGCCCAGGGCCTCGTCGCCCTTCTCGGCGAAGATGGCGGTGCCGTCGTGGCACCCGCTGCAGTCGGCAGAGGCCAGCACCTCGGCGGTGGAGCGCGCCAGCGCCCGGTTGTTGAGGAAGCGCTGCCCGTCCTTGAACCCTGCCTCGAGCGCCGCCAGCCCCTGCTGCGCGGGGAGCTGCTCGGTGGAGATGATGGTGAGCTGCCTTCCCAGCTCGGCCGCGGCCAGGCGCTTGGCCAGGGCGAGGCCCGTCGCCAGAGCGAACGCCGCGGCGAACCCCCCCAGCACCTTCGT
>DATKMW010000068.1:0-29211 GCA_035541675.1 Anaeromyxobacter sp. | reverse complement strand
CCGTCGTTGTCCTCCTCGGCCACCGTGCCGTAGGAGCGGACGATCACGCCGCGCAGCGCCCCCTCCGGCGCCAGCTCCAGGAGGATCTTGGTGGCCACGATGGCCGAGATCACGCCGCCGAGCTGGTCGGCCGAGCCGCGGCCGAAGATGAGGTGCTTCCACTCGGACTCGGCCGGGACCCAGCCCAGGAGCTTCCGCAGGGCCTCCCTGTTCACCTGGGAGGGTTCGATCAGGCCGTCGTAGGCGTCGACCCCGCCCACCTTCTCGCGCCACTGCGGGCGGAGGGCGCGCACCGTGTCGGTGTGGCCGTCGATGTAGACCACCCGCTTCTGCTGCGCCGGCACGCCGTCCTTGGGGTCCTCCACCCACCAGACCAGGTTGCCGAAGTCGTCGAAGAAGGCGTCCTCGGGGCGCCGCACCGCCCCGATCTCCACGATCCGCCGGCGCAGGTACTCGAGCCGCGGCCGCTCGTGGTTGCTGAGGCCGCAGAGCGGGTCGCCGCCTTGCTCGGGCGGGCGGTCCACGTAGTCGGCCGGGATGCGAACCGCCTCCCTGAGCAGCTCCGCCGCCAGGGGCAGGTACTTCGCCGCCAGCTCCGCCACGCGCGCGTCCAGGCTTGCCATCTTCGGTGCTCTCCTCTCCGGTGTGACCATCGGTGATCGTGACCCCGCCCGCGCCTGCCCGGGCGGGCGGCGGCGCCTAGCCCGTGCCGCGGGGCTTCTTGCCCAGCGCCTTGGGCTCCTTGAGCGGCAGCCGCCTGCGGCGGATGCCGTCGTGCTGGCAGAGGGCGTTGGCCACCGCCGCGGCGGTGGGCACCAGGCCGATCTCCCCCACCCCCTTGGCGCCGTAGGGCCCGTGGGGATCCGCGACCTCCACGCCGATCACCTCCATGGGCGGCAGGTCGCGCGGACGGAGCAGGCCCAGCTCGGCCATGCGGGTGAACACCGGCCAGCCGCCCTCGGAGGGAAACTCCTCGGTGAGCGCGTAGCCCAGGCCCATGTGCAAGGAGCCCTCGATCTGCCCCTCGAACAAGGTGGGGTTCATGATCCGCCCGGCGTCATGGGCCGCGGTGATGCGGGTGATCTTGCCGGTGTCGTCGAGCTCCACCAGCTGGGCTGCGTAGCCGTAGGAGTAGTGGGTGACGACCTCCCTGCCCGGGGGCGGCGGCGCCCCGACCTTGGTGGTCCAGTCGCAGACCCACTCCCCGCGGTACTCCCGGCCCACCAGGTCGGCGAGCGTCTTCCCCGCCCTGAGGTCGCCGACCAGGCCGGAGGCCGCGGCCCGGGTGCCGTGGCCGACCAGCGAGGTGCCGCGAGAGGCGGTGGTCATGCCCGCCGGCGCCTCCTCGTCGGTCTCCACCCGCACCTGCACGTGGCGCGGATCGATCCCCGTCTCCTCCACCAGCGTCTGCAGGGCCATGGTGTCGACGCCCTGCCCCATGTCGCACCAGCCGTGGTGGACCACCACCCGGTCCGGCGCCTCGATGACGATCTTCACCTTGCTGAAGTCGGGCATCCCGCAGCCGATGCCGGTGTTCTTGATGCCGGCGGCGATGCCGGCGAACCGGGCCGCGTAGAACCGGTCCTTGAGCGCCTCCAGGCACCGCCTCACCCCCACCCCGCCCCTCAGCACCTGGCCGGTGGTGGTGGAGCGCCCCTCGGTGAGGGCGTTGTCCCAGCGGAGCTGCCAGCGGTCGAACCCGCCCATCCTGCAGAGCTCGTCGACCGAGGACTCCATGGCGAAGCAGGACTGGTTCACCCCGAAGCCGCGCATGGCCCCGCAGGGCACGTTGTTGGTGATGACCGCCGTGCCCCGCACGTGGACGTTGGGCACGAAGTAGGCGCCGGCGGCGTGGGACACCGCCCGCTCGATCACCGCGGTCCCCACGCTGGCGTAGGCGCCGGAGTCGGAGTGCAGGGTGGCCACCAGCGCGGTCAGCCTGCCGGCGGCGTCGCAGCCCAGCGCGTAGTCCATCACGAAGGGGTGGCGCTTGGGGTGCATCCGCATGGACTCCTGGCGGGTGAGGCGCACCAGCACCGGACGCTCGGTGTACCAGGAGAGCAGGGCGGCGTGGCCCTGGGTGCTCATGTCCTCCTTGCCGCCGAAGCCGCCGCCGTTCGGGACCTGCACCACGTCGACCCGCTTCTCGGCCACGTTCAACATGGCCGCCAGCTGCGCCCGGTCCTCGTAGATGCCCTGGCCGCAGGAGTAGACCTTGACGCCGCGCTCCCCGTCCTTCCCCCAGGGCTCGGCGAAGGTGGCCTCCGGCTCCATGAAGGCGTGCTCGATGGTCTGGGTGGCGTAGCGGCCGCGGGCCACGTAGGCCGACCCCTCCAGCGCCGCCTCGGCGTCGCCCACCCGCACCTCGGAGACCGAGAGCACGTTGCCCTCGGGCGTGAGCTGGGGCGCCCCGGGCTCGAGGGCCGCGAAGCAGTCGGTCACCGGGGGCAGCACCTCGTACTCCACCCGGATCCGGCGGGCCGCCTCGCGGGCCACCGGCTCGCTCTCGGCGGCCACCTCGGCCAGCACGTCGCCCACGAAGCGGGTCTCCTCGCCGGCGGCGATCATCACCGGCCAGTCGCGGATGATGGTGCCCACCAGGCGCTGGCCGGGGATGTCCCGGGCGGTGAGGACCTTCACCACCCCGGGCATGGCCACCGCCTCGGTGACGTCGATCCCGAGCACCCGGGCCCGGGGGTGGTCGGAGAAGCGCAGCGCGCCGTGGAGCATGCCCGGCTCGCGCATGTCGGCCACGAAGACCCGCTCCCCCAGCGCCGCCTCGCGGGCGGTGTACTTGGGGTGGCGCGTCCCCACCCGGCCGGTGCCGGCCTCGCGCCGCACCGGCCGCCTCTCGCGGAGGGCCTCGGCCGCGCACTCGATGGAGTCGACCACCTTCTTGTACCCGGTACAGCGGCACAGGTTGGCGGTCAGGGCGGTGGTGATCTCCTTGCGGGAGGGGCTGGGGTTCCGGGAGATGAGCGCGCTCGCCTTCATCACGATCCCGGGCGTGCAGAAGCCGCACTGCACCCCGCCCTTCTCCACGAAGGCGTCGGCGAAGGCGTCGCGCTCCCTCGCCGGCAAGCCCTCGAGAGTGGTGACGGTTCGGCCGGCCACGTCGCCCATCCGGATCCGGCAGGCGAGCCGCGCCTCGCCGTCGACGAGGACGGTGCAGGCGCCGCACACCCCCTCGCCCGAGCATCCGTCCTTGGGGCTGATGATCCCGGCCGCCTCGCGCAGCCAGGTGAGGAGGTCCAGCCCGGGGTCGCCCTCGTGCCGCGCCGCCCGACCGTTGAGGATGAGTTCCACGTCGTCCGCTCCGCTCGCCGGCCGGGGCCCTCCGGCGACCGCTGCCGCCCGACCGCCCGGGAAGGCTAGCAGCTAAAGAAATTACCGTGTGGCGAAAAAAACTTACCGTCCGCTCCGGACCGGCCCGCGCCCGGCCTGCACGCCTCCCGGCCGAACATACGGGCTTCCGCGACCATTCGCTCCCTGGCGCCCCGTCCGGATGCGCGGCGGACCCGCGCCCGCCCGCCTGGCCGCCACCCCGTGCTACACCACCCTCCTCGGCGCCGCGGACGGCGCGGCGAGGTGCGGCCATGGCACAGGCGGACATCGACCTCGGATTCCTGCGGCGTTCCTTCGAGGTGGCGCGGCGAGCGCAGGCGAACGGCAACCACCCCTTCGGAGCGCTGCTGGTCGGCCCCGACGGCTCCGTGCTCCTCGAGCGCGAGAACGGCTTCCTGCCGGATCGCGACATGACCGGCCACGCCGAGCGGCTCCTCTGCAGCGTGGCCTGCCGGACCTTCCCGCCCGAGCTCCTCCGCCGCTCCACCCTCTACTCCTCGGCCGAGCCCTGCGCCATGTGCGCCGGCGCGGCCTACTGGTCCGGCATCGGGCGGGTGGTCTACGGCCTCTCCGAGAGGCGGCTGCGGGCCATCACCGGCGACCACCCCGAGAACCCCACCCTGGACCTGCCCTGCCGCGCCGTGTTCGCCGCCGGCCAGCGGCCCACCGAGGTGATCGGCCCGCTCCTCGAGGACGAGGCCGCGGCCCAGCACCAGGCGTTCTGGCGACGGTGACGGTCAGGAGGCGGCGGCACCCTGGTCCTGCCCCAGGGCCCGCGCCCGGATCTCCTGGATGGCGAGGAGGACCCGCTCCGGCGTGGCCGGGGCGTCGAGCCTGGGCGAGAGCCGACCGTCCCCGCAGGCCGCCACCGCGTCGCGGAGCGCGTGGAAGACGGAGATGGCCAGCATGAGCGGCGGCTCGCCCACGCCCTTGGAGCGGTGCACGGTGGCCTCGCGGTTGGGCGTCTGGCGGAGCGAGACCCGGAAGTCCTCGGGCACGTCGCCGGCGGCGGGGATCTTGTAGGTCGAGGGGGCGTGGGTCCGGAGCCGCCCCTTCTCGTCCCACCACAGCTCCTCGCTGGTGAGCCAGCCCATCCCCTGCACGAAGGCACCCTCGATCTGGCCCCGGTCGATGGCCGGGTTGAGCGAGTCGCCGACGTCGTGGACCAGGTCCACCCGCAGCACCCGGTGCTCGCCGGTGAGGACGTCCACCTCCACCTCCGACACCGCCGCCCCGCAGGCGAAGTAGAGGAAGGGCCGGCCGTGGAAGCGGCGCTGGTCCCAGTGGATCTTGGGGGTGCGGTAGAAGCCCGAGGCGGAGAGCGAGATGCGGTGGAGGTGCGCGCGCTCGGCCAGCTCGGCGAAGGTCATGGAGCGCTTCCCGCAGCGCACATCGCCGCCCGAGAACACCACCTCGCCGGCGCGGCCGGAGAGCTCCTCCGCCGCCAGCGCCGCCAGGCGAACCTTGATGGCCCGGGCCGCCAGCTGGGCGGCCTTGCCGTTCATGTCGCTGCCCGAGGAGGCGGCGGTGGCCGAGGTGTTGGGGACCTTCTCGGTGGTGGTGGCGGTCACCTGCACGCGGTCGAGCGGCACCCCCAGCTCGTCGGCCACCACCTGGGCGACCTTCAGGTTCAGCCCTTGCCCCATCTCCACCCCGCCGTGGTTCAGGTGGACGCTGCCGTCGGTGTAGACGTGGACCAGTGCCCCGGCCTGGTTCAGGAAGGTGGCGGTGAAGGAGATGCCGAACTTGATCGGGGTGAGGGCGATCCCGCGCTTGGTGTGCGGGCTCCCGGCGTTGAAGGCGTGGATGGCCTCGCGCCGGGAGGCGTAGTCGCTCGTCTGCTCCAGCTCGGCCAGGATGGCCGGGAGCGCGCCCCGCTCCACCTTCTGGCCGTAGGGGGTCGTGTCGCGGCCCGGGCCGCCGTAGAGGTTCCGCCGACGCACCTCCAGCGGGTCGAGCCCCAGGTGGCGGGCCACCTCGTCCACCACCTGCTCGATGGCCATCACCCCCTGCGGGCCGCCGAAGCCGCGGAAGGCGGTGTTGGAGGCGGTGTTGGTCCGGCAGCGGCGCGAGATCACCTGCACGTGCGGCAGGAAGTAGGCGTTGTCGGCGTGGAGCACGGCCCGGTCGTTCACCGGGCCGGAGAGGTCGGGGGAGATGCCGCACCGCGAGGAGAGCTCCAGCTGCACCGCCTGGATGCGGCCCTCCCCGTCGAACCCGGCCTCCCACTCCACCAGGAAGTCGTGGCGCTTGCCGGTGAAGCGGATGTCGTCGTCGCGGTCGAGGCGGAGCTTCACCGGCCGCCCGGTCCGCTGGGCCAGCAGCGCCGCCACGCAGGCGATCGGCGCGGCCTGCGTCTCTTTGCCGCCGAACCCGCCCCCCAGCCTCCGCACCTCGGTGACCACCGCGCCCTGGGGCACGCCCAGCACCCGGGCCACCAGGTGCTGGACCTCGCTGGGGTGCTGGGTCGAGGAGTGGACCAGCATCCCGCCGCCCTCGCGCGGCACGGCCATGGCCACCTGGCCCTCCAGGTAGAAGTGCTCCTGGCCGCCGATGGAGAGCCGCCCCGAGAGCCGGTGGCGCGCCCGCCGGAGCGCCGGCCCCGGGTGGCCCCGGCGCATCACCTGGGTGGGCAGGACGAAGGCGTCCGCCGCCAGCGCCTCCTCGACGGTGACGACCGCCGGCAGGTCCTGGTAGTCGATCACCGCGCGATGGGCGGCGCGCCGGGCGAGCTCGGCCGTCTCCGCCGCCACCGCCAGCACCGACTGCCCGCAGTACTCGACCGTCCCGTCGGCCAGCACCAGGTCGCCGGGCACGGGCCCGATCCCGTTCTCCCGCAGGTCCCCGGCGGTGAGCACCGCGGCCACCCCCGGCGAGGCCAGGGCCGGCGAGGCGTCGAGGCGGACGATGCGGGCGTGGGCCCGGTCGGAGAGGAGGAGGTAGGCGTGGAGCAGGTCGCGCGGCTCGGGGAGGTCGTCGACGTAGCGCGCCTCGCCGGTGACGTGGAACTCGGCGCTTTCGTGGGGCAGCGGGGCGTGGACCGTCCCGGACCCGGGCCGGGCGGGGCGGGCGCGGCCGTCGTGGCTCATGGCGTCACCTCCGCGGGCCTCTTCCCCCCCTGCTCGCCGGCGCCGGGGCCCGCGACCTCCAGCCAGAACTTGCGGAGCAGGTTCCCGGCCACCAGCCGCCGGTAGGCGGCGCTGGCCCGCATGTCGGAGATGGGCTTGAGCTCCTCCTCCAGCGCCGCCACCGCCGCCTCGACGCTGGCCTCGCCGAAGGGCCTGCCGGTGAGCTCGGCCTCGGCCTTCACCGCTCGCAGAGGCACCGCGGCCATGCCGCCGAAGGCCACCCGGGCGGCGCGGACGCGCCCCGCCTCCCGCTCCACCGCGAAGGCCCCGCACACCGCGGCGATGTCCTGGTCCACTCGCTTCGAGACCTTGTAGGCCCGGAACTCTCGCCCCGGCGCGCCGCGGGGAATCCGGATGGCGGTGAGCAGCTCACCCTTGCGCAGCGCGGTCTTGCGGTACCCGAGGAAGAACGAGGAGAGGGGCAGCTCCCGCCGCTCGGCCCCGAGGCGGAGCACGACGCTGGCGTCGAGCGCCAGCAGCGCCGGGGGCGTGTCCCCCACCGGCGAGGCGTTGGCCACGTTGCCGCCCAGGGTCGCGGCGTTGCGGATCTGGGTCGAGCCGATGCGCCGGACGAGCGCGCCCAGCGAGGGGTGATAGGCCGAGAGCGCCGGCAGGGCCTCGGAGTAGGTCGCGGCAGCCCCGATCTCGAGGTGCGTCGCGCTCTCCTCGACCTGGTGGAGCTCGGGGACCTCGCCCACCGACACCAGCAGCGGAAGGTCTCGGTGCTCCTTGGTGACGAGCAGGCCCAGGTCGGTACCGCCGGCGAGCACCAACGCCTCGGGGTGGGCGGCGGTGAAGGCCGCCAGCTCGTCGAGCGACCGGGGGGCGACCAGGCGCTTGCCCCCGTGCTCGAGGTCGAGCGCCCGCTCGCGGGCCAGGCCGGCGAGCGCCTGCGCCAGCCCCTCGCGGGCCGAGACCCCGTCCCGGGTGCCGAGCGCGTAGGCGCGCCCCACCGCCTCGACGATGGGCCGGTAGCCGGTGCAGCGGCAGAGGTTTCCGGCCAGCACCTCGTCGACGCGGCGGCGGGTGGGCGGCTCGCGCTCGCTCTCGTAGAGCGCGAACATGGACATGACGAAGCCGGGGGTGCAGAAGCCGCACTGCGAGCCGTGGCACTCGACCAGCGCCCTCTGCACGGGGTGGAGCGCGCCGCCCTGCGCCCGCAGGCTTTCCACGGTGAAGAGCGCCTTGCCGTCGAGGGCGGGCAGGAAGAGGAGGCAGGCGTTCACCGCCCGCAGGCGGACCACCCCGCCCACCAGCTCGCCCAGCACCACGGTGCAGGCTCCGCAGTCCCCCTCGGCGCAGCCCTCCTTGGTCCCGCAGCGCCGCTCGGGGCCCCGGAGCCACTGCAGCACGGTGGTGGTGGGGTCGATCCCTGAGATCGATCTCACCCCGCCGTCGAGGAGGAAGCGCACCGCTCCGGACACGTGCCGAAGTTACCCCAGCGCCAGGACCGGTGCCACGTCCCGGCCGGAAGGGAGGCGCGAGCCTGCCCCGCCGCCCGGCCGGGAGAGGCCCGGCCCCCGCCTGCGCCCGCACGCCCTTGGCGGGGAGGCCGGCCGGAAGCGCTCCGACGAGCCCCTCGACCCCTCCACGCCGTGCCGCGCACCCGCCTCGAGCCTGGCCCGCCGCCGCCGATGCGCTCGGGCCCGGGCCGGGCCCTTCGATCCCGCCTGCGACGCGGAGTGATGCGCCGCCGCCCTTGCTCCCTCCCCGGGCCTGCCGGTCGCCTCCTCCTCGACCTCCGCCCGGACACGGGGGCGATCCCCTCGGACCTCGAGGTGCGCTGGTCCCTCCCGGCAGCTCCCCGCCCTCCGCACCGCGCCCGCGCAGCGGCTGCGGGCCGCCGCAGAACCTGCACCGTCCGGCAGGGCGGACCGCGGCGCCGAGGCGCCCCAGGACCAAGCCCGCGACGGCCGTCGGGACCTCTCGCTCGGCCGAGGCACCCGCCCCGGAATCCCGAACCCCGGCGTGGCCGGCCAACCGCAGAATGCCCGGCGCGAGCGCCTCCCAGCTGAGCGCAGGAGCACGGCATGAACTACCCCGTCTGGCACGTCGCCTTCGGCTCGGGCCTGCTCATGGCCCTGGTCGCCACGCTCCACGTGTTCGTTTCCCACTTCGCCGTCGGCGGCGGGCTCTTCCTCGTCGTCACCGAGCGGAGGGCCCGGCGCACCGGCGACCTGGCCCTCCTCGGCTGGCTGCGGGCCCACACCAAGTTCTTCGTGCTGGTGACGGTGGTGTTCGGCGCCATCAGCGGTGTGGGCATCTGGTTCACCATCGGCCTCATCAGCCCCACGGCCACGAGCAACCTCATCCACGCCTACGTGTGGGGCTGGGCCATCGAGTGGGTCTTCTTCTTCCTCGAGATCAGCGCCGCGCTCTTCTACCTCTACGGCTGGGACAAGCTGGAGCCGCGGGTGCACGAGTGGTTCGGCTGGATCTACTTCGTCAACGCCTACGCCAGCCTGGTCATCATCAACGGCATCATCACCTTCATGCTCACCTCCGGCACCTGGGTGAAGGATCACCAGTTCTGGAGCGGGTTCTTCAACCCCACCTACTTCCCGTCGCTGGCGCTGCGCTCCGCCATCGCCCTGGCGCTGGCCGGGGTCTACGCCTCGATCACCGCCAGCGTGCAGAAGGACTTGGCCCTGAAGGCGCGCCTGGTGCGGTGGAGCGCCTGGTGGACCGTCCCCTCGCTGGCCCTGCTGGTGCCGCTGGCCTACTGGTACATCCGCCAGGTCCCGGCCACCGCCTGGGCCAGCGCGCGCGGCGGCATGCCCACCGCCACGGGCTTCGCGGTGGCGGCGGCCGCACTCCTGGCGGTGACCCTGGCGCTGACGCTCCTCGCCCTGGTCCGGCCGGCGAGGATGCACCTGGCCTTCAGCCTGGTGGTCGCGGTCGCCGCCTTCGGGGCCATGGCCTCCTTCGAGATGGTGCGCGAGGCGATCCGCAAACCCTTCGTGATCGCCAACTACCTCTACGCCAACTCGGTCTACTCGGCCGACGGGCCGGGAGGCTACGGCGAGGAGGCCATCAACCAGAAGGGCATCCTGCAGACAGCCCGGTGGGTGAGCGCCCGGGAGCCGACCGGCGGAGGCGAGGTCGCCGCCGGAGCCGAGGTCTTCCGCACCGAGTGCGAGAGCTGCCACTCCCGCGACGGCTATCGGGGGGTGAAGCGCTACCTGGCGCTGCGTCGCTGGGACCGGGAGAGGATCCAGGCCATGCTCGGCGGCCTCGGGCTCATGCACAACGGCGCGATGCCGGCGTTCGTGGGGACCGAGGCCGAGCGCGCCGCGCTGGCCGCGTACCTCTCCACGGTGGAGCCCGTCTCCACCGAGGAGGCGGCGGCCGCGAGCGACGGCGCGACGCTGTTCGGGCAGAACTGCTCCATGTGCCACCGGGCCAGCGCCGATGACCCCCTCTTCCAGAACCTGGCACGGGACCCGGGCGCCGCCGTCGAGTCGCTCAAGGACCTGACCAGCCTGTTCCCGCTCATGCCGAGCCTGAAGCTCTCGGACCAGCAGCGCGCCGCGCTGGTGCAGTGGATCGACGGGCGTCGAGGCGAGAAGGGCTTCGAGGCCCAGCCGCAGGGAGGGTCCTCGCGATGACCGACCTCGTTCCGACCATCGACCCCAACCCGCTGCCCGCGCCCCACTGGGTGTTTGACGTCCTCCTCGTGACCACCTTCGTGCTGCACATCCTGGCCATGAACCTCGTGCTCGGCGGGGGCGCCCTGGCGCTCCTGGCGAGGTGGCGCCTCCGGAACGGCGAGATCGGCCAGCGGATCTCCCGCGACCTGGCCAGGAAGCTCCCCATCTTCCTGCCGGCGGCCATCACCCTCGGCATCGCGCCGCTCCTCTTCGTGCAGGTCCTCTACGGGCAGTTCCTCTACACCTCGTCGATCCTCATGGCCTGGCCCTGGTTCCTCGTCCTGCTGGCCCTGACCGCCACCTACTACGGGTTCTACTTCGTGTCCTTCCGCGGCGGCCGCCCGGGCGGAGGCGCCGGCGTGGTCCTGGCCTGCAGCATGATCCTGGTCCTCTGGATCGGCTTCGTCTTCTCGAACAACCTCACCCTCAGCCAGAGCCCCGAGCGCTGGGGCGAGAAGTACCTGGCCAGCCCCTCCGGCTGGCACCTGAACCTCGGCGAGCCCACCCTGTTCCCGCGCTTCCTGCACTTCGCCGTCGCGGCGGTGGCCGTGGGGGGGCTGTTCCTCGTGGTCTCCTCGCTGGCCAACTGGAAGCGCGATCCCGACTACGCCCGGCAGACCCTGAAGCTCGGCGGGAAGGCGTTCACCTACGCCACCATGGCCCAGTTCATCGTGGGCATCGCCTTCCTCATCACCCTGCCGCGCGAGCTGCGGATGCTGCCGCTCGGCGACGACCTCCTGGCCACCGTCCTCTTCCTGGTCGCCGTCGCTGGCGGGCTGGGAGCGATCTTCCTCATGTCCGACGCGCTGCGGAAGGAGAACGTCCGGGTCGCCGCCCTGCTCGTGCCGGGCCTCACCGCCGTGGTGATCGCCTGCATGTCCGTCCTGCGGGACCTGCTGCGCAACGGCTACCTGCAGCGCCACCTCCATCCTGGCGAGCTCGCCGTGAAGACGCAGTGGTCGGTGCTGCCGCTGTTCCTGCTGCTCTTCCTCGGCGGGGTGGCCCTCTGGTTCCTCATGCTCCGGCGGTACGGCCTGCTGCGAAAGGACCCTGCCCCGGACCGGCCGGCCGCCCCCTGAACCCCGCGCCCGGCGACGGCCCCCGGCTGGCTCGGGGACCGTCGGCCAGCTCTAGCCTCTAGCCCGGCCGCTCGACCTCGAGGGTCTCGCCCACCGCCAGGACCCGCACGCAGTGGGCGGGGAGGCCCAGCCGGACGCGCTCCGCGGAGAGCCTCCGCGGCGGCTCCTCGAGCGGCTCGTCGGTCAGCTTGAAGGTGCCCCAGTGCATGGCCACCAGGGTCCGCGCCCCCAGCTCCCGGAAGGCTCGCACCGCCTGCTCGGGGTTCATGTGCTGCCGCTCCATGAACCAGGCCGGATCGTAGGCGCCGATGGGAAGGAGCGCCGCGTCGATGCCGGGAAAGCGCGCGCCGACCTCCCGGAAGCCGCCGAACCAGGCGGTGTCACCGGCGTGGTAGACGGTGGCCCGTCGGCCCTCGATGACGAAGCCGCCCCACAGCGAGGCGTTGGTGTCGAAGGGGGTGCGGCGGCTCCAGTGCTGCGCCGGGACGAAGGTCACCCGCACCCCGCCGACCCGCGTCTCCTCCCACCACCCGAGCTCCTGGACGGCCAGGCCGACGCGCCGCACCGCCCGCCTCGTCCCCAGGCCGGCCACCACGGGCGCGCCCACCCGCTCGAGCGTGGGCAGGTCGAGGTGGTCGTAGTGGCCGTGGGTGACCAGGGCGGCGTCGATGGGCGGGAGCTCCTCCCGCAGGAGCCCCGGCGCCACGTTGCGGCGGATGCCGCCGAAGATCCCCTCGAGCAGCACCGGGTCGACGAGAAGCGAGACGCCGTCGATCTGGACCAGGAAGCTGGCGTGGCCGAGCCAGGTGAGCCTCCCCGGCGCCCCGGGCGCCGGGGGGGCGCGGAGCAGCGCCCGGTCGGCCTCCACCCACGGCACCCTGGCCCGCGCGGGCGAGGCCCGGCGCCGACCGGCCACCCGGTCGACCACCGCCCAGCGGAAGACCGACCTCCAGGTGGGCGGGCCGGTGCCGTCCAGGTTCACGAATCGTCCTCGGGCATCGCGGGGCTGGGGTGGGGGCATGGGAGGGGCAAACGGGCTCAGAGCGCCCGGAGGAGCTGGGTGAGGTCGTAGCGCACGTCGCCCGGCTCGCTGACCGGGACCGGCTCCGCCGGGAGCCTGAGCCGCTCGACCATGCGGTTGTAGCCCAGGCCCATGAGCGTGCGCAGGTGGATGGCGTCGAGCAGGTTGTACTCCGCCAGGAGCTGCAACGCCCCGCCGTCCCCGGCCTGGTGCGCCCGCCAGAGCCGGGCCGCGTCGCTCCCCTTGAGCCCCCTGAGGTGAGGCGGCCGCCGGATCCCCACCGACTCCTCCAGGAGCTTGAGGCCGCCGGCGTGGCCCAGCCGCCGCCACAGGCGGCACAGGTCGATGTGGGCGCGGGGCGGGAGCCAGCCCGGGAAGGCCCGGCGCAGCGCCGGCACGTCGAAGGCCAGGCCGTTGAAGGTGACGAGGAGCTTCCACCCGCCCGCCGCCTCCGGGAAGAGGTGGAGATCGCGCCCGGCCAGGAGGAGCCGGGGGCCGTCGCGGTCGAGCAGGCCCACGCAGGTGAGCTCCACGCCGTCGGTCTCCACGTCCAGGAAGGCCGCCTCCGCCGCGAAGGCGGGGTAGAGCCGCCAACGCTCGTCCCGGGGGATCAGGGCGGCCAGCGCCTCCGCGTCCCCGTCCAGGAGCGCCGCCCGGGCGCGGGCGATCCCGGCCCGGATGCGCGCGTCGACCGCCGGCGAGAGGGCCACCTCGGGCGCCGGCGGGAAGTCCGCCCAGCGGGTGATGCCCGCCTCCCACAGCCGGGCCTCGAGCCAGGGGCCCACCCCGGGCGCGAGCCGGAAGGTGCTCTCGATCACCTTCCCTCCGCCGGTCGCGCCGCCGCCCCGGGGAAGCGCACCCGGAACGTGCTCCCCTGCCCCAGACGGCTGTCCACCTCGATGCGCCCGCCCTGCGCCTCCACCAGGAGCCGGGTGGGGAAGCGCACCCGGAACGTGCTCCCCTGCCCCAGACGGCTGTCCACCTCGATGCGCCCGCCCTGCGCCTCCACCAGGAGCCGGGTGATGTAGAGCCCTAGCCCCAGCCCCTCCGGCCGCCGGTTCCCGACGGCCCGGAAGTACCGCTCGAAGACGCGAGCCTCATCGTCGGGGGAGATCCCCACGCCGCGGTCGACGATCTGCAGGACCACCGCGTCGCCGTCGAGCGCCAGCGAGAGCCGGACCTCCTCGGAGGAGTACTTGAGGGCGTTGGAGACCAGGTTCACGACGATCCGCTCCAGCCCGCCGGGGTCGAGGTTCGCCCAGCACGGTCGGCGGAGCTGGAGCCGGACGCGGTCGACCTCCAGCCCGCCGCGCATCCCGTCCAGCATGTCCGGGAGGAGCGTCGCCACGTCCACCAGCGCCCGGGTGACCGGGAGCTGCCCCGCCTCCAGCATGGTCACCTCCACCAGGTCCTGGATCATGCCGCTCATGCGCTCGCAGCTCCGCTCGATGGCGCTGGCGCGATCCGAGATCCGGTCGGCCGGCTCCCCGCCCCGGCGGATGAGGTGGGCCTGGCCGTAGATGGCGGAGAGGGGCGTGCGCAGGTCGTGGCTCACCATGCGAACCAGATCGTCTCGCGCCTCGGCCAGCGCCCGGGTCGGGGACCGGTCGGAGAAGGACAGCACGGCGCCGGTCACCTCCCCGGCGGCGTCGCGGGTGGGGGCGGCGCTGGCCACGATCCAGATCGGGCGCGCTCCCTCGGGGTGGAGGCACAGCCGCAGGCCGCGCAGGCGCTCGCCCCGGAGCGCGCGCGCCACCGGCCGCTCCTCCGCGGGCAGGACCCGGCCGTCGTCCGCCCGGATCTCAAGGCGGGGAGGCATGCCGCTCTCCGGGTGGGACGGCGCCGCCCCGGAGGCCCGCCAGATCTCGACCGCGGCCTCGTTGCGGTAGATCACCTGGCCCCACGCGTCGAAGACGACCACGCCGTCGGCGATGGCCTCGAGAATCGCGCCCGCCCCGGGGTGCAGCTCGACGCCGGCGGTCGGGCCCGTCCCCGCCGCCGGCGCGCCAGATTGCGGCTTCGCACCAGCCCCGGCCATGGCCTACCCAGCCCCCCGGTCGAGCCTACACCCCCCCTGGGCCGACGATCACCCACGCGGGATTACCACCCGCAACGGCTCACCTTTCCCATGCGCTGCGCCACGCGCCGGTGGCCTCGGCGTGGCGCAAGAAGGCGTCGTAGAAGGGGTGCCGCGAGACGGTGGCGCCGTCGCCGATCACCACCAGCTTCTTCCGCGCCCGGGTCATGGCCACGTTCATCCGCCGCACGTCGGCAAGGAAGCCCACCTCGCCGGCGTCGTTCGATCGGACCAGGGTGACGATCACCGCGTCCTTCTCCCGCCCCTGGAAGCCGTCCACGGTGTCGACCTCCAGCCCGCGCTCGAGCAGGTCGGCGAGGAGCTGCCGCAGGCGCTGTACCTGGGCGTCATAGGGCGACACCACCGCGATCTCGCCGGGCGGGACGCCCAGCGACAAGACCCGCCGCACCTCGGCCACGGCCAGGTCGGCCTCTCCCGGGTTGTGCCGCGAGTCGGAGCCCTCGGGGATCTCCTCCTCGAAGCCTCGCCCAGCAGTGTCCAGCACCTCCAGCGGCGCGTCGTCGAGCGCCCGGTCGGCCACCGCCGGGTGGGCCCGCAGCCGGCCGCCGTACAGCGCCGCGGAGGGGAAGGCCATGATCCGAGCATTCATGCGGTGCTGCTCGGCCAGGACGGCGAGCGTCGCGGCCCCGGGCGTGCCAGGGGCCGCCAGCCGCTCGAAGAGCGAGATCGATAGCCCGCCCTCCTGCGCCGCCTGCGACAGGACCGTGGGCGGGAGCTGGAGGTGGTCGCCGGCCAGCACCGCGCGCCCGGCGCGGAGCAGGGCCAGGTAGGTGGCCGGCTCCATGGCCTGGGTGGCCTCGTCGACCACCGAGAGGTCGAAGCGCCGGCCGGCCAGGGGCGCCGCGTCCAGCGAGGTGAGGGTGGCAAGCACGACCTGGGCCCGATCCAGCACCTCCGCCTGGGCCCGTGCCTCGAGCGCCCGCGCCTCGCCGAGGAGCGCCCACGCCTCGCGCTCCTTCTCCCGCGCGTCGCGGAACCGGCCCGGCCCGCGCCGCTGCCTTCGCTTGCGGGCCTCGCGGCGCAGGGCCAGTGCCTCCTCCACCAGCCCGCGGGCGATCCCCGCCGCCTCGTGGCCGGCGGCCTGCACTTCCAGCGTCCTGTCCACCAGCGCGGGCAGCACCCGGGCCGGGTGGCCGACCCGGACGCAGGCCAGGCCCGCCTCGAGCAGGCGCTCCAGGAGGTTGTCCACGGCCAGGTTCGAGGGCGCCGCCGCCAGGACCTTCTCGCCGCGGGCCGCGGCGCGCCGGACCACCTCCCTCAGCACGGTGGTCTTCCCGGTCCCGGGCGGCCCGTGCACCAGCGCCAGGTCCAGGGCGCGATCGCAGAGGTCGAGCGCCTCCGTTTGCTCTGCGTTGAGAGGGGCGAGCGGCTCGAGCGCCGGCCCGGGAGCGGCGGCGAGGAAACGAGGCGCGCCGCCCCCGAGGACCGCCTGCCAGCGCCGGCCCTCCGCGGCCTCGCGCAGGCGGGAGAGGCCCGCCGAGAGCCGCTCCCAGGTGACGGGCGAGGGCTCGAGCTCCAGCACCACCCGGCCTCCGGTGGCCCAGTCCGGCGGCGGCTCGTCGAAGGCCACCGAGAGCTGCGCGCGCGTCCGCCGCGCCACCACCCCCTGCGGCGGGTCCCGGTCCACCTCGCGCCGGCGCGCCAGCGAGACCACGCTGCCCACGCCGATGCGGCCGCCGGGCAGCGGCCGGCCGCCCCGGGCGTAGGTCACCAGCGCACGCCCCGCCAGCGCGCCCTCCTCGACCGCATCCAGGTCGGCGATCGCCAGCCCCCGCGCCTCCCGCTCGTCGAGCGTGAACCGGCCGCGCGCCTCGAGGAAGCGGGCCCGCTCCTCCTCCCGCTCGGCGGCGAGGAGCGTGGCCAGGTGGGCCAGGTGGTGCGCGAGCTCCAAGGCTCCTCTATATTCGGCCGGGCGATGGCCGGCGAGTACGTCCTCTGGTTCGATGCCCGCGGCTCCGCCTCCCGGCGCGCCCTGGCCCTGCTGCGGGCGCGCGGCGTGGAGCCGGTGCTCAGGCGCCACCTGGTCGAGCCGCCAACGCCCGACGAGGTCCGGGAGCTGCTCCGGCGCCTGGGCCTGCCGGCCCACGCCGCCATCCGCCAGGACGAGGACGAGGTCCAGGCGCTTCGCCTCTCCGACCGCTCCTCCGAGGAGGAGCTCGTCCAGGCCATCGCCACCCATCCGCGCATCCTCGACCGGCCGGTCCTGGTGCACGGCGACCGGGCGCTGGTGGCCCGGCCGCCGGAGCGGGTGATGGAGCTGCTGCCGGCAGAGGCCGCCGCGCCAGGGGCAGCCCCGGAGCCCTTCCCGGAGCCGGTCCGGCTTCCGCTGGACGGGACCCTCGACCTCCACGCCTTCTCGCCCGCCGACGTGGGCGAGCTCGTGCCCGAGTTCGTGCGGGCCTGCGCCGAGGCGGGGCTCACCGAGCTTCGCATCGTGCACGGGAAGGGGACCGGCGCGCTGCGCGAGCGGGTCCACGCCCTGCTCGCGCGCGACCCCCGGGTGGCCTCCTTCCGGCTGGCGGGGGAGGACGGAGGGGGGTGGGGCGCGACGCTGGCCACGCTCCGGCGGCCGGAGGGCTGATCCCCCCGCCCGCGCGCGGCCGTCACCGGCTCCTGCCCCCATCGACCGGGCCGGGACCTCGACGGCCCCGGCGACCTTGGGCTAGAGGCTCCGCTCCGCCTCGGCCAGGATCTCGGCGAGCCGGGAGACCTCCGTCCCGCTTCCCTGCGCCAGGTCGGGCGCGCCTCCGCCCTTGCCGCCCAGCGCCCCCGCGGCCCGACGGAGCGCCGCGCCCAGGTCCGGCCCCTCGCCCCGCGGGCGCGCGAAGGCGAGGTAGGCGCGGCCGCCCTCGGAGGCGCCCAGGAGCGCCACCCGCCCGCGCGCGGCCAGGCCCTGGGCGACCGCCCGGATCCAGGCCGCCGCGCCCTGGGCCGGCGGGACCAGCACGGCCCGCACCAGACCCGGCGCCGACGCCGCCAGCCGATCGGCCTCGCCCAGGGCCGCCGCGGAGAGGAGCCCGTCCAGATCCTTCCGCCGCGCCGTGGCCTCGGCGGCCACCCGCACCGCCGCGGCCGGCAGCTCCGCAGGCGCGCAGCGGAGCGCCGCCGCCGCCTCGCGCAGCCACCGGTTCGCCTCGTCGAGCGCGGACGCCACCCTGCCCCCGCAGATGAACTCCACCCGCGTCCCGGACCCCCACCTCTGCGCGCGGAGCACGGCCACCATGCCCACCGCGCCGGTGCGGCGAGGGTGGGTCCCGCCGCAGGGGGAGGCGTCGACGATCGCCGAAGGGTCGAGCGGCTCCCCGAGCGGCGAGGTGGAGACCACCACCACCCGCGCTCCGCGGGCCGGCTCCTTGCGAAGCGGCAGGCGAGCGATCTCGTCGGGGGTGAACTCGCGCGCCGTGACCGGCAGGTCCCGGAAGACCAGGTCGTTGGCGGCCGCCTCGGCGGAGCGGAGCGCGGCGTCATCGACCAAAGACGGGGGCCGGTCGAGGTCGATGGTGCACCGCTCCTCCCCCAGGTGGAACGAGACCGTGGCGGCACCGCACACCCGGGCGAAGGCGGCGGAGAGCAGGTGCTGGCCGTGATGCTGCTGGAGGTGGTCGCGCCGCCGGGCCGGGTCCACCTGGCACAGCACCCGACCCGACGGCGGCTGGCCATCGAGCGCATGCAGTACCACGCCGTCCACCTCCTGGACGTCCGTCACCCGGACGCCGGAGAGCAGGCCGCGGTCGGCCGGCTGGCCGCCCCCCTCGGGGTAGAACGCCGTTCGATCCAGGACCACCGCCGGCTTGCCGGCCAGGGAGCGGACCTCCACCACCTCGGCCTCGAAGCGAAGGAGGTCCGGGTCGCTCTGGTCGAGGCGCAGGGTCATCGGGCCAGTGTAACCGGTGCGAGACCGCGCGACATCGAGCGCTTGCGGCCGGGTGTCGTTGCGCGGCCCCTCCGCTCCCACACCGCTGGTGAATCAGGGTGCAACGCCGAGGCGGCCGCCGCCTCGCGGCCGGACCCCGGACCTGCTAGGTTTCTCGTCCAGGAGGCAGCAGCATGAAAAGGGCGCTCGCTGTCGCCGCCCTGCTCGCGGCGGCGGGATGCAGCAAGAACGAGCCGGAGGCGGCGGCCAGCCCGGCGTCCACGGTGGTCGAGTGGGCCCAGCAGTCGCCGGACGGGAGGTTCGAGATCCGGCTGCGGCGCGACACCGCCGGCTGCCGCGTGCAGGCGGTGGTGAAGCCGGGCGATCGCGTGCTGTGGACCAGCCAGACCTGCCTGCCGACCCCTTCCGGGCTGGTGTTCCTCTCCGCCAACGGGGAGAGCCTTCTGGTTCTCGACCTCTTCCCCTCGTCGGCGGCGGCGCAGGGCGCCGACTGGACCAACCTGCCGCTCGCCTCGTGCTGGTCCCGGGGCGCGGTGGTGCGCCAGTACACCGGTGGCGAGATCCTCGCGCCGCAGCAGGTCCAGGACATGCGGCGGGCGCTCTCCTGGGTCAGGGGCGACACCTTCGAGGATACGCACCGCGCGGCCCGCGCCTCGGCCGACGGCAACCAAGTGGTGGTCGACCTGGTGGACGGCAGGACCCTGACCTTCGGGTTCGAGGGCGCGCCGCTCCCCACCCCCACGCTCCCGGCCAAGCCCCCCCCGGCGCGCACGCAGGAGGAGCCGCTGCCGCAGCGCCCCGCGGCCGTGGCCGCTCCGACTCCGGCCGAGTCGGCGCCGGACCCCATGGCCGCCGACGAGCAGGGGCTCTACCGGTGGGAGGACGAGCAGGGTGGGCTTCACTTCGGCGCCGGCGCCCAGATCCCGCCCCGCTACCGCAAGCGCGCGGTTCCGGTGTCCGCCTCGGTCGGCGTCGTGCCCCTCGACCACGCGGCCCCGGCCCCGCCGCCGCCGCAGGCGGCGCCCGTCATCCTGGTCCCGGCCCCCGCGCCGGCCGCTGGCTCGGCTCCGGCTCAGGGCGGCGCACCGGCCCGGGCCGGCGGGGCGCAGGCGCCTCCGTCGCCAGCGGCTGCCGATCGGTCGCCGCCGGGCTAGGGCAAGGAGGCGCTTCCGGACCCCCGGGAGGACGATCTCCCGCCGGATCGATCATCCCGGTGGACTGCCCGAAGGGGCCGCGCTGGGACGGACGGCACCCAGGCCGCCGGCGCCCGACCCGCCGCGAGCGCGCGACGCCGGCTCCCTCAGCCTCCGGCGCCGAGGGTGGCCTCCGGGGCGTCGCTCAGGCCGGCCCGCGCAGGCTCGCGGCCGGCAGGGCCCGGAGGAGCGTGACCGCGATGCGGGGGCGCCCGTCCGGCGCACGCCCCGTCTCCACCTGGCCGCCCCAGCGGCGCGCCAGCTCGCCGCACAGCGCCACGCTCACCCCGGCGCCGGCGCGCTCGGCCGCCCCGTCCCCGGCGCGGCCGGTGAAGGCCAGCTGCACCGCCTCGCCGTCGACGCGCGCCTCCAGGGCCAGCGGCGCGCCGCCGGCCTGCTCCGTCTCGCAGCCACCCTCGACCGCGCTGACCAGCGCCGAAACCAGGTGGGCGAGGTGGGGCGGGCTGGCCTGCACCAGCGGCAGCTCCGCCGGCAGACAGGCGTCGAGCTCGGCCCGCGCGCCCAGCCGCGCCACGGCAAGCCGCAGCCCCTGGCCCACCGCCGGCCTCAGGTCCACCCCGGCGACCTCCTCCGAGCCGAACGGCGTGAGCGCCCGGAGGTCGGCGACCACGCACCCCACGCGCTCCAGGGCCTGCCGGGCCTCGCGGACGGCCTCGAGCACCTCGGTGCCAGGGCTCACCTGGGCGAGCTCCTCCTCCACGAAGCGCAGGTTGGCGCTGGCCGAGGCGACGGGGCTGGCCAGGTCGTGGCCCACCGCGGCCGCGATCCGCCCCACGGCCGCGTGCCGCTCGGCCTCGGCGAGGAGCCGCTCGCTGCGCGCCCGGGCGGCGGCGGTCTCGACCCGCGCGGCGGCGAGGACACACGCCTCCTGCCGGTGGCGCCGACGCGTGCGCAGGAGGAGCAGGGCCGCGGCGTTCACGCTCAGCGCGCAGACGAGGGTGGCGACCACGGAGAACGCGGTCCCGGCCGGCGAGGCCCGCTGCAGGATCACCGCCGCCAAGGCGCAGGAGGTGGCGGCCAGGTCGGCGAGCAGCACCGCGGAGAGCGCGGCGCCACGCTCCGACAGGGCGGCGGTGGGGAGATAGGCCACGGGTGGACGCATCGCTGCTCCGTCGGTCGTTCCGACCGCTCGCCCCCCGCCCCGCCCGATCTCGCCGCGACATGGGGTGCAAGCTTGTGGTCCGGCAGCCTACACTTTCACCCAGGGAAGGAATCCGTCGCCCGGAGGAGCACAGTCGGGTTGGCGCGCGACGGACCCCGGCTGCGCACCCTTCCCCTCGACCCGGGTGACGGGCGACCTGCGATATCGATCGAGGCTGGGCCTCGGGCACCTTCTGGCCCACCCCTGCCCGATGACGCCGTGCGGCGGTCGCGGCGAGCGGATCCCGGCGCGGCCATTGGAGCCTCAGGCGGTGACGCGCGAAGGACCCAGCATCCGCCGCAGGTGGCCGAGCAGCGCCTCGCTGCTGAAGGGCTTGTGGATGAGCTCGACCCCGCCGTCGACCAGGCGACCGATCGCCTGCCCGGCGTCGACGTGGCCGGTCATGAACAGGACCTTCAGATCGGGCTGGGCCAGGGAGAGCGCTTCCGCCAGCTCCGCGCCGCTCATGCGCGGCATCACCAGGTCGGTGAGCAACAGGTCGACGCGCCCTCCCCGCGCGCGCGCCGCCTCCAGCGCCTCGACGCCGTTGCGCCCCACCACCACCTGGTAGCCGCTGCCCGCTAGCACCCTGGCCAGGAGGGTGCGAAGCCCGTCCTCGTCCTCGGCCAGGACCACCGTCTCCCCCAGCCCGCGCGGCGCCGCGGCCGAGACCGGGAGCTCCACCCGCTGCGACGGCTGCTCGGCGGCGGGGAGGAAGACGGTGAAGGTGGCCCCCCGCCCGGGTGCGCTCTCCACCCGGATGGCACCGCCCGCCTGGCGGACGATGCCGTAGACGGTGGCCAGGCCCAGCCCCGTCCCCGTCTCCTTGGTGGTGAAGAACGGCTCGAAGATCCTGGCCCGCACCTCCTCGGTCATGCCGCAGCCGCGGTCCCTCACGGTGAGCGTCACGTACCGGCCGGCGGCCAGGTCCAGGTCGCGCTGCGCCGTGGCGAGCGGCGCGTTGGCGGTGGCGATGTCCAGCGCCCCGCCGTCGGGCATGGCGTCGCGGGCGTTCACCGCCAGGTTGAGCAGCACCTGCGCCAGCTGGTCGGCGTCGGCCAGCACCGGCCACAGCCCCTCCGCCAGCCGGGTGGTGACCTCGATCTGCTCGCCGATGGCCCGGGAGAGCAGCCGCCCCAGGTCCTGCACCACCTTGTTGAGCGAGAGCACCTCGGGGCGGAGCAGCTTCTTGCGGGAGAGGGTGAGGAGCTGCCGCGTCACCCCCACCGCCCGGTTGGCCGCCTCGATGATCCCCTCCGCGCACTCGCGCAGGCGGACGTCGCCGGGCGGCAGGTCGCGGGTGAGCAGCTCGGAGTAGCCCAGCACCACCGCCAGCACGTTGGAGAAGTCATGGGCCACCCCGCCGGCCAGGCGCCCCACCGCCTCCATCTTCTGGGCCTGGCGCAGGTGCTGCTCCAGCTCCCGCCGCTCGCGCTCCGCCGCCTCGCGCTCCGAGACGTCGCGGACGGCGATGACCCGCAGGCCACGCCCGTGCAGGCGCAGCTCGCCCACCGTGATCTCCACCGGGAAGGTGCCGCCGTCGGCCCGCCGGTGGCGGGAGGGCGCGGCCCGGGCGTCGGCGGCCAGGCTGGGCTCGACCTCGGGGTCGAGCAGGTCGGCGTAGCGCAGCCGCCGCAGCGCCTCGCGTTCCCGGCCGTAGAGCTGCTCGGCGGCGGGGTTGGCGTCCTCGACCAGGCCCGACTCCCCGTCCACCAGCAGCATGGCGTCGGAGGAGGTCTCGAACACGCCCCGGTGCAGGAGTTCGCTCTCCACCAGCCGGGCCAGCAGCTCGCGCTGGGCCCGCTTCATACGCGCCTTCTCGGCGGCGTTGTCGATCTTGAGCTTCAGGGCGTCGTAGTCGGAGACCGGCTTGGTGACGTAGTCGTAGGCGCCGATCTGGACCGCCTCGATGGCCGAGTCCAGCGAGGCGTACCCGGTCACCAGGATGATCTCGACGTCGGGCTTCATGGCCTTGAGCTTCCGGGCCACGTCCAGCCCCGAGCCGTCGCCCAGGTTCTTGTCGACCAGGGCCACGTCGATCTCGCCCGCCTCGGCGGCCCGGGCCACCGCCTCGCGCGCCGAGCCGGCCAGGGTCAGGGTCCGCCCCTCCCCCTCCAGGAAGCGACGGAACACGTCGAGGATGACCGGCTCGTCGTCCACGATGAGCAGCTTGGCCATGAGGTCACTCCCTCGGCGCATCCGCGTCGCGGTAGAGGTCGAAGCGCAGGCCCAGCGAGAGCTGCAGCGCGCCGAAGGGGCCGGTCGGGCTGGCCGATCCGAAGAACAGCGCCAGATCCAGGAACGGCGCGGCCCCGCGCCGGGGAAGGACCGCGCCGGCCGCCACCCTCCCGGCCACGCCTACGCCGGCGCGCCCCGACCCGCTCCGCGTCTCGGCCCGGTCGAGCAGTACGCCCGCCGTGCCGCTGGTGTAGAGGCGCAGCGCCGGCACGCCGCCCTTCAGCGTCGGCCCCGCCAGGATGGCCGCGGCCAACCGTCGCTCGTCCCCGCCGCCGGCGGCGAGCCCGACGAGCTCCAGCCGCCAGGCCGCGGCGGCGTCCGGCCGGGGGGAGAGGACCTCGGGCGCGGGCAGCTCGGCGCCGAGGAGCAGCTGACCACCGGCGACGCCTCCCCTGAGCGCCGCCAGCCCGCCCCCCGCGGCGAGCAGCGAGACCTGCCGGTCCGGGGACGGCAGGAGCAGGAGCCCGGCGTCGGCGTACGCCTCCTCCAGCGTGGCGGTGAGGTGCACGGTGCGCCGCTCGTCGGCTGCCGGCGGCCGGTACCGGACGGTCCAGCACCCCGGCCCGGCGGGCTCGAGCGCCGGGGGCGGGCCCCAGGTCGCCTGAAGCCGCGGGGCCTCGGCCACCGGGTTGTCGAAGCGGTCCGTCACCTCCAGGGACAGGACCGCCTCGGTCCGGCCATCGGCCCGCATGCTCGAGCCGTCCGGGCCGAGGATCATCCGGGCAGCGGGCCCCGGCCTGAGCGCCACCGTGCGCGCCGCCGAGGTGCCGCCGGCGCGGGCCTCCACCTGGACCTGGCCGCGCCCGGCGTGGCGGGGCGGGACCCGGAGCGTCGCCCGCACCTCCCCCGGCCCGGCCTCCTCCGGACGCGTGAGCGTGCCCGCGTCGGCGGAGAGGACGATGGGGCCGGCGCTGGGGTTGCCGGCCGCGTCGTAGCCGCGGGCGGTGACCTGGGCCTCGTCGGCCTGGCCGGCCACCAGCGTGGTCCGATCGACGGCCAGGGACACCGCCGCCGCCGGCCCGGGCGCCATCGCCACCTTGAGCACCTCCCGCGAGGCGGGGAGCCCGTCCACCCGCACCGTGAGCCGCGCCTCGCCCGGCGGACCGCCAGGCAGGGTCCAGGTCCCTTCCCAGGCGCCCGCCTCGCGGGGGTGGAGCGCCACCGTGCCGCGCGACACCTCCACCACCGGTGGGTCCCCCGGTCGCGAGGTGCCGTGCGGCGCCACCTCGTAGACCCACAGCCGCAGCACCTCGACCCGATCGGCCAGCACCGCCTGGCGATCGAGGGCCGCGTGGATGAGCGAGGTCTCCGGTACCAGGAGGTCCAGCGCATGGAATCCCAGGTGCCCCTCGCGCAGGCCGGGCGGCACCACCACCGGGACGAGCGCGTACCCGTCCTCGGCCACCCGGACCGGCCCGAAGCTCTCTGCGCCGATGCGCAGCGTGACCGTGGATCCCGGCTCCCCGGGCACGCGGGCGTCGCCCTGGCCGAAGAGCGGGATGGCCAGCCAGCCGTCCACCGCCGGGGAGGCGCCGCGCCCCACCGCCGAGACGATGGCCACCTGCGGGTAACGCTCGGGCGGCGCCCGGTAGTGGGCGGTGAAGCCGCCGCCGGGGAGGCGCCGGACGTTCTCCACCTTCCCGGCGCTGCAGGTCACGGAGAGCTCCTCCACCTCCGGGGGGGCCGCGATGCGCAGATCGGCCCCGGCGTCCCGCCCCAGGACCAGGCGCGGGGGATCGGCCTGCACCGCTAGTGCGCCCCCGGAGGCGGGTGAGATCTCCTCGTCGGCCCACGCCCCCCCGGCGAGGGCGCAGGCCAGCGCCGCCAGCGCCATCGGGAGAGCGAGGCGGGCGAGGGGGGTCCTGGGGGCGAGCCCGCTCCCGGGCCGGCGCCCCCGGATCAGGCGCGCTCCCCTCACGGGCCCGATCCCGGTGCGCGCCAGATGATCTGCACCGGGCGGGGCTCGACCGGGCGCGCGCCCGCCGCCCCGGCGGTCCTTCCCTTCCCCGGCCGGTTCGCCGAGCGGACCACCGCGGCCGGCGGGACGGCGGCGGGCGGCCTGGAGGCGGCCCGGAAGGCGCCGGTCCGGGCCGCCGGGGGCAGCTCGGCGGCCGCCGGCACCGGCGAATCCACGGGGCGCGGCTCGGCCCTGGGGGCCGGGGAGGCGTCCAGGGCCCCCTCCTCGGCCACCTCGGTCCTTGCGCCCTCCGGCGCCTGGGCCTTGGGCCGGGGGGCGGGCACCACCACCGCCGCGCCCAGGAGCGTCGCCGCCGTGAGGAGGCCCCGCGCCAGGCGGCTCACGGCTCCCCCTCGCCGGGCGCCGGCAACCGGATGCAGAACTCGGTCACCGCCCAGCCGAGGCGGCCCGGGGCGCCCGGGGAGACGAGGCTCAGCTCGCCGCCGAAGCGGGAGAGGAGCTGGCGGGAGATGTGCAGCCCCAGGCCGCTTCCGCGCTGCGGTGGCTTGGAGGTCACGCGGGGCTCGAAGAGGTGCGCCCGCACCTCCTCCGGGATCCCCACCCCCTCGTCGGAGATCCGCACCTCGGGGCCCTGCCCGGCGGAGAGGACCCGGACCGCGACCCGCGACCCGCTCCCCGCCCCATCCACGGCGTCGAGGGCGTTGCCGAGCACGTTGGTGGTGGCGTGGACCAGCGCCGCCGGTGAGCCGCGGCCGCGGAGGGCGCCGTCCGCCGCGACCAGGGAGAAGCGGTCCGCCATGGGCCGCACCCGGTGTGCCAGGAGGTCCACCGCCCGGGCCACCACCGGCCCGACGACGAAGGTGACCTCCTGGCCGGCCCCGGCGTGGAAGAGGTCGTCGTACCCGACCATCACCTCGGCCAGGCGGGAGAGCTGCTGCCTGAGCAGGGCCCACTCCTCGCGCTCCAGCACGGCCGGGCCCAGGACCCGCTCCAGGAGGGCCACCGCCGCCTCGGCGCCGGTGAGGGGCTGCCGCAGCTCGTGCAGGAGCGCCGGCGCGAGCAGCCGCGCGTCCAGGACGCCCTCCCAGCCGCTCGATGTGCCGGAGCCGTTCCAGTCCATGGAGTCCTCAGGCCAGGTGGGCCGCGGCCGCGGAAGGCAAGAGCACGGTCACCGACGCCCCCGCCCCCTCGGCGCTGTCCACCACGATCTTCCCGTGGTGCGCCTCGACGATGCTGTGCGACACAGACAGCCCCAGCCCCATCCGCCCCGGGTCCTCCTTGGTGGTGAAGAAGGGGTCGAAGATCCGCTCGCGGAGGGGCACGGGGATGCCCCTGCCGGTGTCGGCGATGCGCAGGCGCAGGGCCTCGCCGCCGATGGAGCCGACCGTCACCTCGAGCGCGCCGCCATTGGGCATGGCGTTCACCGCGTTGTCCAGGAGGTGGGAGACCACCTGCTGGATCTGGACCGGGTCGCCCTGTGCCTCGGGCAGGGGGCGGTCGATGCGGGTGGTGAGCTTGATCCCGGCGGCGCGGAATCGATCCTCGAAGAGGGCCAGCGCCGCGTGCACGGGCCGCTCCAGCGGGAAGCGGACCCCGCCGGTGGTGCGCTCCTGGTCGGCGAAGCTGCGCAGCTCCTCCACCACCCGGGTCACGCGGGCGGCCTGCTCCTGCGCCGCGGCGATCATCTTCGCCTCGTCGCTCTGGGGTGGTACCTGCCGCCGCAGGATGGCCAGGTAGCCCACGATGGCGGTCATGGGGTTGTTAAGCTCGTGGGCCAGGCCAGCGCCCAACGAGCCCAGCGCCGCCAGCCGGCGGGTGCGCAGGATCTGATCCTCGGCGGCCTTGAGCTCCCGGGTTCGCTCCTCCACTCGATCCTGCAGCTCGCGGTTCCACCCGCGGATCTCGTCGTCGCGCCGCCGCAGCTCCCCGGCCATGGCGGCGAAGGCCCGGCCCAGGTCGGCCAGCTCGTCGCCGCCCGCCGGGGCCGCTGGCGGGAGCTCGTCCCAGCGGCTGGCGGCGATGGAAGCGGCCGCCCGGGAGAGCCGGGCCACAGGGCGGGTGACGGTCCGCTCCAGGGCGGCGCCGATGAGGAAGGCCACCGCCACAGCGGCGCCCGCCGCCCAGAGGGTGTAGAGGCGGAGCCGCTCCGCGGCGCGGAAGGCCACCGCCGCGGCCTGGGCCACCACCGCGCCCCAGCCCAGCCGCGGGACCGGCGAGAAGGCCGCCAGCCACCGCTGCCCGTCGCCCCGGTCGAGGAGGCGCGACCAGGCCTCCTCCTTCTCGAAGCCGTGCTCCGAGAGCCGGCGCTCCTCGGCGGTCAGCCCGCCCTGGACACCGGCGATGGGATCGCCCTTCCCGTCCACCAGGTAGGCGACGCTGGTGGGCGTGGTCAGATCGGAGAGCCGCGTCTCCACCTCGTGCAAGGACAGCTCGGCTGCCACCGTGCGGCCCTCGCCCACCCGCAGCGCCACCGCCAGCTTCAGCGGTCCGCCCCGCCGGTAGGGCTCGCTCAGCGCGGTGGCGCCCGCCTGCGCCGGCGCCCGGGGGAGGTGGGCCACGAACAGGTCGAGGTCGGCGGGCGCCACCGCCTCGCGGCCGGCGTCGGCCGCCTCGGGGCGCTCCACGAACACCGGGCCTGCCACCGGGGCACCCTGGTCGCTCACCACCGCCAGGATGGTGACGAAGGGGAGCTGGCGGAAGGGGAGGGAGAGCACGGTGGAGAGCTCCCCGGGGCTGTAGTCGTCGAAGAGGATGGGGGCCACCGCCAGCCGCAGCCGCTCCACCGAGTCGGCCACGAAACGGTCGGTGAACAGGGCCAGGTCCCCGGCCGCTCGGGTCTGCATCCGCCCCACCGTGTGCTGCAGCTCGTCCCGGCTCACCCTCCAGGACACCGACCCGAGCAGCGCCACCGGAGCGAGGCCCACCGGGAGCAGGACGAGAGCGATCTTCAGGCGAAAGCGCATGCGCCAGGGCAGCCTCTTTCCCCCCGACACGCGGTCGCGCCCCGGGAAGACGTCGCGGCCGAGCTCGTGGGCATGGCTTACAGGTGCGACGCCCCGCGCACAAGCCCTTGCATGTCGGGGAAAGCACTGGACTACCTCCGGCCGCCCGCTTGGGTCGGGGCTGCGCCATCTTCGCCGCCGCGGCTCCCCGTTTGCGGCGGGGGCCGGACGAGATAAGGTGCCCGCGCCGCACTCCCCCGGAGGCTGGACCGCCATGACGCTGCTCGAAAGGCTCATGCCCAAGTCCGACGACTTCTTCACGGACTTCGAGTCCCAGGCGGACGCGGTGGTGGAGGGCACGAAGCTCCTCAAGGCGCTCCTGGAGGACTTCACCGACGTCCCCCGAAAGGTGGCCGCGGTCAAGGCGGTCGAGCACCGGGCCGACGACATCACCCACCGCGCCTTCGCCCGCCTGCACACGCAGTTCATCACCCCGTTCGACCGGGCCGAGATCCACCGGCTCCTCTCGCGCATCGACGACGTACTCGATCTGGCCGACGCCGCCGCCGAGCGCCTCGGGCTCTACGACATCGACCAGGTTCTGCCCGAGGCCCGCGAGCTGGCGGCGGTGCTGGTGGCGCAGTCGGAGAAGATGGCCGAGGTGGTCCGCGGGCTGCGCACCTTCCGCAAGGACTCGGCCATGGTGCTGGGGGGGTGCCGGGAGATCAACGCCCTGGAGAACCAGGCCGACTCGCTGGCCCGCCAGACCATGGCCAAGATCTTCCGGCGCGGCAGCGACCCGCTCACCGTCATGAAGTGGAAGGAGATCATCGACCTCATCGAGTCGGCCACCGACCGCGCCGAGGACGTGGCCAACGTGATCGAGGGCGTGGTGCTGGAGCACGCCTAGAGGTCGAAGGCCCTCCCGACCATGATCCTCCCCGTCGTCATCGCCCTGGTCTTGGTCGCGCTGTCGTTCGACTTCATCAACGGCTTCCACGACGCGGCCAACTCCATCGCCACGGTGGTCTCCACCCGGGTGCTCTCGCCCCTGGTGGCGGTGGCCTGGGCCGCCTTCTTCAACTTCGTCTCCGCCTTGCCGGTGCTGTGGGGCGCCGAGCTGCGCGTGGCCGCCACCATGGGCCAGGGGATCGTCGAGTTCCCTGCCCTGCAGGCGCGGGGCCCGGCCTTCGTCCTGGTCTTCATCTTCGCCGCCCTGGTCGGCGCCATCCTCTGGAACCTGCTCACCTGGTGGTGGGGCCTGCCCTCCTCCTCCTCTCACGCCCTGGCCGGCGGGATGATCGGCGCCTGCCTGGTCGCGCTGGGCCCCTCGGGCCTCATCGGCCAGGGCATCCTCAAGATCGTCCTCTTCATCGTGCTCTCGCCCATCATCGGCATGGTGCTGGGCTCCTTCAACATGGTGATCACCACCTGGATCGTGCGGCGCAACACCCCGGCCAAGGTCGACCGGTGGTTCCGGCGGCTGCAGCTCCTCTCGGCGGCGATCTTCAGCTACAGCCACGGCACCAACGACGCCCAGAAGGTGATGGGCATCATCACCGT
>DATKMW010000067.1:0-50780 GCA_035541675.1 Anaeromyxobacter sp. | reverse complement strand
CCATGATGAGCATCGCCCGGAGCCTCACCCTCATCTACACCAACGGCTATCCCATCAGCGGGTTCCACCCCGGCTTCCGCTTCCTCGGCGGCGGCGACCTGCTCGGCATCCCCTTCCCCATCGTGGTGTTCGTGGCCACGGCGATCCTGGCGACGGTCATCCTGGGCCAGACCAGGCTGGGCCGCTACACCTTCGCCATCGGCGGGAACGAGGAGGCGGTCCGCCTCTCCGGCATCTCCAGCAGCTTCTACAAGACCATGGTCTACGTCATCTCCGGCCTGGCCTGCGGGCTGGCGGCGGTGATCCACACCTCCCGGCTCAACTCGGCCGAGCCGGTGGCCGGCACCGGCTACGAGCTGGACGTCATCGCCGCGGTGGTCATCGGCGGCACCAGCCTCAACGGGGGGCGCGGCAGCGTCTGGGGGACGCTCATCGGCGCGCTGCTCATCACCGTCATCAACACCGCCATGGTGTTGCTCAACATCAACCCCTACTACTCCGGGCTGGTGAAGGGGCTCATCCTCCTCGGCGCCGTGCTCCTCGACCGCCTCCGCGACGAGACCGCCTGACCATCCCGGGAGGTCCTTGCGATGCGCGAGCTCTTCGCGGCCATGGCCGAGCTCCTCGCCCGTGGCCAGAGCTTCGTGGTGGCCACCCTCTTCGACAAGGCCGGCTCCGCCCCGCGCATGCCCGGCGCCAAGATGGTGGTGCGCCCCGACGGCTCCATCGTCGGGACCATCGGCGGGGGGCGGCTGGAGGCCGATGCCATGCGTGCGGCCCGGGACGTCCTGGCGGCGCGCCGCTCGACCCTCCAGTCCTTCGACCTGACCAGCCGCGACGCCGCCGGCACGGACATGATCTGCGGCGGCCGGGGAGAGATCCTCCTCGACTTCGTGGACGCCGCCGACCCGGCCAACCGGGCCGTCTGCCAGGCGGTGGAGGAGGTCCTGGCCCGCGGGGACAAGGCCTGGCTCATCACCGCGCTGGGGCAGGACCTGGCCGGGCGGCAGCAGTGCCTGGTCAAGCGGGACGGCTCCCTGGCCGGCCGGCTCGACGTCGGCCCGGACCTCCTCGGCAAGCTCACCGCCGGCCCGGCCAAGATCTCCATCCACGCCGACGCCCTGGGCGGCCCCCGGCTCCTGGTCGAGTCCATCCGCCGCCAGGCCACCGCCTTCATCTTCGGTGCCGGCCACCTGTCGCGGCGGATCGCGCCCCTGGCCGAGACGGTCGGGTTCCGGACGGTGGTCCTGGACGACCGCCCCGAGTTCGCCAGCCGCGAGCGGTTCCCGGCACCCACCGAGATCCTGGTCATCGAGCGCTTCGAGGCCCTGCCCGCGCTGGCGGTGGACGAGGACTCCTACCTGGTCATCGTCACCCGCGGCCACCTCCACGATCGGACCGTCCTGGAGCAGGCGCTGCGGACCCGGGCCGGCTACCTGGGCATGATCGGCAGCCGGCGCAAGCGCGACGCCGTCTTCCAGGCCATCCTCGAGGCCGGCTTCCGCCGGGAGGATCTGGCCCGGGTCCACGCCCCCATCGGCGTGGACATCCTGGCGGAGACCCCGGAGGAGATCGCCGTCAGCATCGTGGGAGAGATGATCCGGGTCCGGGCGGAGCGGGAGGCGGCGCGGTAGCCCGCGCCGCCCCTCCTCGCCTCTCACCAGGCGCAGTAGCCGCCGTCGACGACGATGTCGGAGCCGGTGACGAAGTCCGAGGCGGGCGCGGCCAGGTAGACCAGCGCGCCCTGCAGGTCCTCCACCTCCGCCATCCGCCCCATGGGAGTGAGGGCCATCCACTTGGGCAGCACGGTCTTGCCCACCGGCGTGGCCAGGAGGTCGTCCACCAGCTTGGTGCGGGTGTAGCCGGGGCTGATGCTGTTCACCCGGACGCCGCGGGGCGCCCACTCGGCCGCCAGGCTGCGGGTCAGGTGAAGGACCCCAGCCTTGGAGGCGTTGTAGGCGGTCTGGTTCTGCGGGGTGTTGACGATGTGGCCCGACATCGAGGCGGTGTTGATGATCTTGCCGTAGCCGGCGGCGAGCATGAGCCGCGCCTCGGCGCGGGCGCAGAAGTACACGCCGTCGAGGTTGATGGAGATGACCCGCCGCCAGTCCTCGTCGCTCCCCTTCTCCGAGTCGACCCACTGCCCGATCCCGGCGTTGTTCACCCCGATGGTCAGGCTGCCGAAGTGCTGGGCCACCCGGTCCACCGCCCGGTCCACCTCCGCCGACCTGGTCACGTCGGCCTGCACGGCGATGGCCTGGATCCCCCCCTTCAGGAGCCCCTGGACCGCCTCCTCGGCCGTCTTGGCGTTCTGGTCGACGATGGCCACCTTGGCGCCCGCGTCGCCCAGCGCCTGGGCGAAGGCGAGCCCGATCCCCTGGGCACCCCCGGTCACCAGGGCCACCGCGCCGTCGAGCTTGAAGCGGTCGAGGATCTTCTTCTTGTTGGCTTGGGTCGTGGTCATGTGGGTCCTCCCTCCGTGTCAGCCAGGCACCGCCGCAGGGCGGCGCGGGTCCCGTCCCGCCGCAGGCTGCGCAGGTGTCCGGCGATCGCCTGCACAAACGCAGGGGCGGTGGGCAGGTCCTCGCCGAAGAGGGTGCGCAGCTCGAGCAGCGGCCGCGGGTCCTCGCCGCCGGCCTTGGCCCGCCGGACCAGCTCCTCCAGCATGGGGTCGCTCTTGGGCAGCTCCGCCCCCCGGTCGTCCTTCTCCACCGCCAGGTAGTGGAACCAGGAGGCCACCACGAAGGTGAGCGCCGACATGGGGCCGCCGCCCCGGGCCAGCACCGCGCGGACCGAGGGCAGGACGAACTTGGGGATCCGGGCGGAGGCCTCGGTGCCCAGGCGGGCCAGGGTGTCCCGGAGCACGGGGTTGCCGAACCGCTCGAGCATGGCGGCCTTGTAGCGGGCCAGGTCGATGCCCGGCACCGGCGGGAGGAGCCGGGTGACCTCCGCGTCCATCATCACCTGGGGGAGCCGCCGCACGTCGGGGTCGGCCATGGCCTCGTCGACGTAGCGCTGCCCCAGCAGCATGCCCACGTAGGCGATGGCCTGGTGGCTGGCGTTGAGCAGCCAGAGCTTCATGAGCTCGTAGGGGACCACGTCCTTCACCAGCTGCGCCCCCACCGCCTCCCAGCGCGGCCGGCCCAGCGGGAAGCGGTCCTCGATCACCCACTGGATCCAGGGCTCGCACACCACCGGCCACCCGTCGACGATGCCGAACTTCTCCCGCACCAGGGCGCGGTGCTCGTCCTTGGTGACGGGGACGATCCGGTCGACCATGGCGTTGGGGAAGGCGACGTGCTCCTCGGCCCAGGCGTGCAGGGCCGGGTCGCGCAGCTTGAGGTAGGCCAGGAGCATCTTCCGGGCGATGTTCCCGTTGCCCTGGAGGTTGTCGCAGGACTGGACGGTGAAGGGCTCGAGGCCCCGCCTCCGCCGCCGGTCCAGCGCCTCGGCCAGCAACCCGAAGGAGGAGGTCGGGACGCCGGGGTGGGCCAGGTCGTGCTGCAGCTCCGGGGAGCCGGCCAGGAGCTCGCCGGTCCCCTGGTCCACGAAGTAGCCGCCCTCGGTGATGGTGAGCGAGACGATCCGGCACTCCGGCGAGGCCATCTTCTCCACCACCGCCAGCGGATCGTCGGGGGCCAGGAGGTACTCGCGCATCGACCCGATCACCCGCGGCCGGTCCCCGGCGCCGCTCCGCTCCACCACCGTGAACAGGCAGTCCTGGGCCTGCATCACGTCGCGCATCTGGGCGTCCCGGGGCTTCAGGCCGACCCCGCAGATCCCCCACCCCGCGGCCTGGCCGCGGGTGAGCAGGTCGTCGAGGTAGACCGCCTGGTGGGCGCGGTGGAACCCGCCCACGCTCATGTGGACGATGGCGCTCTTGAGCGCGCCGCGGTCGTACTGCGGCCGGGCCACGCCGGCGGGGATCTTGGCCAGGTTGGACTGTCGCAGGGGGATCGGTTCGCTCATGGCGACTCCCGGGCAGGGGGCGGCCGGGCCGCCCCGGAGGTCACTTCACCGCGCCGAAGGTGAGCCCGCGCACCAGCTGCCGCTGGCTCATCCAGCCGAAGACCAGGATGGGGGCGATGGCCAGGGTGGAGGCGGCAGACAGCTTCGCCCAGAAGAGCCCCTCGGGGCTGGAGAACGAGGCGATGTAGTAGGTGAGGGGCGCCGCCTTGGATGCGGTCAGGTTCAGGCTCCAGAAGGCCTCGTTCCAGGAGAGGATGATGGCCAGGAGCGCGGTGGAGGCGATGCCGGGGAGCGCCAGCGGCATGAGGAGGTAGAGCAGCTCCTCCCTGGCGTGGGCCCCGTCCATGCGCCCCGCCTCCAGGATCTCGGGCGGGACCTCCTTGAAGAAGGAGTAGAGCATCCACACCACGATGGGCAGGTTGACCAGGGTGTAGACCACGAGGAGCCCGGTGGCCACGTCGAGGAGCTTGGTGTCCCGGAAGATGAGGTAGATGGGGACCAGCACGCCCACCGCCGGCATGAACTTGGTGGACAGCATCCACAGCATGAGGTCCTTGGTCCTGCGGGTCGGGAAGAAGGCCATGGCGTAGGCCGAGGGGACGGCGATGAGCAGCGCCAGGATGGTGGAGCCGAAGGAGACGTAGACGCTGTTCCAGGCGCACTTCAGGTAGTCGGCCCGGCCGAAGGCCACGTCGCGGTAGTTCTCCAGGGTGGGGCTGAAGAAGAGGCTGGGCGGGGTGGACACCGCCCCGATCTCGGTCTTGAAGCTGGTGAGCAGCATCCAGGCGATGGGGAAGAAGATGACGAGGGCGACGACCCACCCCACCGCGGTGGTGATGAGCTTGCGCCGGGTGGCCTTGGTCATGGCGACTCCTCAGGACTCGATGCTCTTGGAGAGGGAGCGCATCAGGAACATGGCCACGATGTTGGCCAGCACGATGGCGAACACCCCGCCTGCCGAGGCCCCGCCCACGTCGAAGTCGAGGAGGGCGTAGCGGTAGATGAGGAAGGGGAGGTTGGTGGAGGCCGTCCCCGGCCCGCCGGAGGTGGTGACGAAGATCTCGGCGAAGACCGAGAGCAGGAACAGCATCTCGATCATGATCACCACGCCGATGGAGCGGGCCAGGTGGGGGACGATGATGAAGAAGAAGAGGGCGAAGGGGCCGGCTCCGTCCATGCGGGCGGCCTCCTTCCGCTCCGGGTCGAGCGCCTGCACCGAGGTGAGGAGGATGAGGGTGGCGAAGGGCAGCCACTGCCAGGCGACCATGATGATGATGGCGGTGAGCGGCCAGTCGGCGAACCAGTCGATGGGCGTGAGCCCCACCGACTTGGAGAAGAAGGCGAAGAGCCCGTTCACCGGGTGCATGAGCAGGTTCTTCCAGACCAGGGCGCTCACCGTGGGCATGACGAAGAAGGGGGCGATGACCAGCACCCGCGCCACCCCCCGACCCCAGAAGTCCTGGTCGAAGAGCACCGCCAGCAGGGTGCCGAGCCCGACGGTGGCCACCAGCACCCAGCCGACCAGGACCAGCGTGTTCCAGATCGCCGCCAGCAGCGACGGGTCGGTGATGAGGTACTGGTAGTTCTCCAGGCCGACGAAGGCGCGCCCCGCCTCCAGCAGGTTGTAGTGCTGGACGGAGAACCAGAGGGTCATCACCAGCGGGATGATCGACCACAGCACCAGCAGGATGATCGACGGCAGCTTCAGCGCTGCCAGGGCCCCCCGGCCGATGCCGCCGCGGGCCAGGCCATGGGGCGGCGGCGCGGCGACAGCCTGCGATCCCGTGGTGTCCATGCGCGCCCTCCAGGCGAACCCCGGCGCCTTCTTGCGAGAAACCCCGCGGCGGAGGCGTCGCCTCCCGCCGCGGGGTGCTCACTGCCAGCCAGTTCGGGTCGCCATCTACATCTTATAGTACCCCGCCTTGGTCATGGTCCGTTCGACGAAGGCTTGCGACTCCTGCAGCGCCTTGTCGACGCTCATCTTCCCCGCCAGGGCCGCCGCCACCTGCTGGCCCACGTAGGTCCCGATGGCCTGGAACTCCGGGATCCCCACGAACTGCACCCCGGTATAGGGGATGGGCTCGGCCGAGCTGTGGATCGGGTCCGCCTGCTGGATCGCCTGCAGCGTCAGCTTGGCGAACGGCGCCGCCGCCTGGTACTCCGGCTGCTCGTAGGTCCAGGTCCGCGTCCCGGGCGGAACCGAGGTCCAGCTCTCGCTCTTCGCCACCAGCTGGATGTACTCCTTAGAGGTCGCCCACTCCACGAACGCCTTGGCCTCCGCCACGTGCTTGGTCGAGGCCGGGATCCCCAGCGCCCACGACCACAGCCACTGCGCGCCGTTCGGCACCGTCCCGATGGGCGCCACCGCGTACGCCACCTTGTCCGCCACCTGCGAGTTCGCCGGGTTGGAGATGTACCCGGCCGCCGAGGTCGCGTCGAACCAGATCGCGCACTTGCCGGTCGCGAACAGCGCCCGGTTCTCGTTGTGCCCGTTGGCCGTCGCCCCGGGGGGCCCGTACTTCCTCATGTTGTCCACGTACCAGGTCAGGGCCTTCTTCCACGCCGGCGAGGTCAGCTGCGGCTTCCACTTCATGTCGAACCACCGCCCGCCCATGGTGTTCACCAGGGTGTCGAAGTAGGCCATGTTCTCGCCCCAGCCCGGCTTGCCGCGCAGGCACAGCGGGAACACGTCCGGGGCCGCCGCCTTCAGCTTCGGCAGGATCTTGTCCAGCTCGGCGTAGGTCTTGGGCGCCTCCGCCCCGATCTTGTCGAACAGGTCCTTCCGGTAGAACGTGAACGAGCTCTCCCCGTAGAACGGCAGCGCGTACAGCTTCCCGTTCGCCGACAGCCCGTCCCGGATCGGCTTGATCAGCCCGTCCACGTCGTAGCTCGCCGGCAGATCGTCGAACGCCACCAGCCAGCCCCTCTTCCCCCAGATCGGCGCCTCGTACGTCCCGATCGTCAGAACGTCGAACGACCCACCCTTGGTGGCGATGTCCGTCGTCACGCGCTCCCGAAGAACGTTCTCCTCCAGCACCACCCAGTTCAGCTTGATGTCCGGGTGCGCTGCCTCGAAATCCTTCGCCAGCTTCTGCATGATGATCATGTCCGAGTTGTTCACCGTGGCGATGTTCAGCTGCGTCTGCGCCTGCCCCACCGCCGCGACGAGCACCGCCGCCAGCCCGATCAGCATCCGATACGTGCGCACGTGGTCTTCCTTTCGGTTCGCGACCATCCCAGAGCAGCGGAGCCGTTGCCCCACGGAGCAGCCCCCTGCTCCTGCGGCACCCGCCGTTCATCACTTGGTCGGATTAATTCAAGCCCGAATTCACGACCGATCGGCTATACCTCGAGGGGCTGCCCTGTGTGGGCTGCCCGGGGCAGAGGTCCGCCACCTGAACCTGCGCCCGGGAATTTGCGACGCAGGACGGGCATTCGAAGTGAGCTCGGAGGCGGGGCGCCCGAGACGCAGTGGAGCACCCGGGCTCCCCGTGGAGCCCGTCCTCGCAGCCGGCCCCTGACGCTGGAGCCCCGCCTTGCGCAGACCCCGCCGACTCCTTCCCCTCGCGACCGCGCTCCTCGCCTGCGCCGCCCCCCGCCCTCCCTCCGCGGCCCCTCCCGCGGAGGGACCCGCCGAGCCGGCTGCAGCGCCGTCCCCGCCGTCCCCGCCGGCCACGCCTCCCGGCGACCCCGGAATCGACCCGTCCATCCTCGATCGCGCGGTCGATCCCTGCCAGGACTTCTACGCCTTCGCCTGCGGCGGCTGGCTGGCGCGCACCGAGGTGCCACCCGACCGCTCCCGCTGGGTCCGCTCCTTCGACGTGATGCGCGAGCGGAACGAGCTGCGCCTAAAGGAGCTTTTGGAGGAGGCCGCCCGGGGCGGCCCGGCGGCCGACCCCTCCGAGAGGATGGCCGGAGACCTGTACGCGGGCTGCATGGACGATGGGCGCATCGAGCGGAACGGCCTATCCGACCTGAGGGCCGAGTGGCGCGCGCTGGAGGGGGTGCAGGATGCCGCCTCCTTCTCCTCGGCGGTGGGGCGGCTGCACCGGCGCGCCCTCTTTCCGCTCTTCCGGCTCGGCTCGCGGCAGGACGCGCGGGACTCCTCCCAGGTCATCGGGCAGGTGGCCCAGGGCGGGCTCTCCTTGCCCGACCGCGACTACTACCTGAAGGACGATCCCCGGAGCGCCGCCCTCCGGGCCGACTTCCTCGCCCACCTGGAGCGGGCGCTCACCCTGGCGGGCGTCCCGGCCGCGCAGGCCGCCGAGGAGGCGCAGGCGGTCCTGGAGGTGGAGACCGAGCTGGCCCGCTCCCACTGGACGCGCACCGAGCAGCGCGACCCGGCCCGGGTCTACAACCGCCTGGAGCTCGCCGGCCTGCGCGAGGCGGCGCCCCGCTTCGACTGGGACCGCTACCTCTCCGCCGCCGGGGCGGCCGGCGTGACCGCCTTCAGCACCACCACCCCGGCCATGCTGACCGTGCTGGACCGGCTCCTGTCCCGGACGTCCCCCGAGCGCCTCCGCGCCTACCTCCGCTGGCAGGTCCTCTCCGAGGCGGCGGCCGACTGGGCCCTGCCCCGCTCGCTCTCCGAGGAGGCCTTCTGGTTCCGGGCCCACCACTTCACCGGCGAGACGACCCTGCCGCCGCGCTGGCGGACCTGCGTCGATCAGGTCGACGACCTCCTGGGCGAGGCCCTGGGCCGGTTGTACGTGCGGCGCTTCTTCGGCGACCCAGCCCGGGAGAAGGCGGCGGCGCTCTTTGCCGGGGTGGAGGAGGCGCTGGGGCGGTCGATCGCGTCGCGGGAGTGGATGGACGACGCCACCCGCGCCCGGGCCCGGGAGAAGCTCGCCGCCCTGGGCGGAAAGGTGGGGTACCCGAGGCGCTGGCGGAGCTACGCCGGGCTGGTGGTGCGCCGGAACGACTACTACGGCGCGGTGCGGAACGCGCGGGCCCTCGAGGAGCGACGGCAGCTGGCCAAGATCGGCCGGCCCCCCGAGCGGGACGAGTGGGGTATGTCCGCACCCACCGTGAACGCCTACTACAGCCCGTCCCTCAACGAGATCGTGGTGCCGGCCGGGATCCTCCAGCCGCCCTTCTTCACCCCCGGCGCCAACGACGCCGTGAACTACGGGGCCATCGGCCTGGTGATCGGCCACGAGCTCTCCCACGGCTTCGACGACAGCGGGCGTCGGTTCGACGCCGGCGGGAACCTCGCCGAATGGTGGACCGAGGCGGTGGCCGGGGAGTTCGAGCGCCGCGCCGCCTGCATCGCCGACGAGTACTCCAGCTTCGTGGCGGTGGACGACCTCAAGCTGAACGGGCGGCTCACCCTGGGCGAGAACATCGCCGACCTGGGGGGTCTCTCCCTCGCCTGGAGCGCCTACCAGGCCTCTCGGGCGGGGAAGCCGGGGGAGGCGGAGGTCGCGGGCTTCAGCCCCGCCCAGCAGTTCTTCCTGGCACACGCCCAGGCCTGGTGCGAGCGCATCCGACCGGAGAACGCCCGGCTGCGCGTGGTCACCGACCCCCACTCGCCCGGCCGCTGGCGGGTGAACGGCCCGCTGTCCTCCTTCCCCGCCTTCCAGGAGGCCTTCGCCTGCAGAAGCGGCGACCTCATGGTGCGGGAGGAGCGCTGCGAGATCTGGTGAGCGGGCGGGGCGCCCGTCACCCCGGGCCGCCGCTCGTCGGCGCCCCCCGCCGCCCGTCGGCCAGGCGCCCAGGATCCCCGCCCCTGCGCTATCCTCCGGGGCGTGGACGCGAACGGCGATTGCATCCCCAGGGAGGAGCGCGAGCGGCTGGTCCGCCGCAAGTTCCTGCAGGCCATCCCCATCACCCTGGTGGCCAACACCCTGATCGCCGCCTTCCTGGCGGTGCTGGTGAACCAGAGCTTCTGGCCGGACCTCCTCTACTCGCAGGCGATCGGCTGCTCGGTCCTCTTCTTCCACTGGATCGGCCACCACCTCGCCCGCGACCGGGCCCCACACTGGGTCGTCACCGCCGCCTCGCTGCTCCTCGGGGCCATGCTGGGGATCGCCCTCATCGTCGCCGTCGAGGGGCGTGGCGCCCTTGCCGCCCGGACCTTCCTGCTCACCGGCACGACCATCCTGGTGTTCGGGACGGCCATGACCTACTTCTTCGTCTCCCGCGGCCTGCTGGCCGCGGAGCGGGCGAGGCTGCAGCGGGAGCTGCTGGCCCACGAGGAGTCGGCCCGCCGGCTGGCCGAGGCCGAGCTCAAGCTCCTCCAGGCCCAGATCGAGCCGCACTTCCTCTTCAACACCCTCTCCAACGTGCTGGGGCTGGTGGACAGCGACCCGCAGCGGGCCAAGCGGATGCTCCGGAACCTCACCAGCTACCTGCGGGGCTCCCTGCGCCGCACCCGGGCCGGCCCCACCACCCTGGGCGAGGAGCTCGAGCTGGTCCACGCCTATCTGGAGATCCAGGCGGTGCGCATGGGCGACCGCTTGGTCTTCGGCCTCTCCTGCCCGGAGGAGCTCCGCGGCCTCCCGCTGCCGCCGCTGCTGGTCCAGCCGCTGGTGGAGAACGCGCTCCGCCATGGCCTCGAGCCCAAGCCCGGCGGCGGGGGGGTGTGGATCTCGGCGGCGCGCCGGGGCGACACGCTGGTGCTGGAGGTCCGCGACGACGGGCTGGGGCTCGATCCGCACCAGCCGGCCGGGGTGGGGCTCAGCAACGTCCGGGAGCGGGTCCGGACCGTCTCCGGCGGCCGCGGCGCGCTCACCCTCCACCCGGTGGAGACCGGCGGCCTGACGGCCCGCCTCACCCTGCCGCTCGACGCCCTGGCCCCCCCGGCGCCCCTCCCCCGGCCCTCGCCCGGTGCGGGAGGCGCCGCGTGAAGCTCCCGACCGCGCTCCTGGTGGACGACGAGCCCGAGCTCCTCGGCTACCTGCGGGGCGCGCTGGCGCGGCTGTGGCCGGAGCTGCAGGTGCTCGAGGCCAGGGACGGCGCCTCGGCGCTGGAGCTCTTCGAGACGCATCGCCCCGAGGTCGCCTTCCTCGACGTGCAGCTCCCGGGCATGACCGGGATGGAGGTGGCGCGGCGGCTGGCCGGCCGCTGCCACCTGGTCTTCGTCACCGCCTTCGAGCAGTATGCCCTCCAGGCCTTCGAGCACGCGGCCGTCGACTACCTCCTGAAGCCGGTGGAGGACGAGCGGCTGGCCGAGGCGGTGGAGCGGCTGCGGGCGCGGCTCTCGGCGCCACCGCCCGACCTCACCGCGCTGCTGGCCGCGCTGGCCGGGGAGCGGCCCGCCGCCGAGCACCTGGAGTGGCTGCAGGTGCAGGACCGCAAGGACCTCCTGCTCGTGGCCGTGGACGAGGTCGACCTCTTCCAGGCCTCGGAGAAGTACACCGTGGTCCGGGGCGGCGCTGGCGGCGAGTGGATCATCCGCACCACGCTCCAGGAGCTGGAGGGGCAGCTCGACCCGGCCCGCTTCTGGCGCGTCCACCGCAACGCCATCGTCCGCGTGGGCGCGGTGGCCCGGGTGAGCCGCAGCGCCACGGGCCAGCTCCTGGTCCACCTCCGGCGAGGCGAGCGGACCGTGCCGGTCAGCCGGGCCTACGCGCACCGGTTCAAGCAGATGTGACCGGGCCGGGTCGCCGACCCCTCCGGGAGGAGCGCGGCGGCCCGCCCCCGCGCATCGCTGCCTCCTCCGGACCGGGAGGCGACATGGGCGAGAAGCGGGGCGAGACGCGCTACCTCATCGTCGGCGGTGGCATGGCCGGCCACGCCGCCGCCGCGGCCATCCGCGAGCTCGACGGCGAGGCGCCGCTGGCGATGATCGCGGCGGAGCCGGAGCGGCCCTACGCCCGGCCGCCCCTCTCCAAGGGGCTCTGGCTGGGGAAGGCCGAGGAGAGCGTCTGGCTCCCCGAGGTGCCCGGCCTCGCCCTCCACCTCGGGCGCCGGGCGGTGGGGCTGGACCTTGCCGCCCGCGAGGTGCGCGACGACGCCGGCGGCGTCCACCGCTACGATCGGCTCCTCCTCGCCACCGGCGGCACGCCGCGCCGCCTCCCCTCGGGGGGCGACGCGGTCGTCTACCTGCGGACCCTGCCCGACCAGCGCCGCCTGCGCGCCGCGCCGGGCCGGCGGGTGGTGGTGGTGGGCGGCGGCTTCATCGGCACGGAGCTGGCCGCGGCCATGGCCTCGGCGGGGAGGGAGGTCACCCTGGTCCTCCGCGAGGAGGCGGTGGGGGCCCGCACCTACCCGGCCGAGCTGGCCGCGCACCTCAGCCGCACCTTCCGCGAGAGGGGGGTGCGGTTGATGGAGGGGCGGACCGTGACCGCCGTCCTGGCTCGGCCCGGCGGCGGAGCCCGGGTCGTCACCGATCGAGGCGAGGAGCTCGAGGCCGACGCGGTGGCGGCGGGCCTGGGGATCACGCCCGACACCGGCCTGGCCCAGGCCGCCGGGATCCGCTGCGCCGACGGCATCGAGGTCGACGTCCGGCTCGAGTCCAGCGCCCCGGGGGTCTTCGCCGCCGGCGACGTGGCCCGCTTCGCCTGCCCGCCGCTGGGCGGCCGGGCCCGGGTCGAGCACGAGGACGCCGCCCTCTCCATGGGCCGCTGCGCCGGGCGCAACATGGCCGGCGCCGCCGAGCCCTACGCGCACCTCCCCTTCTTCTACTCGGACCTGTTCGACCTCGGCTACGAGGCGGTGGGGCTCCTCGACGCCCGCCTGGAGACGGTCGCCTCCTGGAAGGTCCCCTTCCGCGAGGGGGTGGTCTACTACCTCGAGGGCGAGCGGGTCCGGGGCGTGCTGCTGTGGGGGATCTTCGGCCAGGTGGAGGCCGCGCGGGCGCTGGTCGAGGGCCGGGCCCCGACCTCGCGCGCCGCGCTGGCCCAGGCCATCCCCACCTAGCGGATGCGCCCCGCGCCGGCCCAGCCTCGCTCGAGAGGCTGGCGCGCCGGGGCCGGGTGGGCTAGGCATCCGGCCATGGAACACCGACAGCTGGGACGATCGGGGCTCATGGTGCCGGCGCTCACCCTGGGGACCGCGACCTTCGGCGGTGCGGGCGACTTCTTCAAGGGATTCGGCTCGGTCGACCAGGCCACGGCCGACCGGCTGGTGGGGATCTGCCTGGACGCGGGCCTCACCATGTTCGACTCGGCCGACGTCTACTCCGACGGGCTGGCCGAGGAGATCCTGGGCCAGGCGCTCAAGGGCCGCCGCGACCAGGCGCTCATCTCCACCAAGGCGACCTTCCGCATGGGCGGGGGCGCGAACGACCTCGGCTCCTCGCGCCACCACCTCCTGCGCGCCTGCGATGCCTGCCTCCGCCGCCTGGGGACCGACCACATCGACCTCTTCCAGCTCCACGGCTTCGACGCCCTCGCCCCGGTCGAGGAGGTCCTGCGCACGCTCGACGGCCTGGTCCGCGCCGGCAAGGTCCGCTACATCGGCTGCTCCAACTTCTCCGGCTGGCACCTCATGAAGTCGCTGGCCGCCTCCGACCGGCTGGGGCTCGAGCGCTACGTGGCCCACCAGGCCTACTACTCGCTCCTGGGGCGCGAGTACGAGTGGGAGCTCATGCCGCTGGGGCAGGACCAGGGCGTCGGGGCGGTGGTGTGGAGCCCGCTGGGATGGGGGCGGCTCACCGGCCGCATCCGCCGCGGCCAGCCGCTGCCCGAGCGGACCCGGCTGCGGAACGAGACCACCTTGGCCGGCGGCCCGCCGGTCGAGGAGGAGCACCTCTTCGGCGTGGTGGACGCCCTGGAGGCGGTGGCCCGCGAGGCGGGCAAGACCGTCCCCCAGGTCGCCCTGGCCTGGCTCCTCACCCGGCCGACGGTGTCCACCGTCATCATCGGCGCCCGCGACGAGGAGCAGCTCCGCCAGAACCTGGGGGCGCTGGGGTGGCGGCTCAGCCCGGCCCAGCTCGCCGCCCTGGACGCGGCCAGCGCCCGCCCCCTCGCCTACCCCTACTGGCACCAGCGCGGGTTCGAGGACCGCAATCCACCTCTGGTGAAGTAGGCTTCCTCAGCGGGCGCGGTACTCGAGCCGGACCAGGCCCGAGAGGTGGGCCCGGCTCGCGACCAGGGTGAGGGGGCGCTCGGGCAGCGCGCCCTGGAAGAGCCGCCGTCCGGCGCCGAGCACGATGGGGACCACGGTGACGACCAGCCGGTCGAGGAGGTCGGCGGCCAGGAACTGCGAGACCACCGCCCCGCCGTCCAGGTAGACGCTCCGGCTCCCCCCGGCGGCCAGGCCCCCCAGGACCGCCGCCGGCTCGCCGGCGACGAAGGCCTCTCCGTGGCGCGGCACCGCCGGGCGGTGGGTGAGGACCACCACGCGCTTCTCGGCGTAGGGCCACTCCGGGAAGCCCAGCACCTGCTCGTAGGTGGCGCGGCCGACGAGGAGGGTGTCCACCGAGGCCAGGAAGTCCTGGTACTCGCCCGGCGGCGGCGGATAGCCCTCCAGCCAGTCCAGGCCGCCGTCCGGCCGGGCGATGAAGCCGTCCAGGCTCATGCCCAGGTAGGCGGCGCAGCGGGGGCGCTCCACCGCGGGCCTCACCCCGGCCCGAGCCGGTCCGAGAGGAACCCCAGGGTGCGTGCCCAGGCCTGGCGGGAGGCCTCGAGGTGGAAGGAACGGCGGGTGTCGTTGAAGAAGGCGTGGGGAGCGCCGGGGTAGACGAAGAGCTCGAGCGCCTTCCCCGCCGCCCGCATGCCCTGCTCGAAGGCGGGGAGCTGCGCCACCAGACGCGGGTCCTCGGCGCCGAAGTGGGCCTGGACCGGGCAGGCGATGCGCGGCAGGCGGTCGGCTGGCGGCGGGGCCCCGTAGAACACCACCGCGGCGGCCAGCTCCGGGTCCTCGGCGGCGAGCTGCGCGGCCAGCGCCCCGCCCATGCAGAACCCCACCGCCCCCACCCGCCGCCCCTGGCAGTGGGGCGAGAGGCGGAGCCACCGGGCGATGGCGGCCAGGTCGCGGGTCCAGCCGGCCAGCTGCGGCCCGCGATCGGGGGGGAAGATCGCCGCCAGGGTCTCGTCGAGCGGGGCGCGCTCCCGCTCGGCCAGGGGCTGGAGCAGCTCGGCGCGCCTCGCCGCGTCGGGCAGGCCCGCCCAGGCTTGCGGCGGGATGGTGTCCAGGAACCGCTTCACCCGCTCGACCCGGTCCGGGGAGAGCGCGGGGGGGATCGACCCGCCCCGCGCGAAGAGCGCGGGCGCCAGCACCGCGTACCCGGCCGTGGCCAGCCGAGCGGACACGTCCTGGATGTGGCCGTCGACCCCCCAGATCTCCTGGATGAGGATGACCCCGGGGAGCGGTCCCTTCTCGCGCGCCGGTCGCACCAGGTGGCCCGGCCGAGGCCCGGGCAGATCTGCGGTGGTGACGGAGAGTTCCATGGCTGGCTCCTCTGGGCGAGGCGCCAGTTCTACCCCACGGCCGGGCTCCGCGCCAAGGCCGGCGCGGGCAGACCGCGGTCCGTCACCCGATGCGCCGGGCAATCTCCTGGATGACCTTCTCCTGCTTCTGCAGCTCGGTCTTGTAGTCGATGTTCCTCGCGTGGTGGATCTCGACGCGCTTCGCCTCGAGCTCCGCCCGGAGCAGCGTCTTGAGGAGCTCCGCCTGCTCGGGAGTCAGCTCCACGTTCATTGGGTCCTCCGGGTGCGCTGGCCCTCCCACCGGAACCACCCGCCGGGAGGAAGCGTGGCACCGGCGCCCTGCCCCGGCAACGCGCCGGCGTGCCGCGCCACGGGACCGCTGGGGTGCGTCGAGAGTCGCCGGGGCAGAGCACCCCTTCACCCCGTGAGGTGCGCGCGGATCAGCGCCGCCACCTCGTCGGGCCGGTCGCGGCCCAGCATGTGGTCGGCGCCGGGGAGGCAGGCCCGTCGTGCTCCCGGGATGAGCCCGGCCAGGAGGCGGGCCACGGGATCGGGGCAGATCGGGTCGGCGTCGCCGTGGAGGACCAGCGTGGGCGCGCCGAGAAGCGGCAGGCGCGCGGTCAAATCGGTCCGGTCCGCCACGAACCACTCCGGCGCGTCGGGCAGCTCGGCCCGGTACTCCGGCCGCCAGTCCGCCTGGCCGAGCGCCGGCGCCCGGACGCCCCCCGAGGTCGCGCACAGGACCAGGCGGCGCACGCGGGCCGGGTGCGCCAGGGCGAGGAGGAGCGCGACCACCCCGCCCATCGACTGGGCCACGAGGTCGCTCGCGCCGGGCGGGAGCCGCCCCAGGGTCCAGGGGGCGAGGTCCGCGAGCGACCGCACCCCAGGGTCCGGGGGCGCGTCGCCGAACCCCGGCCAGCCCAGGACCAGCGTCGGGCCCAGGTCCTCGAGCCGTGCCGCCACGGGCGCCCAGAACGAGCTGCGCCCGCCGGCGCCCGGAAGGAAGGCGATGGGCGTCATCTGCCCGTCTCGGGCCTGGCCTTTGCGAACAGCCACTCGACGAGCGCCGGGTCGCCCAGGGAGCGCGCCCACACGAAGTGGTCACCGTCCGGGTACTCGGTGTAGCGCACGTCCCCCCCGGCCGCCCGCAGCGCCGCCACCATGGCGCGGGACCGCTCGACCGGCACCGAGGGATCGCGCGCGCCGTGGAACGCCCAGACGGCCACGCCCTTCATGGCGGTGACGGCGAGCGGATCGCCGCCGCCGCAGACCGGGACCGCGGCCGCGAGCAGCTCCGGCCGCCGCGCCGCGAGCCGCCAGGCCTCGAAGCCCCCCATGGAGATGCCCACCACGGAGATCCTCGCGCCGTCGATCGGGTACTTGGCCCGGACCTCGCCCAGGGCCCCCAGCAGCTGCTCCTCGACCCCGTCCCAGCGCGCACCGCGGGGCGCCTGCGGGGCGAGCAGGAAGTAGGCGCGGCCTCGGGCGGCCTCCAGGAGCTCATGGGCGCCGTTGCGCACCCGCACCTGGACCCGGTTGTCGCCGCCGCGTTCGCCGCTGCCGTGGAGGAAGAGGATGAGCGGGTAGCGCCGCGCCGGGTCGCAGGGATCGGGCGGGAGCAGGAGGTAGGGGAGGGTCCGGCCGAGGGCGTCGCGGTACCGCGCCTCCTCCATCCGCTCGAGCCACGGGTTCCGGGGCTCCCCGCCGACGATGAGCGTGTCCGCCTCTCCGTCGGTGGGGAGCAGGAACCGCCCATCCACCGTGGGCAGGGGCGGCAGCGCCTCGCCGTTCACCACGAAGGCGTACCTCTCGCCCTGCTGCACGGCGGAGGAGGGCACCGAGAGCGCCCAGGTGCCGTCGCCGCGGGGGGAGAGGGCCCACCCGGGCCGCCCGGGGTCGAAGTGGTTGAAGTCTCCGGCCAGCGCCACCCTGCGGACCTCGGCCGGCACCAGCGCGGGAAACGCCTGCCGGTGGGCCCGCTCGTCGAAGACGAAGGCCACCTCGTCCCCGGCGAGGATGCAGCCCTGTGGCGGCGTCTCCATCGCCTGCCTTCCCGGGCCCGCGGCGGCGCCCCCCGCGCCCCCGCTCGCTCCGGCGATCGACCTCATGGGCCCGCGGGAGAGGCTATCCTCGGCGAATGCCCATCGTCCACGTCCACCTTCGGGCCGGCCGGCCCGCGGCCGAGCGGAAGGCCATCCTCGACGGGGTCCACGCCGCCTTCGTGGAGGCCTTCCGGATCCCCGACACCGACCGGAACCAGCTCCTCCACGAGCACGCGCCCGACCACCTCGAGTCCGGCCATGGCACCGCCTTCACCTTGGTGGAGGCCGCCGTCTTCCCGGGCCGCAGCCAGGAAGCGAAGAGGAGCCTGTACGCCGCGCTGGTGCGGAACCTGGATCGCGCCGCCGCCATCCCCCCCGAGGCGGTGCTGGTGGTCCTCCACGAGCCCCCGCTCGAGTGCTGGGGCGTCCGCGGCGGCCAGGCGGCCTGCGACGTCGAGCTCGGGTTCCGCCTGGAGGTGTGACGCGTCCGCCTACCCGGCGGCGCGCCGCCCGCCCGCGGCCAGGGCCTCCTCGAACCCGGTCGAGCTCCGCAGCTCGCCCATGGTGAGGATCCGCGGCGGCTCGCCGGTCCGCGCCAGGAGCTCGAGCTGCCACCAGCCCACGTCGTGCCAGCGGCCATTCTTCCAGCCCACCTTGGGGTAGACGCCCACCGGCCGGAAGCCCAGCGCCTCGTGGAGCCCCACGCTGGCCGCGTTGGGGAGGGTGATCCCGGCGTGGGCGGCGCAGAAGCCCTGCAGCCGGAGGAGGGCGAAGAGCGAGCGGTAGAGCGCCCGCCCCACCCCGCTCCGCCGCGCGCCGCCGCCCACGTAGACGCTCACGTCCACGCACCAGCGGTAGGCGGCGCGCTCGCGGTGCCGCGAGGCGTAGGCGTACCCGACCACGGTCCCCGCCTCCTCGCAGGAGAGCCAGGGCGCGTAGGAGAGCGCGGCCTCGATGCGACGGGCCATCTCCTCCCCGGAGGGCGCATCGACCTCGAAGGAGACGGCGCTCCCGGCCACGTGGGGCCGGTAGATCCCGGCCGCCGCCTCACCGTCCCTCGGCTCCGCCAGGCGGATGATCCTCATGAGGGGGGCCTCCTCGCCCCGCGTCCGCTTCCCTGGGTGGAGACTAGCCATTCCCCGGCGATGCTTCCAGCCGATGAGACATATACTTGTCATCGATTTCCTCGATGGAGGCTCCCGTGGACCTGGACCAGCTGGCGGCCTTCGACCGGATCGTGCGCGAGGGCGGCTTCGGCCGCGCCGCCGTGGCGCTGGGCATCGGACAGCCGGCGGTCAGCGCCCGCATCCGGGCGCTGGAGGATGGCGTGGGGGGGGCGCTCTTCACCCGGGGCCGGCGGGTGGCCCTCACCGCACTGGGCGAGACCTTCCTCCCCTTCGCCCGCCGCGCGGTGGAGGTGCTGGGCGAGGGCGTCGAGGCCGCGCGCCTGGCGCAGACCGGGGAGCGCGGCCGGGTCCGGGTGGCCTGCCTGGCCTCCCTGGCCGGCGGCCTCCTCGGGCCGGCCCTGGGGGCCCTGCTCCGGGCCCATCCCGGCGTGGACTGCCTGGTGCGCGCCGGGGACCACGAGCACGTGGTGGCGCTCCTCCTCGACGGCGTGGTGGAGCTCGGGCTGCTGACCTGGCCCTGCACCGAGGCCGAGGCGGCCGACCTCCAGGCCCTCCTCGCGCTCCGCGAGCCGGTGGTGCTGGTGGCCCACCCCCGCCACGCGCTGGCCGCCCGGCCCAGGCCCTCCGCCGACGACCTGGTCCGCCTGGGCCGGCCGTTCTTCCGCCTCCGCTGGTGGCAGCGCCACCACCCCGGGATCAGCGCCCTGGCCGAGCGAGCCGGCGCGGCGGCCGACCTCCCCATGGAGGCCGCCCGGGCCCTGTGCCTGGAGGGCGTGGGGGTCGGCTTCTTCGTCCGCACCTACATCGCCGAGGACCTCTCGCGGGGGACGCTGGTGGAGGTGGAGGTCCGCGACCTCCCGCGCCTCCACCGGGACAGCGCGCTGGTCCGCCGCCGGCGCTCGGGGGCGCTCTCGCCGGCGGCGGCCAACCTGGTGGAGGCGATCCGCCGCCAGGCCCAGCGGCTGGGGCTCCTGGCCACGGCCGCGGCCCGCCCCGGCGGACCGCGGGGCGGAAGGCACCCGGCCGCTTCACGGTAGGTCGATGCTGCCGGGAGCCAGGGGCAGGCTCTCGTCCCCCTCGGCGTCCACGGTGGCCACCGCGAAGCCCTCGTTGTCCCCCGGGGAGCACGATCCGCTCGGCGCGCGGGTAGGCCTCCACCCGCCGCCAGGCCACCGCGTCGGCCCGGCGCCGGTAGTGGACCAAACCGGCCACGCGCGGGTCGGGCGGCAGCCCCACCCGCAGGCGCGCCTCGGCGCTCACCGCGCCGCCCAGCGCCACCTCCCGCGGGGGCGAGGGCGCGGCCGAGAGCGCGCCCACCGCGGCGGCCATGGCGCGGGTCAGCCGGGCCAGGCAGCGCGGGTCGAGGTGGGCCAGGTCGCCGCCGTAGGCCCGCCCGCCCTCGATCCGCGGCCCCTGGTGCTGCCGGTCGTAGTTCTCGTGGGCCTCGGTGAGCCGGACGGCCGGCCGCCAGCGCCTCGAGCCGCTCGAGGGCGCGACCGGTGGGCAGCCCTAGGGCTGCGTGCTCTGGCGCAGGAACTCGACCAGCCGGCGGTAGAAACGCTCCCTCGCCACCTCCTCGTAGAACCCGTGCCCCTCGCGCGGCTCGACCAGCCACTCCGGCCGCCGGCCCTGGGCCTCGAGCGACTTCCTCATGCGTTCGGCCTGCTCGAACGGCGCCCGCCGGTCCTCCTTCCCGTGGGCGAGGAACACCCGGGCGGTGATCCGCTCGGCGTGGTGGATCGGCGAGGCGCGGCGCAGCTCCTCGGGGTCCTCGCCGACCGTGGTCCGGTAGAAGCCGCGCGCCAGCCGGGAGGTCACCGCCTCCTCGCGATCGGGGAGCCTCTCCAGGTCGTAGACGCCGGCGTACCCCGCGGCGCACCGGTAGAGCTCGGGCTCCAGGGTGACCGCCTGGAGTGCGGCGTAGCCGCCGAAGCTCGCCCCGTAGATGCAGATCCGCTGCGGATCGGCCCAGCCCTCGTTGACCGCGTGGCGGGTGGCGTCGATCACGTCCTCGACCATCCGGTCGCCCCAGTGGCGGTAGCCGGCCCACTGGTAGGCGCCCCCGTAACCGCCGGAGCCGCGGAAGTTCACCTGGAGCACGGCGAAGCCCCCGGCGGCGAGGAGCTGGGCCTCGGGCTCGAATTCCCACTGGAAGCGGATGCCGAAGGGGCCGCCATGCGGGATCACCACCAGCGGGAGGGGTCCTTCGGCACGCCCGGGCGGCCGGGTCAGGTAGCCGTGGATGGGAAGGCCGTCCCGGGCGGTCAGGTGGATGGGGCTCGCCTCGGCCATCTCCTCCGGGTTCACCCAGGGGCGCACCTCGCCCACCTCCTCTGCCTGGAGTGTCCTCGCGTCCACCACCAGGTAGCGACCCGGGTCCCGGTCGGAGGAGACCCTCACCAGCAGGCGCGCGTCGTCGGCGCTGTGGTCGAGGATCCGGACCGCCTCGTCGGGGTAGGCCCGCCGCAGAGCGAGCAGCGCCCGGGCGAAGGGGTGGCCGGGCTCCACGATCTCCAGGACCGGCAGGTCGGGCTCGAACTCGACAGCCACCAGCCGGTTGGCCGAGTCGAAGGTGAGGTGCGACGGCGGCGTCCGCTCGTTGCGCGCCAGCACCTTCCGCTCGCCGCCCGGGAGCGACACGGCCAGGACCGCGAATCCGCTCCCGTCCGGCTCGTAGAGATAGAGCGTCCGGTCCCTGGAGGAGAAGCCCAGCGGCACGCTGACGGCGCGGACGCCGGCCAGCTCCTTCAGCTCCTCCCAGCCGGCGGACGCCTGGCGATAGAAGAAGTGGGGGCGGGTGTGCTCGTCCATCGCCCAGGCGATCCGCGGCAGCCCATCCTCGTCGGTGAGGAAGCTGGCCTCCGCCATCGGCCCGCGGATGATCAGGTCCTTCACGCCGGTGATGGCGTTCACGCGGTAGAGCGTGACCGCCCGGTCGCCCACGTCTCGGAAGCTGCGCGCCTCCACCAGGACCGATGGAACGCTCGACCGGAGCCGATCCACCACCAGCCCCCAGGCCGCCTCCCTCTCGCCCTGCGGGATATGCGAGCCGGTCTGCATCCGCCCGGCGCGGTAGCCGAAGATCATGGACCCGCCCTTGCAGTCCACCCCCACCGAGTAGATCTCGCCTCGCCACCTTGGCGGGGCCAGATTCCCCTCCTCGTCCACCAGCTCCACCACCAAGCGGTCGTCGGTGACCCAGCGAACGGTCCCCACGCCGGTGATTCCCTGCGGGGCGAGCGTGCCCTGGATCTCGTGGTCGGCGAGGTTGACGATCCTGAGCGCGCGGCGCCCCGCCGTCAGCGTCACCGCCGCCAGGTACCGCCCGCCAGGCGAGAGCGTGGCCTCGACGATGAGCGGGGCCCGGGTGAACACCGCCAGCCCGGCGGGAGGGGCCGTGGTCGACGCCTCCGCGGCCGAGGCGGAGGCCGCAAGGAGCGACCCAGCGAGCGCGACGAGGCGGGCGCGGCGAAGCGGCGCGTGCATGCTTCCCCCCAGCCCCGAGCGGCGGGGCCCCGGCGGGAGGATACCAGGCCCGCCCCTGGACGGGGCCCTCGTCCGTTCAGCAGGGCCCCGGCGCCGGGAACCGCCGGCACGGCGCGGTCACCTCTCCATGGCCAGCGCCGCCGGCCTGCCGCCCATCCCGACGTTCCGGAGGTCCAGGAGCAGCAGGTGGTTGTCGGTCCCCCCGCTCACCAGCTGGTAGCCGTGCGCGGCCAGGCCGCTCGCCAGGTCCCGGGCGTTCTCCACCACTCGCCCCGCGTACGCGCGGAAGGCAGGCGAGAGCGCCTCGCCAAGCGCCACGGCGATGGCAGCGGTGGTTCGATCTCGGAGAGGGTGTGGCGGGTGCCGAGGGAGACCAGGCCGGCCACGGTGGCCTCGAGCCACGCCGGGGCGACCGCGGCGGCCAGGGCGAGGGCCAGGGCGACGGCGACCGGGGTGGCGGGCATGGCGAGCCGCACTCCATCCTGCGCGCCGCTCGAGGGCGCGAGGGTCGCGACCGTGGTCCGCCCGGGCGGGCCGGGGTTCTCGCCTAGAAGACGGAGTCGGCCGAGAGCCGAACGACCTGGCCCATGCCGTCCTGGCCAGCTTGGAAAGCCAGCCCGCCCACGTGGCCGTTGAGGAGGTTGGGGGCGCAGTTGGCATCCGGGGGGGCGAGCGTGACGACGCCGGCGGCGTTCAGGACGGGCTGCCACAGCGCATCACCGGCGAGCATCCCGTCGCCGTCGACATCGGTGACGGCGCAGGCGGACAGAGCGAGGCCGAAGGGAGGGATGCCACCGGCCACGGCCGTGCTGTACTGCCCGTAGGTCGCGCCCTGGACCTTCCAGTCGATGGTCTGGGCGATGGCGAGGTCGGCGGGCTGCCAGGTGATCTTGGTCGTGCCGACGACGCCGGCGGGGACCGCGTTCGTGAAGTTCCAGTATTGGCCGGTGGTGTCGGTGCCGACCACGACCCGGCGCTCCCCCTGCCGCAGCGACTCCTCGGCCTTGAAGATGGCCTGGAGATTGATCATGCGCTCGCTCGCCTTGGAGCGGAGCTGGTAGCGCGCGAAGTTCGGGATGGCGATGGCGGCGAGGATGCTGACGATCGCCACCACGATCAGGAGCTCGATGAGGGTGAAGCCTGTGCACGCCTTGCGAATGGTGGTCTCCCGTGTCGGATGCCGCCGCTTCCTGCGGTCGAATGGCCCGGCCCTCCCCGGCACCTCCCTCGTTCGATTCCTCGTAGCAGGGGGAGTGCCAATCGAGCCGGCGATGGAAGCCCTCGAAAACGCGCCATGTGGGAGAAGAACGCATGTGACGGCGAGCGGCGGGAGGGCCGTCCGCTGGACGACTTTCGTCACCTCCCGTCGCCACCGGCGTCCACCGGACACCCGCCGTCGGGACGTCGAGGAGGCTGCGCATCCTTCGACGGAGGCTCTCGCGTCCGGGCCGTTCCCCGGACCCGCCGAGCGCAACGCGGCGGCGCGCCCGTGCTTTCCCAATACCCGAGCGGCGGGGCCACGGCGGAGGACGGCGGCCCTGCGCCGGACGGGGCCCTCGTCCGCTCAGCAGAGCCCCGGCGCCGGGAACCGGCGGCACAGCGCGGTCACCTCGCCGGCGATCCGGTCCAGCTCGGCGCCGTCCCCGGCTCCGCGGATGGCCCGGTCGATCCAGGCCGCCACCTGCTCCAGCTCCTCCGGCCCGAAACCGCGGCTCGTGACCACCGGCGTCCCCAGCAGGCACGACCGCGGGTCGAGCTGGTAGGCCACGCTCCTGAAGTACCCGCCGGAGATGCTGGCCCGGGAGCCATGGGTGAGGTGGCGTCCGTGCGGCAGGTCGAGGCCCAGGATGGTGTCGCCGGGCTGCAGGAAGGCGAGGTTGACGGCCAGGTTGGCCGGCGACCCCGAGTGGGGCTGGACGTTGACGTGCTCGGCCCCGAAGAGCGCCTTGGCCCGGGCGATGGCCAGCTGCTCCACCGCGTCCGCCTGCCGCTGGCCCTGGTAGAAGCGGGCGCCGGGATATCCCTCGGAGTACTCGTTGGTGAGCACCGATCCGGACGCCTCCAGCGCCGCCCGCGAGACGTAGTTCTCGCTGGCGATGAGCCGGATGGTGTCGCGCTGGTAGCGCTCCTCGCCCTCCAGCAGGGCGTGGAGCTCGGGATCGGCGGCGGACAGCGCGGGCGTGGGGGCGCCTCCTCTTGCGAGAGAGAGTGCCCAGACGCGCGGCTGGCGAGCCGTCCGCACTCCCCCGGGGTGCTCCCCGTCGAGCGTCAGCCATGCGGACCCCGGCATCATGGCCAAGGCCTCGCCGGAGCGGGGCCGGCACCGAGCGGCCCAGAGCTGAACGCCGGTCCAAATCGTGGCCGCTCCCCTCGGGGAGACGGTGCCTGCGCCCTTCCGGCGCTCATCTGGGTGGCCCAGCGAGTTTCTCGCAAGCGCACCTGTGCCTGCTCGCTCGGCATCCACAGTTTCCCTTCCTGCACAGGAGGCGCACGCCGGAAGGCCCGGCGCGACGTCCCTCAAACGCTGGAAGGCGGGGAGATCCGACATGAAGCGTACGCTTACCTTGGCGATGGTGGGTGCGATGGCGGCTGCGTGCGGCGGCGGTGGTGGTGGTGGCGGCGGCGGCGGCGGGGGAGGCGGCGGGGGCGCCACCGAGATCGGATTCGTCATCCCCGCCACCGACTGCTCCGGCGAGAGCATCGCGGGGGTGGTGATCTTCGTGTCCACCAACCGCTCCATCGCCAACGCCTGCACCCAGGCGAGCAACTCCTGCGTCGAGTACGCGAACCTCACTGGCCTCGCCCTCGTCATCGCCAACTACGACGTGGGCGGCACGGCCACGGCCGTGGGGCCCGGCACCTATCCCCTCACCACCCCGGCCATCGCGACCTCGGGCACTCTGGCCTTCGCCGGCGTGAGCCAGACCGACGCGAACTGCAACGATGTCGGCCCCACCGGGACCGCCACCGGCTCCGTCACCATCACCTCGGTGACGGCGAGCGCGGTGTCCGGTTCCTACGACGTGACCGACGGCTCGGATCACCTCACCGGGAGCTTCGACGCGACCCTCTGCTCGACGTCGTTCGCGGGCAATGTCTGCTCCGGCAGCGCCTTCGGCACCTGCACCGGCACGACCCAGTGCATCTGAGACGAGGGGCGGGCGGCGAGCGCCCGCGTCAGGCGGCCCCGCGCGGCTGCGGCTCCGCGGCCGCCGGGGGCGCCGCCGCCCCGGCCGGGAGTGGCTCCAGCGGCATGGCGATCCACAGGGCGACGTAGGCCAGGATCCCCCACCCGCCCAGGAGCACCGAGAGGAGGAAGGCCAGCCGGACGGCGGCAATGGGCAGCCCGAACCGGTTGGCCAGCCCCCGTGCCACGCCGGCGATCATCCGATCGTGCCTGGCGCGGGTCCACTCCGGTACGGGGCGCGGCGCCACCATCCAGCTGGTGCAGGCGGCGCAGCGGGTCGCGCCCGGGGCGTTCTCGGTCCGGCAGTAGGGGCAGTTCATCGTCGATCCTCCTGCCCGCCCCCTACGCTGGCTCGCACGCGCTATTTCCCGCCCGCACCCTCCGGAGCCCTGGCCCACCACCGGCGTAGGGCGAAGGTCGCAACCCCGAAGGACTGGTGTCAGATACGCACCGCGGGCGCGTCATTTGTCGGGGGGAGGTGGGGATGGGGCTGGGCTCGCCCGGCAGCTCCGTGCGCTCGGGGGGGGGAGCCCGGCCAGCCTCCCCCCCTCCCGCCGATCTGCTCGCCTACCGCCTGGATCTGGGAGGGTCCGAGTTCGCCGTCCTCGAGTGGCCGGCGGGGCGCACCGCGGACGCAAGGGCGCTCCTGACGACGGCCGAGCGCGCCGTGGTCGCGCTCGTCCTCTCTGGATGGTCCAACGCCCAGGTCGCCCTCCGCCGCGGCTGCTCGGCCCGGACGGTGGCGAACCAGCTCGCCTCCGCCTACCGCAAGCTCGGGGTGGGGTCGCGGGCGGAGCTGGCCGCCCGGGTAGCCGCCGGCGGGGACGCCTCGTGAGACGCCTCGATCCCATCGGCGTGATCGAGGCCTGCTACCGGCAGGGAGACGACGCGGCCTGGGCCGGCGGCCTGCTCGAGGCCCTCGCGCCCTTGGAGCAGGGGTGCGGGGCGATGGCCGTCGCCTACGCCGTCCCCAGCCTGAGCGTGAGCGTGCTGGTGCGTCGCGGAGAGGCCCCCGACGTCGATCGCCTGGTGCGCTCCTACCAAGCGGCACCCCCGGAGATCCTCCGCTCCCACCTGCGCCCCTGCCCGCCGGTGGACCGCGCCACGCGGAGGGGAGCCACCACCTGGCCCCCGGTCCGCGACATCCTGGCCGCCGCGGGGATGGACGACGCCCTGGGCATGATGTCCCAGGACCACGACGGCCAGGCATTCTTCATCTGGATCCCCATCCACGCCGACCGCGCTCCCTCGCCGCGCACCCTCCACCATCTCTCGCTCATCACCGCCCACATCGTCTCGGCCCGTCGTCTGCGGGCCCTGGACGCCGCGGGTGCGCCCCCGCGGACCGACGCCGTGCTCACGCCGGACGGGAGGCTCCGGGGCGCGCAGGGGCGCGCCGAGGCCCGCGCCGTCCGCCACGGCCTCTCCGAGGCGGTGCGGCGCATCGAGCGGGCCCGCGGGAGGGCGCGGCGGGAGGACGCCGATGGCGCCCTGGCCATCTGGCACGGGCTGGTCGACGGGGAATGGTCCCTGGTCGACCACGTCGAGGCCGACGGCCGCCGCCTCGTGCTCGCCCGCCGCAACCCGCCGGGCGGGCGCGACCCCAAGGCGCTCACCCCCGGCGAGCGCGCCGTGCTGGGCTACGCCGCCCTGGGACACTCCAACAAGTTCATCGGCTACATGCTGGGGCGGGCGCCCACCACCATCGCCACCCACCTCGCCTCGGCGCAGCGCAAGCTGGGGGTCGGATCGCGCCTGGACCTGGTGGGCATGCTCGCCTCCCGGGGCGATGGCGCCTCGTCCCCGGCCGCCGGGGTCACCGGGTCGGCGCCAGGGCCGGAGCGGCGTCCTCCGCCCGCGCCGCCTCCCGCGCCCGCTCCACCGCGTGCTCGCGGATGTCCCTGGGCCACCGGCTCACCAGTTCCTCGAAGCGGGTGAGGTCGCCAGCGAAGAGAGCCCGGGTGGCCTCCTCGAACTGCGGCCGGTCCCCGGCCATGGCGCTGAGGAACCGGCTCAGCCCCTCCCGGATCCGGCGTGCACGCTCCCGCTGCGGCGCCGCCTTCATGGCCGCCTCCACCAACCGGCGGATCGCGGCGGAGATCCCGCTGGGCTGCTCCTCCAGCCAGTCCCAGTGCCGCGGGAGGAGCGAGACCTCCCGGCTGATCACTCCCAGCCGGGGCCGGCCCGGCCCGCGCGGCGGGGGCGTGGCGCGCGCCAGCACGTCGGCCAGGCTGCCGCGCAGGTCGAAGTCCACCTGCTCGCCGGTCTCGGCGTCGAAGGCCAGGACCTGCTCGGTGGGATCGCCATCGAAGCGCTGCTTGAGGACGGGGAGGATCTCCTCCAGCGAGCCCGCGCCGACCCGGCGGGGGCCCGCGAAGACCAGGTAGCGCGGGGGCGTGTCCACGCCAACGTTATACCCGGGTGAAAGTCGTCGGTCAATAAATACCGGGTGAAAACTCGCCGGCCGGCCGCCGCGCGTCGGCGCCTCCCGCGCCCCGTCGCCCGCCGCCGCGGTCCATCGCACCGGCGGCCGGCCGCCTCCTCGCGCCGCTACGGTGCCGGGCCAGGAGGAACCCGATGAATCGCTTCCCGAGCCGAGCCCTGCTGCCCAGCCTGCTGCTCCTTCCCTGCCTTCTTCTCCCCTTTCGGGCCCGCGCCGCGGACCGCGCCGCCCGCCTCGCCCAGGCGGCGGAGGCCTTCCAGCGGGCCCTGGCCGGCGACGCCGGCGCGGTCGGCCGCGCCGAGGCGCTCTACCGAGAGCTCGCCGCCGAGGACCCGTCCGACCCGGTCGTCCTCGCCTGCGCCGGCTCGGCGGCGGCCATGGCCGGCCGCGACGCCCGCTCGCCGCTCGAGCGCCTGAGGCGCACCGAGGACGGCCTCTCCGAGGTCGACCTCGCGCTCCGCCGGCTGGGCCCGGCCCACCACGACCAGAGGCAGCCGGGGCGCCTCCCCGCCCGGCTGGAGACGCTGCTCGTCGCCGCCAGCACCTACCTGGCGGTCCCCGACGCCGTCTTCCACCGGCTGGGCGACGGCAAGGCGGCCCTGGCCGCCGCCCTCTCGGACCCGGCCGCTGCAGAGGCCCCGGCCGCGGTCCGGGCGCGGCTGGAGTGGCTCTCGGCCCTGGTGGCCCGGGCCGAGGGCCGGCCGGGCGACGAGCGCGCCGCGCTCTCGCGGGCGCTGGCCCTGGACCCCGAGGGCCTCCTCTCCCCCCGGGCTCGCGCGCGGCTGGCCGAGGTCGCGCCGTGAGCGGCACCCCGGCGCTGGAGTCCCCGGCGGCGGCGACCCCGCTCTTGCGGCTGCGGGAGGTGTTCCGCGCCTACCGCGCCGGGCCGGTGGTGGTGCCCGCCCTCCGGGGCGTGTCGCTGCAGGCCTCGGCCGGCGAGGTGCTGGCCCTGGTCGGCCCGTCCGGCAGCGGCAAGAGCACCCTCCTCCACGTGTGCGGCCTCCTCGACGCGCCCGACGCCGGGAGCTACGAGCTCGACGGCCGGGAGACCGGGCGGCTCTCGCCCGCGGCCCGGACCGCGCTCCGGCGCGAGCGGATCGGCTTCGTCTTCCAGGGCTTCAACCTGGTGCCGGTGCTCACCGCCTTCGAGAACGTGGAGGTGCCGCTCCTCCTCGCCGGCGTACCGCGGCGGGAGCGCCGGCGCCGCGCCGAGGAGGCGCTCTCGGCGGTGGGGCTCCTGGCCGAGATCGGGCGGCGGCCCGACCGGCTCTCGGGCGGGCAGCGCCAGCGGGTGGCCATCGCCCGCGCCCTGGTGAAGCGGCCGTCCCTGGTCCTGGCCGACGAGCCCACCGCCAACCTGGACGGCGCCACCGCCGGCCAGGTGCTGGATCTGCTGCGCGACCTCTCCCGCGCCCGGGGCGCCACGGTGGTGGTGGCCACCCACGACGCCCGCGTCACCCACCACTGCGACCGGACGGTCGCCCTCCGCGACGGGGTGCTGGCATGACCTGGATCTGGTTCGCCCTGAAGAACGTGCGCCGCAACGGGCGGCGCGCCCTGCTCACCCTGCTCATCGCCGCCGTGGGCGCGGCCTGCCTGCTCGTGTTCGGCGGCTACGGCCAGTACACCTACGCCGCCCTGGAGGAGGGCTCGGCCCGCGACACCGGCCACCTGGTGCTCGCCCACCGCGACCACTTCGACGGCGACGAGGATCTGCCCATGCAGCACGGCCTCCCCGACCCCGCCGGCCTGGCAGCCGCGGCGCTGGAGGACCCGCGGGTCCGCGCCGCCCTGCCGCGCCTGGAGCTCTCCGGCCTCCTCTCCAACGGCGAGAAGTCGGCGGTGTTCGTGGGCACCGGCGTCGACGCCGGCGGCGAGTTCAAGGTGCGCGGACCCTTCCTCAACCTCGTGGAGGGGACCGCGCTCTCCCCCGCCCCCGCCGCGGGCGACCTCCCCGAGATCCTGGTGGGCCAGGAGCTGGCCCGCACCCTGCGCGCCCACCCCGGGACGGTGCTGACCCTCCTCGCCACCACCACCGAGGGCAGCCTCAACGCCCAGGACGTGCGGGTGCGAGGCCTCTACACCACCGGCGTCACCGAGCTCGACCGGCGGGCGGTGATGGTCCACCTCGCCACCGCCCAGAGGCTGCTGCTCACCGACAAGGCCAGCGTCCTGGCCGTGTACCTCCAGGCGGCGACCGACCTGCCCGCGGTCCGCGCCGACCTGGCGGCGGCCCACCCGGAGCTGGCCCAGAGGACCTGGCTCGACCTGGCCACCTACTACCAGGCGGTTCGCGCCCTCTACGATCGCATCTTCGGCCTGCTCGGCCTGGTGATCGTGGTGCTGGTGCTCTTCGCCGTCTCCAACACCATCGGGATGGCGGTGGTGGAGCGGACCCGGGAGATCGGCACCTTCCGCGCGCTGGGGGCCTCGCCCGGGCTGGTCACCCGCAACATGGTGCTGGAGGGGCTCCTGGTGGGCGTGGGCGGCGCCGTCGCCGGGGCGCTCCTGGCCCTGGCCGCGGCGTTCCTGATCGACGCCTTCCACGTCCAGATGCCGCCCCCGCCCGGACGCTCGGTGGGCTACCCGCTCCACCTCGACCTCACCGCCGGCCTGTTCCTGCGGGACGGCCTGGCGGTGACGCTGGCGGCGGCGATCGCCGCCTTTGGCGCGAGCCGTCGCGCAGCCGCCCGCGACATCGTGGAGGCCCTGACCCATGTCTAGACATCTCGCCCTGGCCGGCGCCGCCGCGTCGCTCCTCGCCGCCCTCTCCCTTCCCGCCCGCGCCCCGGCCGCCCCGCCGCCCGACGCCCACGCCCTGCTCCTGCGGGCCGACGCCTACCGCCTGGCCAGCGACGCCGCCGAGGTGGAGACGCGAGTGCGGGTCTTCAAGGGCGGCGAGCTCGACAAGGAGCGCATCTACCGGGTCCACCTGCGCCCCGGTCGGCGCTCGCTGGTCGTCTCGCGCTCCCCGGTGGAGAAGGGACAGAAGGTGCTCATGCTGGGCGACGACTACTGGATCGTCCTGCCCTCCTCCCAGCGCCCCGTCCGCATCACCCCCGCGCAGAAGCTGCTCGGCGACGCCGCCGCCGGCGACGTGGCCACGCTCACCTGGGCCGGGGACTACGCCGGCGAGGTGACCGGCGAGGAGGTGGTGGACGGCGAGCCCTGCACGCGCCTGGATCTGGCCGCCGCCCGGAGGGGCGTCACCTACGCCCGCATCACCCTCTTCCTCTCCCGGACCGACGCCCACCCGGTGGCCGCCGACCTGTTCCTGGCCTCGGAGAGGCTGGCCAAGCGGGCCACCTTCGAGATGGGCACGCTGGCGGGCCAGCCGGGCGTGGTGGCCATGCGCCTGCACGACGAGATCCAGACGGGGCGGGAGACCCGCATCGAGTACCTGTCGCGCCGGGCAGCGGAGCTGCCCGACGAGTACTTCAACCCCGTCTTCCTCACCCGGCATGACCCGGAGTGATCGCCGCGCCTGCCGGACCTGCCTGGCCGCTGCGATCCTCGCCTGGTGCGCCCCGGCCGCGGCGGCGGACGGGGCACCGGACTGGGCGCTGCGCGCCTGGGCCGGGCCGGAGGCCACCCTGCTCGACCGCCGGAGCCCCTACGCCGGCGGCGCCGACCTGGCCGGCCTGGCCCAGGAGGCCGCCCGCGCCGAGGCGGTGCTCCGGCTGGCCTGGCGCGGGGCGGTGGCCGAGGGCTCGCTGCGGGCCACCACCGAGCGGGGCGGGCGCACCCGCCTCGCCGCGGTCCTCACCGAGCTCTACCAGGAGCTGGACGTGACCGGACAGCACTTCACCGTGGGCAAGCGGGTCACCAGCTGGGATGTCGCCTACGGCTTCCGCCCCCTCGACGTGGTGCAGCAGGAGCGGCGCCTGGCCCTCAAGCCCTTCGCGCTGGAGGGGATCCCGCAGGCCGCCTGGGAGTGGCTCGACGCGCGCTGGGCCCTCACGGTGGTGTGGGCCAACCCGGTGCGGGGCCGGGCCGCCCAGCCGGTCCACGACGCCTCGGGAGCGGCCCGGCTGTTCGGGCACCTGGGCCCGCTCGACCTCCACCTGGTGACCCGCGGGTCGGAGCGCACCGGCCTGCAGGCCGGGGCCGGAGCGGCGCTGGTGGCGAGCGACGCCCTGGAGCTGCATGGCTCGTCCCTCTGGCAGGAGCGCACCGAGCACCTCCCGCCGCCGGCGCGCGGCCCCGGGGGCTCCCCCCTGGCCGCCGCGCCGCCTGGCCCTCCCCGCGTGGACCGCGACCAGGTGGCCGCCGTGCTCGGCTTCACCTTCACGCCCGGTCACGATCTCTCCTTCCTGGGGGAGGCCTGGTACGACCCCCAGGGTGATGGCGCCGCGACCTGGCGCGCCCGGCGGCGGCTGGCCGAGGACCAGCGCGCCCTGGGCCAGGCGGGGCTGGCCCCGCCCGCGGCCGTGGACGGGAACCTGGCCTGGGGGCTCATGGCCTTCGACCGGCCCAGCCCGCTCCGGGACAACCTCCTCCTCCACGCCACCCAGACCCTGGGGCGCGTCGAGCCGGCCCTCGACCTGCTCTTCGCCCCCGAGGACCGCGGCTGGGTGCTCACCGGCTCCGCCGCCTGGCAGGGCGAGCGGCTGCGGCTCGAGGCCGGGGCGCGGGTCATGGGCGGCCCGCCCGGAGCCGCCTACCGGCTCTACCCGGGCTGGCTCACCGGCTACGCGGCGGTCCAGCTGACGCTGTGAGCTACCGGTAGAGGTCGAGGCACTCCTCCGCCAGCAGGCCGCCCACCACCTCCACCCGCACCGGCGAGCGCTCGACGATCTCCCGGGCCGGCAGGAGGATGCGGGCCTTGCCCAGGGCCGCGGTGGCCTCGATGGACGCCCCGAAGACCACCGCCCCGACGTTGGCCCACACCGCCAGGGAGGCGCACATGGGGCAGGGCTCGCAGGTCGAGACCACCACCGCGCCGGAGAGGTCGGCCGTGCCCAGGGCCCGGACCGCGTCGCGGATCGCGTTCACCTCGGCGTGCAGCGAGGGGTCGCGCTCCGAGGCGGCGGTGTCGTGGCGGCAGGCGAGGAGGCGCTCCCCCAGCACCACCGCCGCCCCGTAACCCTTGTTCCCGGAGCGGCGGGAGGCGCCTGCCTCGGCGATGGCCAGGCGCATGGCGCCCTCCAGGTCCACCCGGACGATCCGCTCCCGGCAGCCCGCGGCGAGGGGGCGGAGCTCGCCGTAGTCGCGCAGGAAGCGGAAGCGCGGGTCGAACCAGGAGAGGAACGCCTGGGCCGGGCGCTCGGTGGCGCCCCGGCAGACCTCGCGGGTGTCCCGGCCCAGCCGCTCGCAGGCGGAGAGCGTGGGGCAGGGGTTCTCCGAGGACCAGGTGATCTCCGCCTCGGACTCGGAGAGCACCGGGAGGTCGGCCGGGGAGAGCCCCATGTACTCGAGGAAGAGGAGCTCGAAGAGGCGGCGCGGCGTGGGCGGGACCGCCCGCAGCCGGGCGGCGCGCGCCTCGAGCCAGGCCAGGCGCCGGGCGGTGGTCTCCCCCTCGAGCTGGCGGAGGGTCCTCTGGGAGAGGCGCGCCAGGTGGCGCTCGACCGCGCTCTCGAAGTCGGCGGAGGACATGGCGTCGGGCGCCCAGCATCGCAAGGCGCACCGCGCCGGACAAGGCCCGGCGCACGGCCCGTCCGGTCCTGCCCATCCGGCCAGGTGCCACCTGGCCCACCGGCCGATGTGCCCGGCCCGCCGGCGGCCTAGCTTCCCCGGCACCGGCCCGCCCGCGGGCGGCCGGCGAAAGGAAGGGACCCGATGTCCGCGTCGCTCGAGCTCCTCTCGCAGCTCTCCGGCCAGCTCACCGCCCTCACCGCCGGGGCGGCCGCCCACGTGGTCCGGGTGGAGGGCCGCCGCCGCTTCCCCGCCTCGGGCGTGGTCTGGTCGCCCGACGGCGTGATCGTCACCGCCCACCACACGCTGGAGCGGGACGAGGAGGTCCTGGTCGGGCTCCCCTCCGGGGAGACCGTCGCGGCCGAGGTGCTGGGCCGCGACCCGACCACCGACCTGGCCGCGCTGCGGGCCGCCGCGACCGGCCTCGACCCGGCGCCCTGGGGCGAGGAGGCGGGGGGTTCGCCCGGGGCGCTGCTGGTGGGCGTCTTCCGTCCGGGGCGCAGCGTGCGCGTCTCGCTGGGCCTGGTGTCCCGTGCGGCCGGCGAGTTCCGCGCCCGGCGCGGCGGGCGCATCGACCGGTACCTGGAGACCTCGCTGGAGCTGAAGCCCGGCTTCTCCGGCGGGCTGGCGGTCGGCCCCGACGGCCAGGGGCTGGGGCTCGCCACCGCCGGCCTCCTTCGCGGCGCCGCGATGGTGGTGCCGCCCTCCACGCTGCAGCGGGTGATGCGCTCGCTCCTCGCCCACGGCGAGGTGCGGCGGGGCTACCTGGGGATCGCCACCCACCCGGTCCCGCTGGCCCCCCCGCTGCGAGCCCGGACCGGCGAGGAGCTGGCGCTCCTGGTGGTGAGGGTGGAGGAGGACAGCCCCGCGGCGCGGGCGGGGATCGTCCTGGGCGACGCGCTCCTCTCCTTCGGCGGCGAGGCGCTGCAGGATCCGGGGGAGCTCCTGGCCCTCCTGGCCGAGGACCGCATCGGCGACACGGTGAGCATGAAGCTGCTCCGCGGCGGCGAGGAGCGGGAGGTGAAGCTCACCATCGGCGTCCGGGAGCGGCCCGGCGCGGAGGGGAGGCGGGTGTGAGCGCGCTGCAGGCGTTCTCGCAGGACGTGGCCGAGCTGGTGGCCCGGGCGGCCCCGGCGGTGGTGGGGGTGGAGCACCGCCGCGGCCAGGGCAGCGGGCTGGTGGTCGCCCAGGACGGCTACGTGCTCACCAACGCGCACGTGGCCCAGGGCGGCGGCGCGCTGCACATCCGCATCTCCGGCTCGCGGGTGGCGCGGGGGGAGCTGATCGGCGCCGACGAGCGGACCGACGTGGCGGTGGTCCGGGTGGAGGCGCGCGACCTGCCGGTGCTGTCGCTCTCGGAGCGGCAGCTCCGGGTGGGCGAGGCGGTGGTGGCCATCGGCAACCCGCTCGGCTTCGAGCGCTCGGTGACGGTGGGGGTGGTGTCGGCCCTCTACCGGCAGCTCCCCGCCCGGCACGGCGTCCTGGAGGGGCTGGTGCAGACCGATGCCTCCATCAACCCCGGCAACTCGGGGGGACCGCTGCTCGACGCCGAGGGCCGGGTGGTGGGGATGAACACCGCCATCATCCCCTGGGCGCGTGGCATCGGCTTCGCGGTGCCGGCCCGGACCGCGAGCTGGGTGGCCTCGGTGCTGATCCGCGAGGGCCAGGTGCGCCGGCCGTTCCTGGGCATCTCCGGGCGCGCCGAGGACCTCGACCCGGCGCTGCTCGGCCCGGGCGGCCTCACCCGCGGGATCCGCGTGCTGGAGGTGGTCGAGGGCTCGCCCGCCCAAGCCGCCGGGCTGCGGCGCGACGACCTGCTCCTCTCCGCCAACGGGGGCGAGGTGCAGACGCTCGACGACCTGCAGCGGGTGATGGTGCTGGCCCCGGACGCGGAGGTCGGGATCGAGCTGCAGCGCGGCGCGGGCCGGCGGGCCGTCTCCATCCGCCCGCGGCCCGCCCGGGCCGCGGCCTGAGCCGCACCGGCCACAGCGCCAGCCACAGGAGCATCTGCATGACCGCCTCCCCTCAGGCCGCCCCGGGCTCGGGCGCCCCGGCCGTGGCGCCCCGGAGCTCGGACCGGTGCGGGGCGGGCCGGGCGCGCTCCGCTGCCGGCTCCTCCAGATCGGGGGGCAGGAGGCGGTAGAGGACCGGGGTCACGAGCCGCGCCAGGAGGGTGGAGCTCAGGAGGCCCCCCAGGAGCACCAGGGCCAGCGGCGAGTAGAGGGCGGACCGCTCCAGCGCCAGGGGCACCAGCCCGCCCATGGCGGTGAGGGTGGTGAGGAGGACGGGCACGAAGCGGGTCTCGCCCGCCCGGCGCACCGCCTCGTCGAGCGGCAGGCCCTCCTGGCGGAGCTGGTTGGTGAAGTCGACCAGGAGGATGGAGTTCTTGACCTCGATGCCCAAAAGGGCCACGAAGCCGACGGTGGCCGTGAAGGAGAGCGTGTTCCCCGAGAGGAGGAGGGCCACCAGGCCGCCCACCACGCCCAGGGGGATGACCGAGGCCACGATGAGGGTGGAGCGAAAGGTCCGGAACTCCAGCACCAGCACCGCCAGCACTCCCATGGCCGCGAGGATGATGGCGCTCCCCAGCCCGCCGAAGCTCTCCAGCCGGCTCTCCAGCTCGCCGGCGGGCACGATGCGGACCCCGGGCGGCCAGCGCGCGGCGGCGAGGCGCCCCAGCACCGCCCGGGTGACCCGGTCGGTGTTGTAGCCCTCCTGCACCTGGGCGGTGACGGTGGCGCTGCGGATCCGGTCGGTCCGGTAGATGCGCGCCGGCGAGGGCTCGAGCCGGAGCTCGGCCACCTGGCGGAGCGGCACCGCGCCCGCGGCGCCGGGCAGGTAGACCCGCTCCAGCACCTCCGGCGTCGGCCGGGGCGCCCCGGGCAGCGTCGGGGCCCCGGCCCGGGCGTAGGTGACGCGCACGTCGCGGGCATCCTCGGCGCCGTCCTCGCGGTAGCGGCCCGCCAGCACCCCCCCCACCGCCAGCCGGACCGTCCGGTCCACCTCGGGCACGGCCACGCCAGCCAGGGCCGCCCGCTCGCGGTCCACCACCACCCGCAGGTCGCTCTTGCGGTCGCGGGTGGGGTTCTTCACGTAGCGGGTCCCCGGCGTGGAGCGCAGCACCTCCTCCACCCTGCGCGAGGCGGCGTCGAGCTGGCCCAGGTCCTCCCCCAGCACGCGGATGGCCACCGGCGCGTCGACCGGGGGTCCCTGCTCGAACTCCAGCACCTGCAGGGTGGCACCCGGATAGCCGGCCAGCCGCGCCCGGATGCGATCCAGCGCGCGGCCGATGGCCTCCGGCTCGCGCGTGCCCAGCTCGAAGAGGATCTCGCCCCAGCTGGCCTTCTCGTTCTGCTGGCTGACGTTGTAGTAGACACGAGGGTTGCCCTTGCCCACGTTGGCCACCACGCTGCGGACCTCGGGCTCGCCGCGGAGCACGCCCTCCGCGAAGCGCACCGCCCGGTCGGTCTCGGAGAGGCTGGCCCCCTCCGGCGCCTCCACCACCACCCGGACCTGGGGGAGGCCCGCCTTGGGGAAGAGGCTGAAGCCGATGCGCGGCACGAGCGCCACGCTCCCCGCCACCAGCAGCGCCGCGCCCGCCAGGGTGAGGCGTGGCCGGGCCAGCGCCCAGCGCAGGACCGGCCGGTAGGAGCCGTCCACGGCCCAGGTGAGCCCACGGAAGAAGAGGTTGCCGTGGGACCCGTAGCTCCTGAGGAGCTGGCTCGACAGGAACGGCACCACCGTCAGCGAGACCCCGAGCGAGGCCAGGATGGTGAAGACCACGGCCACCGGCATGCTCCGGATGAAGAGCCCGGCCGAGCCGGGCAGGGCCAGCAGCGGCAGGAAGGCGAAGACCAGGGTGGCGGTGCAGCCCAGCACCGAGAGGGTGATCTGGCGGGTGGCCCTCACCGCCGCCTCCCGAGGCGAGGCCCCCAGGCGGATCCAGCGGGTGATGTTCTCCACCACTACCACCGAGTCGTCCACCAGAAGGCCCAGGGCGATCACGAAGCCGACGATGGAGAGCTGGTTCACCGAGAAGCCGGCGAAGCGGAGCAGCGCCACCCCCAGGGCCAGCGAGAGGGGGATGGAGACCATCACCACCAGCGAGGCGCGGGTGCCGAGCGGCAGGAGGGTGACCAGCACCAGGGCGATGGCGATGAGGAAGTCGCGGGCGAAGCCGCGCAGGCGGTGGTCGACGTTCCGGGCCTGGTCGAAGGCCACGGCCAGGGACACGCCGGAGGGTAGCTGGGCCCGGAACTCCTCCACCGCCGCCCCCAGCCCCTCGCGGACGGCCAGGATGTTCTGGCCCTCCTTCATGTTGGCGGCGACGCTGACGGCCCGGTGCCCGTCCACCCGAAGAAGGTGCACCGGCTCTGCGTCTCCCAGCACGACCTGGGCCAGATCGCGCACGTGCACCGCCCGGCCGCCGGCCAGCCGCACCACCGCGTCGCGGACCTCGTCGACCGAGCGGAAGTCGCCGCTGGCCTTGACCGAGAGCTGGCGGGGGCCGGCGTCCACCGAGCCGGACGGGATGCTCTGCGACCCGGCCGAGAGCGAGGCGATGACCTCGCCCGGCGAGACTCCCCAGGCCACCGCGCGCTCGGGGTCGACCTCCACCCGGACCTCCTGGGCGGGCAGCCCGTCGATCTGGACGTCGCCCACGCCGGGCACGGCGCGGAGCCGCTCGCGGAGCCGGTGCGAGAGCCCGTCCAGGGCGCGGGAGGAGGCGGTGTCCGAGACCAGCGCCAGCTGCAGGACGTTCACCTTGGCGGCGTTGAACTCCTGCACGTCGAGCCGGACCATCTCGGGGGGCAAGGACGGGCGCAGCGCCGTGGCCTCGCGGAGCACGTCGTCGCGCCGGCGGCCCGCGTCGGCTCCGGCCGTGAACTCCAGCTGGATGACGGCCACCCCGTCCTCGATGGTGGTCTTGGTCCTCTTGAGGTCGTCGATGGTCTGGAAGCGCGCCTCGAGCGGCCGCACCACCTGGCGCTCCAGGTCGGCTGGGGTGGCCCCGGGCAGGACGGCCACCACCGCGAAGTTGGGGAAGTCGAAGGTGGGGTCCTCGGACTTGGGGATCTCGAGGAGCGAGGCGATCCCGAGCAGGGTCACCCCGGCGAAGAGCACCAGGGTGAGCTGCCAGCGACGGACGGCGAACTCGGCGAGGTGCACGGTGGGCTCCCTAGGGAACGAGGCGCACCGGGGCGCCGTCGGCGAGGGTGGATGCACCGTCCGTGACGACATCGCTCACGCCGGGGAGGTCGTCGGCCAGCACCGCGCGCTCGCCCTGGAGGAAGGCGATCCGGACCGGCACCCGCCGGGCCCGCCCGCCCTCGACCACGAACACGGCGCCCCGGTCCCCGTCCGCCTCGACCAGGGCGCCCAGCGGCACCGCCGCCGGGACCTCGACCTGGCGGGCGATCTCGACCTTGGCGCTGAGCCCGTCCAGCAGGTCGCCGGAGCGGGCCGGGTCGAGGCGGACCTCGAAGTCGTAGCTCCCGGTGGACCGCGTGGCGCTGCGGGCGATCTCCGAGATGGTGCCGGAGATGGGTGCGCCCGCGGTGGCGTCGACGGTGACCAGCGCCGGCTGGCCCGTGCGCAGCCCCAGGACCTCGCGATCGGCCAGGGCGCCGCGGACCACGAACCCGCGCCCGCGCCCGCTCACCCGCAGCACCGGCCGGCCCGGGGCGATCACCTCGCCCGGCTCGGCCATCCGCTCCTCCACCCAGCCGTCGTCGGGCGCGGTCAGCACCGATCGTCGCAGGTTGAACTCGGCCGCCTCGGCCCCGGCCTGGGCGATCCGGGTCGCGGTCTCCGCATCCTCGGCCACCGCCCTCGCCACCACCTCCTGGGCAGCGAGCGCCCGGGCGCGGTCGCGGTCGCGCTCGGCCTTGGCCAGCCCCTCGCGGGCCTGGCGCGCGCCCGACGACAGCTCGGTCGCGTCCAGCTCCGCCAGCACCTGCCCGCGCCGGACTCGCTCCCCCTCCTCGACGCGGATCCGCGCCACCAGGCCGCCCACCTTGAAGGAGAGCATCCGCTCGTCCTTGGGGTGGACCGTCCCGGCCACCCGCAGCGGCACCGGCAGGGCGCCGCGGGTCACGGGTTGGGACCGCACCGGGACCGGGGCGCCCTCCGCCGGCGCCGGGGCGGCCCCGGAGGAGGCGCAGGCGCTCGCCAGGAGCAGGCTCGCGGCCAGGGCGGGGCGAAGCAGCGTGGATCGGGGTGGCATGGCGTGCTCCTCCGGTGGGTCGCCCCAGAGGCGGTCCGGGCGGTGGCCACCCTGCGACGCCGGCGTACCCCGGTCTTTGCGCTCCCTTGAAGCAGTGTGAAGGGCGACCGCCCGGACGGGGCGCATGGGGACCTCGATGTGATTGGTGCTTACTTCGATGTGAACGACGATAACATTGCCAAGCGATGTTATCGATGTCAACATGGAAGGCGTGAAGGAGCCTCTGACCCCCACCCGGGCGAGCTACCACCACGGCGACCTCCGCCGTACCCTGCTGGAGACCGCGCTCCGGCTCATCGGCGAGCGGGGCCCGGAGGGCTTCAGCCTGCGCGAGGCAGCCCGGGAGGTGTCGGTCTCCCCGGCCGCCGCCTACCGGCACTTCGCCGACAAGCCGGCGCTCCTGGCGGCGCTGGCCGCCGACGGCCACGGGCGGCTGGCCTCCGAGATGGAGAGGGCCGCCGCCAGGGTCTCCCCCTCGGCACCGGCCCCGGCGCGCGCGGTCCTGGCGCTGGCCGCCATCGGGCAGGCCTACGTCGACTTCGCGGTGAGGAACCCCTCCTTCTTCCGCGTCATGTTCGGCCCGGCGATGCGCAGCGAGGGCTTCATCCCCGGCTGCGGCGTGGCCGGGCGCGACGCCTACCAGGTCCTGGGCGACACGCTCGACCAGCTGGTGGCCTCGGGCGCCGTGCCCGCCGACCGGCGGCCGGGGGCGGAGGTCGCGGTCTGGTCGAGCGTGCACGGCCTGGCCACCCTGCTGGTGGACGGGGCCTTGCCCCTCTCGCCGCGGCAGCGGGGCACCGCCCTCCGGGTGGTGGCGCGCCACGTGCTGCTCGCCCTGGGCTGCGAGGAGGCGCTGGTTCCGCCCGCCCCGGAGATGGGGCGGGGGATCCACCCTCCCCACCATGCGGCGGGGGTGGACGCGAGGCGGAAGCGGTAGGCTCCCTCCATGCGCCGGCGCCGTCCGCTCCCCCACCTGCTCATCCCCGTCCTCGTCGTCCCGCTGGCTGCGCTCCTCATCTACCTCCTCGCCCTCCGCGGGCGCCCGGGCGCGGCGCCGCCTCCCGGGCCCGCTCCGGGAGCGGCCGCCGCGGCGGCCCCGGCGCCCCGACTCGTCCCGCCTCCCCGCCTGCCGGTGCTGCTCGTGCCGCCGGCCGCGCCCGCGGCGCGCGCGTCCGCCGGCCCGGCCCGCTTCGAGGGCCGGGTGGTGAGCGCGGCCTCCGGCGCGGGGATCCCCGGCGCCGAGCTCACCTTCGCCCGTGGCGGCGCGGCCGAGGTGGTGCGGGCCGCGGCCGACGGCACCTTCCGCTTCGAGCCCTCGCCCGGCGCCTGGCTCCTGGCGGCGGTGACCGCGCCGGGCCACTTCCCCTTCGCGCCGGAGTGGGGCCACAGCCCGGTCGAGCTCCTGGCCGAGCCGGGAAAGCAGGTCCGGGGCATCGAGATCCACCTCGCGCCGGCGCTGGAGATCGCCGGCCGGGTGGTGCTGGAGGGCGGCGCCCCCGCGCCTGGAGCGGAGGTGAGGCTCCTCGGCGCCGCCGGCGAGGCCACGCTGGTGAGCATCCCCGATCGCTTCATCGCCGACGCCCGCGGCGAGTTCCGCGCGGCCGCGCCGGAGGGCTCGGTGCTCGAGGCGCGCCTGCCCGGGAGGTACTCCGGTCGCGCCCGGGTGGACGCCCTGGCCCTCGTGAGCGGGCGGGTGACCATCGTGCTCGGTCCTCCCCGGGACCGCCCGGCGGCGCCGGGGGGCGAGATCTTCGGGCGGGTCGTCGTCCGGGGCGGCGGCCCGGTGCCCGGCGCGCTGGTCCTGGCCACGGCGGCGCGCGACCGGTGGGGCGGCGGGGTACCGGTGGCCCAGGCCAGCACCGACGGCGACGGCCGCTTCCGGCTCCGGGACCTCGAGGCCGGCACCTACCGGCTCGTGGCCCGGGCCGAGGAGCACGCCCCGGCCACGGCCCGGGCCGAGGCCGGAGCGCCCGACCAGGTGGTGCTCGAGCTCCCCGACGGCGGCCGGCTGCGGGGCTGCGTGCGCGATGCCTCCACCGGCCAGCCCGTGGCCCCCTTCACGGTGATGGTCTTCGCCCGCCACAGCGCGCTCTGGCTCGAGCCCCAGCGGAGCCTCTCGGTGGTCGATCCCGCCGGCTGCTACGCCCTGGCCGACCTCGTGCCCGGACCGGCCGCGGTGGTGTTCTCGGCGCCGGGCCGCGCCCCCTCCTCGCCGCTCCCGGTGGACGTCCCTGCCCCGCCGGCCCAGGCGGAGCTCGACGCCGCGCTGGAGTCGGGCGGGACCCTGAGCGGCGTGGTGCGGGACCTCTCCAGCGGCGCCCCGCTGGCCGGGGCGCACCTCGCGGTGGAGGGCTCCCTGGAGGCCGCCGCCTCCACCTTCCCGGTGCTGTCCCTGGCGGTCACGGGGGACGACGGCCTGTTCACCCTCGGCGGCCTGCCGCGGCGATTCTCCGTCTCGGCCGCCGCCGCCGGGCACCACGCCCGGGTGGTGGGCGGGCTGGAGACGGAGCCCGGCCAGATGACCGGCCCGATCGAGATCCGCCTGCGCCCGCTCTCCGAGGGGGAGGACCCTCGCACCGAGCTGGCCGGCATCGGGGTGATGCTCTCCCCGCGCGAGGACGGCCTGGTCGTCACCCAGGTCGCGCCGGGCGGCGGGGCGGCCGAGGCGGGGATGGTCCCGGGCGACCTCCTCGTGGAGGTGAACGGCCAGCCGGTGACCGAGCTGGGCTTCGGCGGCGCGGTGGACCTCATCCGCGGACCGGAGGGCACCTCCGTGCAGCTGACCCTGGTGCGCAACGGCGCGACGGTGGAGCTCTCGGTTCCGCGGCGGATGGTGCGGGGCTAGAGCCCGGTCGACGGCCGGGCAGCGCCCTCGGACGGTGGCCCCTCTTCACCCCGGGCCGCAGGCGTGCTAACGGGTTTGCGAACGGGAGGGCCCCATGGACTACGACGAGACCAGGGCCAGCGGAACGCCTCAGCAGAGCGGGCCGGCCGCCGCGGTCCGGGCGGCCCTCCAGGTGGTCCACTCCGTCGACCCGGACCAGCAAGGCAAGCGCTACCCGCTCGGCGACGAGGACGTGACCCTGGGGCGCGACCCCGGCAACGCCGTGGTGATCGGCTCGGAGCAGGCCTCGCGGCGCCACGCCCGGATCTTCGCCTCCGGCGGGGCCCACGTGCTGGTCGACCTCGACTCCACCAACGGCACCTTCCTGAACTCCAAGCTGGTCAAGGAGCAGACGCTCCGGCACGGTGATGTCATCCGCATCGCCTCCACCGTCTTCAAGTACGTGGTGGACGCGTAGGGGCGTGCGGCTCCGCGCCCTCGAGCCCACCGACCTGCCGGCGCTCTCGGCGCTGTGCGCCCGGCCCGAGATCGCCGGCGACCTGGACCAGATCCCGGGCGAGAGCGCGCTGCAGGGCGCGGCCGGCACCACCGCGGCCATCGGCGCCTTCCGGGGCGGGGATCTGCTGGGGGCGGCGGGGATGACCGCTCTCGACCGCCCGCGCCAGCGGCACGTGGGCCACGCCTGGCTCGCGGCGGGGCCGGCGGCCGCCCCGACGCTCCTGGCGGCGCTGCGCGACCTGGCCCGCGACTGGTGGAAGCTCGATCGGCTCGACCTCTCGACGCCGGCCGCCACCGCCCTGGCCGAGGCGCTGGCCGGGGCCGGCTTCCTCCCCGAGGTGCGCCGCCGCCAGGACCTCACCGGCGAGGACGGCGGCCTGCGGGACAGCCTGGGGCACGCCTGGGTGCGCCCGGGGCTGGCCGCCCCGCTCGCCGAGCGCGCCTTCGCCCGCGACCCGGGCGGCCCGCTGCCGCCGAGCTTCGAGATCCGGCGCAGCCGCCCGGAGGACGCGGCCGGCTTCGCCCGCCTGTTCGGCGGCGAGCGGGCCATCTGGGGCACGCTCCAGACGCCCTTCACGCCTGCCGAGGTCTGGCGGAAGCGGCTGGCGGCCAGCGACCACCGGCTGAACCGCAGCTTCGTGGCCCTGGTCGGCGAGGGGGTGGTGGCCAGCTGCAGCCTCCGGGCGGCCGGGAGCCCGCGCCGCCCTCACGTCTGGCTGCTGGGGATGGGCGTCGGCGCGGGGTGGCAGGGCCGCGGCGTGGGACGGGCGCTCATGAGGCACCTGCTGGACCTCGCCGACGCCCTGGAGGCGCGGCGCGTCGAGCTCGACGTCTACGCCGACAATGGCCCGGCCATCGCGCTCTACCAGCGGTTCGGCTTCGCGCGCGAGGGCCTGAAGCGCCTCGAGGCCTGGCGCGACGGCGCCTACGTCGACGCCCTGGTGATGGCGCGGGTGCGGTGATCCTCGCGTTCGGGCACCTTTGCCGCCCGGCCGGGCGCCGCTGGCCGTTGACAGGCGCCGGGAGCCGCGATTCCCTGAGGCACGCCGGCCCGGTCAGTGCACACGGCGCCGGCCCTTCCCCGGAGGAGCGATGGAAGAGGGCTTCTCGGTCCCCCTGGTGATGGCCGGCGCGCTGCTCGTCGCCTCCGGCGTCGCGCTGCTCGCGTTCGCGCCGCGGGTCCAGCGATTCGCCCTGCGCCTGCGGCGCGACAGGCCTGGCCCCATCGCCGCGCGGGACCGCGACCCGGCGGCGTCGAGGCCGAGCGCACGGGGGGTCCAGTCCGCCGGTGCGGTGCTGGTCCTCCTCGGGGCGGTGCTCCTGCTCCTGGCGGCGCGCCCTACATGAAGCCGAGCTGCAGGCGAGCCGCCTCGCTCATCCGCGACGGATCCCAGGGCGGGTCGAAGACCAGATCCACCTCGACGTCCTTCACCCCGGGCGTGCCCAGGAGCTTGCGGCGGACGTCGTCCACCAGCACCGGGCCGATGCCGCAACCGGGGGCGGTGAGGGTCATCTGCACCTTCACCCTGTGCCCGCCCTCGACCGGCTCGGCCGCCACGCCGTAGACCAGCCCCAGCTCCACGATGCTGGCGGGGATCTCGGGATCGTAGACGGTGCCCAGCGCCTCCCAGACGCGCCGCTCCTCGAACGGCCCCTCGCCGGCGGCGGCGCGCCCCGCCTCGTAGCGCCGTGCGGCCTCGACCGCCTCGGGCCCCAGAGCGTCGGCGTCCCCGCCGTCGATGCGGGCCAGGGCCCCCATGTCGGTCATCACCGTGAACTGGCCGCCCAGCGCCTGCTGCACCACGAGCCACGTGCCGGCGGGGAAGAGCACCCGCTCACCGCTGGGGACCAGCAGCGCCCCGACGTCCCGACGCGTGGTGGTGGGGATGTGCGTCATCGGCTACTCCGTGGAGACGGGGTCCTTGCCCCCTGCCAGCGCCTGGCGCAGCGCGTGCCAGGCCAGGCTGGCGCACTTCACCCGCGCAGGGAACTCGTGCACGCCGCCGAACACCGCCAGCTTGCCCAGGGACTCCTCGCCCCCGGCGTCCGGCCCCTCGGTGACCAGCTTGTGGAACCGCCCGAACAGCGCCTCCACCTCGGCGCCCGACCTGCCCTTCACCACCCCGGTCATCACCGAGGCCGAGGCCCGGGAGATGGCGCAGCCGCTCCCCTCGAACCGCACCTCGGCCACCCTCCCGCCCTCCACCCGCGCGTGGACGGTGATGCGGTCGCCGCACAGCGGGTTGAGCCCCTCGGCGTGGTGGGTCTCGGTCGGGAGCGGCCCGTAGTTGCGCGGCCGCTTGCTGTGGTCGAGGACCACCTCCTGGTAGAGGTCGGTGAGCTCGCTCACGCGAAGATCCTCCTCACCTCGTGCAGCCCGCGCACCAGCGCCTCGACGTCGGCCGGCGAGGAGTAGGCGGCGAAGGAGGCGCGCACGGTGGCGCTCACCCCCAGGCGGTGCATCAGCGGCTGGGCGCAGTGGTGTCCGGCCCGCACCGCCACCCCGTGCTGGTCGAGGACGGTGCCGGCGTCGTGGGGGTGGACCTCTCCAGGGAGGAACGACACCACCCCGGCCCGCTCCCGCGGCGTCCCCACCAGGCGCACCTCGGGCAGCTCCCGGAGCGCCTCGAGGAACGAGCCGATGAGCGCGCGCTCGTGGGCCTCGATGGCCCCGAGCCCCACCGAGCCCAGCCAGTCGATGGCCGCCCCGAGCCCCACCGCCCCGGCCACGTCGGGCGTGCCGGCCTCGAACTTGTGCGGCAGGGCGTTGAAGGTGGTCTTCTCGAAGGTGACCGAGAGGATCATGTCGCCGCCGCCCTGCCAGGGCGGCATCTCCTCCAGGAGGGCCCTGCGCCCCCAGAGCGCCCCGATGCCCATGGGGCCGTAGAGCTTGTGGCCGGAGAAGGCGTAGAAGTCGGCCCCCAGCGCCCGGACGTCGACCGGCAGGTGCGGGGCGCCCTGGGCCCCGTCGACCAGCACCGGCACCCCGCGGTCGTGGGCCCGGGCGATGAGCTCCCGGAGCGGGTTCACCGTGCCCAGGGCGTTGGACACGTGGGTCACCGCCAGGAGCCGCGTGCGCGGTCCCAGGAGCTGGTCCAGCGCCTCGAGCCGCAGGTCCCCAGCCTGGTCGATGGGCAGCACCCGGAGGTGGGCGCCCTTCTCCTGGCAGAGCATCTGCCAGGGCACGATGTTGGAGTGGTGCTCGAGCTCGGTGACCAGCACCTCGTCGCCCCGCCCCACCCGCTGCCGGCCGAAGGTCTGGGCCACCAGGTTCACCGCCTCGGTGGCGCCGCGCACGAACACCACCTCGCGCGGGTCGGCGGCGCCCAGGAAGCGGCCCACCTTGACCCTCGCCTGCTCGTGGGCGCGGGTGGCGCGCTCGGAGAGGAGGTGGACGCCGCGGTGCACGTTGGCGTTGTCCTCCTCGTAGTAGCGCCGCACCGCCTCGATCACCGCCCGCGGCTTCTGGGTGGTGGCGGCGTTGTCCAGGTAGGCGAGCGGCTTGCCGTGCACCGGCCGGGCCAGGATGGGGAACTGGGCCCGGATGCCCTCCAGATCGTAGCGGGCGGCGGGCCTCTCCTCGCCCGGCCGGCCGCGCACCTCGCCCTGCGCCTGCCCCGCGATCATGCAGCCTCCAGGAGCGCCACCGCGGCGGGGAGCCGGCAGGCCACCCGCGCCCGGGCCAGGGCCCGGAGCCCTTCGGCGCCGACCCGCTCCACCATCTCCGCTGCGAAGGCCCAGATGAGCAGGCTTCGCGCCTCGGCGTCTCCCAGCCCGCGGGACCGCAGGTAGAAGCGGGCCTCCTCGTCGAGCTGGCCCACGGTCCCGCCGTGGCCGCACTTCACGTCGTCGGCGAAGATCTCCAGCTGCGGCTTGGTGTCGACCACCGCGTCGTCGGAGAGCAGGAGGTTGGAGCTCGACTGGCGGGCGTCGGTCTTCTGGGCGCCGGGCATCACCCGGATGCGCCCGGCGAAGATCCCGCGGGCCTGGCCGTCGAGGATGCCCTTGTAGGCCTCGGAGGTGGAGCAGCGCGGCACGGTGTGGTCCACCCAGGTGAAGGCGTCGGTGACCCGGCTGCCGTCGGCCATGAACAGGCCCGAGGCCTCGAGCCGCCCCTCCTCGCCGGCCAGCCGCACCCGCAGCTCGGCCCGAGAGAGGCGCGCGCCCAGGGAGAGCGAGTGGGCCGAGAGGCGCGCCCCCGCACCCTGCTCGGCGAAGACCGCGCCCACGTGGAAGGCGCCCTCCCCCTCGTCCTGCAGGCGCACGTGCTCGAGCTCGGCCCCCTCGCCCAGCGACAGCTCGCTGACCGCCCCGGTGAAGTAGCCGCCCCCGCCCCCCAGGTAGATCTCCGCCACCGTGGCCTTGGCGCCGGGCGCCGCCACCACCAGCACCCGCGGGTGTTGCGCCCACAGCCCGGCGGCGCCGCCGCCGGCCAGGAACACCAGCTCCACCGGGGCCGGGAGGGCGGTGCCGGCCGGGACCAGGACCAGGGCGCCGTCCTCGAGCAGCGCCGCGTTGAGGGCGGTGAAGGCCAGCCCCTCGGGCCGGGCCAGCCTCCCCAGGTGGGGACGGACCAGCTCCGGTGCGTGGGAGAGCGCCTCGCCAAGGCCGGCCACCACCGCGCCCTTCGGCAGGCCGGCGGAGGAGGAGAGGTCGGGCCTGAGCCGCCCGTTCTCGAAGACCAGCCGCGGACCGGCCGCCGGCGGGAGCGACGCCAGCGCGGCGAGCGCCCCCTCCCCGGCACGGGCCCGCGAGAGCTCCAGGGCGGCGAGCGGCGCCAGGTTGGTGAAGCGCCAGTCCTCGTGGCGGGCGGTGGGGAGCCCGGCCTCGTGGAAGGCGGCCGCCCCGGCCGCGCGCAGCTCGGCCAGCCAGCCCGGGCCGGGTGGCGGCGGCTCGGCCAGCAGCCGTCCCGCCGCCAGTTCGAATGGGCTCCGGGAACTCACGGGCGCGCCTCCGCGGCCGGCCCCTCCAGCTCCGGGCGCATCCCCGCCGCCCAGGCGTAGCCGGTCCGCTCCAGCTCGTCGGCCAGCTCCGGACCGCCGGTGCGGACGATGCGCCCCGCCGCCATCACGTGCACCCGGTCCGGCTGGATGTGCTCCAGCAGCCGCTTGTAGTGGGTGACGAGCAGCACGGCCCGGTCCGGCCGGCGCAGGGCGTTCACCCCGCGCGCCACCACCCGCAGGGCGTCGATGTCCAGGCCGGAGTCGATCTCGTCGAGGATGGCCAGGCGGGGCTCCAGCACCGCCATCTGGAAGATCTCGTTCCGCTTCTTCTCGCCGCCGGAGAAGCCCTCGTTCACCGAGCGGCTCCCGAGCGACGGGTCGAGCTCGAGCAGCCTCATCCGCTCGCGGGCGAACGCCAGGAAGTCCATGGCGTCGAGCTCCTCCTCGCCCCGCGACCGCCGGACGGCGTTGAGCGCGGTGCGGAGGAAGTACAGGTTGCCCACCCCGGGGATCTCCACCGGGTACTGGAAGCCCAGGAACAGGCCGGCCGCGGCCCGCTCCTCGGGGGCCTGGGCGAGGAGGTCCTTCCCCAGGAAGCGGGCCTCGCCGCCGGTGACCTGGTAGACGGGCCGGCCGGCCAGCACGCCCGCCAGCGTCGACTTGCCGGAGCCGTTGGGCCCCATGATGGCGTGCACCTCGCCCGTGCCCAGCTCGAGGTCCACGCCCTTCAGGATCTCCTGGCCGTTCACGGTGGCCCTGAGGCCGCTCACCTGCAGCATCACCTCGCTCATCCGACGCTCCCCTCCAGGGACATGCCCAGCAGCTTCTGGGCCTCCACCGCGAACTCCATGGGCAGCTCCTTCAGCACCAGCTTGGCGAAGCCGTTCACGATGAGCGAGACGGCGTCCTCGTCGGAGATGCCCCGCTGCCGGCAGTAGAAGAGCTGGTCGTCGCTGATCCGCGAGGTGGTGGCCTCGTGCTCCACCTTCGCGGTGGGGTTGCGCACCTCGATGTACGGGAAGGTGTGTGCCCCGCACTGGTCGCCGATGAGGAGCGAGTCGCACTGGGAGTAATTGCGCGCCCCCTCCGCCCCCTTCAGCACCTTCACCTGCCCGCGGTAGGTGTTCTGGCCGCGCCCGGCGCTGATGCCCTTGGAGATGATGGTGGAGCGGGTGTTCTTCCCGATGTGGATCATCTTGGTGCCGGTGTCGGCCTGCTGCCGGTGGTTGGCCAGCGCCACCGAGTAGAACTCGCCCACCGAGTCGTCGCCCTGGAGGATGCAGGATGGGTACTTCCAGGTGATGGCCGAGCCGGTCTCCACCTGGGTCCAGCTGATCTTGGCCTTGCGCCCGGCCTTGCCGCGCTTGGTGACGAAGTTGAAGATCCCGCCCCGCCCCTCGGCGTCGCCCGGGTACCAGTTCTGGACGGTGGAGTACTTGATGGTGGCGCCGTCCAGCGCCACCAGCTCCACCACCGCCGCGTGCAGCTGGTTCTCGTCGCGCTGCGGGGCGGTGCAGCCCTCGAGGTAGGAGACGTAGGCCCCCTCGTCGGCGACGAGGAGCGTCCGCTCGAACTGGCCGGTGTCCTTGGCGTTGATCCGGAAGTAGGTGGACAGCTCCATGGGGCAGCGCACGCCCTTGGGCACGTAGACGAAGGAGCCGTCGGAGAAGACCGCACTGTTCAGGGCGGCGAAGAAGTTGTCGGTGGCCGGGACCACCGAGCCGAGCCACCTCTCCACCAGCGCCGGGTGCTCCCGCACCGCCTCGGAGAAGGAGCAGAAGACGATGCCCAGGTCGGCCAGCTTCTTCTTGTAGGTGGTGGCCACCGACACCGAGTCGAAGACCGCGTCCACCGCCACGCCGGCCAGGCGCATCTGCTCCTCGAGGGGGATGCCCAGCTTTCCGAAGGCGCGCTTCAGCTCCGGGTCCACCTCGTCCATCGAGCCCAGCGTCTTCTTCTGCCGGGGCGCGGAGTAGTAGGTGATGCCCTGGTAGTCGATCCGGGGGTAGCGGACGTTGGCCCAGGTCGGCTCCTCCATCTCCAGCCAGCGCCGGTAGGCGTGCAGCCGCCACTCCAGCATGAAGGCTGGCTCCCCCTTCTTCTGGGAGATGAGGCGGACGATCTCCTCGGACAGGCCCCTCGGGACCCGGTCCTCCTCGATCTCGGTGACGAAGCCGTACTTGTAGCGCTGCTCCGTCAGCTCCTTGAACTCGGCGGTGGTGCTCATGAGGCGTGCGCTCCCAGCGTGACCAGGCCACCCGCGGGCGCGGCGGGGCCGCCCAGCGGCGCGATGGCGGAGAGGGGCAGGTTGGACAGGGCGCCGTGGATGGCGCGGGAGACCGGGTCCCACCCGGCCTTGGCCACGCAGGTGGCCTCGAGCTCGCAGGCCTGGGCGCCCTGCCCGCACTCGGTGAGCGCGATGGGCCCCTCCAGCGCCTCGACGATCTCGGCCACGGTGATGCGATCGGCCGAGCGCGCCAGGCCGTAGCCGCCGTGCCGCCCCCGGTGCGACACCACCAGCCCTGCCCGGGACAGCTCCTTGCAGAGCTTGGAGACGGTGGGCATCGGGACCGAGGAGCGACGGGCGAGTTCCTGCGCGGTGAGCGTGCGCCCGCCCCTCGCCAGGTGGGCGAGCAGCACGATGGCGTAGTCGGTGAGCTTGGCGACCCGGATCATCCCTGGTTCTCCCGGGCCGCCTCGCGGGCGCCCACCGTGGAATATAGCAGACCTAAGCGGTCCATTTAGTCGATTATCTAACCAGCTCGCACAGGTTGTTCCAGGCGGTCGGAACAAGATGGAATAACTGCAATATTTTCAGACTATTAACTGCGTGTGCCCGGAGGAGTCGGGACGGCGGCGCCGCCCTGCCGGGCCGTCGGAATGGCTCGGCAGAGCGCCTGGAGGGTCGGCTGCTGTGGTGGTGATGGCGGAGCGCTTCGGCCGCGTGGAGGCCGACCTCCCCGGCCACGTCCTCCAGGAGGGACCTGCCCGCGCGGCCGCCCAGGAACCCGGTCGTCGACCCCCGGCCGCCCGGGAGGGCGCTGCCCCACTCCCGGGCGCTGCTC